>JAHDLC010000041.1 GCA_018436595.1 Synergistaceae bacterium | reverse complement strand
CAGCTTCATCAGGAAACATTGGCCTGGGCTGCCAAACGCAATGAGCAAGAAGCGATGATTCACTGGTGCTTTGATGTGCACCAGGCACGTACCAAGCTCGCACGTCTTTATCCTTAGAATTCGCTGTGGTCAACCACTAGCACCACCAGATTCATATGTTCCCGCACCATCATGGCTAACATGACCATGATCAAAAAGAGTGGGATGACCAGCAGGCTGTCACTGATAAACATCAACACTCGATCGACTAAGCCGCCTGTATAGCCTGCAATCATGCCAACCAGGATTGCGATCACCCTCGAAACCAGGGCGGAGATGAGGGAGATAATCAGGGAATTGCGCACGGCGAACGTGGCTTGCCAGAAGATATCCTGTCCATTTGAATCTGTACCAAGTATGTGGTCTGCCGATGGCTTCATATCTCGCGGGACAACATACCACACGGTTGGATCGTACGGCGATGAAAAGGACAGGATGGCCAGGATCAGAATAACGGACAGCACGAGAAAGGCGACGCTGAAACGATAATCTTTGAATAGATCTATGAGAGTTCTCACGGTACTGGTTTCCTTATGTGTATCTTACCCTTGGGTCAAACAAGGGGTAGGTCAGGTCAACAATCAGCATCGCCGTGGTGATACCAAAAATAGAAAGAACCGTGATCCCCATGATCAGGTTGTAATCGCCATTGAGGATGGCACGATACAGCAACATCCCTACGCCAGGATAACCAAAAACAATCTCGGTAATCAGTGCCCCGCTGAAGAGTTGCCCAAACGAAAGTGCCAGGCCAGTGATTTGCGGCAGTAAGGCGTTACGGATGACATATTTACTCACGATGCGCGCATTAGTAACCCCACCCAACCGGGCATATTGGACGTAGTCTTCGGAATTGACATTCTGCACCAGCAGTTTCATGACTTGAAAGTTGACCGCCATGCCCAGTACGGCTAGTGACAGGCCCGGCAAGAACGAATGCCGAAGGACATCCTGAATGTAAGCCCAGGTGAACTCAGGTAAAGCGCCTAGCGATGCCCCACCTGTAACCGGGAACCAGCGCCAGTGATAAGCAAAAAGCAGGAGCAACATGAAGGCAAATATATAATAAGGCAGTGGGCGGATCACCATGGCGATCGCATCCAGGATGCGCGACCAACTTCTACGCGTGTAGTAACCCGCTATTCCTCCGACAATATTGCCGAGTATCCACGAGATAGCCGTCGTGGTCAGCAGGAGACCCAGGGTCCAGGGTAAGGCGTTAGAAACAAGGTCGGTCACGGGGGCGGGAAATTGAAAGAACGAAACGCCGAGATCACCATGGGCCAGATTGCGCCAAAAGGCGACATATTGCTCCGGCCAGGATCCCTCCAGTCCATACATCTCGGTCAGGTCTTCCATGATGCTATCCATTGTGCCCGGCTCTAATGTCGAACCCCGTGCCCTCATCTGATCGATCATTTTTATGACTGGGTCATTCGGGGTGAGTCTGGGGATGAAGAAAACAACGGTGATACCTACCCAAATTACTAAAAAGTATTGAATCAGACGAGGGATGAGATAGCGTTTTACGAATGGCATGGTTTTTCCCTCATAAGTCCATACTCCTTAACAAAATCAACTAGTGAAGAATTTACCTTCCTGGGCGGGGAAACCCGCCCAGGAAGAAGCGTAACTGTAGTGCTGAAGTAGTCCCTACGCCTTAGTGGATTTCAGGAAGGGGGTCATGTACTTGAAGTTGGGCCAGTGGGTGTAAGGCACGCAATAAGGGTTTTCGCTGCCAGGCCAGTTGGTCCAATAGGTCTCATCCCAGCCAATGAAACCGGTGTAGCCGTAGGTTGGCGTGCTGGGCATATTCTTGACCGCTTCCTTGAGTCCCTCAATGCCAATGGCAACGACCTGTTCGGTGTTGAAGGGGTCTGTCTCACGCAGCCGCCTGATGATGTCGTCCATCTCCGGGCTTGACCAGCGCGAGTGATAAGACGACTGAACACGTTCTCCGACGGGCTTTATATAGACCGAGTTCCAGTCGTCGAGCACGCGATACAGGTCGGGACCCGCGCCCCATGGCTCCCGCCCCGGCCAGACGGTTTCCACATCAAAGTCGCCAACGTATCCCAGATCAGAGCCATTTTCCGTGTTAAACATTTCGGCATCGATGCCGAACTTCCTCCACTGTTGTACGGCAGCAGCGGCATTGCGCGCATCATGGTTGGTAAGTACAGTACCTGTCATATAAGAGATCTTCCAGCGGCTACCATCCGGCAGATACCACTTGCCGTCATCCTTGGTGAAGCCATTCTTCAACAGCAGCTTCTCGGCGATGTCGGGGGCAAACTTGTACCAGCCAAGACCGAACGTCTTTGCGATGAATTCCTCATCGTCGGGGAAAACGTAACCGCGGCTCCTGGCGTAGTCTGCAACACGCTTCGGCGCTTCAGGATCATAAGGCGCAAAGGTTTCGCCGTCGCCCACATCAATCGTGAATTCCTTTAGCCAGTCCTGCATCGGTCCAATGTAAAGTTCAGGATATGGGCCAAGGTGCGGAATATGCACCGGACTCAAGGTGCCAGTGGAGTCGACGGCGATGCTTGTGTACTCGACAATGTCGATCGCCAGCGTCAATGCCCAACGGACGTCGACGTTATCGAACGGAGGCCGGGCGGTGTTGTACACGATGCCGGTGATGCAGGGGTCGTTGTTGACCACGAAGGGGAAGGTCGGCTGGTAAGCACGAGAGGTATCCGATTGGGCCAACAGCGCCTTGAGACCATCGGCGGAGAGTTCCACCACATCCAGTTCGTGTGTCAATTGGGCCAGGATCTGTGCGCCTTCATCGGCAAAGTACTGGAAAACGATGTACTTGGGCTGAGGTTCTCCATACAGGATACCGGTCGGGCTTTTGTCCCAGTCTTCACGTTTTTCCCAGGCTGTCCAGCTGCCCTGAGGATCGAAACTGTGTAATTTGTAAGGCCCGCAGCCCACATACGGATTGAAGTCAAACAGCGTCGGATCTTCTTGCTGCTCAAAGATGTGCTTGGGGAAGATGCGGGTGCAGCCCCAACGGTCGAGAAAGGTGGTGTGGAAGCGCGAGTTGGGCTGCTTCAACTGGAACTCGACGGTGTAGTCATCGAGTGCAGTCACAGAAGCGACGTTATCCACAAAGAAGGTGTGGGCATTGAATCCCTCATGTGCCATCAGGGTTTCGATGCAATAGACCACATCGGCAGCGGTAAAAGGTTCGCCATCCGACCAGGTAACACCCTGGCGCAGCGGGACCGTGAGGCTTGTGAAGTCCTCGTTATACGTCGGATCACCAGCGGCAGAGCCATTGATGATTTCACCGGTGGCAAAGTCAACCGTCCACAGAGGCTCATCAGCCAGGTTCTGCATACCACGGTCTTGCCATTTCCAGCCAACCCAGTGGTTGAAGTTGTCAGGTGTGCCAACACGCCCGGTGAGGATTCTGGCGATCACGGTCTCCTCGCGCGGGAAGGTGCCCGATTGAGCGGCGAGTGCTTCACTCGGTCCGGCAAGCTCTTCAGGAATGGGTACCAGCCCTGCTTCGGTAAGCAGGAAAGTGCCAGCGCTCGCAGATATTAGCTTTATGAAATTGCGACGAGTAATTTCCGGTGACATTTTTTCCTCCAAAGATTCTCTAAACGATGGCGAAATGGATCAGTTGATCAGATTCGAAGGTGAAACGGGTATTGATTTGTTTGCAATAGGCTTCTACTCCTGTTCTTTTCAGTGTTACCGGTGTTTATTCTGTTGGATCTATGCGCCTACACGAATCGCGAATGACGAGTTGGGTAGCCAGCGCAACTCGTTGTGGCGGAAGACTCCGATCCTCGATTTGCTCCAAGAGCATCTTGACGGCGACTTGCCCCATCAGTTCGAGTGGCTGGCGAACCGTTGTCAGCTTGGGATAGACGAAAGACGCCTGAGGAATATCATCAAAGCCGAGAATGGAGAGGTCGTCAGGAATAGCAAGACCGGCTTCGCGTGCAGCATCCATCGCGCCAAAAGCTGATAGATCGTTGGATGCAAAAATGGCTGTTGGCGGAGGATCTACGCTCTGCAACAATTTTTGGGTGATCTCGTAACCGGTTTGCTGCTGGTAATCGCCTTGGATGACCAATTCTTCCCTGATGGGAATGGCGCCATCAGTCAAAGCTGCTTTGTAGCCTTCCAGTCGGTCTATGGCGCTTTGGACACCGAGCCAACCTGTAATAAACGCGATCCGTGTGTGGCCCAACTCGCACAGGTAACGGGTAGCTTCATATGCGCCTTGCCAATTGGTTGCTTCAACCACATTGCTGCTTTCTGCGGCATCCGCCTGATCGATCAAAATGTAGGGGATATTCTGCGCGCGCAGCGTGTCCAGGTAAGCAGCCGGAACCAGGGGGGCAATGAGCAGCAAGCCTTCTGTCAGTCCATTTGCAAAGGCGTCGACATAGTACGATTCTTTGCCTGGATGACGGTGGCTTGTATACAACATCACGTCGTAGTTGGAGTGTGCTAACTCCTGATCGATACCCTGCGTGATTGTGCCGATATAGCTATTATCCAGATTCGGCACGAGCAGTCCGATAATTTGAGAATGGCCGCTAGCCAGGCTGCGTGCTTGCAGATTGGGGACATAACCCAGCCGTTCCACTGCCTCCATTACGCGGTTGCGCGTGGACTCCTTGACAAACTCGTACTCGCTCAGGACACGCGACACCGTCGCGTTGGATACACCAGCAGCACGCGCGACGTCATTGATAGTGACACGCTGTTTCTTTTTTGGAGAACTTTTCCTATTGCTCATCAAATGTAAACGCTTTCAAAAAACTCCAAAAAAACAACGGGGCTCTTCATTGTAAACGCTTTCAACGCGTTAACAAAAAATCGGCAAACATCGCTATTGTAAGCGCTTGCAAAAAACGCGATAAAAATCACAAGAAGAGCCGTCACGTCGGTGCTATTTGCGAACGGATTTCTTGTAATCCTTTTATTCTTTAAACCCTGCGAAACACAAACGGAACACCGAATTTCAGTAGACCGCAATGGGTAGGTGCAGTTTGAAAAATGGGGACATCGGGATACCTTTTTGTTTGCGAAAACGGAAAGGAAGCTCCCAATGTCCCGTAACCAGTCTACCCCAATGAAACGGTTGACCGCGAACGACGTGTACGAATTGACCAGTGAAGTGCTGCAAGCGTATTTCGAGTTGGACATGGACCACAGTGATTACGAAGCCAGCGATATCTGGGATGTGTTGGTCACGGCAGCGGTGCAACAAACGACCGTCGAGACCGCCAGTGGGCTGTTGACAGGTGCACCCAGTCCGAACACGGTGCGCAACGCGGTGAAAACGCTGCTGATGGATGATGCACGCCTGGGAGAATTGGAAGCGACCGTGAATGCGCTGTTGGTGGCGCGGGTACCGCAGGGCTTGTTGAACCGCGCCCGCCCCTGCGCGGTGGACTTCACGGATATTCCGTACCATGGGCGGCATGAAGCCGATGACGAGCATGTGCGGCGCGGGCGTGCGAAGAGTGGCACGACGCATTTTCACAGCTTCACGACCTTGTGTGTGGTCAAGGCGAACCGCCGCTATACGCTGGCGCTCAGTCTGCACCGGCGGTCGGACACCACTCTGGATGCGCTGACACGGGTCTTGGATACCGCACGCGCCGCTGGGCTGCGGATACGCCGCTTGATGCTGGACCGTGAATTCGATAACAACGCGATAGTGGGGTACCTGCTTGAGCAACCATTTCCAACCATCATGCCCTTGATGATCCGAGGCAAGAAGGGCGGCGCGCGGCGCGTCTTGACCGGACGCACCAGCCACACCACCACCTATGCCCGGCATAGCAGCCTGTATGGCACTCATGTGCTGCCGATTACGGTGGTCTGCCGGTACAAAAAGGGACGCTTTGGCGATCATGGCCTCCAGCGCTTTGCCTATGTGACCCTGGGCACGTTGAAGATGACGCCTCATCAGGTTGCCGATGAGTACCGCCGACGCTTTGGCATCGAAACCAGCTATCGCTTGATGAACACCCTGCGCGCACGTACGACCTCGACGTCGGCAGCCTGGCGTTTGTTCCTCGTCGCCCTGGCCTTGCTGTTGCTCAACTTGTGGACCTTCGTCAAATGGCAGCATTTGTTTATTCCCAAGCCCGGTCCGCGTCAAGTCTTGCATCATTTGCTCCCACTCGCGCGCTGGCGCATGTGGTTGTGGGAGATCATCAAACAACGGCAAGGCTTCTCATTAGAAATTATCGTTCCGTCCGCCGCTTAATTGCGGTCTACTGAATTTACTGGTTACATGTCGGATCGTAATTGGGGGCCATTATAGACATGAACTTGGACTTGCGCAAACAGCATTTTTAAAGCCGGTGGCCGCGCTTGAGAAGCTATGCAACGGTCTGGGCGAAAACTGCCGACCTACTGGTTGACCACAGCGAATTCTAAGGATAAAGACGTGCGAGCTTGGTACGTGCCTGGTGCACATCAAAGCACCAGTGAATCATCGCTTCTTGCTCATTGCGTTTGGCAGCCCAGGCCAATGTTTCCTGATGAAGCTGAGCT
>JAHDLC010000011.1 GCA_018436595.1 Synergistaceae bacterium | reverse complement strand
TCACGTACATGTACAGGCAAAAATCATCGAAACTGGCTATCATCCTGGTGTCTCCTGGTCGGCTTGGAATGAGTTTGGTCGCTCACTTCCAAACCATACCGGGAGACTTCGTTTCTATCAACGAAAACTAGCATAAGGTCCCAGTAAGAAAAGTGATTTTGGATACGCTCGCTGAGCAGGGAATAGATGAAAAACTAATCGAGGAATTAGCCGACATTTTCCTTGTCAATTTGAAGTTTGTTGGCTTGCTACAAGTAAAGGCGGGTGCGGAACGTATTTTGACTGTTGAGCATTTATTGGAAGACCTTTCTCAGTCAATCGAAGAAACAGCAACCCCGCCTATAACCATCCCAGATGCACAGGCATTGCCTATTACTGCCACATCAGCATCACAGGATTTTGATGCTGTATGTTTTTATATTACTCCTATAGGTGACCCTGACAGTGAATTCCGCAAGCATTCAGACTTGTTTTTAGAGCATCTTGTAAGACCTGCCTTGGAAAAGCATGGTTTAAAGGTGATCCGAGCCGACCAAATTGACAAACCAGGAATGATCACCAGGCAGGTTATCGAATATATCTTGAAAGCGAAATTAGTGATTGCAGATTTGTCGTTCTCTAATCCAAACGTTTTTTATGAACTGGCTTTGCGACATGCCACCCGCTTACCAACCGTGCAAATCATTCGTACGGGGGACAAAATACCTTTTGATGTGGGGCAGAGTCGGACTATTCAAATTGACTGTACAAATATCTACACACTCGTTCCAAAGATAGAAACTCATCGCGCAGAGATAGGCAATCAAGTGCGACGTGCGCTGGAAAGCCCAGATGTTGTAGATAATCCGATTTCAACATTTCACCCGAATTTTAGGGTCGTCTTTGATTAGTTTCTAGAAAACACACGATTTCAAATACGTTGTTGACAAAACAGCTTGAGCGCTCTATGCCTCAAAGAATTGCCCTGCTGCTGGTTAGGCTACCTGCTTGAGAGAAAACAGCATTTTCAATGACTGTCGATATTCTATTTTCTGGCCCAAAGGACATAGCCAGTGAGTGTTCCGGGCCCATCACCCCCTCGACCCCGCACTGGCTATTTGGGGCGAATTGTCTTGCTCGGATTTTGAGCCGATAATAGGCGATAGCTACGGCAAGTAGAAATGGGGACTTTTGATGTCTGACGCCATTGGCAAACAACTACGGCGTGCGAAACCTATCACGCTAACCTTTTACGACACCCTGCGAACGCACCCGTACACGGCTACGTTCTATGTGCGCGAAGACACCACTGAAGAAGACTGCCACAAGCTGATAAGAACAGTTGACGCATTATCAATGTGCGTGCTCGGAAAGTACAAAATCGGGTTCGAGCAATACGTGGTGCCAGAATATCACAAGGGGTTTGAATCAATATCGCCATATGCTCATGGTACCTTCAAATGGCAAATCGCTTATCACACACCGAACGGCTCGGTACGCAAGCACACTATTCCTGGCAGAAATCCCGTAGTATCCGAAAATTAATCTACGAGGAAATCCAGCCCTAGGCAGCCTCGCGGTAGTAATCCCGAATGATGCCGCCCAGCACGTTTCGATAGCGCACCCTGCCCTCCGGTGAAACTGGGGACATGCCAGTTGGGCTGTCCTGTTCAAGACCCTGATGAGGCCGCCGGGTGTTGTAATATTCGACATACTCGTGCACCACGCGGCGTAAATGACGCTCGTTGAGGATGATCAGCTTGTCCAGACACTCTTCTCGCACCGTCCGCACCCATCGTTCGGCGAACGCGTTGGCATTCGGGGCTTGGTAGGGAATATCCACCAACTCCACTCCTTCCGCCTCGAACACCGTGTCAAACGCCTCGGTGAACTTGGTGTCGTGATCGTGGATCAAATAACGCATCGGCAGTTCGCGGTCCTGCAATGCCCACGTCATTTGCCGCGCGTGCTGGGTCGCCCACATCCCAGTCGGATGGGCGGTACAGCCAGCCAGATGCACGCTCCGGGTGCCATGCTCCACAAAGAAAAGCACATACAGCGTTTGCAGCGTCAAGGTTTCGACCGTGAAAAAATCGCACGCCAAGAACTGGTCCTTATAGTGATTCAGGAAAACACGCCACGAGCTGTCCTGCCGTCCTCGTTCCGGGGCCGGTGGTACGCCATAGCGTTCCAGTACGATGCTCACTGTCGTCTTGCTCACCTGGAACCCTACCTTGCGCAACTCGCCAGCCAGCTTTTCATACCCCAAGCCCGGATTGTCTTTCGCCACCTGCAGGATCCAGCGCTCCAGTTCCGCATTGATCGGGGGCCGTCCTGGTTTCCTGCGCTGCGGGTAGGTCCATTTCCGCCGCACGATAGCCTGATGCCAACCGACGACGGTAGCTGGTCTGAACAACCGCACGCTTTCCTCCACGGTTGCCTTTCCATCTCTCGCCCGCTCTTTCAGCCGGACGGCTAACATCGCCAGCGGCACCTTCTGCCATCGCGGGATTTGCGGCCCACGCGCTTGTTTCCGCTCCACGATCCGCAGCTGCTGTCTTAACAGCAGAATCTCGAGTTCCTTTTCCTCATCGCCCAGCCGACTAACCGCCAGCACATCCATCAGAAACTCCCACACAAATAGAACCACTCGAAACACCATCGATGCCTCAGCTCTCCGTTCAACCCCGCACAAAAACCCTGCCAGTTTACCTCACCGGCAGGGCATGTCCAGCTCCTCAGTTGTTTTTTTCACACGCCATTCTTCCCGTGATTAGTTTTCGGATATTACGGGGTTCCAAGCCCGTCGCTCCCGTTGAGGCTACACAAAGAAAAAGGCGATGAAGCATTGATTTTCATCGCCTTTTTTCCGCCGTGAAATTGCCAGCTTCCCTTAATGTGAAATACTGATTCGTTTTCGTCCAATTACGCAGTCAGTGCGGGTTCGATGGTCCGAGACCCGCGACTGGCTGTGTTTTCTCCGAAAATGCGTCGGATGGCGAAAGTTGCCACCTAAGCCCTCACACTATTTTTCGCCCCAAATGCGGCGAACGGCGCTGCTGAAATTGGAGAGATGAACTATTACGCCGGTTTTCATCCAGGCTGCACCGGAACGAGCACCGGGGTACCCTTCGATAGTATAGAGACGATCTGGTATAAGTCCCCTGGGGTATAAAATGAGAGGCGCTACCGGGTCCACCCGGTGGAGCAGAAACGCGAACAAAACACCGGACATTTGATCCTTGCTCATGTACTGGACTCCGGTAAAATCATCCGTAAAAGGTGAGCCAAGTCGGTACACATCGCCCTGTTGAATGATGGGGCGGATCTCTTTATAGAGCGCGATCCACTTTTTTGCCTCGGCGATCTCTTTTTCTCCCCATTGACGCAGGTCGGCCCCAACGCCTAACACCCCGCACATGCTGAGGTGAAAGCGAAATTCGAGTGGCAAAAATTCTTCGCCCATGTCTGTTACCCACGCTTCCATTGTGGACGCCGGGAAAACGTGCGAAAAACCCGCTTGAATGGCAAGGCGTGCGGTTGGGATCGTGTTGTCGCTCACCCAGACTTGATCGGCAAAACGCAGAATCCCCAAGTCGGCGCGCCCTCCTCCGCCGGAGCAGCTTTGCCAGGTAACATGGGGATGCCGCTGGCGCAGAGTCTCCCAAACGCGATACACACCCCGGACATAACGCACCCAAAGCTCACGCGGCTCACCCGGCGCATCCGGCCAGCCGGGCTCGCTAACGTTCCGGTTCATGTCCCACTTGACAAACGTGATGTTATTTTCAGCCAGCAGCCTGTCGATTTTATCGATGATGAAATCCTGGACTTCTGGCTTTGCCATATTCAGAATAAGCTGGTGGCGGCCTTCGGTGCGCGGGCGGGTCGGGAAGTGGATCACCCAGTCGGGATGCTGGCAGTAAAGCACACTGTCTGGGTTGACCATCTCTGGTTCGATCCAGAGTCCGAAATCCATACCAAGCTGGTTAACTCGTTCGATCAACGGGCTGAGACCGTGGGGGAACTTCTTCTCATCTGGCCACCAGTCGCCCAGGCCCGCGTAATCGTCTTTGCGCCCATGGAACCAGCCGTCATCCATTACAAATAGTTCGATCCCCATCTCGGCAGCTATTTTGGCAAACTGCACCTGGGAGGATTCGTTAACATCAAAGAACGTCGTTTCCCACGAATTGAACAGGACTTTGTGCAGGGCACCGCCATGCGGCACCACCGTTTCCCGGATATAGTCGTGCAGGTGAAGGCTGGCTGCGCCGAAACCCTGATCTGTGTATCCAGCGATACTGCTGGGGGTCGTGAAGGACTGCCCTGGCTCCAGCGACCAGCGGAAATCCCAATCGTTAAGGCCAATACTCACGCGGGTTGAGGAAAAATCGGTGACTTCGGCAGCAATTTTCCAGTTGCCACTCCAGGCCAGCACGCCGAACCACACGTCGCCGTGTTCCTCGTCGGTGGTTCCCCGATCAACACCGAACCAGGGATTATGGTGGTGGCTGGTGGTAATGCGGCGGCTTTCCAGCACTTTCACGCCCTCCACCAGCGGCTCACGGCGCAGTTGGAACTCGTTAGCCCATCGCCCGTTGAGGTGGTTCAACCGGTAATGTCCCCCAATAGGGAAATGCCACTGTGCGGACCAGATGCGCTCCAATGTAACCGGAGTATCGCCCTCGTTCTCAATCACGACCCATCGTTCGATCAGATCAAACGCTTCCCACACGCGGTAATGCAGAGTCACTCTCAGGGGATAAGTCGCATCGCGCAAATGGATTTTGAGTTCGAGGTCAGCGACTTCAGCGCGTTCGAATTTAAGCCAGACGTCGCGCACGCCATCCGCAAATGTTGCCTTCAGGCATGGTTCAACATATTCAGTTCCTGCCCCGGTCGGATATTCCTGCGGCACAAGATTGCCAAGCCCGTTAAATGGAAATTCCTCAAAAACAGTCGACCCAGCCACCAACTTATCTTTAATCAGGTCGTCCGGATAATCATCGAGGTAGGGTAGCTTTGCCCCCCAATAACGATGAGATAGCAGCCCGGTGGTATGCACGCCAAAAGCATAAGCGGTGTGTTGGGTTTCCAGAATCCAACTGTTTTCACGGGCATGAATAGGCATATCGCAATCTCCCTTTTCCTGGGTACTTGACAAACCCCATGCCATCCCATTATACTTTACTTATACGCTTAAGTAAAGCAGTTTATACGTTTCAGTGAAGCAAAAATGAACCGAAAAAAAGTTACCAGCAAAGATGTCGCTAAAGCCGCCGGCGTGTCGCAGGCAACGGTATCGTATGTCTTGAACAAGGTCGAGCGGGCTAATATCAGCGAGAAAACCCGGCAGCACGTCCAGCAGATCGCCCGCGACCTGGGTTATACCCCTAACGTGGTGGCCCAGTCGCTGGTCCAGGGCCGTAGTCATAACATTGGCATGGCGCTGTTCCATCCTCACGAGCAGATTTTCATCGATTCCTGGCTTCCTAACATCATGACCGGTTTCAGTTCGGTGATTCAAAAATACGGATTTCGTTTGCTTGTCGAGATCGCGAACGATAAGCAGCAGTATGAGTCGATCATCAACCTGCTGCGCGGCCATGAAGTTGCCGGTATGGTGGTGCAGTCTACGCTGGGCAGCGAGTTCATTTCCGCAGAACTTGTCAACCAGGGTGTCCCGGTCGTGATCGTCGGCAACCTGTCGGAACACATTCATTATTCCGTCAGCTCCGACAACCTGACCGGTGTGCGAATGGCGATCAATCATTTGCTGGGGTTAGGTCACCAGCGGATCGCTTGTATCACTTATGCACCCGAAGGGACGGTTGAACATGCGGCGGATCGCCTGACCACCTACTATGAAACCCTGGCGGCGGCGGGAATTTCACCGGACCCATCCCTGGTGCGTTTTGGCGCGTTTGCTCCTCTCAGCGGCTATGAGGCCATGCGCGATCTTTTGCGGCACAAGCCACTGCCAACGGCAGTCTTTGGAATGAACGATACCATGGCTATTGCGGCGATGGCTGCCATTCAGGAAGCCGGACTGCGAGTGCCTGAAGATATCGCGGTAGTTGGATTTGACGATGATCGTTTGGCTGCTTTCACCACACCACCGCTCACGACTATTCACGAATCGCAGCGCGAAATCGGCCAGCGCGCCGGAGAAATGATGATCGGTCTACTCAATGACGTCGAACCCGCCACGCCTAATCTGCAACTACCCACCCAGCTCATTGTCCGCAAGTCTTGCGGCGCGCATCTGGTCCACACGCCTTGAGCGAGGTTATCGGATGCCAGCTCTGGTTATTTTTGAGTTTTGAAAAGGACGCCATTTCATGGCTGCCAGTCAAATACATATTAAACCAAAAAGATTCATCCTATTCGAGCTGTTGAACCGACTCGGTAACAATGAGGCCCTGATTGGCTACCTGTTTATTCTGCCCAGCCTGATCGGTTTTGCCATCTTCTTTGCCTACCCCGCCGTACGCGCTGTTTACATCAGTTTTTTGGATTGGAACCTGCTTACGGATGCGAAGTACGTTGGGCTGGAGAACTACCAGACTTTGTTCGACGACAAACGGTTCTGGGACTCGCTCCAGGTAACTGTGCTTTACGTCTTATGGAACATCCCATTGCAAACGGTGTTGGCAATCTTCATGGCTGTGATGCTCGAGCGGTTCAGCACCATTACCTCCTCTATCATGCGGGGTATCATGATCTTGCCCTGGCTGATGCCGAATGTCGTTGTCGCGTTGTTGTGGCTGTGGATTCTCGATCCTTCGATTGGCCTGATGAACGAATTCCTGAAAGCCATGGGCATTGGCAGGCAGCCCTTCATGGGATCGCCCGATCAGGCTATCCAATCCATCGCCGGGATCAACATCTGGCGGCATGTCGGCTATACATCGATTCTCGTCTTCGCAGGGCTGAAAACGATCCCCAAATCGCTCTATGAAGCCGCCGCAATGGACGGCGCGGATGATCTGATGCAATTCCGGAAAATCACGCTGCCGCTGCTGCGTCCGGTATTGGTCTTCGTTCTGGTGACTTCGGTGATCGGCTCATTCCAGGTTTTTGATACCGTTGCGGTGACCACCGGAGGTGGCCCTGCTGGTTCCACCCGGGTCATCATCTACTACATCTATCAACAAGTTTTCGAGCGCCGGATCAAGATGGGTATGGCAACAGCGGCCTCAGTGGTGTTGTTCTCCATTTTGATCACCGTCACGATTGTCCAGATGCGCCTGCTGCGTTCTGGTGAATCGGACCTGGCGGATTACCAGTAGACCGAGAAGGCAGTCATGACTATCACCCAGCAAGCTATGGGCATTCAGTCACCCAAACAAACGCGAGTGCGCGGCGGACAAATCTTATCATATCTGGTTCTGCTGGCTCTGTTTTTCATCACGTTGTTCCCGTTTTGGTGGGTGCTTCGCACGGCGCTAACCAGCCCTGCGTCTGTGTTCAGCCATACGTCAAGCCTCACGCCAGTCAACCCGACAACGCAGAATTTTGAGCGCGTGTTGGGACTGGTCGACACGGAAGATTTGGTTGGTGACGGCGTCGTGACCTCTTACATGTCCACTGCCACCCTTGATTTCTGGGTGTTCCTGCGGAACTCGTTCATTGTGGCGGGCACAATTACACTGGGCCAGACGTTCTTTAGTTCAATGGCGGCGTATGCGTTCGCGCGGATCAAGTTTCCGTTGAGAGACACTGTTTTTTTCATCTACCTGACCGGCCTTATGATCCCCAGCATTGTGCTGTTTATCCCGAATTTTGTGTTCATCCGGGAATTGGACTGGATCGGCACGTATCAGGGCATCATTGCGCCCACCTTTTTGATGACGCCATTCGCCGTCTTCTTCATGCGCCAGTTTTTCCTGGGGTTGAACAAAGACCTTGAAGAGGCCGCCATTATCGACGGCGCGACCCGGATCGGCCTTTTCTGGCGGATCGCGCTGCCGCTGGTCAAAGGCCCGCTGCTGACGCTGGCGATCCTGACGTTTATCGGAAGCTGGAATGAATATCTGTGGCCGCTGCTGGTAGGGCGTGACGAGCATGTGCGTGTGCTGACCGTTGCGCTAGGTATATTCCGAGAGCAGACGCCTCAAGGCGCGCCCGACTGGGCCGGGTTGATGGCTGGAACGGCTGTTTCGATTGTACCCGCCATCGTTATTTTCATCTTCTTCGGTCGTAAAGTCGTGGATTCCATCCAGTTCTCAGGTTTCAAATAAATCGTTCGATCGGAGCTTGCCGAGTTGGATACCGTATCAACTTATCATATAGAAAGAGGAGAATACTATGAAATCCCTACGCGCTGTAATTTTTATCGCCCTGATACTCGCAATGACAGTACCGCTCACAGGACTGGCCCAGGCCCAAGACGACGTGACCATCCGTTATATGCTCTGGGATAACAACCAACTTCCAGCTTATACAGAGTGCGCAAACCAGTTTATGGAAAGCAATCCTGGTATCACGGTCGAGATTGAACAACTCGGTTGGGGTGATTACTGGACGGCTGTCCAAACCGGTTTCGTTACGGGTGATGCGCCGGATGTGTTCACGAATCATCTAGCTAAGTACCCTGAGTTCGTCGCGCTTGAACAGCTTGTTGATGTTCAACCGTTGGTGGAACGCGACAGCGTCCCGACCGACATCTATTATCCTGGCCTGGCTGAGCTGTGGGTCAAGGATGGGGCCCGCTATGGCCTGCCGAAGGACTGGGACACAGTTGCTGTGATTTACAATGCCGACATGCTCGAAGCAGCGGGAATCGATCCTGCCGTCATGGACGAGTGGACCTGGAATCCAGAAGATGGAGGCACCTTTGAGCAGGTTGTGGCTCAGTTGACCCTGGATGCCAATGGCAACAATGGCCTCAGCCCGGACTTCGACAAAGATAACGTCGTTCAATATGGCTTTACCAACGACTGGGCCACCGCAGCCGGTTATGGGCAGACGTCGTTCAGCGTGTTCACCGCTTCGACCGGCTGGACCTACAACAACGGCCTCTGGGGCAATGAATACTACTACGACGATCCGCGCTTCACCCAATCCATCCAGTGGATCGCTGACCTGTGGCTGGAGAAGGGCTATGCGGCTCCGTTTGCGGACGTGTCCGGGTTAGGGTCCTTCGCCTTATTCCAGTCGGGCAAAGCAGCGCTCACCACGGATGGCTCATGGATGATCGGCAGCTATCTGGGCAGCGAATTCCCCGTCGGGTTCGGTCGTCTACCGATTGGCCCTGAAGGGCGCAAGAGCATGTTCAATGGGTTGGCCGATTCGATCTGGGTTGGCAGCAAGCACCAGGAAGAAGCGTGGCAGTGGGTGAAGTATCTCGGTTCAGCCGAGTGCCAGAACATCGTAGGCCAGGCTGGTGTGGTCTTCCCCGCCATCCCCGAAGCCACCGATCTCTCGCTGAATGTACGCGCGGACGCGGGTGTTGACGTGAGCGCCTTCACCCTGCAAGCCGCGGAAGAGGGCGGGACCTTCCTGTTCCCCATCACTGACTACGGTGGTGAAATCACCGTCATCATGCAAGAAGCGATGGATCGGATCGCTCTTGGTGAAGTTGATGCTGAGACCGCGCTCACAGAGGCGAACGAAGAGGTCAACGCCCTCTTCGAGTAATTTTATCAAACTGCTCGGCAAGCTCCATAAATGCGATTGTTGCGCCGCCTTAAGATCAGGCGGCGCAATTCATGGATGGCTACATAACGCGTCCGGCCTATTTTCTTCCTTGAGATCGGTCGTCTCCGGCGGAAGTGTGGGTAATTCCAGTTCCGCCTGCGAAGGGGTCACGCCGCCACAGCGACACCGCCCGCCCCGACCAACGGCCCGGAAGGGTCAAATCGCGCCAGAGGGGTCCACAGTGGCGTATGTAAGAATTCCTCAACAGTCCAGACATGGTCCGCTAGCCCCAACGCCATCGCTGGCGCTCGCAAGCGTGGCCTTTCGCCTGAAACACGCTCGCTCAGCGTCTGATACGGGCAAATCCAATGATAGTACGCGCGCAGTCCATCCTCGTGAAACCGGGCACGCACGCCGCACACTTCAGCCGCTGCATCGCCTTGTCTCGTCCCATCTTCCCGTGCCCGATCACCGCATGGCGGCTCGCGTCCGTCTCACCGTAGTACTCGCAGCTTGCGTTCGGGCACGCCCAGCCTGCCGTGTTCACCTGCTTTTTACGTCCTCGTGCGCTCTTGCTTGCTGCATACGGCGCTGGACGCTCGCGCGATTCTGGCTTCAGCTCGTTCTGCGCTTCCAACCGGCAGCTTGGACAATCTGCTGGGGACTTCGGTCGCCAATGCCGTGGTAACCGGTCCTTCACTCCCCTCCAACATCGCTTCACCTTGCTGCGGTGCAACTTCCACCAGGCCTGCACCAGCGCCATCCCCAACACCAGGATGATGGATGACCCGCTCGATCCGTACCATGACCCCGTTCCTTGACCGCCACGCTAAAACGCCCGGACGATTGTCGTCTCAGGCGCTTGTTTGTCAAGGTATAGGACCTTTTTTGCCGCTCGCTGAATTAACCACACTTTATTCGGGGATCACCTCTTCGCCTGATTTAGCGCGGATGTCCCGAATAGCCCTCACAGGCATGGCGTCTTCCTGTAATTGATGCCCGGCGAGCACAACTCCATTCTGTTGAATATTGTCCGTGCCACAGTCTGTTAGTCAAACACGACAGCGACTTTGCCACTCTTGCCACTTGCCATCAGCGAATAGGCTTCACCAGCCTGATCGAGCGTGAACCTGTGGGTCACCAGAGCCTCTGGGTGGATGCCCCATCTGACGATCCGGTCAACAAGGTCTTCCATTAGCCAGATGCTTGTCACCCACGAACCATAGATCGTCTTTTGATCATGGATAATGTCCCGACTTGGTTGGAAGTTCACGGTACCGCCTTCACCGATAAACAGAATCTTCCCCCATTTGCGAGTTGCCTGAATAGCGGTGAGACGCGCGCTATCATTGGCGCTGGCATCGACGGCTTTTTCGACCCCCTTACCACCTGTCAGCGCGAAAACCTCTGCCACGTTGTCAGGGGCAGCTTTCAACACATGATCGACCAGCCCTAACTCTCGCGCCAGGGCCAGGCGTTCATCGATCACGTCAATGCCGATGAGCTTGTTCGCGCCCATCGCTTTGGCAAGCATCAGCGCGGCCAACCCAACGGGGCCAAGCCCCGTGACCAGCACGGCATCATTTCCGGAAATGCCAACACGGTCCAGCCCTTCGTAGACTGTGCCGAAGCCACAGGCGACTTGTGCGCCGTCCAGGTAGCTTAACTCGTCCGGCAACAGCACGAGGTCCTTTTCCTCGGCCAGAATGTAAGGGGCCATGCCTCCGTTGCGCTGCCAGCCATAAGCAGCCCGATAGCGGCTGGTACAACTGATCATGTAGCCACGCCGACAGTCATTACACACGCCACACCCCGAAATGTGGTAAACGATGACTCGGTCCCCTTTCTTAAAGCGCCGCAGCCCTGGCCCTTCGGCAACAATTTGCCCAGAGGGTTCGTGTCCTGCGATGACACCCTGATACCCTTCTGGCCCTTTACCGAGGTGTTCGCGGTAGATAGCCCGGATGTCGCTGCCGCAAATCGTCGACGCTTTCGTTTGAATGAGCACTTCGCCGTGACCTGGCTCCGGTATTGGAAATTCCTTGTAGTCAACCGTGCTGTTTCCCGGTAGGACAACGCCTTTCATGGTTTTTGTCATTGTGTAATCTCCCCGTGAATATCCCATAAATCTTCCCAGGACTGGTTTTCCTTCCACAGGAAAACCTGACCCTTGATGAGACGACAGTTTTTGTCGATGCCCTTGATCTCCATCATTTCTGCATCGGTGAGTGGCGCTGAGACAGCCGCGTGCAAATTACTCTCGATTTGTTCGCGCTTGACCGAAAAGGGTATTGGAATGTGTCCATGTTGGACGGCCCACGCCACACACACATAAGCCGGATGAACGTTTAACCGCCGGGCGATCCGAACGATCACTGGGTCTTCAATATCCACACTATCGCTCTCAGTTTTGTCACGGTCAGGGCGGCGCGGCGAACCGATAGGTGAATAACCAATCGGCACAATGTCGTTATCGACCACATACTTGAACAATTCTGGTTGCTGGAAATGAGGATGCAATTCCATCTCGTTGCAGGCGGGTTTGATCCTGGCATCGCGCAGGAGCAGTTTCAACTTGGGGACTGTCATATTCGAGGTCCCAATGTGACGCACCAGTCCTCTGTCCACAAGTAATTCAAGCTGCCGCCAGGTCTTCATAAAGTTCTCATGAATATAGGGTTTGGCGTTCGTATCGCGCGAAGATACGTCTACCTTTGGCGCGTGATGGTTTGGGAAAGGCCAGTGAATGAGATAAAGGTCTAAATAGTCGAGTTGGAGGTCTCGCAGCGATTTCTCACAAGCGGGGATGACGTCGGCTTCGTTGTGCTTGTCGTTCCAGAGCTTTGACGTGATCCAAAGCTCTTCGCGCTTGATGCCGTTGACCGTCGTTACATTGCGCAGGGCTTGCCCGATCAGATGCTCATTGCCGTACACCGCAGCACAATCAATATGCCTGTAACCGACTGAAATCGCTGTTGTCACAGCTTCGGCAATTGCCTCACCGGAATATCGATCCGAGCCAAAAGTCCCCAAGCCAATGGCCGGGATTTTGGCTCCCGTATAAACGGTCTGGTAGGGCACCTTTGTGGCGTCAAGGTCACCATTGGGTGACATAGACGAGTTCTTGATGGGTTTTTCCGTCATGGGTACTCCTTGTGATTGTCGAGGGCACACAGGTCCTCATATGAATCCATTCGGTGGAACCAAAAATGCAGATGGTCCGATCATGCGGACCCTGGTATTTTCCGTCCGCAGACGATGATTAGCCCCTAATTCTGAATACAAACGCATGTTGGCACGGTGGTTGATCGGGCAGTTGAATAGTCAAACCGTCTGCACTGCGCCGCCAGGCCAGCTTGCCCGGATGCCCCACGAGTTGAACATCTGCAATTTCCCCAGACCACAACCTAACCTTGCGGCCCAATGCCTGGATCGTGACAGTTTCACCGGGCCACGCGAGCGCAATCGCGTACAAGGTGTCGCCTTTGGTCGTGAACCGAATATCCTGTCCGGTGAAGGCAGACCGCTTGGTATCCGTGAACTGACCTTCGCTGATCTGAGTCGGGCCCTCCCCAAAAACTTTCCAGGGTCGCGTACCGTAGATCGCCTCACCATTCTGGGCCAACCACTCCCCGATCCCAAGTAGGAGTTGTTCTTCTGGCTCAGGGATCGTTCCATCCGGGCGAGGGCCAATGTTGAGAAGCAGCGCGCCGTTCTTGCTGACAATATCCACCAGGTCATCCACAATGTCATCGACCGTTTTGTAATCCTGGTTATTGACATAGCCCCACGAGTTTTTTGAGACGGCGGTATCGGTTTGCCAGAACAGGCGGCGAATCCCGGAAAGCTGCCCGCGCTCTACATCATACACCGCAGTACCTTCAGTGAAAGCCTCGTGCTTGTAGTTGATCGCCACCCCACGATTCCACTGCGCGCCCCGGTTATAGTAATAGGCAGCAAACTTCTGGAGATAGGGCGCGAACGCGTTTTGCCCAATCCACCAGTCGAACCACACGATCTGTGGCTGGTATTTATCAACTAATTCGCAATTTCGAGCCAACCAATCAAGCAGATACCCCTTGTCCGGTTTGGGTTCCCAGTTACGGCTGTGCCAGGCTTCGTCTTCCCAATTCCTCGGGCCGGGCATGGCTGGTCCGTAAAAGTCGCTGTAATGGTCATCCTGAACATCCGAGTCGAAATCCTTTCCGCCGTTCATGAACCACCAGTGCTCGGCACGATGGTTAGAGACACCAAAAACCAACTCTTGCTTGCGTACAGCTTCTGCAAGTTCGCCGATCAGATCCCGCTTGGGACCCATCTTCGCAGCGGTCCAGTTCGAAAACGCCGAGTCATACATCGCAAACCCGTCATGATGTTCCGCCACGGGCACCACGTAACGTGCCCCTGCTTTCTTGAATAACTGCGCCCAATGATCGGGATCGTATTTTTCGGCTTTGAACAGCGGGATAAAATCCTTATACCCAAATTTTGTGTGCGGCCCATAGGTCTGGACATGGTGCTTGAATTCGTCTGACCCCTGCAAATACATATTGCGCGGGTACCATTCGTTGCCGAACGCCGGCACTGCGTACAAACCCCAGTGGATGAAAATGCCGAATTTCGCATCCTGGTACCAGTCGGGTATTGTACATTGCTTCAGCGAGTCCCACGATGCCTGAAACGGTCCGTTCGCTATCACCTGATCGATTGACGTCATGATGTCTCCATAAAAAGCAGTGGCACGAACGCGCACACTCCCGTTCGGATTTTGCCAGCCAAATCAAAGGTCAATGCTGATTTCCTGTCCTTCGTAAAGAACGGTTCGGGCCGATGACGCTTCTGACGAAAGGTGATTGTACGGGCTGTCGCCAATGACGATCCGAAATACCCGCGAGATGAGCATCCCTGGAAAGTTCCCCTGACGATCATGAATTGTAAGTCGTCGCGTTGTCTCGTCCCAGGAGAGGCGAATCATGGCGAAGTGCCCTTGCTCGTAGTTGTAGTTATCACCCTCGTCGTCATACAGTGTGAAGCTGCCGCTCTGTCCAGGATAGATGCGTAGATCTAGCGGGGCATTGCGCTGTTCATCGGCATAAGTGATATCGGGGCCAATCGGCACAATCGATCCACTGCGCACGTAGAGAGGCATCGTATCCAGCGTCGCATCGGCGCAGATTGTCTGTCCGCCAACGTACCGCTGACCTGTCCAAAAATCGTACCAATCGTTTCCGACCGGTAAGTAAACTGGACGGGTTTTGGGCACGCCATCAATGGCCGTCGAATCTGCTGCGAAGTACATCGGTTTTGTGACAGGGTTGACGAGAAATGCCGGGCCGAACATGAACTGGTCAGCAATATTATAAGTGGCTGGATCAGTCCTGAAATCAAACGGTAAGGCGCGCAGCATCGTATAATCGCGGTGCGTGGTCAGCCCTGCCAACGAATAGATATAAGGCATCAGCCGGTAGCGAAGGCGCAGAAACTTGACGAGTGCCTCATACGTGGGATCGCCCGGCTCGCCGAACTGCCAGATTTCACGTGGTGTATCAGTGCCATGCGAACGGAAAATGGGCAAAAAAGCGCCGAACTGGAACCAGCGGACGTAGAGTTCCCGGTATCCGGCATCCAGATGGCCGTTCGGGTACTCGCCCCGCCAGAACCACTCGTCGCGCGGAGCGACAAAAAACGCGCCAACATCTGTTGTCCAGTAGCCCGCCCCCGTGACGCTGAAGTTCAAACCTTCCGCGATTTGTTTGGCGAAAACGTCCCAGGTGGCCGAGATATCCCCGGACCAGGTGATGGTGCTATAGCGCTGCTGACCGGGAAAGTAGGAGCGTGTCAGGTTGACAACCCGTTTTTCCTCGCAAACGCCGCGCTGTCCCTCGTACATACCCTGGGCATGCAGTAGTGAATAGGCATTGATACAGGCCGGATCGAGATACGTCTTGGCATATTCAGCATTTATGATCGCTCGCCGCCAGGGTTCGAGTTTGACTGTGCCGTACCAATCGGGTTCGAACGGTTCACTGGCATCGCACCACCAGGCATCAATGCCATACCTAAACAACCCTTCACATGCCTGCCGCCAATAAAGCGTCCGCGCGGCGGGGTCAAAAGCATTGTAGGTCATACCATCGCCCAGCAAAAAGCCATGGTCGCGCATTTCGCACTGGTTGGGCCCGTCGTTTTGGAAACGCGGCCAAACGGAGATCATCAGCCGGGCGTTGAGCTCATGTAAGGTTTCGACCAGCCCGGCAGGATCGGGGAAGCGATCCGGATCGAGTGTCTTCTGTCCCCACCAATCGCCGGGCCATGACTGCCAATCCTGGACGATAGCATCCAACGGGAGACCGCGTGCGCGGTATTCCCGCACCACTGCGATCAATTCCTCCTGATCCACATACCGCTCTTTCGACTGGATGTAACCGTAGGTCCAGCGCGGCAATAGCGGCACCTGCCCGGTCAAGACGCGAAAACCGGCGACGATCTGGTCAAACTCTGGCCCGTAAATAAAGTAAAAGTCGAGTTCCTCACAGCATTCGGTCCAAAAATAGGAGCCGTAAACGTCATCGTGGAATACACTCAACGAGGCGGTATCCCACAAAATAGCATAGCCGCGGGTGGAAACAATCTGAGGAATGGCGACCTTCAGGTTATGCTGGTAGAGATACTGGCAATGCCCGCGATAGTTCAGAATGCCTTCTTCGTGCTGGCCCAACCCATATATGGCTTCGCCTGGCGCAAAGACCAGATCTAACCTGGCTGTTTGATCCCTTTCAGGGTCGATGATTTTGCCGCCCTGCTCCGGTTCGCGTACCACCAGATTGCCTGCCGCATCCAGCCAGGTCATCGCACAGGTAGTTTTTTGGATCACCACCTGAAGCTGAGATGTAACCAACCGGAGCGTTTGATCGTCTTCCTCTACGGTCCATTCGGTGAACGGGTCAGGTGAGGGCGGCAGCATCATCAGACTGGGCGTGGTCCGGAACGCTTCACGTCGTGTGTAAACGACCCGCACGATCTGCGGATTGAGCGGCTCGATCTTGAGCTGTCCGGCATCGGTCAGGAGCAGCAGGGTATTCTCCTCAATTTGGGTGTTCAGCAGTTTCATATAAAAGTTCCTGGCCTCAGCCTTTGACAGAGCCGGCGGTCATGCCCGAAACAATGAACCGCTGGCCGAGCAGATAAACGGCAATCACAGGAAGTATCGTCAGCACAATGTCGGCGCTGACCAGATTCCAGTAGGATTCGAACTGTCCAAAAAAGTTGTAAACGGCGAGCGGCATCGGCCACTTGGAACTGTCGTTGAGATAGTAGAGAGGGAAGATAAAATTGTTCCAGATGTCCAGGAAACTGAGCAGCGCCGCCGTCACCAGCACAGGGGTTAGCAGCGGGAAGATCACTTTGAAGTAGAGGCGCAGCGGCCCGGCGCCATCGACGATGGCGGCCTCATCCAACTCGCGTGGCAGCGATTCGACAAACCCGTAAATGAGAAAGGTATTGAAGGGAAGCTGCGTGGCGGCATACAGAACGATGATGCCAATCTGCGTGTTAATGAGATGGGTTATCTGCATCACCTTGGTCAGGGTGAAGAAGTTGATCGGCATGGCGATGCCCATGATGATGAAGAAATACAGAAACCGGTTCAGAGGTGTTTTATTGCGCGACATAACATACGCGGCCATGGCGGCCAGGATTATTGACAGCACGGTCGAACTTGAGGCGTAAAGAATGCTGTTCAAAAACGCCTGTTCCAGATTGGCCTGTTCGATTACGGTGGAGTAGTTATCCCAGTGCAGCGTTGTCGGGCGTTGAATGCTCATGCTGCGAGCGTCCGTCCGATCTTTCAGTGAATTCACCACGACCAGGTGAACCGGCGCATACATCACCAGACAGATGAGGATCGCCAGCACGTGATTGAACCCCTGTTGGCCGACCTTTTTCGCAGTCGGAAGGCGACCCGGGCGAAAGCTTGCCAGCGCTGTCAGAGGCCTGCCTTTAGTCATTGGTTCGCCCCTGCTCCATCAACCGAATGACAAAATATCCAATGAAAACCATCACGAAGAATAGAAGGCTGGAGAGAGCAGTGCCAACGCCATAGCGCCCTTTCGAAAATTCCTTAAAGATAGCGGTATACAGCACTTCGGTTGAATAACCGGGGCCGCCATTCGTCAGTACATAAACCGTATCGAAGATTTTCAGGCCATATAAGATGTTCAGCACGGTTGCCACGATCAGCGCTGGCCTTAACAAGGGGAGAGTGAGGTGTCTTAAGCGGGCGAGAGCGTTAGCGCCGTCGATCTGTGCCGCTTCATAATATTCAGTAGGGATCGTCTGGAGGCCAGCCAGCAAAATCACCATGATATAGCCCGCCCCTTTCCACGTGTCCACGCCTACAATCGACGTCAGGGCCAGGTCCGGATCGGTCAACCATTGCTGAGTCCACGCATCCAGGCCCACCGCTCGAAGGAATTCATTCAACAGCCCGCGACGCGGGTTCAGGACCGATTTGAAGATGATGCCAACGACCACCATCGGCAGTACGGCTGGCAGAAATATGATCAACCGGTATAGGCTGCGCAAGTGTCTGACTCCGTTGTGCAGCAACAGGGCGAACGCCAGGCCCAGGGCTGTTTTCAGCACAATTGTGGCAGTGGTGAATGTAAACGTGTTGCGTGCATAATGGATATAGTTATTGCCAGAGGATGTCAGTGTCTTGAAATTGTCCAGCCCCACATAGTTCACGTCGGTGGAATAGCGATTCCAGTCGGTAAACGCGTAACCCAACCCCATCACCGCCGGAATCACGAAAAACACCATATATAAGATGAGCGTACCCAGGACAAAATAGAACGGATAAACTTTGTTGTGCAGCATGTCTCGCCTCGATAGTGGATGATTTCGACCCAGTCTCGGACGAGTGTGCTAAAATGGTGTCAGGCTGGGCCGATTAGGGGGCGGTGTCTTGACCACACCGCCCCGGTTACTACACTAGAGATTGTTGTGGCTATTTGGCCCAGCCAGGATCATTCGCAGCCTGCGCCATATCAACACGGCGTTGGTCGATGTGTTGCAGCACGTCAATGGGGTCGATGTCACCGATGAACATCGCCGATAAGTCCTGTCCGATGTCCATCCACTGTGGGTTGAGGTAGTTGACGGCGGTCTGATAAACGGTCCCTCGCTTATCGGCATAGGCATCAAAAAAGGCCTGTTCTTCCTCGCTGTACTTGGGTGTCACGCCGCTGAAGTTGAGCGAGGCGAATTCAGGTGTGTTGTCCAGGTTGTATTGCAGGTTTTCGGGGCGCGCGAGGAAACGCAGGTATTCTTTGGCTTCCTCAATATGCTCAGAACCAGAGTAGATGAACTTGCTCGGCCCAGCGGGATTCACGTTGAGAATCTGGTTGTCGGCCAACGGCATCACGAAAAAGCCAAAGGTTGAGGCAGGTACGCCAAATTCGGACTCAACGAGGTTGACAAAGGCTGTTTGCCGCACGGTCATTGCATACTCACCAGTCGCCATAAACTCCGGCCCATCAGCGTAGGCGTCCGACATGGCAAATTCGCCAAAGAATCCCAAGTCATACATTTCCTTGAGCTGCGTCAGGACCGTGAGCATGGTGGCATCGTCAGCAAATTTTACTTCATTGACGTTCAGGGCATCGGCCAGACCAGGGGTTACCTCTTCGTAGCGCGGACCGAGTTCTGGGAACCACAGCACGTGGTGCCAACCGTCCGAAATGGGTTCGTAGATGGGGGTAATGCCAGAATCCTTGATCGTCTGGCAGGCCACTTTGAATTCATCGTAGGTGGTGGGAACGCTCAAGCCCAGGTCGGTAAAGATATCTTTGTTGTAGACGATGACCCAGGACGCCGACGTGTCCCACAGCGTCATGCCCCAGACCTTGCCATCTACAGTAACCTGTTCCGTCACCAGTGGGTCTTGCCGGGTTACCCATTCTTCATCCGATAGATCTACGGCGTTTTTGGTGATGTCATAGTTAACGACGAGATCGGTTTTGCCGCTCTGCCCACCAAAAATATCCGTTGCCTCACCGGTATTCAGTTTGGTTTGCAGCACATTGAAATACTGATCGGACGGAATTATCTGGTAATCGACGTGAATACCGGTTTCTTCCTCGAACTCAGCCGCCAAATCAAGCTCACCTTGTCTGATCCAGTCCTGGCTAGCCAGGTAAGTAATCGTGGTGGCCCGTCTGGCGTGAGCGCTGGAGCCGGCTCCGAAAGTTGAGCCAACAAGGCCCAGCATGACAAACACAACTACGAGGACAAGCGCTAGTTTTTTCATGTGAACAGAACTCCTTTTTTGTTTAGTTGGCGGACAGAGCTGATGATGAGTGCCTAAATGAGGGTGGTTGTGTGTCATACCTCCTTTTGAAGGGGTCCAGATGTTTCGCGGACGACGAGCTGTGGTGGGATAAGGATTTGTTGAACGCCGGATGTGCCGTCTGCAATTTTGCGCATGAGCATTTCGACTGCTTGGTAGCCCACCTGGTGAAGTGGAAAATCGACCGAACTGAGCGCCGGGTGGACCAGATTGGCGATCTTACCGGGCGCTATCCCGACAATGGAAAAATCTTCGGGGACAGACCGGTTTCGCTCCTGCAAGGCCCGGATCAGTCCGACCACCGTCGCACTGTAGGCCATGACTACCGCGGTCAGGTCCGGCGCTTCATCCAGCAAATCACAAGCCGCTTGATAAGCGTATTGAACACCAAAATCGACGTGACGGTAGTAAATGGGGAGATTATTCTGCGACACGACTCGCTCATATCCGGTCTGCACCCGGTGAGCCGAGGAAAGCTTGCGCTCGTGAGTGCTTGTGGGGAAGCCCAGAAAGCCGATCTGGCGGTGACCGAGTGTGATCAGGTGTTCGAACGCCTGAATCACGGCCCCTTCCAGGTCCAGATCAATGTAACTCAAGTCTTGGTTATCAGCACAACGTCCGATCATCACGAACGGACAATCGCTGCCGCGCAGCAGTTGGACACGCCTATCTTCTAACGTAGTCTCCATCAGAATAATGCCCCGAAGCTGGCCAGTACGATACAGATCGAGTATCTCAGGTGCGGAAAGCTCGCGCGTCAGCAGGTTGAGAGCGAAGTTTTCTTCGCCCGAAGCGCTTGAAGCCCCCAGGATGAAATCCAGTTCAATATCCGTGACCTCCAACCGGGCTTGCGATAGTAGTGGGTAGTGCAGCGAGATGGCATTGGTTTTGCTCTGCTGGACCGTCTGCACGTAAGGGGTATAGCCAAGTTCGTTGATCACATGCTGGACACGGGCGCGCGTTTTTTTGGCAACGTCAGGCTTATTATTCAGCACGCGCGAGACCGTAGAAATGGACACGCCGGCAGCCTTGGCAACATCGGCAATGCTGATTTCAGATTGTTCGTCAGATTCAGGCTCAAAGACTGGCATCATAAAAGGTTTTCCGAGTTATTGGTGAACTGTCGGTATTGTTTCGGTACTCTACCGACAGCGTATCATGATTGGAGTCAGGAGTCAATCGGGGCGGGCAAACGAAATGGCGGAGGAGAAACCCCCGTAGGGTCAAAAAAACCTCACGGATACCCCGATTCTAGCCTACGCAGCGTCGCGGTAGTAGTCATGCAGGATGCCGCCCAGCACGTTGCGACAGCGCACCGGGCCACGGAATGAGGACCGAGGCCGAGGCACGGCAAGCGCGGCAGATGTCATGGGAGCTACAGGAACGCGAGCTGCCGCTGCGCTATCTGATCCACGACCACGACACCACGTTCACCGACGCATTTGACACTGTGTTCGAGTCGGAAGGGATGGAACAGGACAGTCCAACTGTCATGCTCTTGGGTCTGCGAGAGGGCAAGCTGCGCTACCGGAACACACTTGGCGGCATTATCCGGGACTATTCCCGCGACGCCGCCTAGAGCTGGATATCCCCGTAGATTAATTTCTGGACCCTACGGCTGCGCACTGCCTCTGGTGCTTAGCATGATTTGCAGCCGGTCCGTTTGGCTGCGTAACGTCATTGAATAAGATTGACCTGCGCCTGATTACCGATTATATTGCGGGATGGGAGCAGGTGTTTAGCTACAATGGCTGGCACGTTGCCCACCTCAACTACACTGTCGTGATTAAGGATAATTCGACTTATGGCCAAATCCACCTCAGCTCAACAAAGTGTCTCGACTGTCTATCTGGACCCTTCCCGTCCAATTGCCGAACGTGTCGGGGACTTGCTTGCGCGCTTGACCCTCGATGAGAAAATCGGGCAGATGCGTCACACGGCCCAGGCAATCCCGCGTTTGAACATCCCGGCCTACAACTTTTGGAGTGAGGCCCTGCACGGCGTCGCCGGGAATGGGCGCGCCACAGTCTTTCCCCAGGCTATCGGTATGGCTGCGACCTGGGACCCGGTACTCATCGAGAAAATCGCGTCGGCGGTCGGGGATGAAGCCCGCGCCAAATATCACGAGGCGCTGCGGCGTAACGGCTCTACTGGCATGTTCCAGGGCCTGACCGTCTGGTCACCGAATATCAATGTTTTCCGCGATCCGCGCTGGGGTCGAGGTCAGGAAACCTGGGGCGAAGACCCATTTCTGACCGGCGAAATGGGCACCGCCTATGTGCGTGGGCTACAAGGCGATCATCCAAAGTATCTCAAGGTGGCGGCGTGCGCCAAACATTTTGCCGTACACAGCGGGCCAGAAAAGTTGCGCCATGTTTTTAATGCGAAGGTTTCGCCACGTGACTTAAATGCGACGTATCTCCCCGCTTTCAAGAGACTCGTCACGGAAGCCGGGGTCGAAGCTGTCATGGGGGCCTACAACCGCACCAATGACGAACCGTGCTGTGCCAGCCAACGGCTACTGGTCGATACGCTGCGCGGTGATTGGGCGTTCCAGGGGCACGTTGTGTCGGACTGTGGCGCGTTGACGGATTTTCACCAGGGCCACCAGGTGACCAAAGATGTGGTTGAAAGTGCTGCCCTGGCGCTCAAAGCCGGGTGTGACCTGAGCTGCGTCTGCACCTACGATCACCTGGGGGAAGCGATTGAGCGCGGGTTGATCACAGAAGATGATATTGACCGTTCGCTGGAGCGTACTCTTGCTACGCGCTTCAAGCTCGGCATGTTTGATCCACCTGACGATGTTCCGTATGCTGCCATTCCGATGAGTGTGGTCGGTAGTCCCGAACATCGCCAGCTTGCTTACGAAGCCGCCGTCAAATCGATTGTGCTGCTGAAGAACAAAAACAACATCCTGCCGATCAGTGAGCAGGCCCGGAAAATACTGGTCGTCGGGCCGACGGCTGCCAGCATCGAAGTGGTCCTTGGTAATTATCATGGCCTGAACGCTTCCCTAACTACCCTCGTCGAGGGGCTTGTCGCTCGCGTGCCGGAGGGCACTGTATTGAACTACCAGCAGGTCTGCCCGCTCACCCAACAGACCGAGTTTGAGGATGGAGCACTGGCTGTTGCGTCGACCGCTGATGTGGTCATTGCGTGTATGGGTCTCTCGCCTCTACTCGAAGGCGAAGAGGGTCATGCCAACCTGTCCGATGAGAACGGGGATCGCGCGCAAATTAACTTGCCGCCGATCCAGGTTGAGTATCTCACGAAACTGGCGCTCAGCGGCGCGAAGGTGGTACTGGTTCTCACCGGCGGCAGTCCGGTTGCCCTGGGTGAACTGGAAGACCTGATGGAAGCGATTGTATACGTTTGGTATCCCGGCCAGGAGGGCGGCACAGCCGTGGCCGACGTGCTGTTTGGCGATGTGGCTCCATCGGGCAAGCTGCCCCTGACTTTCCCCAAATCTCTGGAGCAGCTTCCGCCCTTTGAAGATTACAACATGACCGGTCGGACCTACCGGTATGCCACCGCAGAACCGCTCTATCCGTTTGGCTTTGGCCTGAGCTACACGCGCTTCACCTACAGCGACCTGGCACTGGACCTGAGCACGATCCGGGCAGGCGAATCGCTGTCACTCCGCTGTACGTTAACCAACAGCGGAGCGATCGAAGCGGAAGAAGTCGCGCAGATATATCTGAGCGACCTGGAAGCCTCAACAGTCGTACCACTACACAGTCTACTTGGCTTCCGACGAGTCCATCTCAAACCCGGAGAGCGTACCGTCATCACATTCACTGTAACCCCCGAGATGATGAAAATGGTGAATGATGCCGGGAAGCGCGTCCTGGAGCCCGGCGAGTTTCGCGTGACGGTCGGAGGCTGCTCGCCAAGTGAGCGCGGCGTGCGGCTGGGCACTTCTGCGCCGGTTAGCGAGGTCTTCATGGTTACCGCGTAAAGGCTGAAAACCTGTCTCACTATCCCCCCTCCATGTCGGGATACGTATAAACTCAGGGGATTGTGTAGCGGTGTAAATTGCGCGATGTACTGGCAGGGAGCGCCAGACTACGCCTGAAACAGCGCTTGGGCGGTTGGCATCAACAACCATTCAATGCAGATAGCCGCTGGCATGTGTCCGTCCAGGGGCGCTAAAAACGCTACTGGTAGCGTTTGAGGAAATTGTTTGTATTCTTCTAGAATCTCCTGGAGATGAAACGATGTTTAAAAAAGAAAACTGCACCCTGAATCGCCAGCAAGTAGAGGAGAAGGCCCAGGCGCTGCTCGCGCAAATGACCCTGAAGGAAAAGGTCTGGATGCTCAACGGCAACTGGGACCCAGTGGGCAGTTTTGAAAAGTATCAGAACATGTACAATCCCGTCCCCATCGAGACCAACGGGTGCCCTCGCCTTGAGGTCTCACCGATTCGGTTCTCTGACGGTCCGCGCGGTGTGGTGATGGGGCAATCAACATGTTTTCCGGTGTCGATGGCACGTGGGGCCAGCTTTGATCCGGACCTCGAAAGACGCATTGGCGATGCCATCGGCAAAGAAGCCCGCGCGCAGGGAGCCAATTATTTCGGCGGTGTCTGCATCAACCTGCTGCGCCACCCGGCCTGGGGGCGTTCTCAGGAAACCTATGGCGAGGACCCCTTTCTCATAGGAGAGATGGGCAAGGCATTAACTGAAGGGGTGCAGGCACACAATGTGATCGCCTGTGTCAAACACTATGCTGTCAACAACATCGAGAATTCCCGCTTCTGGGTGGACGTCAAGGCCGATGAACGCACCATGCGCGAGGTATACCTGCCGCACTTCAAGAAGTGCATCGATGCGGGTGCCGCCTCTGTGATGGGGGCCTACAACCTGTACAACGGCGACCACTGCTGTGAAAGCCGCGTGCTGCTCACGGAGATTCTTAGAGACGACTGGGGCTTCGAGGGTTTCACGATCTCTGACTTTGTCGCAGGCGTCCGCGATACCCAAAAGGCCATCGAAGCCGGTCTGGATATCGAAATGCCCATGCCGATCCACTACCAGCAGAACCTGCTCAAAGCGGTTGAGGAAGGCCGTGTAGCTGAGGAAACCGTCGACACCGCCGTGCTCCGAGTGCTGCACACCTTGCTCGTTTTCGAGAACACCCCGGAGAAGATGACCTACAGCATGGACCTCGTCGCCAGCCGGGAACATGCGGAACTGGCACGGGAAGCCGCTGAGAAGTCGATGGTGCTGATCAAGAATGCAAATGGTGTACTGCCGTTCCAGAAGACGGTCAAGCGTGTTCTGGTTGCTGGGGAACTGGGGAACAGGGCGAATACCGGTGACGCGGGTTCCAGCAATGTCAGCGCTCCTTATGTGGTAACGCCGTTTGAAGGTCTCCAGAACTATTTCGGGACTGACGCTGAGATCGTGTTCTGTGATGAAAGTGAACTGGATAAGGCCGCTGACGAAGCTGCCAGGGCAGATTGCGTGATCATCGCGGTGGGGAATGATAAGTTTGACGAGGGTGAATATATCGGTCCGGATACCAATGACGAATTCTCCTTCGGTGAAGCGGTCGCCAAAGGGTACGAGAACATGGGCAAATCGGTGTCGGGTTTTGGTGAACCGATACCGAATGATGAGGGTGCAAAAGGCGGGGACCGAACGAACCTTTCCCTCAAGCCTGCTCAAATCGAACTGATCAGGCGCATCGGAAATACCAACCCCAATACGGTTGTCGTGCTCATCGGCGGCGGCATGATCATGACCAAAGAATGGGACGACTTGGTTCCGGCTATCGTACATAGTTGGTATTCGGGGATGGAAGGCGGTAATGCTCTACCTCAAATTCTGTTCGGGGATGTGAATCCCTCAGGCAAGCTGCCCTTCACTATTCCCCAAGACGAGAGCCATCTACCGTATTTCAGCAACACCGACGCCGAGATCACCTACGATCTGTATCATGGCTACACGCTGCTCGAAAAGCAGGGACACAAGCCAGCATACCCCTTTGGCTTCGGGCTTTCCTACACGACATGGGAATATGGTGAGCCGCGCCTTGAGAAGCAGGATGACCACATACTGGTAATGGTTGATCTAACCAACACAGGCAATGTGGCAGGTGCTGAGGTTGTTCAGGTGTATGTCGGCCTAAAACAATCTGCGATCGATCGCCAGAAGAAACTCCTCAAGGGTTTTAAGAAGGCATATCTGGAACCTGGACAATCAACGTGCGTCACGATACCTGTCGCGCTTGATGAACTCCGATATTTCAGCAATGAGCAGCGAAAATGGGTATTTGAACCGGGAACTTACTTATTCTACGCCGGTTCAAGCTCCGCTGAAGCTGACTTGCAGGTCAAGGAAGTAGACCTCAGCTAACGGACGTTTTCTACCAAATTGAGGTACAGTGACGACTCCCCCGCGGTCGTGGATGGAGTTGTCACTTTCGATACGTAGTGGTCGACCACACAGGAAGGCGAGGAAATGAGGTATCCTTATGAAAAACGGAGGATACCATGGCCAGGAAACAGCACTACCCGATCCGGTTAAGCGATAGTGAACGGGAAGAATTGGAGAAGTTGGTCAGGACAGGTC
>JAHDLC010000016.1 GCA_018436595.1 Synergistaceae bacterium | reverse complement strand
CCTCCAGTCCGAGCGGGTCTACAACTACGAGCGGATCTTCAACTACCGGATGGGGAAGGGAACGCGGAAAGAGCACAACATCCCCGACCGGGCCCTCGGTCCCGTCTTCCCGGACGAATGGAACGTGAGGAAAGAATACTTCGAGAAAAAACTCGAGGAAGCGGGCATCTCCGGAGAAGGACTGACGGTGGAGGAGAAGATAGACCGCCTCCAGGCCCACCGGAGGGGCGAATGGGAGAAGCTTGTGGACGCGGTATATGCCCGGAGGGGCTGGGACAGGAACGGCGTGCCGACGAAAGAGACGGTGGAGCGCCTTGGCCTGGACAGCCCAGAGGTCCTCGACCTTCTCGAACCCTACTGGAGGTCCGGGAGAAGGGCATGATAACCGGAGGATGGGCTGAGCCGGACAGAGGAGAAATAATGAACAACGGAATCATATTCGATATAAAACGATATTCCATACATGACGGACCGGGTATACGGACCACCTTCTTTCTGAAAGGGTGCCCCCTTTCCTGCTGGTGGTGTCATAACCCGGAAGGCATGTCCTCTCAGCCCATCCTTGTTCGTCATTCCAACCGGTGCATCGGCTGCGGCCGTTGCATCGAATCATGCAGTACAGGCGCCTGGAGCAGGAGTACAGAGGGGCGACTCAGCTATGACAGGAGAAAATGTACACTCTGCGGAAAATGTGCGGACGCCTGTCCTTCTGCTGCAATTGAGATAGCCGGGAAAGAAATGTCCCCCGGAGACGTTTTTCTGGAAGCAAAAAAAGATATTCCTTTTTATGACCAATCAGGGGGAGGGGTCACCTTTTCGGGAGGAGAACCTCTTCTCCAGATTCGTTTTCTGCTTGCCTGTCTTCACAAAATGCAGGAAGAGGAAATACACACGGCCGTGGACACTTCAGGGTACTGCGAAGAAAGTACAATCCTTGACGCGGCAAAAATTGCGGATCTTTTCCTTTTCGATATAAAGCACATTGACCCAAAGAAGCATGAATACTATACTGGCGTAAGTAATCACATAATTTTGTCTAACCTGAAGAAACTCGATGAAACCCTGGCCCGGAGAGGCAGAGGACGAATCAATATCAGGATGCCCCTTATTCCCGGCATAAACGACGATTCCGAGAATCTTGAAGCAGTGGCAAAACTTTCTGCATCCCTGAAAACTCTTTCCGGAGTCAACATTCTTCCATACCACTCCACCGGCGAGGGGAAATACAGGAATCTCGGCATGGAATACAAAATGGGAAATGTGCTTCCGCCACAGGATAAAAAAATAGCGGAAGCTCTCGATATATTCCGAAGTCAGAATATTGAAGCGGCTAAAGGAGGATAAAGGGTGTAATGAACGAGAGAATAGAGTGTCTTCGCAAAGAAAGCTTTGAAACGTCGCCGAGCGTTTCAATTGAAAGGGCAGTGCTTACCACAGAGTTTTACAGGGAAAACGAGGGGAAGTACCCCATTCCGGTCCTAAGGGCTAAAAATTTCTATAATCTCTGCGAGAAAAAAACAATATACATAGGTGACAGGGAACTTATTGTGGGGGAACGGGGTCCCAGGCCGAAAGCGGTTTCCACCTTTCCTGAACTGAACTGCCACACTGCCGAAGATTTCGAGATACTCAATTCCCGGCCCATGACACGATACACAGTAGCCGGAGAAGATATCAGGACATACAGTGAGAAGGTTGTCCCGTTCTGGAAAGGAAGGACTCTGAGGGACAGGATTTTCTCAAATCTTCCCCAACTATGGCTTGACCTCTATGAGGGCGGCTGTTTTACTGAGTTCATGGAACAGCGCGCACCGGGACACACGGCTCTTGACGGGACCATTTACCGCACGGGACTTCTGGAGTTCAAGAGCAGAATTGCCCGCGCCATGGAAAATCTGGACTGGATCAATGATCCCCAGGCAACGGAGAAAAATGAGGAGCTGCAGGCGATGGACATCGCCTGCGACGCTGTCATTCTCTTTGCGGAAAGGCATGCAGAACTCGCGGAGAAGATGGCGGAGGAAACGACTGACCCCGAAAGGAAAGCAGAGCTTCTCAAAATCGTAGACGTATGCCGCCATGTTCCTGCCCACGCCCCCCGGGATTTCCACGAAGCGGTCCAGACCTACTGGTTCACCCACCTCGGAACCATTACTGAACTGAACGGCTGGGACGCCATGTCTCCAGGCCATTTCGACCAGCACCTTGCTCCATTTTTTGAAAAAGGGACCCGGGAAGGAACTCTTGACCGTGAAAAAGCAAAGGAACTTCTTTCCTGCTTCTGGATCAAGGTAAACAACACCCCCGCACCGCCCAAGGTCGGCGTCACGGCTGCCGAAAGCGGCACCTACAACGATTTTACCCAGATCAACCTCGGAGGAGTGACAGAAGACGGCGCGGACGGCGTAAGCGAGGTTTCATACCTCTTGCTGGATGTCCTCGACGAACTGCAGCTGCTTCAACCCCAGGCAAGCGTCCATATTTCATCGAAAACGCCGGAAAGATTCCTGCGGCACGCATGCCGCATTATGAGACGCGGCTCAGGGTATCCGTCCGCCTTTAATTCAGAAGCGGTGGTCATGGAACAGCTCGGCATGGGCAAACGAGTTGAAGACGCCAGAACCGGAGGAACGAGCGGATGTGTGGAAACGGGATCCTTCGGCAAAGAAGCCTATATCCTCCATGGATACCTCAATGTGCCGAAAATCCTTGAACTGACGCTCAACAACGGCACAGATCCACTCACCGGGAAAATGATCGGGATTGCTTCCGGCGATCCCATGGAGTTTCATGATTTTGACGATCTGTACCGGGCGTTCGAAAAGCAGCTCATCCATGTGGTGAACGTCAAAATACGTACGGACAACTACATCCAGCGGATGTTCGCCCGCCACGCCCCGGCCCCCTATCTTTCCGTCCTCATCCACGACTGCATCAAGAACGGGAAAGACTACTACGACGGTGGCGCTCGTTACAACACTGACTATATCCAGTGCTGCGGCATCGGAACAGTAACGGACAGTCTTTCCGTACTGAAAAAACATGTCTTTCAAGAAGGCTCGATTGCCATGGAATCACTCATGGAGGCCCTGAAAGAAAACTGGAAAGGCCATGACGAACTGCGGCAGTTCATATGGAACCGGACTCCCTTCTTCGGAAACGATGATGAATACGCCGACTCCATTATGCAAAGGGTCTACGGATCCCTTCTTGATGCCATCGACGGGAAACGCTCGCCGAAGGGGCCTACCTATCATGTAAACATGCTGTCCACCACATGCCACATCTATTTCGGGAAAAAACTCGGAGCGACGCCGAACGGTCGCTTCGCTCATGTACCGGAATCGGATGGTACTTCACCTTCTCACGGTGCCGACCGGCGGGGTCCCACGGCCGTTGTGAAATCCCTCAGCAAGATGAACCAGGTCAAATCAGGAGGGACTCTCCTGAACCAGCGGTTTCTCCCTTCAGTTCTGGACGGGGATGGAGGCCTGGAAAAAATGGCGGGACTCATAAGAACCTATTTCAACCTCGGAGGACATCATATCCAGTTCAACGTAGTCGACACGGAAACATTGCGAAAAGCCCAGAAAAACCCCGATGAATATCGCGGCCTTCTCGTTCGTGTCGCGGGATACAGCGATTATTTTGTCGACCTGGATGATCATCACCAGGAAGAGATAATCGCCAGGACAGCCCAGGAGAGTTTCTGACGATTCATTTGGGGAACCGTTTTGTCATCAAAAGGGGGGATTGTGAAAAAGAGCAGCCTGCCGGTAGAGGAAAAAGCGCTTCGGAGAGCAACATTCGCTGGATGAAAAATGAAAGGAGTGCTGAATAATGAGAAAGGTGACAAAAATCACCATGCTTCTTCTCACTGCAGTGGTTGCAATTACCCTGGCTTTTCCGTCGGTTTCATCTGCAGCGCCCGAAATGACCCTCCGTTTCGCGAACCAGGTTCCTGTTGAGCATACCGCAACCAAGCTCATGCATCAGGTTGCTGATGAAGTTAAGGAAAAAACAAACGGCCGCATCGAAATCGTCGTCTATCCTGCAAACCAGCTCGGAGATTACACCCTGGTCTATGAAGAACTGATCCGGGGCACCATCGACATGGCCGCCATTTCCATTCCCAGCCAGTTCGACCCGCGGCTCGAGCTCACCTACATCAACTGCTTCGTGCGGAACTTCGAAGATGCCCGCAAGGTTTTCGCTCCTGACGGCTGGCTCTTCAAAAAAATGGACGAACTCAGCTCCCGTCTCGGCGTAAAGATCCTCGGATTCCAGGTTGAAGGCTTCATCGGCATCGGGAGCACCAAACCGGTGAACGAACCCCTGAATCCTAACGTTGACAAGGGTGTTCTCGTACGTATACCCAACATGGACGTCTACAAGCTCGGAGCTGAAGCCATGGGCTACAGGACAGTCACTGTTCCCTGGGCTGAAGTCTACACAGCCCTCCAGACCGGAGTTGCCGACGGCGTGGACGGAATGACCCCAACAGCTGCATACACCATGCTCAAGGACGTTCTAAAATACTGGTACGACCTCAACTACTCCGTTGAGAACTTCAACTACATGATCAGCCAGAAGACATGGGACAAGCTTTCCGAAGGCGACCGGAAAATCATTGCCGATGCATGCGCCAAGGTAACGGCCATGAGCATTGATCTTGCTCAGCAGGACCAGGAAAAACACCTTGAACTCATGCGCAAGGCGGGGATTGAAGTTCACACCTATTCTGCCGAAGAACTGGAACCCATTTTCGTAAAAGTTGTCGGCACATGGGACAAGCTTGCTGACAAGTTCTCAAAGGAACTGATCGACGAATTCAAGGCACAGTACGCTCCCAAATAAATACCCCTCGGGCCTCTGGAACTGGGCGGAGGAGTTTTCAAACTCCTCCGCCATCATTTCCATTGCGGCGGAAAGGAGAAAGGAATGCCTGATCAAGAAGCCATGGGCTGTTTTCCAGAAAACAGGCCTGACAAAAAAAGCCCTCTGGATCTTGCACTGCTCGCTTTCTTTTCAATTGTCACCGTTGTTTGTTCGCTTCTCTTATCCCTGATCATTGCTGCCGCCGCATTTACAAGATACATCATAGGTGGTGATCTATACGGCTTCGAGGAATGGGTCAAGCTCTTCGCCTTCTGGCTTTATTTTATGGGGGGAGCCTACGGGGCCTACAATAACACCCATGTTTCTGCAGACGTTGTAGATTCTTACATGAAGGACGGCCTTCTGAAAAGGGCGACCGTCTTTCTCCGCAATCTGATCACGTCGGGAATCAGCATTCTCTTCACATGGTACGGGTACGATTTTTTCATGTTCGGCTTCATGGGGCCCCTCGGAACAGGGATCGCGCTTCCCAGAACCACAGTATGGCAAATCCCCCTGTGGACGTCGTATCTGGCAGTATTTCTCGGTCTCATCTTCATGACGTACTATTTCACGATGAGAATGCTGCGAAGTCTCCGGGACTTAATTCAAGGAGGGAACTCATGATCTACATCGCCGTTCTTATCCTTCTGTTTTGCCTCATAATAGGCGTGCCCGTACCAATGAGCTTCATGGCTTCCACGGCGTGGCTTCTATTCTTCGGCGGCCCCCAGGCGGCAGGCTACCAGACCACCATGGTCCTTCCCTACGGCTTCAGTTCCATGAACAGCATCGCTCTCATTTCCATCGCTCTTTTCATCATGGCAGGTGGCATCATGGAACGCGGCAGGATAGGGGAGAAACTCATCAACCTCGTCGACCTTCTTGTCGGCAGAATAAAGGGCGGTCTAGGTGTGGTAGGGACAATATCCTGCGCGGTATTCGGATCCATTACGGGTTCCGCTTGTGCAACCCTTTCCTGTATCGGGTCGATCATGTTTCCCCGCCTGGAAGAAGCAGGCTATCCGAGAGGAATCGCCGCAGCAGTCATGTCGAACGCATCGCTTCTGGGGATGCTCATACCTCCGAATTCCACACTCATCATCTTTGCGTGGATCGGCGGACAGTCAATTTTGGCATGTTTCCTCGCAACAGTTATTCCCGGAATAATAATGACAACCCTCATCTGCCTCGTGAACTGCTGGCTGGTGAAGGACAATCCCAATGTGAAAGTCACGGAGCCTGTTCACGGAAAAGAAAAAATCGCCCTTTTCAAAAAGAGGGGAATCGCCGCCCTTCCCGCACTTATGCTTCCGGTTATTGTCCTTGGGGGTATCTACGGAGGCATCATGACTCCCACAGAGGCTGCGGCTGTGGCAGTCGTCTATGCCATTCCGACGGGAATGTTCATCTACAAGGGTCTTACATTGAGGGGACTGTGGGATTCGCTGGTGGAATCAGCGGTCACAACCGGCGTCGTAATGGTCATGCTCTACTCGGTCATGATGCTGAGCCGGCTGTACATTCTCGAGGATTTGCCCAGCAAAATGCTCGGACTCTTCAGGGCCGTCTCGGACAACCGGTGGATCATTCTGTTCATGATCAACATTTTCCTCGTGGTCATGGGGATGCTCATGGATGACATCAGCAGCGTGACGCTGACCACGCCAATCCTCATGCCCATAATCATCGAACTCGGATTCAATCCAATCCATTACGCGGCGATCGTAGGCGTCAACACCGGTCTTGGCTGCATAACACCTCCGGCGGCGCCGGTCTTGTACCTCGGAGGAAGACTGGGCAACGCACCGATCAACGAGATGATGTCGCCGACATTATGGATCATCGCCCTGGCATGGACGCCGACTTTGCTCATTACCACCTATTTCCCCAGGCTTTCTCTTTTCCTGCCCCATTTCCTCCTGGGGACACCCTGGTGAAAAAGGCTGCAAAGGAAAAATGTTTTATCGAAATCTCTTCGGTTTTCTGTGTCTTTGCTGTTTTATCCTGGGACTCTGGACCAAGTCACCCTATGCATACTGGGGTGCCCTTGTCAGCGGTACACTCTCAAGGGCTGCGGTCCGGAAGGGTTGGAACCCACCGAAATGGCTCACATCTTTATTCCGTTGGTCCGAATAGCCCCGGGGGAAATCTGAGTTATTGACAAACAGTCTCGAGGTCTGTAAAATCCTTTTCTGTTGGGTGGTTAGTTCAGAGGAAGAACGCTTCCTTGACGCGGAAGAGGTCACAGGTTCGAGTCCTGTACCACCCACCATTATTAAGAGTAAAGGGGTTCCGGTTTTGCCGGAACCTCTTTTTTATGGTATAACCTTCGTAAAAATCAAATTTCGCGTGGAGGCAAGAACGTGATTGTTGGACTGGGAGTCGATCTCTGCAACGTTGAAAGAATGCGAAAATCCATCCGGTCCGACCATTTCCTGAAGAGGGTCTTCCATCCTGAAGAAATAACCTACGCCTTTTCGAAGGCCGATCCCGCCAGGCATCTTGCCGGAAGTTTCGCCGCAAGGGAGGCCTTTTCAAAAGCTTCTTCGGTTTCCATGTACTCAATCGCCTTTTGCGGGGTCTGGGTAGAACGGACGGAAAACGGTCCGGTTCTCAAAGTCGGAAAACCGGTTCAGGATTTAATTCCGGGCGGAAAAAAAGGATACCCCTTTCTCTCCATTTCTCACGACGGAGAATATGCCGTTGCAGTGGTAGTCATCGAGGCAAATCATGAATTTCTTCACTTCAGCTGATATCAGAAGAATAGAAAATGAAATCATGGAAACCTTCGCGGTTTCCGAATCTGTTCTTATGGAAAACGCGGGTTCCGCCGCTGCAGAAATCATAATGAATCGTTTTCCGTCAGGCGAAATCCTCGTGCTCACCGGACCGGGGAAAAACGGCGGCGACGGATACGTCGCCGCCAGACACCTCGCTTCGAGAGGGAGGAGAGTCGAAATTCTTTCGGCGATTCCTGCCGGAAACCTCAAAGGAATTTCGGAAGAGAATTTCCGTCGTGCCGTTCAATGCGGTTTTCCCGTTTCCTTTTCACCGGATTGGTCCGACGAAAAGATCGCCGGGAAGATTCGGCATGCAGACATCATGGTGGACTCTCTTCTCGGTATAGGATCGAAGGGGCTCCTGAGAGGTGAAATCGCAAGGCTTTGTCTTCATTTAAAAGATACAGAAAATGTTATAGCGTTGGATATTCCAACCGGGATTGACCCTGACTCGGGACACGCTGACATCCATTGTGCGGGAGCAGCCCTGACCATCACTATGATTTGCCCCAAAACAGGAATCGCGACAGGAGAGGGCAAAAAGCTCGCAGGAGAAATCATCGTAGCCGGTGTGGGTTTTCCGGTACCGATCAACGCCATACCTCGTATCCGGTCTTTTTCTGCGGCGTGCGGAAAACCGTTTCTTCCCCAGTTTCCTTACGACATCCACAAAGGTATGCGGGGTGGCGCTATGGTAATCGGCGGGTGCACAACCTACAGGGGAGCCCCTCTGCTCTCCCTCCGCGGCTTCCTGAGAGCGGGCGGAGGGCCCGTTGTTCTCTTTTCCGATGAAATTTCATGTGCTTCATGTTCTACCTTCCTCCCGGAGGCGATCCTTGAAAACAATCTTTTCTCGAAAAGCGACGGGGAAGTTGTATCAACTCTTTCGAGCTGGTCGGAGAGAATAGGAACGATCGTTCTCGGCCCAGGCATAGGCCGGTCGGAGAGGGCAGGAAAAATCTGCAGCCTTGTTTTTTCTGCGTGGAAAGGCAACATCATAATCGATGGTGACGGGTTGTTCTGGCTTTCAAAATGTGCAGAAAAGCACCACCGGGGAAATATTCTCCTTACTCCCCATGAAGGGGAAGCGGCACGGCTTCTTGGTGTTCTGCCTGAAGCTGTGCGAAAAGACCGCCTTGCATCGGCGAGAAGGATAGCGGAGGAGTGGGGGCCGGTTCTTCTTAAGGGAGCCGAAACACTGTGCGACGACGGACGGGAGACCTATCTCGTTGCGGAAGGCAACCGTGCGCTGGCTGTCCCCGGTTCAGGGGACGTTCTCGCCGGAGTGATCGCCGCCTTTCTGTCCGCAGGGACTCCTCTCCTTGAAAGTGCGGCCCTTGGCGCATACGTCCACGGAAAATCGGCCCAATCACTGGCCTCATCGAACGGATGCGACGGAATCCTCGCTCGGGAGATTGCTGACGAAATACCCCATATTCTGAAAGAAATGAGAGACCCGCTATTGTGAGAAGAAAAAGAATCGACTGGGATGAAGAACTCAAAAAAACAGAGAGAATCCGATTAAAGGGATTTCGTTATACTGCCGCCGGGTTTGTCCTTGTTCTTTTCTGGCTCCTTGGAGTACGGCAAATACAGAAAGAAATCCCGATTCTTCCAATGCTTTTTTCTTTTTTTCTCGTCATTTCGGGTGTTCTTCTCTTAATCATTGTTCTTCGCAGAAAAAAATAGAGGAGTGGTGACCGGACATGAAGTTTCTGCCACCCCGAACGGTGATTACGGAATCCGAAGAGGAAACGCGCTGTCTCGGGGCACTGCTTTCAAATCACATTTCCGGCGGTATTACGATTCTTCTTTCCGGAGATCTGGGCTCAGGAAAAACCACCCTTGTGAGAGGGTTTTGCGAGAACCTCGGCTTCAGGAAGGTACGAAGCCCATCCTTCACGCTTGTAAACCATTACATGGCAGGGGGCCGAAGGATCGTCCATTCGGACCTCTACAGACTTGAATCCCGGGACGTCAGCGAACTTGACCTGGAGGAAGACGACTCCGGCGATACTGTACTTTTCGTTGAATGGGCAGAAAAGACCGCCTTTTTTTCCGAAAGGCCTTTATGGAGAATAAATATCTCAGCTCCGGACACATTTCTCTCTCCAGAACGGCGGCAATGTGTTTTTTTTCCTCTCAACAGCGAGGGAGAGGTTTTTCTTTCCCGATTCTTGCAGGAAGCAAGAGAGGTGATTCCCCTATGACCCGTCACATCCTGTCGATCAACTGTTCCAGTGCACGGTGGACCGCCCTCGGTCTTATGGAGGGAACATCCGTTGCAGGGGAAATGAATCTTGAACTGGGAAAAAGACAATCCTCGATTCTACCGTCTCTTGTCAATTTTTTTCTGGGGAGTTTTTCTCTCAAGGTGGACGATATGGACTATTTTGCTGTGGTCACAGGCCCCGGTTCTTTTACCGGCCTGAAGGTTGCTGTGGCATTCACCCAGTTCCTTTCCTGGGCATCCGGCGAGAAGCCGGTTATACCCCTTTCTTCCCTGGAGTGTCTGGCATTCACCAGACTGAACAGGTCGAAGCAGCCCGTCTGTCCCCTTCTATGGGGCGGAGGCGGCAAGGTTTATTCGGCCCTCTTCAGCCTTCCGGCAACGGGGGAGCCCCCGAAGGAGGAAATGCATCCGAAGGCCTACAGCCGGGAGGAGTTTCAAAAGGCCCTCCTTGCGTCAGGAACTGACACCGGGGAAGTTCTGTTCATTTCCGATACACCTGAAAAATGTGCCGGGCTGTTTTCCGGCAGCTTTCCCGGGCCATTTGAAGCCGCGGTTCCCGGGGGGGCTGCAGATGTCCTTCTCGCCGGACTCTACAAAGACAAGGCCATACCACCCCAGGCTGTCACAGCCCGATATTTCCGTGACCCGGATATAGGGTAACGGTTTTTTATCTTTTTTATCCCTTTTGAAAAATGGAGATAAAAAAGATAAATTTTATTTCGCGGTTGAACTCCGATTAGCTTAAAGATATTCTTTCACTAATAAAGCTTAATTGCCGGCTCATTTTCCAGCTCTGTTTTTGAACCAGTTTGGACAATCCCGTAGGAGGTGACTTTGTTGCCCAAAAAGTTCGAAGTCCAGGTGAACAATTCGTGGTGTAAGGGCTGTTCCTTGTGTATCCACATTTGCCCGAAAAAAGTGCTCGAGCTCGATGAAGTGCGCGGAAAGTCTGTCCCTGCCCGTCAGGATGACTGCATCGGCTGCAGACAGTGCGAGAACATCTGCCCTGATATGGCAATTACCGTGAAAGAGAAGGAGGAAGAGAAGGATGCCTGATGTTGCCTTCTGGCAGGGAAACGAGGCAATCGCTTACGGTTCTCTCGCCGCAGGATGCCGATTTTTCGGAGGATATCCCATCACGCCCTCTTCCGAGATAGCTGAAATTATGGCTGAAGAACTCCCGAAACTGAACGGAAGATTTATCCAGATGGAGGACGAGATTGCCGGAATAGCCGCCACGATAGGGGGCTCCATCGCCGGAATGAAATCCCTGACTGCGACTTCCGGCCCCGGATTCTCCCTCAAGCAGGAAAACCTCGGCCTCGCATACATGGCCGAGATACCCATAGTTGTTGTGGATGTAATGCGCGGCGGTCCCTCCACAGGACTTCCCACGAAAACCGCTCAGCAGGATGTCATGCAGGCCCGCTGGGGAACCCACGGTGACCACGGCACCATCTGTTATGCTCCCGCTTCCGTCCAGGAATGCTACGAGGTTGCCATCAAGGCGTTCAACGCCGCTGAGAGATACCGTCAACCGGTTCTGATCATGAGCGATGAAATCATCGGCCACATGCGCGAAAAAGTCCTCGTGCCGAAAATTGACCCTTCAAAGCTCGTGGACCGCAAGCGCCCCGCAGATATTCCTGAAAAGTTCGTTCCCTACCGCCCGGATCCGAAAGACGATCTTCCCTGCATGGCATCCTTCGGTGACGGCTACACGTGGCATATTACCGGCCTGACCCACAACGACTGGGGATTTCCCACGAACAACGCCGATGAAATCGAGAAAAAAATGAAACGTCTCATGAGAAAAATCGACCGCTTCCGCGATGACATCGTCGAATACGAAACAGTCTCCGCCGAAGATGCAGAAGTGATCGTTCTTGCCTACGGAAGCGTGGCCCGCTCAAGCCTGAGGGCAGTTCACGAGGCGAGGAACAGGGGCATCAAGGCCGGGTTTTTCAGACCCATCACCCTCTGGCCTTTCCCCGACAAGGAACTGGAAAAGCTCGCCCGCAAGGTGAAAACCATTATCGTTCCCGAGCTGAACTGCGGCCAGATGGTCCTCGAAGTCGAGCGGGCCGTCCACGGGAAGGCCAAGGTTGTGGCTCACAACCTTGTCAACGGCGAACTTTTCAAGCCTGAAGAAATTCTCGCTGTCATTGAGGAGGTGGCCTGATTATGCCTAATCAGGAAGTGTTCAGCTGGCTGCGCACACGATTTTTTCCCCATATCTGGTGTCCCGGATGCGGGCACGGCATAATCATGCATGCTCTCCTCAGGGCCCTGGTTACCCTCAAGAAAAAGAAAAGCCAGACGGTCATAGCATCCGGCATCGGCTGTTCGAGCCGCATGGCCGGCTATATCGATGCATGCACGGTCCACACCACCCACGGGAGATCACTTGCTTTCGCCACGGGCATCAAGCTCGCCAAGCCGGATCTTACCGTTATTGACGTCATGGGTGACGGAGACTGCACCGCTATCGGGGGCAACCACTTCATACACGCCTGCAGGCGGAACATCGACATAACAGCCATCGTCATGAACAACAATATCTATGGAATGACCGGCGGACAGGCCTCTCCGACCACCCCCGCGGGAAGCATGGCCACCACCACCCCCTACGGCGCCATCGATCCTTCCTTTGACATCTGCAAACTCGCGGAGGGAGCGGGTGCAGCCTACGTTGCCCGTTCCACCATCGCCAACCCCAAGCAGGCCGAACAGTTCATCCTGAACGGAATCCAGAAGAAGGGATTCTCCGTGGTGGAAATACTGACCCACTGCCATACCACGTTCGGAAGGAAAAATAACCGGAGGACCCCTATCGACAACGTCAACTACTTCAAGAACAACTCCGTTCCCCTCGCCAAGGCGAAAGACATGTCCCCGGAGGAGCTTGCCGGAAAGATCATCACCGGAGAATTCGTCAACAAGGATGTCCCCGAATATACGGACCAATACCTCGCCTTGATCGAAAACGTAAGGGGGAAGTGAAATGGCAGGAAGATATGAAATCCGATTTGCGGGTTCCGGCGGCCAGGGCGTAATCCTTGCCGCAGTCATTGCCGGAGAGGCAGCGTCCGTTTTCGAGGACGGCCTCCATGTAGTCCAGTCCCAGTCCTACGGCCCCGAAGCCCGGGGGGGGAAGTCCAAGGCCGAGGTGATCATCTCCACCGAACCTATCGACTACCCGAAGGCGATCAAGCCGAATCTGCAGGTCATACTGACCCAGCAGGCCGCGGAGGAATACGCCGGAGAAACACTTCCGGGAGGGAGAATCATCTACGATGATTTCTTCGTTACCAGCTTCCCCCAGGTGGACGCCAACGTATATTACCTTCCCATCGTGCGGACCGCCCGTGAAAAAATCGGCAAAGAACTCGTCACGAACATGGTCGCCCTTGGAGCGGTCGCCAGGGTTCTCGAACTTGAGAAGATCGCAAAGCCCGAATCGATCAAGAAGGCGATTCTCGGCAAAGTGCCTGAAGGAACGAAACAGCTCAACTCCCAGGCCTTCGATGAAGGGTACCTTCTTTTCAAAAACAGCGTTCACCTGTAAAATTCACAGGAACATCTTCCGTTAAAGAGGAAGGCAAAGGTCATTACAATGACCTTTGCCTTCTGTTTTTTTTGGACACACTGGATTGGGGGCATGGCTGTGAAACTGGGTGATAGGGTCGTTCTGCGAACTGAAAAGATCAGCAGCGACGGAAGCTGTATCGCACACACTTCCGAGGGACTTGTGGTGTTTGTTCCCGGGGCTCTCCCCGGAGAAGAGATCAAGGGAAAGATCGTCAGGATAAAAAGAGAGTACGCCATAGCGGAACCGGAAAAAATACTTTCTCCTCATCCGGGCAGGAGCACTCCTTTCTGTCCTCTCTATGAACGGTGCGGAGGATGCCAGCTCCAGCACGCAGAGTATTCCCTCCAGTGCAGGCTGAAGACTGATATTGTCCGGGATGCTTTTGAAAGGATTTACCGGGGCCCATTTCCCGAAATCCCCACCTGTGAACCGAGCCCCATAGAGCGATATTACCGCAACAAAGGATCTCTTCCCATAGGAAGCGCGGAGGGGGGAACAGCTGCAGGGTATTACGCGAGAAGAAGCCATGACATTATTCCTGTCGCTTCGTGCCCCATTCTCGCGAAGGAAATCGGAAATCTGCCGGGAACGGTTTCCGGCATTCTTACTGGCCTTGGCTTTCCTCCCTACAACGAAAAGACCGGAAAGGGACTGTTCCGCCATCTTATTCTGAGAAGCGGCACCGGTACTGGAAACGTTCTCCTCTCGCTTGTCGCAGCCCGAAGGCTCTCGAAATCCGAAAAAGAACGTGCCGAACACAGACTCATACCCCTTCTCAGGTCCCAGTGCCAGGACCTTCGGACTGTAACGCTGAACTACAATTTTTCCAGGAGCAATGTCATCGTCGGCAAAACAACAGAAACACTTTTCGGTGACGGACTGATCGAAGAAAGACTCTCCCCCTACAGGTTCAGATTTGATTCTACCGCCTTTTTTCAGGTTAATACGGAGCAGGCAGCCAGACTCTATAAAACTGCGGCGCAAATGGCCGGGCAGGAAGGAACGGAGAAAGTCCTCGAACTCTACAGCGGCATCGGTACCCTTACCTGCTTCCTTGCGGAAGGAGCATCTTCGGTAACGGCTGTGGAGGAGTGGATGCCTTCGGTGGAAAGGATGAAAGATAATGTGGAAGCCAACGGCCTGTCCGGAAAGATAAGAATCCTCCCTGGACCGGTTGAAGACAACATTTCATCCCTTTCGGAAAACTTCGATACGGTCGTTGTCGATCCCCCCAGGACAGGGTGCAGCCGGGAGGCAATCCGTTTCATCACAACCATCGCACCCAGAAACATCGTCTACATTTCCTGCAACCCGGCAACCCTGGCACGGGACGGCGCTCTCCTCAGGGAAGGGGGATATTTTCCCCTGGAAATCAAGTGTTTTGACATGTTCCCACACACTGTTCACGTAGAAACGGCGGTTCGCTTCGCCCGCAGGTAACCAGGGTTTCACAGGCTTTTCGGAGATGATGAAATTCATCGGGAAAACAGCACCTGCTTTCGGAAGCGCTTTCATTGTCATATCTCCTTGAAATGTGGGGATGCCCCTGCCGGAGGACACCGGAATTTTGAGCATTAGCCATTCCGTTTTTCGGGGTGAGAACAGCAGATTGTACAAAAGTCTGGATCCGGCAAGAAAATTCGTGCCATCTCGTGCCATCAGTATTGCCAAAAGAAAAAGAGGCGGATATAATATCCTTCGTCTGACAAGAGAGCGGACATAGCTCAGCTGGTAGAGCATTAGCTTCCCAAGCTAAGGGTCGCGGGTTCGAATCCCGTTGTCCGCTCCAATTTCTTTCCTTTTTCCCCAAACTTTGTTTCGCTAATCAGAATGTTTATTTTCGATAATTCCTCTATGCTCTGGACATATTGTTAAGTTTGACACGAATTTTATGTAGTAATAAAATACTCTATGTTTTTATGTTGAGACTTTGGACATCGAACAAACTTTTTTTCGAAAGGGGGTGGAGTGTATGGCAGTAAATCTGGCTGAGGAGATCAAGGTAGTCGAATCTCGTTCCAGGGAGACGGTCAAGGATGCGAAGAACGAAGCTGCCCGAATGGTCAACGAAGCGAAAAGCGAAACCGAACGCAGGGTGAAGGAAGCCAAGCAGAAAGCCTTCCGCCAGTACAAGGAAAAAATAGCCTCCGTTGAAAAGGAAGCCGAAGAGAAGGCGCAAAAAACCGTTGAAGCCGGAAGAAAAAATGCGGAAAACCTCGCTCAGCAGTTCGGAAAAGAAGTCCCGAGCACGGCGAAATGGATTGCGGAAGAGGTGATTTCTCGATATGGCCGTGGCTAAAATAGCAAAAGCCGAGTTTTACATCCACAAGTCCGACGTGGATGGGGTTTTATCTGCCCTTCAAAATACCGGATCGTACGAGGTAGTCCCCTTCAGTTCGGATGATGAATCGGAAGGACCGGTCATTACCCATCCAGATTTTTCCAGGGTGGATTTTCTTCTTGGAGAAACACGGTTTCTCCTCCGTTTCCTGGAACCGCATTTTGTCGATCCCATTTCCGGAATGGCCCGCTCCATGGGAGAGAAAGAAGTTTTTTCACTCCACCAAACCAGGGATCTTGATTCCCGGACAGACATCCCTGCACTTGCAGAGGATATCCGCAAACTCGAGCGCAGGCTCATGGAAATCCGGTCTGAGTCTTCGCAGATTGATTCCACGGAAATTCTTCTTCTTTCGCTGAAGAATTTTCCATACCCCCTCGAACTGCTCTCCACGGGAACAGAACACGTCAGGGGCATTCTGGGCACCATACCCGCAGAACAGGTGGAACCCTGGAGACGGGGGGCGGAGTCTCTTCTCGGCACTATGGGTGAAGTCTATGTCGCTCCGGGAGCGGAGAAAGAAAAAGAGCGCACTGTTGCCCTCTTTTTCGATGAAGCAGTCTCCCAGAAAGCATCGGAGCTCAACGCCCGGCACTCATTTAACCGTATTGAAATTCCGCCCGGGCTTCAGTCCGGGGTTTCTGACGAACTTGCCCTCTTAGGCAAAAGAAGAATCGCTCTCGCGGCAGAGGAAAAAGAAATCCTGGGCAAGTCCGCCGAGGCTGCCGCCCTATGGGTTCCAACCGTGCGTGCCCTGAGCGACTATTATTCCGTTCTTCGCGACAGGTACAGCGCACTGGGCTCTGGAAACGCCACCGATCAGGTTGTCATGCTCCGGGGATGGATACCCGAATCGGCTCTTCCAGAAGTGCAAAAAGCCCTTTCCGTCCATGACTCCTCGATCGAACTCGTTCTTTCCGAACCGGGGCCCGATGACAACGTTCCGTCCTTCATTGTCAACCCGCCATGGTGCCTCCCCTTCGAAAACCTCACCCGGCTGTACGGAGCTCCAAAATACGGAGAAATTGATCCGACGCCGCTCCTTGCACCGTTTTTCTTTATTTTCTTCGGGATGTGTCTCGGAGATGCCGGGTATGGCCTGATCATGATCGGGTTTTTCGTTTGGTTTCTGAGGAAATTCAAGAGAATGCCCACCAGTTTCAGGGGGTTTTTCAATCTCTTCGTCCTTTCCGGAGTTTCCACGGTTGTCGTAGGTGCGCTCACAGGCAGCTGGTTCGGAGATCTCGTGGATGCCTTCGGTATTTTCTCTTTTCTCCGCCCCTTGAAAAACTCTCTAATAATCCTCAATCCAATGGAAGATCCCATGACATTCCTTGGTCTTTCCCTTGCTCTCGGAGTTGTGCAGCTTCTTTTCGGGCTTGGAATCGCTTTCTACGATGCTCTTCGAAAAAAGAATTACATGGGAGCCTTTGCCGATACCGGCGGTTGGATAGTCTTTCTTGTCGGGCTGCTTCTGTGGGGAGGGTGCGCAGGCGGTTTTTTGTCCACCGGCACGGAACCTCTGGCCAAGACGCTCACAATAGCCGGTGCAGTCATCCTGCTCGCTACACAGGGGAGAGAGAAGACAGGATTCCTGTCAAAAGCAGTCTCCGGCCTGTTGAGTCTCTACGGCGTCACCTCCTATCTTGGTGACGTCCTCAGCTACAGCCGTCTTCTCGCCCTCGGCCTGGCCACATCGGCAGTCGGAGTAATCATCAACATGCTTGCCGGCCTGGCCGGAGATATCCCGTTCATCGGATGGATCCTCGCTCTCCTGCTTATCATCGGAGGGCATATATTCAGCATCGCGGTAAATGTCCTCGGGGCATTTGTCCACTCCCTGAGACTTCAGTACGTAGAGTTCTTCAGCAAATTCTATACAGGAGGGGGACGGGTCTTCGCTCCCCTGACCTACAAGACAAGTTACGTTTCAATCAAGAAAGAGCCTGTCGAATAATTTCTATAGCTTGAAAGGAGCGTGTCAATACTATGGATCTTCTTGGAATCGCATTGGCAATACTTGGAGCAGCTATGGCCGCAGGATGGGCAGGAGCGGGGTCTGCCATCGGAGTCGGGATTGCCGGAGAATCGGGAGCCGGCGTCATGACCGAAGATCCGGGGAAATTCGGCCTTGTCCTCCTTCTGCAGGCTCTTCCCGGCACACAGGGAATTTATGGGCTCCTTATCGCTTTCTTCGCCATCCTCAAGGTAGGGCTTCTTGGAGGCGGCGCCGAAATCAGCGTCAACGTGTGGCAGGGGCTGGCAATCTTCTTCGCCTGCCTTCCCATTGCTGTCGGAGGTTACTTTTCGGCCATCGCCCAGGGCAAAACCTCTGCGGCGTGCATCCAGATGATTGCAAAACGCCCCGAAGAAACAGGAAAGGCCGTTATCCTCCCTGCGATGGTCGAAACATACGCCGTTCTTTCTCTTCTGATGAGCATCATTCTCCTCAACGGAATCAAGCTCTAATTCTGTCAAGGGGGTAAATTCAATGTCCTTGGCGGAGATAAAGAAAAAAATAGAAGCGGACGCACAGGAGGAAGCGGGAAAGATTCTTGAAAAAGCCCGTTCCGTAGTGGAGTCTATCAAGAAGGAAGCCGACGGTGAAATCAAGAAAATTGAAGATACCTACGGCGAAAGATTCCGTAAAGAACAGCCGGAAATCCTCAGAAGAAGAGAGATCGTGGCGGCCCTCGATGTTAAGAAGATCGAGCTTGGCCAGAAACAGAAGACCATTGCCGATGCTTTCTCCCAGGCCCTTTCCCAGCTTTCACTCCTTCCTGGAGAAAAATATCTCTCTCTGGTGGGAAACCTTCTCCTGAAAGCGACGGAAACAGGAGATGAGACAGTGATAGTTTCAAACAAGGAGAAGCATATCTCGCAGGAATGGCTTGCCGGATTCAATGAAAAGCATGGGAAAAAATTGGTTCTCGGAGAGGAAAAGGCGCCCATTTCGGGTGGTTTTATCCTGAAAAAAGACGCTATCGAGACGAATTGCTCCTGGGAAATGCTCATTCGCTGGATACGGGACGATATTGAGGCAGGCGTTGTCAAACGGCTGTTTTCAGCCTAGCCGGAGGTGATGCTCCATGGCTCCGGCAGAGCAGTATGGGTATGCGGTTGCGCGGCTCCGGGCAATGTCCGGACGCCTTCTTGAAGAGGCTCTTTTGCAGCGTATTCTGGAAAGCGAAGACCTTGACTCGGCGCTGAAAGTCCTCAGTGAAACAGTCTATTCCAGTTGGTTGATGGAGCTGAAAGGCAGCGGTGAATTCGACAGGGCCATCGAAGCGGAGCTTCTTCATGTCTATGGGGAAGTACAGAAATTTGTTCCTGACACGGCCCTGGTCCAACTCTGCCGCCTGCCCTATGATTTTCACAATGTCAAAGTTCTTATGAAGAGCGCTCTCCTGGTCCGCGAAGGAGGAGAACGACGATTCGATCTCTTGACCTCTCTCGGGAACGTCCCGGTTGATGACCTTATCATGGCCCTGGAAAGCGAAGATTTCCGCTTGCTTCCCTTCGGTCTTCATCAACTCGTTCCTCATTGTTTTTCCGTTTGGGAGCAGTCAAAAGACATTCTCGAAGTGGAAAAGCTTCTTGACGGGGGCCTGTTCTCAGCCATGAGGAAGCTAGGGGCTGCAACGGGCATTGAAGCGGCATCGATGTGGATTCGGGGAAAGATCGACGCGGAAAACGTCCGGAACCTGCTGCGGATGAAAAGAATGGATATGGAAACTGGAGCAGTCGCCGGTTTTCTTCACGACGGAGGCCTTATTTCCAGGGAAAAGCTTCTCTCCCTCTTTTCTGAGCCGGTGGAAAGCTGGAGCAAAATTCTTTCCTTCGCAGATGTGTCAAAAGCGTTTTCCCACGTTCAGGAAATCAACAACCTGAATTCACTCGTTGTGGAGATGGAAAAAGTGCTCGATGAGTACGTCGCGGACATTGTGGAAAGGGCAAAATACCTGGCTTTCGGCCCGGAGAATGTCATTTCTTACCTCTGGAAAAAAGAAATGGAAGCGAAAAATTTACGAATAGCTCTGGTTTCCGTCTCGAATGATACGGACAGGACGCTGGCAAGGGGGCTGTTCCGTCATGTCGGTTAAGAATACAGGACATCCCATGGCAGCGGTCGGTGAGTACGAAACGGTTCTTCCGTTCCAGGCAGTGGGAGTGCGGCCTTTCATCATCAAGGACAACACTCCTTCCGCCGTGGAAGAAACCCTCCTCGGCCTGGCCCGCGATAAGTATGCTGTCGTCTTCGTTCAGGAAAGTTGTTACGTAGCTTCTTCCCAATTCATAGCCGATCTGAACAGTGAATACGAAACGAGTTTTATCCCCATCCCCGGACTCAAAGGCAGTCTGGGAATAGGTATTGAATCCATACGGAGCAGCGTGGAACGCGCTGTAGGCATGGATATCTTTGCGGTGAAATAATGCAGAATACGGTTCGTCTGGAGGCGATAGACTGTGGCCACTGAAAAAACTATACGGGGGACCATAGAAAAGATTTCCGGACCACTCGTGGTGGCGAAGGGCATGTTCGGCGCCAGCATGTTTGACGTGGTTCGGATCGGTGACATTGGTCTCGTTGGAGAAATAATTGAACTCAAGGGAGACACGGCCTCCATACAGGCCTACGAGGAAACTTCAGGGCTTATGCCCGGAGAGCCGGTGGTAAGCACGGGCGAACCTCTGAGCGTCGAGCTTGGCCCCGGCCTCATGGAGCAGTTTTACGACGGAGTCCAGCGTCCCCTGAACCTCATTGAGGATGTGGCGAAAAGCCATTTCATCTCGAGAGGCATCGACGTTCCTGCCATCGACAGGAAAACGAAATGGCAATTCACGCCGAAAGTGAAGGAAGGCGATTTCGTCGCCGAGGGAGATGTTCTCGGCACCGTACAGGAGACGGTCCTTGTCGAACATCGTGTTATGGTGCCCGTCGGCACTTCCGGCAAAGTCACAAAAATCAAGGAAGGCAGTTTCACCGTTGAAGAAACTATTGCTGTACTGGAGAAGGACGGTGAAAAGAAAAACATCGCCATGCTCCAACGGTGGCCTGTACGGAAAGCCAGACCTGTAGCTAAGCGGCTCCCTCCCGTTATCCCTTTGACAACAGGGCAGAGAGTGGTGGACGCGTTCTTCCCTATCGCCATGGGTGGAACCGCCTGTGTCCCGGGCCCCTTCGGATCAGGGAAAACGGTGATCCAGCACCAGCTCGCAAAGTGGGCCGAAGCTGAAATTGTCGTTTACGTGGGATGCGGCGAACGGGGCAATGAAATGACCGACGTGCTGCTCGAATTCCCCGAACTTGAAGACCCAAGGTCGGGACAGCCTCTCATGAAGCGGACCGTCCTCATCGCCAACACCTCAAATATGCCCGTGGCGGCCAGGGAAGCCAGCATTTACACAGCCATCACCATGGCTGAATACTACAGGGACATGGGGTATTCCGTCGCTCTCATGGCAGACTCCACGAGCAGGTGGGCAGAGGCTCTCCGTGAAATGTCGGGCCGTCTTGAAGAAATGCCCGGGGAAGAAGGATACCCGGCCTACCTCGGAACACGGCTTGCGTCATTCTATGAAAGAGCGGGACGGGCTGTGGTTCTCGGAAACCACGGAAGAGAAGGCTCCGTAACAGCCATAGGCGCCGTTTCACCTCCGGGCGGCGACCTTTCAGAACCGGTCAGCCAGAATACGCTCAGGGTCACCAAGGTCTTCTGGGGACTGGATGCGAACCTCGCATACCAAAGGCATTTCCCGGCGATCAACTGGCTGCTGAGCTATTCCCTTTATACCGAAAAGCTTGATGAATTCTGGGACACCAAGTTCGACGACGAGTGGAGCAGCCTCCGCATCGAAGGAATGACCCTTTTGGAAGAAGAGGACAAACTCCGGGAAATCGTTCGGCTCGTTGGCATCGATGCCCTTTCCAAGGAAGAGCGCATGGTACTTGAAACGGCGAAATCCCTGAGGGAAGACTTCCTTCACCAGAACGCCTTCCATGAAGTGGATACCTATGCTTCCATGGAAAAGCAGTTCAAGATGCTGAAGACAATTATCTCCTTCCATACTCTTGGAATGGAAGCCCTGAAAAAGGGAGCGTCCATGAACGAGGTATTCAAGCTTCCGGTTCGTGAATCCATCGCCAGAATGCGCTATCTTGAGGAAAAGGACATCGGCAGGATCGACGAATTGGAAGAGACGATACGGAAGGAAATCAACGGCGTCATTCCCGTGGGAGGTGAAAGCGATGCTGCCTAAGGAATATGGGACCATAAGCGAACTGTCCGGTCCCCTTCTCATGGTGGAAAAAACGCAGAACGTTCGGTATGACGAACTTGTCGAAATTGAGCTCGCCTCAGGAGAACGGAGGCGGGGCAGGGTTCTCGAAATAACGTCCGACAAGGCCCTTGTTCAGGTTTTCGAAGGAACCGACGGAATAGACATCAAGAGCACCAAGCTGCTCTTCCTGGGCAAAGTGCTGACTCTTCCCGTCAGCAAGGACATGCTCGGACGGGTATTCAACGGCCGGGGCGAACCTATTGACGACGGAGCCCCGATCCTCGCCGAGAAGAAGCTTGACATCAACGGAATGCCCATGAATCCTTTCTCCCGCGACTTCCCCTCCGAATTCATCCAGACGGGCATCTCCACCATCGACGGAATGAACCCCATGGTTCGCGGACAGAAACTTCCCATTTTCTCGGGAAGCGGCCTGCCGCACAACAGGATGGCTGCCCAGATTGCCAGGCAGGCAACGGTCATCAGCGGCCACGAGGATTTTGCCGTGGTGTTCGCGGCCATGGGAATCACGTTCGAGGAAGCGTCCTTCTTCATGGAGGACTTCAGGAAAACGGGCGCCATCCAGAGGACGGTCATGTTCGTCAACCTTGCCGACGACCCGGCAATCGAACGGATAACAACCCCCCGCATCGCCCTTACAGCAGCGGAGTATCTCGCTTTTGAACATGATATGCACGTGGTGGTCATCCTGACCGACCTCACAAACTATTGCGAGGCCCTCCGGGAAATTTCCGCGGCGCGGAAGGAAGTTCCCGGCCGGAGAGGCTACCCGGGTTACCTCTACACCGACCTCGCCACCATGTACGAACGAGCGGGACGTCTCAAGGGAAAGAGCGGCTCCATCACCCAGATTCCCATTCTCACCATGCCCGAGGATGACAAAACCCACCCGATCCCTGACCTTACAGGGTACATCACCGAGGGACAGATCATCCTGAGCCGAACTCTTCACAGAAAGGGCATTTATCCCCCCGTGGACGTCATGCCGTCCCTTTCACGACTGAAGGACAAGGGAATAGGAAAGGGAAAGACCAGGGAAGACCACGCAGACCTTATGAACCAGCTTTTCGCCGCCTACGCAAGAGGCAAGGAAGCCAAGGAACTCGCGGTCATTCTCGGAGAGGGCGCTCTTACGGATGAGGACAAGGCCTTCGCGAAATTCGCCGATCTGTTCGAGGATCAGTATGTCCGCCAGGGGGAATACCAGAACAGGACCTTTGAGGAAACACTTGAACTCGGCTGGAATCTTCTCACCATCATCCCGGTGAAGGAACTGAAGCGTGTACGGGATGCCTACATTGAGAAGTACCTCGCACCGAGGCTGAAAAACGGGGAAAGGGCCGAAACAGTCCCTGGGAAAGTGTAAGGGAGCCGTGTCATGGCCCGATTGAACGTAAACCCCAACAGAATGGAGCTTTCAAGGCTGAAAAAACGCCTTGTGGTGGCCAAACGGGGCCACAAGCTTCTAAAAGACAAGCAGGACGCCCTTATCAAGGCATTTCTGGAGCGTGCCCGGGAGGGAAAAGTCCTCAGGGAAGAGCTTGAAAGCGAGCTTGCGGAATGCTACAAGAGCTTCCTTCTGGCCCGCGCCCAGACCCTGCCCGCCATGCTTGAGCAGGCGCTGATGATTTCCGGTGCAAAATGTGATCTCCACGTCGGCATGCAGAACGTCATGAGCGTGCTGGTGCCTGTTTATTCAGTAGAGCAGGGAGGATCCCCGGTCAATTACGGCCTCGCAACATCCCTCGGCAGCCTTGATGTGGCACTCGAACGATTCGCGGCCCTCATTCCGCGTCTTATCGCCCTGGCGGCAAAAGAAAAGGCAATCAACCTCATGGCCGTGGAAATCGAAAAGACCCGCAGGAGGGTAAATGCGCTGGAACACGTGCTGATACCCGGTTTCGTGGAAACAATACGCTACATTACAATGAAGCTCGACGAACAGGAGCGGTCAACGCTGAGCCGGCTGATGAAAATCAAGGAAATTGTCCGCTCCCACTGAAAGAAGCAGAAGGAGGATCCCGAACGGGATCCTCCTTCTGCTTTTCAGCAGGTTAAACCGGCTTTTGATAAAGAAATGCTCCGGCGGATTCAAAACCTATCTTTCTGTACTCGAAAATCTGTTCTGTCGAACCGACAAGAAGGTATCCTCCCGGCCGGAGTGCGTTGAAAAATTTGTGATAGAGGGCGGTCTTGGTTTCAGCTGAAAAATATATGACCACGTTTCTGCAGAGGATGAGGTCAAAGTCTTCAGCAAAAGTATCTTCGATAAGATTCAGTCTCTGGAAGTTGACTCTTCCCTTGACCTCCTGGCTCACCGAATACGTTTCCCCTCCGTCCTCTGTGGTGAAATACTTTGAAACAAGCTCCGGCGGAACATTAACGATCTGTCGCTTGAGGTAGGTTCCTTTTTTGGCTATGGATATGGCCCCCTGGTCGATATCGCTCGCAAGTACCGGGGACTGGGCAGCAAGCTTTGCATCAAGGGAAAGGATGGAGAGGGAGTAGGGCTCCTCTCCTGTCGCACTTCCCGCACTCCATAATTTGAGTTGTTTCTTTCCCCTGGCTTGGATCAGGCGGGGAATAATCGTCTCCCGAAGCTCCGTCCACTTCGCGGGGTTGCGGAAAAATTCTGAAACGTTGATGGTAAGATAGTCCAGAAATTCCCTCAGTTTCTGGTCATTTTCTTTCATTGTCTTGAAATACAGGTCGTATTCAGTAACATTCCAGCGTTGCATCAACATGTGAACTCTCCTGTGGATCTGGTTTTTATAAGAGTTCAAGTCGAGGCCAGTCAGTTTTTTGACATTCGCTTTGAAAATATCGTATTGAGGCGAGTCATAGCTTGATTTTTCAATCATCGGGGGAATCTCTTCTCCTTTAAGATGGTACAAAATGATATAGAGGTATATTATACTAAACTCCTCCAAAGTTTACCCATGAAACCTTTCTGGTGATATAATTTTCTCGGGAGTATTCTAGGTGACCGCTCCCTTTCGGGGAGAGGAAAGTCCGGGCTCCGAAGGGCAGGACGCTGGGTAACACCCAGTTGGTGCGAACCAAAGGAAAGTGCCACAGAAAACAAACCGCCCCGCAGGGGCAAGGGTGAAAAGGTGGGGTAAGAGCCCACCGGGTGAAAAGTGATTTTCACGCCAGGCAAACCCCGTCCGGAGCAAGACCGAATAGGGGAGGAAGACGTTGCCCGCCGACTCCCGGGTACGGTCGCGCAAAGGTTGCCGTGAGGCGACCTTCAGATAAATGGTCACCCTGTGACAGAACCCGGCTTATTGAATGCTCCCTATATTCTCAATTTAAATAGGTCTTTTGGCTCATATTACTCGTTTTTTTGAGGGCCAAAAGGCCTATTTATTTTTTTGTGGTGGTGGTAGGGTGGGAGCAAGTGGGGGAAAATGTCGCAAAGTGGGAGGAAGTCCCATGCTGGTGGGAACATACGAACACAAAATCGACTCCAAGGCGCGGATCGTTCTTCCCTCGAAGTTCAGGGAAGAGCTTGGAGAGTGCGTTATTTCCACCATCGGCATCGACAGGTGCGTTTCCCTTTATTCCCGCTCAAGGTGGGAGAATGTCATGACAAAACTCCAGGATCTCCCCTTTTCAAAAAGCAAGACCCGCGGACTCCTCAGGGTGATGCTTTCAAGCGCACATGAACTCCCCGTTGACTCCGCAGGAAGAATTCTGCTTCCTCCGGTTCTTCGCCAGCACGGCGACCTTTCCCAAGACGTCGTTTTTGTCGGAGTGAACGATCACGTGGAACTGTGGGACCGCGACAGATGGAATGAATACAGGGAAGAGATGGTTGGGGAACTTTCCGAAATAGCCGAGGGAGTTGAAGGATTTTGACGGAGCATATCCCCGTTCTCATCGCTGAAATCCTGGCCTTTTTACAAACCCGCCCGAAGGTCGGGAAAGTGCTCGATTGCACCCTTGGTCTCGGAGGATATTCAGAGGCCGTTCTTGAAACATTTCCAGAAGTTCAAGTGTGGGGACTCGATCAGGACGATGAGGCCATACGAATTGCCTCCGACAGGCTTGAGCCTTTCGGCAACAGATTTCATCCAATCCACGGAAATTTCGCGGAAGCAGCTGAACTGGCGGGGAATGCCGGTCCTTTCGACGCCATTCTTTTCGATCTCGGGGTTTCAAACCTCCAGATCTCTGAAGGATACCGGGGATTTTCTTTCCAGTCGGACGGCCCCCTTGATATGAGAATGAACAGGCATTTCAGCCTGACGGCTGAATATCTTGTGAACAACTGGACTGAAAAGGAACTCTCCGACATTTTCTGGAAATATGGTGAGGAGCGCTATTCCAGGCAGATTGCCAGGGGAATACTGCGCCACCGGGAAAACAGGGGGAAAATTGAAACCACGGGAGAGCTCGTGTCCGTTATTCGGGAAACACTGCCCGCTCCCGTTCAGAGAAAAATGGGAGGGCATCCGGCACGAAAAGTGTTCCAGGCCCTCCGGATAGCCGTCAATGACGAACTTGCCGTTCTTGAACAGGGACTCTCCGGAGCTTTTGAACTGGTACGTCCCGGCGCTTCCGTAGCTGTTGTAAGCTACCATTCTCTCGAAGACCGCATTGTAAAACATTTTTTTAGAGAAAAACAAAAGGAAAACCTGGGAACCATCGAAACAAAACGCCCTCTTATTCCTTCAGACGAAGAAATAGAGAGAAATTACAAGGCCAGAAGCGCAAAATTGCGGCTTTTCGTCACAAACGAGCCGGGAAAGGAGACAAAACCCAAATGGTGAGCCAGAGAGATGATCAGGCAGTTCCCTCTTTTTCTTTGAGAAAAATTTGTCCTTATCTTATTTTTTCTGCCGTTGTCGTTTTCGGATCGTTCATGGGACTTGGGATTCTTCGTTTGTACAGTTTTCGCCTTGAATGCAGGCTCAACAGCATAAACTCCCAGATTGAATCCTTTCAGGCACAGCAGATCTCTCTCAAACAGAACCTGTCGGCTCTTCTTTCTCCGGGAAGAGTGTATGGCTATTCAAAAAAACAGCTCGGCATGACGTATGCTTCAAATGTCAAAACCCTTCGCCTGGACGGACCTCTTCTCGCGGATGGGGCCCCGGCGGTCAACAGTGGTGGAGAAGCTGCCGGAAAAGAATCGGAAGGCTGGTTCTACTTCTTCCTGGAAAAAGCGATGGCAGGAGAATGATCGCCTTGTGACGCACCTCGGAGGGACTGAACATGCTGCTAAAGCGCTTTGGGGGTTCCCCCTGGTTTCTTGTTTTTCTTTTTTTTGCGGTTCTTTTCTGGAGAGTAGCCTCTCTCCAGCTTTTTCCCGATCCCCGCGTGGAGAAACAATCACGGCGGCAATACTGGAGCCGTGTCCCCGTCAGCACCAACAGGGGTTCTATTCTCGATGCCAACGGAAATGCCCTTGCTTTGTCAATTCCTTCTTCAAGTTTCTTCCTCGATCCCGCCTTCTGGGATCCCTCAAACGGTCCCAAACTCCGGAACATACTTCCTGACAGCATTGTCGCCACCATTTCATCGGCAATGCCCGGCCGTTTCTTCTGGCTTGCCAGAAAAGTGGATGAAGAAACAGCAGCGAAAATCCGCACACTGAATCTCAAGGGAATTTACGAAATAAGCGAAAAGAAGCGCCTGTATCCTAACAGAAGCCTTCTTTCCCATGTCCTTGGATTTTGTGATGTGGACGACAGAGGGCTGTCAGGAATAGAGATGGTGTGGGACAAAGTGCTTTTTTCTCCTCCCGGAATCAAAATTCTGGCCAAGGAGTCGTCTGGACGTACCCTCGATATCAGCCGCCATTCCGACGAAGGTATCCCTGCAGGACCGGGATCGGTCCGGCTTACCATAGATTCGAGAATCCAGTTCATCGTGGAGAAGCGTCTGGATGAAGGCATCGCGGAACACGGAGCCAAGTGGGGGAGCATTGTCTGCATGGACCCGGAAACCGGAGCCATCGTAGCCATGGCCAGCTGGCCGTCTTTCGACCCCAACGTGAGGGAGAACCTGACAAACATGAAGAGAATAGCGAATAACTCCACGGGGCGCACGTACGAGCCGGGGTCCACATTCAAACCCATCGTCCTGGGGATTGCCATAGAAAAAGGTTCCGTCAGAGGATCCGAAAGTTTCAACTGTCCTTACAGAATCAAGGTTGCTGATGGTCATATTTCCGAAGCAAGCAACAGAAGTTACGGAAGACTCTCCGTTTCCGAAATCCTCATCAAATCCTCGAATACGGGCATGGCCCAGATCGGCCTGCGGGTCAAGCCTTTCGACATGTACCATGGAGTACGGGAATGGGGCTTCAGCAAACCACTTGAAGTGGAGCTCAACGGAGTGGAAGACGGCCTTCTCGCCACACCGGAACAATGGAGAGGGGTTGTTCCTTCGAATATTTCAATAGGCCAGGGACTTGCGGTCACGCCTCTCCACCTGGCCAACGCCATGGCGGCTATAGCCAACGGAGGTTTTCTCCTCAGGCCCTTTATTGTATCCGAAGTCAAGGATTCGACAGGCCGGATTATCTACAAGGGTGAACGTAAACTCGTTCGCGAAGTCCTCTCTCCGAAAACCGCCTCCTGGCTCTCATCGATTATGAAGGAATCGGTAAAAAGCGGTACAGGCAAGATGGCAAGGCTTCCCTATGTTTCCATCGCCGGAAAAACAGGGACGGCCCAGGTGGCGGAAAAGGGAGAATACAAAAAGGGAAAGTGGGTTTCGTCTTTTGCCGGCTTTTGGCCTGAGGAAAACCCGGACTATGTCATGCTTGTGGTCATAGGAGAACCCTCAAAGGGGAAATATTACGGCGGCGATGTTGCCGCCCCTGTTTTCCGCCGGATAGTGGAAGATATGTTCCAGACCGGTCTTTTTGCATGCATCGGTTGGGGAGGATAGCCATATGCCGTTCTTGAACTCGGTTCTGGATCAATTCGGAAAAAAATACGGTTCATCGCCGGCCGTCCGGAATTTTCCGGTGAACCCGCCATTACTGGAGCAGGTCACGGGAGACAGCAGGGAAGTCGTTCCAGGTTCCGTTTTTTGCTGTGTCAGGGGAGAAAAGAGAGACGGGCTTGATTTTGCGGCTGCAGCGGTAGAAAAGGGGGCATGCGCCATCCTGACCGACAGGGAGATTCCCTTCCCTGTCCCCCAGCTGCTGACCTCCGATGTCCGAAGGGACATGGGCCGCCTCGCTTCGATCGTGTACGGATATCCTTCCTCAAGTATGAAAATGTTCGCCGTTACCGGAACCAACGGAAAAAGCACCACGACGTGGATGATACGGCATATCCTTCAATCCCTGGGAATCAGGACCGGCCTTTTCGGAACCATTGTATACAACGACGGCGCCGTTGAGAAAGATGCCGGAAGAACAACCCCGGAAAGCTATGAAATCCAGCGTTCCCTTGCATCCATGGTGAAAAACGGATGCGGGGCCTGCGTCATGGAAGCGTCATCCCACGGACTGTCTCTCGGAAGACTCGAAGGCTGCTCCTTCGACGGTGCCGTCTTCACGAATCTCAGCGAAGAGCACCTGGATTATCACAAGACCATTGAGGATTATTTTCAGGCGAAAAGCCGTCTTTTTTCACAGTATATGAAGGACGGCTGGCACGGAGCTTCCAATATGGATGACCTTCATGGAAGGATGCTGCTCTCCGCCTTTCCGGGAAAACTCATCCCTTTCGGCCTTGGAGAGAACAGCGCCGAAGGCGTCAGGGGAAGTATTCTTTCCGCAACACCCTCAGGAAATGAATTTTCTGTCCGCCTGCCCGGCAGGCAGAAAGATCTGAAGGTTTTTCTTCCTCTTCCGGGGCGGTTCAATGTGTATAATGCACTGGGCTCGATCGCTATTCTTCAGCCGTTTGTGGAGAATCCCGAAAGGACAGCCGCCGCGCTCAGAACCATGCCCCAGGTTCCGGGAAGACTGGAGCGGTATTATCTTTCCAGCGGAGTCTGCGTGATAATTGATTTCGCCCATACCCCTGCGGCCTTGGGAAATGTACTGTCCGAACTCCGGAACATGTGCGCCTGCAGACTTTTCGCCGTTTTCGGCCACGGAGGGGAGCGATTCCAGCCGAACCGCCATTCTCTCGGCATGACCGCCGCCCGGCTCTGCGACAGGATCATCGTCACCATGGACAACCCGAGGAGCGAAGATCCCGGCGATATTGCGGATCAGATTTGCGAAGGCATCCGTTCTTCAGAAAGGGAACCTGAAACGGAAATTATCCTCGACAGAAAAGCGGCAATCAGAAGAGCCCTTGATGAAGCACGGGCCGGAGATGTGGTTGCCGTCACCGGGAAAGGGCCGGAAAAATATCTCATCATCGGAAATCAGACCATACCCTATTCAGACAGAGAGACTGTCCTTGACTGGGTTCAGGAGAGAGGCTTGACGTGGGAATGAACACATTTTCTTTTATCGCTGAACTCGCAGGTTCCAAACTGCGGGGCCCCGACGGTGTCTTTTCCGGCAGACTGCTCGCCGATAGCAGGCTGGTCCGGAAAGGAGACGCCTTTGTCGCATTCCGGGGAGAAAACACAGACGGGCACACCTTTATACCCGATGCCATAGCCCGCGGAGCATCCCTCATCATCTGCGAGGAAGACCGGGACATTCCCTCCCCGGTCGCCTCGGTAAAGGTCAGCGATACCTACAAGGCCCTTCCCGCCATGGCGGAAAAGCGGCTTTCCCGCCATGGTAAAAAACTGCACGTCATAGCAATTACCGGAAGCGTAGGCAAAACAACCACGAGGGACTATCTTGTGAGATGTCTGAAAACTTCCATGAAGGTCCATTCAGCGGAACACAGCTACAATACTCTCATCGGGTGCTCCATGACCATCCTTGCCCTTCCGGAAGAGTCAGAGGTTCTCGTGCTTGAAATGGGCACCAACCACCCCGGAGAAATCGGGGAAATGGTCCGCTTCTTCCCTCCCACCATTTCCGTGATCACTGAAGTGGCGCCCGCCCACCTCGAGGGGTTCGGATCGGTGGAGGGTGTGCTCGAGGCCAAAATGGAGATCGCCGGATCATCTGCTCTCCAGTCCTTTTTCTTCAACGGAGACAATCCTCTTCTTGTCAGGGCGGCTTCACGGCTTCCGGCAGGAATTGCCGGGTTCTCCGCAGGAACGGGGGAGTGCGATTACCGCATACTTGCCCCGGTTTTTTCCATCGAAAAAGGCATCCCTGAACTTTCCTTTTCCCTTGAAATCCCCGGGGGGGATATCCTCGCCGTACAATCCGGGGCTTTCGGAAAACACGCAGCCTACCCGATGGCATTTGCAATCGGCATAAGCACCCGGCTCGGAGTTCCCGGAGAGAAAGCCGCTGCAGCTCTAAAAGGGACCCATTCCCTTGAAGGACGAGGACTCATCAGAACCCTCAATTCAGGAGCATGCCTCATCGACGATTCCTACAATGCTAATCCCGCCTCCATGTCGGCCGTTTTGAGGGCAGCAGGCGAAATGGAGACGCGCCGCACTTATGCGGTCGTCGGTGAAATGCTTGAACTCGGGGAGAGAGGCGATGATTTCCACCGGGATCTGCTGCCCCTTCTCCGTTCTTTCGATACCGTCTGGCTTGTGGGCAAAACCTGGGAAAGGATTGCCCCGTTCGACGGTCAGGCAGGACCTCGCCTTGTCCTCTGGAGCGACAGTCTCCAAAAGCTGGGAGACTGTCTCGGGAAGGAACTGGGTAAAGGTGACGCCATCGTAATCAAGGGATCCCACGGCAACCGGCTCGACAGGCTTGTAGATATTCTCTGCCGGGAGGGGTCATCATGAAATTCATTTTTATTTTTTCAGTGGTCATTATTCTCGAAATTTTCCTTCAGTCCAGGTGGATTCACGCCCTAAACCGCCGGCAGATAACCCTCGCCCAGAAGGCCTACGGCATCCAGAGCCACATGGAGACCAAGTCATCCACTCCTTCCATGGGAGGCATCGTGTTCATCGCCACGGCTCTTGCATCCATCCTCCTGGCCGGATGGTTCTCAGACGCTGCTCCGGGTGAACTGGCACTTTTCTGGTTTTTTCCCATTCTTTCCGCCGCAGTGGGATTTGCGGACGACTGGATAAAATTCAGCAAAAAGTCAAGTGAAGGGTTTCCAAGCCTCTACAAGCTCGCCTTTCAGGTTTTCATCGTCTTTCCCTGGGTAATATGGATTTCCCTTTCCCGGGGAATTAGCATCTGGCCCGGGATCCTTATTTCTCCGTGGCTTGCCGTCCCCCTTGCAGCCTTTCTTTCCATAGGTATGCTCAATGCGGTCAACGTGACCGACGGCCTTGACGGCCTCGCTGCAGGGGCGTGTGTCATTTCCATGGCAGGCGCACTTCTCTGGCTTCCACTCCGGGGCTCCGCATTTTACGGCGCCGTCACCGGGCTCGGCCTCTGTGCCGCTTTTCTCTGGCACAACGCCTATCCGGCAAAAGTCTTCATGGGGGATGTGGGATCCCATTTTATAGCAGGTCTCATCGTCAGCACTGCCATACACGGCGACTGCCTTGTCGCCCTCATTCCTCTCGGGTTTGTCTACGGGCTTGAGATCCTTTCGGTTTCCGCGCAGCTGACGGCGATTTACGGTTTCAAAAAAAAGGTTTTTCTCATGAGCCCTGTGCACCACCATTTCGAGCTGCTGGGCTGGAGAGAAAACCATATCGTCACCAGGTTCTGGCTTGTTCACGGAGTCGGCCTGGCCATTACGGCGGTCCTTTTTTCGTCATATTTCGGGAACTGACGTTCCCCGGTCTTTAGAGGTGTATAGCCATGGAACCAGCGAATAATCTTCAGGGAAAAAAAATCACCATCATCGGATCCGGAGTCAGCGGCAAAGGCCTGGCCTCACTCGCTGCCGGGCTGGGCGCATCGGTTTTCGTCACCGAGAGAAAACACCTGGATGAAGAGGCCCGGGCCATGTTCAGGAAAAAGGGGATTGCCTGGGAGGAAGACGGCCATTCAGGCCGGGCCTGCGATGCCGACATGGTTGTGGCAGGTTCGGGTGTCCCTCCTGCGGCTCCGGTGGTTATCGAGGCACGAAAAAGGGGTATACCGGTCACGGGAGAACTCGACTTTCTTGCCCCTTTTCTCCGGGGGAAAGTGCTGGGGGTAACGGGAAGCAACGGCAAAAGCACAACCACCGCACTCCTCGGGCATATGCTCACCAGAAAAGGTTTTGCTGTTTCTGTCGCCGGAAACATCGGGACTTCCCTTGCCGACTCCGCTTTCAGGAACTGGGATTATATCGTGGTGGAACTGAGCAGTTTCCAGCTCCACTGGAATTCCCGCCTGTCCTGCAGTGTGGCTGTCGTGACCAACCTGGCACCGGACCACATTGACTGGCATGGAAGCTACGAAGAATATGTCCGGGCAAAGGCCAGGATCATCAGCACCCAAAGGGAGTGCGGGATAGCGGTCGTCCAGGAGAGAGACAGGACTGTCCTTGGTTTGGACCTTGCTGATGACCGGTTCGTGTGCTTCTCGTGGAAAGAGGACTTTTCCGGCCGGTGCAAAAAGGCGATTCTTGCCGACGAAAGAACCAGGTCCGTGTATTTCAGAACCGGGAATGAGGATGAGAAACTTTTCGGTTTTGATGATCTTCCCCTCATAGGAAGGCACAACATCGAAAACGCTTCCATGGCGGCGGGCGTTCTTCGTCTCCTCGGGGAGAAGGACATGCCCGGCCTTTTCACAGGATTCAGCGGGCTGCCCCACAGGTGCGAAATGGTTGCCGACATCGGGGGTGTTCTCTTCATTGACGACTCCAAGGGAACGAACGTAGCCTCCACCTGTACCGCCCTGACCTCCATTGAAGGTCCGAAGGCCATCATCCTTGGGGGGCAGGGAAAAGGCGAAGATTACGCCCCCCTGGCGGAAACGGTGCGGAAAGAAGCTCTCGTGGCAGTGGTGATGGGGGAGGAGCGGGAAAAAATCGTCAGCGCTCTCAAGAAAGCCGGGTACGGAGCGATCATTGAAGCCGAGGGGATGGAAGATGCCGTGAAAAAGGCCGCTTCAGCCCTTCCCGGGAAAGGCGTGGTCCTCCTTTCCCCTGCATGCACCAGCTGGGACATTTATCCGAATTACAAGAAAAGGGGAGAACACTTCAAGAGTATCGTTCTGTCCCTGGAGGGAAGCTCATGAGAGAAGAATCTATGCTTTCCGCAGAAGTTCCTGCCGGACGCCCCCAGGGTGATCCTTTCCTCTGGATCATCCCGCTCCTGCTTGCTATTTTCGGCATCCTCATGATTTTCTCCCTTACGTCCCATACATCCCTTGAAGAGTACGGTTCACCCTTCACCCTCGGGATGAAACAGGTACACTGGTTGCTGGTCGGAATAGCGGGGATGCTGGTGATGTACATGATCCCCCTTTCTTTCTGGAAAAAAGCCAGTGGGACAATCTGGCTCTTTTCCCTTGTTCTCCTCGTTCTGACTCTTATTCCCGGCATAGGCATCAAGGCTGGTGGTGCAAGGAGATGGATAGGCTTTGCCGGGCTCCGCTTTCAGCCCATAGAATTCCTGAACCTGGCCCTGGCGGTACATCTTTCAAGGCTATTGACCACATCGGAAAAAAGAGGACTATCGGCGTTTCTCACCATCACGGTCCCCGTCCTCTTTCTTTCGGTGATTCCCCTCCTCTTCCAGCCGAACATGGGTGGAACCATCCTCATTTTCACTTTATCCATGGCGATTCATGTCCAGTCCAGGGGATGGAGCTGGCCTTTCATCGCCGGTGCTGCAGGATTTCCGTTTTTTTTCATGTTTATCATCAGGGAAGGATATCGTCTCAGAAGATACATTGCTTTTCTCGATCCGTGGGAGCAGCCCATGGACAGCGGATTCCAGGTTATCCAGGGACTGGTGGCCTTCTCCAACGGCGGTCTCTTCGGCGTAGGAGTGGGGAAGGGACTTCAGAAACTGAATTACCTTCCCGCAGCCCATACCGACTATATTTTCGCCACCGTGGGAGAAGAGTTCGGCTTTATCGGCACATTCTTTATCCTCTTCTTTTTCCTGTTATGGACGATACGGGCCTGCTCAGCCTACAAAAAAGCCGAGGGATTCAGGGCGACTCTCATCTGGGCTCTTACGGTCTCCGTCCTTATTCCGCTGTTCATTAATCTCGGTGGAGTACTCAAGCTCATGCCCCTCACAGGAATTCCTCTTCCCTTCATCAGCTACGGAGGAAGCTCTCTCCTCTTCATGTGGGCAAAAATCGGACTCCTTTTGCGGGTCTGCAGGGAGGCATCACTCCCATGACCAGTCTCTGCATCGTCGCCGGAGGAACCGGAGGTCATATCTTCCCCGCTCTCGCCTTCGCGGAATGGCTGCTTGCCTCTGAAGCAGACGTGACACTCTCCTTTGTCTGCGGGTCACGCCCCCTGGAACAGGAAATTTATGCTTCCCGGGGGATTGCCCCCTTCTCCCTGCCTCTTTCAGGTTCTCCTTTCGGAACACCCGGCATCGGCCCCCGGATTGTCAGGTGGAAGGAAACCCTTTCATCGTTCTTATCCTTCAGGACTTATTTACGAAAGGAGGAATGCGATTGCTGCCTTCTTTTCGGCGGATACGTGTCCTTCGTGCCGCTGCTCGCATGTCATCTTGCCGGAGTGCCTGTCATCGTTCATGAGCAGAATGCAGCAGCAGGAAAAGTGACCCGGCTCGCTTCCCGGCTGAAGAAGAAAATTGCCACCGGGTGGAGCGAGTGTCTTCCCTTCACTCCCGGCACATTCGTTCCCACCGGAGTCCCCGTTCGCTCCTTTACAGCCCGGGATCCCAGGGATGCCTGGCTGAGACTCCAAACAGGGAGAACTTTTCCAGAAAACAACATAATCGGAGTTTTGGGCGGTTCACTTATGAGCGAACGGCTGATACAATTATTGAGTTGTGTGGTAAGAGACAAGGTATTACAAAAACATACCTTTCTTTTGCTTGGAGCGTCGCAGCAGCTTCAATCCGTTCTTTTTGCCGGGGATTATCCGGAAAACGTGATTTTTGTAGAGAAGCAGTGGGATATGACCGACTTTTTTTCCGTCATCGACGGAGCCGTAGCTCGGGGAGGGGCATCGACGCTTTCCGAGCTGATGCTTTGGGGGATCCCTGCCGTTATTGTTCCCTGGAAGCAGGCTGCGGACAACCACCAGCAAAGAAACGCCGAATGTTTTGAAAAAATTGCCTCCGGAGAAATCTGGAGAGAAGATGAACCTCTGGAATTCTTGAAAGAAAAGATACTGCGCGTCCTTCGAAAGGCACAAACCGTCAGGAAAGAATTTTCGGAGGGAGATGAGTCTGAACGTTTATGGCGGCTGATCTCGTCCAGTATTGGAAGGGAGATTACGAATCTTGGATAATTACATCGCAAGCTTGAAGGGTATACGCCGGATTCATCTTATGGGCATCGGAGGCGCAGGGATGAGCGGACTTGCTCTTCTTCTCGCAGAACTTGGCTACGAGGTCAGCGGCTGCGATATGAGCCACACCTCCTATGTCGATAAGGTGTTGAAAGAAGAAATCGCCGTTGTGCTCGGGCATGGAAAGGCCCATATGGATAAATTCCTTCCTGAGCTTCTCGTTTACAGCAGCGCCATCCCCGAGGAAAACGAGGAGATAGCCGCGGCAAAGGAGCGCGGAATTGCAGTAGCCAAAAGGGGAGAGGTCCTGAGCTGGATCTTCGATTCCCGGTTCGGCATAGGCGTTGCCGGAACCCACGGGAAAACAACCACATCCTCCATGATAGCTCTCATCCTGGAACAGGCCGGGCTTCATCCGACCCTCGCCATTGGGGGAGAACTGTGCGACATCGGCGTAAACGCGAAACTCGGTGACGGCCCATACATGGTTGCTGAACTCGACGAGAGCGACGGCTCCTTCGAAAAATTTCATCCCAACATTGCAGTGGTCACCAACGCCGACTGGGACCATGTCAATCATTACCCCACATTTGAAAGCGTTCTTGAGGCCTTCACACGATTTACATCCAATCCGAAGGACGGAGGTCTTCTCGTGCTCTGCGGAGAAGACGCCGGCCTCGGCAAAATCATGGCTGCAGGATCGCTCCCCAGGGAGGCGGTAACCTACGGCTGGGGGATGGGATGGACATGGGGGGCCTTCGACGTGAAGCACAATCATGGAGGAGGAGTCAGTTTCTCCATCGCCCACAAGGGGGTCCATATTGACGACATGGAACTCTCCGTTTCCGGAGACCACAATATTCTCAATGCCCTGGCCGCCTGTGCCGTAGCCCACACTCTGGGGATTCCCTTCACCATGATCAAGAAAACCCTGAAAGAATTCAAGGGCGCCAAAAGACGCCTTCAGCACCTGGGACAGATCAACGGAGTCGAGGTTTATGACGATTACGGACACCATCCCAGGGAGATCGCGGCAACCCTGAGCGCCATCGACAGGATGTTCCCTGAAAAACGGCTTCTCGTCGCTTTTCAGCCTCACAGGTTCACCAGAACGCTTGCTCTGTACAGGGATTTTGCAGCGGTTCTTTCTTCGGCGGATTCCGTTGTGCTTCTCCCCGTGTACCAGGCGGACGAAGAGCCGATCGAAGGGGTTTCCTCCGCACTCATCGATGCTCTCCTGAACGAAAACGGATATTCAAAGAGCATTATGTGCGGCTCTCTTGAAGAAGCGGCCTCGGAGCTCGAGAAACAATGCCTGCCGGGGGATATCGTTTTGACAATCGGTGCCGGAGATATTTCCAATGTCGGGGAAATGTTCATGGAAAAGGCAAGAGTGGAGGTTGTCCACGCCTGACCGGTATGAAAGGGGATGCCGGACGGCCTTCAGGTGCCGGTGTTTTCCCTCCGTTGCCGGGGTAGCGATTCCATGGGAAAATTTCTTTTTTTTCTTCTTGCGTGTTCCCTGTTCCTCGGTTCATTATTCTCCTACGAGGGGTATACCCAGTTTCTGAGCCTTGACGGTATTTCGGTTCGAACAGGGGATCCCGAGGCGGAAGCACTTTTCTGGAAAAACCTTGGCCCCGAAGAGTTGCGTTACTGGCCGGTTTTTCTTTTCAGGTCGGCGGACCTGAAGAAAAAAATCGAGTCGGAATCTCCTCTTCTCATTTCTCTGAGACGGGAGAATTTATCGGATTTCTTTATCGAAATAGAACCTTTACAGCCCTGGCTCACGCTGCGGTGGAAGAAGACAGTTTTTTTTCTCACCCGTGACGGACGCATATGGGAATCAGGCCACCCCCTCAATACACGGCTTGCGGGAATCCGGCCGCCTTCCACTCCGACCTTTCTGCTTTCCGACAGCCTTCCGTCACCGGCAGGCATTCCGGAAGAAGGAATCGTGGTGATGAACAGCGTTTTTCCTGTCACGTTCTTTTCTGAATGGGTCAGTGGTATTGAAACAAGCGGCTGGATGCCTCATACTCGTAGCGTGGAAGTTTCCAGAAGGGAAGGAAACTACCTGCTAAAGCTGAATCTGAATGTCAGGGACAGGACCGTGCATATCCTCCTTCGGGGTGACCAGGCACGGTGGAAAGAAATAGCCTCCGCCGTCTCTCAGATTCTTCACCAGTTACAATTTTCTGGTGGAAACCTTATAATAGATACCACGTACACCGACAGAATCATTGTCCGTAATGTGGCCGGCGGCGGTCAGGAAGGGAGCGGGAGATAAGTGTACAAAGAGCCGGAAATTCTCGTTGGGCTGGATCTCGGCACGAGCAAAATCGCCGTTGTAGTGGCGGAAAGAGATTCCCGTTTCCAGGAAGCTCAAATAATCGGTGTCGGGTTCGCTCCCTCCCAGGGAATACGAAAAGGCCTGATCATAAACCTGGAGCAGGCGGTCCGCTCTGTACGCCAAGCGGTCAAAGACGCTGAAAACATGGTGGGGTTCGAAATAACGGAAGCTACCGTCTCTTTCAGCGGCATCGATGTTGCCTCCGTAACGTCCCGCGGGATGATTTCCCTGGGCAGAACACCCCGCCAGGTTTCCATCTCGGACGTGGAAAGAGTCATCGAGGCGGCCCAAAGTGAGCTGTCCATTCCTTCAAACAGGGTTACCCTTCATACCATACCGGTTAAATATTCCATCGACGGCAATTCGGGAATTGACGATCCTCTGGGGATGACTGGCATCAGGCTCGAAATGGAGCTTCAGTCCGTTATTATACCCACAACTGTGGTTCAGAACATCATCAACTGTGTTGAAACCGCCGGAGTGGAAGTGAACGGACTTGTAATCAAATCGCTCGCGAGCGCCCTTGGTGCGCTGACAGACGAAGAAACGAGAGCAGGAGTCATTTCCCTTTGCATCGGCGGAGGGACGACGGGTGTCGCTCTTTACACCGACGGGCGTCCCGTGAAGCTTTCCATCATTCCCATCGGAGGAGATCACATAACCAACGACCTTGCATACGTCATGAAAATTCCTATAAGCAAGGCAGAGGAAATAAAGAAAATGGTCTCTCTCGCCCCGGATGATGACGAGGAACAGGAACTTGACATCGACGTAAGGGGAAGAACGAAAACCTTCAACATTCATGAAGCCTCGGAAGTAGTGAACTGCCGGCTCGAAGAGCTGTTCGGAGAACACGTGCTCCATCAGCTTTCCGAATACACCCTGCACATGTTCCCCGCAGGCGTCGTCCTTTCAGGAGGTGTCGCCAAGACACCGGGAATCGAGCTTTTCGCTTCCGAGCTTCTCAACCTTCCCGTCCGCATCGCGGAACCCCTTGACATGTACCAGATGCCTCCGGGAAGAAATGACTGCGAATATACTACTGCCGCAGGAATTGTGCGGTATATGACCAGCAAGGAAAGAAATCCGTACCGTTTCATCGAAACCCCCGTGTCCCAGCTCCGTTCCGGCACATCCATCATTTCGCCGGGACTTCCCGGGACAAAACCTCCCAGAAAACAGGGGAATTCCCATGGAGAGGGGTTTCGTGGTCTCATGGAATACCTTAAAAAATCCGTCAAGGAACTTTTCTAGAGCCGCATTCCGCAATCGGGGAGGACAAGAAAATGGAGCATGTATTTCAGGTTAATGACACTCCGAGGCCCCACCGGGAGGAAATCAAGGTCATCGGCGTCGGCGGCGGCGGCGGAAACGCCCTGAACCATATCATCAGAAGCGGTGTGTCAGGAGTTCACTTTATCTCAGCCAATACGGACGTGGGTGCTCTTCAGCTCTCTCAGGCCACGACGAAGATAACCCTCGGAGAAAAACTGACCAAAGGGCTTGGAGCGGGTTCCGATCCCGAAGTCGGCATGAACAGCGCAAAGGAATCGATCGACAAGATACGGGAAGTCGTCACGGGGGCCGACATGGTCTTTCTCACCGCAGGCATGGGAGGCGGTACCGGAACAGGGGCATCGCCCATAATCGCGGAAGTTGCGAAAGAAGCGGGAGCCCTCGTCGTTGCGGTAGTTACCTTTCCCTTTTCCTTCGAGATGAACCGCCGGAGAAAGCAGGCCATGACGGGAATAGCAACACTCAAGGAAAAAGTGGACGCCCTTCTCGTGGTTGAAAATGACCGCCTCCTTGAACTGACTGATGAAAAAACAAAACACGCCGATGCCTATCGCCTTGCAGACGAAGTTCTGCGCCAGGCAGTTCAGGGAGTGACCGACCTTATTCTGAAACCCAGCCTGATCAACGTCGACTTTGCCGACGTGAGAACGGTAATGCAGAACGCAGGCTCCGCAATCATGGGAATCGGCTCCGGAGAAGGCGAAAACCGGGCGGAAGCGGCCGCCAAGACGGCGATCAAATCGCCTCTCATGTCCATCCCGATGAAGGGTGCCAAGGGAATACTCTTCAACATTACTGGAGGATCGGACCTCGGCATTCATGAAATCCGGAAGGCTGCACAGATCATCACCGAAACTGCGGACGAAGATGCCATCGTCATTTGGGGACATACCGTCTCGGAAGAAATGTCGGACAAGATTCAGATAACAGTCATTGCCACCGGGTTTTCCTCGGAAAGGGAAAAAAAGACGGTCACCAATTTTACCAAGGCGGCACCAAAGGCCAAAACTGCGGGAGTGGTGCTGGAAGAAACAGAAGTTCTTCCCGCACAGGATGAGGATTTGTTCACCATGAGCGGAGTGCCGAAAAATCCTTACGATATCCCGTCCATTCTCCGCAGAAGCCAGAAGAACGGGAAATAAATATCTTTCCCGTACAATCCTTTCAATAGATTCCTCGGGCCGGATTTTCTGTTCGGTCGAAAATGCTGAAGGCAGGGATCTTGACCAGGATTCCTGCCTTTTGTTTCGGATATGTTGTTTTTCGGGAACAGAGAAGATGGGGCTGATTCTGTTCCTGCCGCTTTACAGGCAAAGGAGGGATTTGAATGTCCACGAGAGAGAGCAGAAGACTCAAGGAAAAACGCTCCATGATTCCTTTCGGGGATATCATGCTCCCGGTCATCGGCCTGGTGGCTGTCGGACTCCTGATAGTCGGAGTGAAACTTTTTTTCCTGTCGGGACCGAAAACTCCCGGGTATTTGCCCATTTCACCCTCAGTACCGTCACGGCAGCAGGAAGCGCGTCCTGCCGCCGTGCCGTCAGACACAAGGGAAACACCGTCTGAGGATACTCCTCCGTCTGCTCCGGAAAACCGGCCGCTTCTCGCGGCTCCGGTGGGTGGGAGCCGGCCTGTATCTGCTGTTCCGGCCCCTTCTGGAGCGAAAAGTTCGCCGGTGGCGGCTCCTCCTGCAGCCCAGCCTGTCAAGAAAGCTTCCCCCCCTTCCCAGGCCAGGCCTGCCGTTCAGAGTCCCGCACCTGCGGCCGCCAACAGCAGATGGGGAGTCCAGATCGGCTCATTCACCGCGCGGGATGGAGCTGAAACGGTCAGGCAGCAGGCCGCCAAGGCTGGTTTTTCATCAGTCATATCATCAGCTCTTGTCAACAGGAAAACGTACTACAGGGTCACCGTCCCTGCAGGAAACAACAGAACGCAAGCGGATGACCTTGCCGAAAGACTGAAAAAAGCAGGATTCCCGGTGTTCGTCGTCGGCATGCGCTGATACCGAATTCAGAAGGAGCGTTCATACTATTGGCAGGTTTTGTCGAAGCCCTCACTCCAAGAGAAAAAGCCCTTTCTTCTGCAGCGGCCGCCTTCGGTTTTCCATGGCGGGGAGGAAAATTGTCCGTTCCGGCGGATTCCTGCTCCGGAAGGATTCTCGTGCCTGTGACTGCCGGTGAAAATTATCCTCCCTTTTCCCGAAGCACACGGGACGGGTATGCCGTATCCAGCGCTGATTGCCTCGGCGCCGCTTCCGGCAGCCCCGCGTATCTTACCCTCGCGGGAGAAATTCCCATGGGGGCGGCCCCGTCCTTTTCCCTAGCACCGGGACAGTGCGCCCTTATCCATACCGGAGGCATCCTTCCCGAAGGGGCAGACTCCGTTGTGATGGTGGAGGATACAGAAAGCGCCGGAAACTGGATCGAAGTAAAAATGGCCGTTCAAAAGGCGGAAAATACGATACGGCGGGGTGAAGAGTTTTCCCTTGGAGATACCATGCTCAAGGCCGGGCAGAAGGTTGACTTCAGAACAGCCGGTCTTTTTGCGATGGCCGGCATCAGGCATGCCGTCATTGCCCGGTTGGCGGTCGGCATAATCAGTACAGGGGATGAAATAGCACCTCCTGACACAGTCCGGCTTCCTCCAGGGAAGGTAAGAGACGTAAATGCCTCCATGCTCTCGGCTCTCCTCGCCGGAGAAGGCCATACCGTTCAGAATTACGGAATAGCTGAAGACACCAGAGACTCTCTCGCTGCATCGCTCAGGGAAGCGCTCAGAGAAAACGACGTGGTCGTCATAAGCGGAGGATCCTCCGTCAGCACGAGAGACCACTGCTCATCCATTCTCGAAGACCTTCCCCATCCCGGGCTCCTGGTGAGGGGCATCCTCATGTCTCCCGGCAAACCGACCCTGATCGCGGGAATGAAGGAAGACAGGCAACTCGTTCTCGGTCTTCCGGGACATCCTTTTTCATGTTTCATTTCGGCATATACTGTTCTTCTCCCTCTTCTGAACGGTCTTCTCTGGGGAAAAACGGAAGGACCATGGAAGCGGGTTTTCGTCCCGGTGCAGGAACCGGTATTCGGCCATACAGGCATCGAAGAATTTATCCCCTGCGTTCTGAGAAACGGCAGAGCTTTCCCTCTTCCCGTCAAATCCTCATTTTCAAAAGCTCTGGCCGAGGCTGACGGTCTGTTCAGGCTTTCCACATCCCAGGAAACCGTCAGGCAGGGTGAGGAGGCGGAAATATGGCTCTGGTAGATAAAGAAACGACCCACATCAGCCTTTCGAAAGCATGGGACATTCTCAGGAGAAAATGCCGGCAGCTCCCCGGGGAGTCTGTTACCGTTCATGAGTCCCTGGGACGGATCCTCGCGGAGGACGTGATCGCCGGCAGAAATGTGCCCCACTACAACGCTTCGGCAATGGACGGCTACGCCCTTTCCTCGGCCCGGACTGCGGGGGCAACCCCTTCATCCCCGGTTTTCTTCGGAGCGGGTGAATTCGAATGGGTCAACACGGGAGGCGAGATTTCCCCCAGATTCGACAGCGTGGTGATGGTCGAGGACTCTTCCCTTGACGAAAAAACAGGAACTCTTTCAGTGGTCTCCTCCCTCGTGGCGGGAGAAAACATCCGTCCTCTCGGGGAAGACGTCTTCCTCGGACAGGTCATCGCCAGGGAAGGCGACAGGGTGACGCCTGCCCTCTGTTCCCTCCTCGCAACCGCGGGAGTGAAAAATCTCAGGATGCCGGCCTTGCCGAAAACGCTTTACATTCCGACAGGAGATGAAGTTATTCCCCTGGAAGAATGGCTCGAGATGGAAACCCCTCCCCCCGGGATTGTGGGGGAGAGCAATTCTCTGCTGGTCAGGGGGTATTTTCGAAACTGGGGCTTTCCTGTGGAAATTGCTCCGTGCATCCCCGACGACCCTGCCGTTTTAATGTCCTTCCTCGAGGAAAACAGGAAAAAGTATAACATTATCCTCATCGGGGCTGGTTCAGCGAAAGGGGAGCGGGATCACACCTTTTCCGTTCTCGAGAAGCTTGGGCACCCTCTCTTCAGGTGGCTTCTCATGAAACCCGGCCGCCCCGCCTCGGCGGCCGATCTCGGAGGATGCTTCGCCGTGAACCTGCCGGGCTTTCCCATGTCAAACGCCGTCATACTCTGGTCCATTGTTTTCCCCATCCTTCAGCTGCTTCACCGAGGGGAGTTCGACGAAAAGACCGTCCTCCCCATGGCGATCGGAGCATCAGGGAATGAGGAGGTCACCCTGCTTTCATCCTATTCCTCATCATACGGAAAAGAGGAGTGGGTCAGGTTCAAGTGCGTTGAAATCGACGGTCTGAAAAAAGCCTACGCTCTCCCGTCGGGAGCGAGCGCCCTGTGGTCTCTTTCCGAAACCGACGGGCTGTCTCTTCTCCCGCTGGAAACAGCGGAAAGAGCGAAGGGAACGACGGTGAACCTCTGGCTCCTCAGGGATATCCGCTGGAAGGAGAGAATTCTGTTCCAGGGATCAAATGACCCGGCATTCGAGCGTATCGCCACTTTTGTCAAAAAAAGGGGCGGAGAGATAATTTTCAGATCAGTGGGCAGCCTCGGAGGCCTCGCCGCCCTCTCAAGGGGAGAGTGCCACACAGCGGCATGTCATTTGCTCGACACGGAAACAGGTAGTTACAACACTTCTTATATTGAAATAATGTTCGGGCCCGAGGCTGATTCCCTTCTTGCCCGCCGCCCTGTCTTCTTCCGTCAGCAGGGCATCATGGTGCAGAAAGGGAATCCCAGGGGAATCCGAACCGTCTCTGACCTCCGGAGAGAAGACGTGGTGATAGTGAACCGTCAGCCGGGAGCGGGCACGAGAGTCCTTCTCGATTTTCTTTTCCGGAAGGAAAATATCTCCCCCACGAACGTTCGGGGCTACGAAAACTGCAGCACAACCCATTTCGACGCGGGCAACAAAGTTTTGAGAGGGTTTGCCGACGCAGCGGCGGGAATAAAATCTGTCGCCGACGCTCTCGGCCTTGATTTTCTTCCACTTGCGGAAGAACCCTACGAACTCGTTTTCTTCAAGAGCATGGAGGACCACCCTGGAGTGGCCGCTCTTCTGGAATCGCTCCACGATGAAGGATGGAGAACCATGGTGGATCGCATGGGAGGTTACAGATGGCCGGAATAATGCAGGATTCTTTCGGACGGGTGCTTGATTATGTGAGGATTTCAGTAACTGACAGGTGCAATTTTCGTTGTATTTACTGCATGCCCGCGGAGGGCATTGAGTGGATACCGCATGAAAAAATTTTAACCTACGAAGATATGCTCTTCCTGTGCAGCATTCTGACTGACCTCGGGGTCAGGAAAATCAGGTTCACCGGCGGAGAGCCCTTCGTGAGGAAGGGGTTTGTTCCTTTTCTTGAATCGGTGAAAGAAGCCCATCCGCATCTCAGGATTGCAGTCACGACAAATGGTTCCCTTCTCGAAAAATGGGCTGAAAGAATCTCCGGACTGGGCCTGGATTCGCTGAACGTAAGCCTTGATACCCTGAACGCGGAAAAATTTCTTCAGACCACCCGCACGGGAGATCTGCAAAGAGTCCTTCGCGGAATAGATGCTGTCCGGCAGACAAAAGGAGTTCCTGTCAAACTGAATTCGGTTGTCATGCGAGACTTCAACTTCGACGAGATAGCGGCCCTTGTCGGGTTTGCAGCCGAAAAAGACGCGACTCTCAGGTTTATCGAATTCATGCCCCTGGACAAGGATGTCTGGTCCCAGTCGCAGTTTGTCCCCGCTGAGGAGATTCTTTCCCGGCTTCCGGACCCGGATCAGTGGATGAGCTGCCCGTCAAAGGAAAACAGGTCAAACATTTGCGGTCCCTCCCGTTATTTCCGAAACAGCGTCACCGGGCAGAGGGTAGGCATCATTTCAGCGGTCTCCGACCATTTCTGCCATCTTTGCAACCGGCTTCGGGTGACATCCACAGGCGTCGTGCGGCCCTGCCTTTTCGGAAATTTCGGTGTTCCCCTCCTTGAAGGCCTTCGCGCCAAGGATGCCGGAGCTGTACGGGAAGGCATCCTGCACGCCGTTTCCAGGAAACCCAGAAGGGGAGCAACGGGCGTTCCTTCAGAAGAAGGAGCGGAAGCCTTTCAGGAAGAACGGCACATGTCCCAGATCGGAGGATAACCCATGGCAGATGACGTTTTTTTCGGGCAGGATAAGGAACCAGTTTTTTCCCATCTTGACGGCGAAGGAAGGCCCCGGATGGTCGATGTGAGCGGAAAGCCGGAAACCCTTCGCACCGCTGTCGCTGAAGGATGGGTTATCCTTGACAGGGCAGTGTGCGAACAACTCTCGGCCGACGGCTATTCAAAAAAGGGGGATGTCCTGAAAATAGCAGAGACCGCAGGCATTATGGCCGTGAAAAAAACCCCCGAACTCATTCCACTGTGCCATGGCATCCGCATAGATAGAGCGGAAGTGAAATGTTATTTCCTGGAGGAAAGGGGCAGGATCAGAATTTCCTGCACCATCGCCGCGAGGGATGTCACGGGAGTGGAGATGGAAGCCCTCACGGGCGTGTCTGTTGCAGCCCTCACGGTGTATGATATGTGCAAGGGCATCTCCAAGGACATGATCATCGAAGGAATACGCCTTCTGAAAAAAACGGGCGGCAAAAGCGGTACATACATCGCGGAGGGGATGAACGGCAATGCGGATTCTTGAAATTCTGGAAAAGGAACGGGGAGAACTCTTCGTCCACACCCTCTGCTACATCGGCATTAATGCGGCCGGAAAAACGTCTTTCAACGGATCGGAAAAAGAGCTCTTTCTTCTTCCTCCCGGAGGTTTCTCCTCTCTTCCTGATAACGCAGCCGGATTCATACTCCCGGCCGGAGAATTCCCCGAGGACTTTTTCTTTTCCGCCGGAGAAGCTCTTTTTCGGGCTGTTTTGCCGTCCCTTCCCTTTCCGAAACTCAGCGGGGAGAGAGGGGGATTCATCACTGTATCCGCAGAAGCGAATTTTTTACGTCCTCTCAATGCAGGGGTACTCACTGTCAGCGACAAGGGAAGCAGGGGAGAAAGAGAAGACACTTCAGGCCCCGCCCTGGCCGAACGGCTGAGGGGAATCGGCTGCGATACCGTCGCCTCTTCCGTCGTCCCCGACGAACATGAAGCGATCGTGACGACACTGCAGGACTGGACAGACCGACACGACCTCCACCTGATACTGTGCACCGGAGGAACGGGGTTCTCCACGAGGGACATCACACCTGAAGCCCTGGAGGCTATTGCGGAAAGAAAAGTCCCCGGAATCGGCGAGGCAATGCGTCAGGCATCCCTGAAAATAACGCCCAAAGCCATGCTGAGCAGGGGCAATGCCGTCATCCGGGGTGAAACTCTTATAATGTCCCTCCCTGGAAGCGCCAGGGCCGCGACGGAATGTTTCGATGCCATAGCCCCGGCACTGAGGCATGGTGTAGAGATACTCCGCGGCTGGGACGGGGAGTGCGGCTCTCCTTCATAAGAAAGCGAACCTTCAGGTTTCCGGCAGAAGGGGAACGGGGGTAGTTTCATGGACAGTGAATTCCAGGGCGTGAAAAAATGCGTCATTCTCACCGGCATGTCCGGAGCAGGCAAATCCACTGCTCTGAAGGTGCTTGAAGATCAGGGAATGTTCGCCATCGACAATATCCCTCCGGCGTTGCTTTCCCAGCTTATGGTCATCCTCGGAAAACACCGGGCCGCCGTGAGGAACGGGGTAGCAGCTGTAGTTGACGTCCGTGGAGACACTCTTCTCGACGATTTTCCGACGGCGGTCTCGGCATTGAAGACCCAGATTCCCGAGGTCAGCATTCTCTTTCTCGACGCCTCGGACAGAGCGTTGCTTGCCCGTTTCGAAGCGACCCGCAGACGGCATCCTCTCCACGACGAAGGCACCTTTCTCGACGGGATCTCCAGGGAACGGATTCGCCTAAGGCCGATTCTTGACCTTTCCGACACGGTACTCGACACGTCCGGCCTCTCTCTTCCGCAGATAAGGAAGAAACTTCTTTCCGAAGTGAGCGGTCCTGCCCTGCAGGATGTTCTCATCTTTACCTCTTTCGGTTTCAAGTACGGACCTCCTGCGGACTGCGACTTCCTTTTCGACGTCCGGTTCCTCTCAAACCCATACTATATACCGGAACTCCAGGATCTCTCAGGACAGGACGGAGAGGTCCAAGGCCATATCTGGAATTCAGGGGAAGCTGAGGAGTTCTGGAAACGACTGGTTTCCTTTCTCGAGCACGTCATTCCGCTCTATTTCAGCACGGGAAAATCCCACCTTCACATCGGCATCGGCTGTACGGGAGGCCGCCACAGATCGGTGGCCGTGGCCGAAAGGCTGGCGGCGTATTTCCGGCCTTTCGGGGGCATGTGCTCTCTCAGGCACAGGGATATCGCGAGAGAACAGGGCTGGTGAGCATGGACAGCATCCTGGCCTACATCCTCGGTTTAATGACTGCACTGGTCATGGCTGTTTTATTGCGTTTCAGGGAACGATGGGAACTTTCTTCCTTCAACGGCACCTCCGGGAAAAAAAAGGCCGCCATTTCCAGGGCCGTGGAATACAGGCTTTCTATGGGTCCCTATGTGACGGCCCTGGGAGGGGGCACCGGCCTTTCAACCCTCCTGCGCGGCCTGAAGAGTTTTACCCGGAACATCGTTGCGGTGGTCACAGTCACCGACGAAGGCGGAAGTTCGGGGAGACTCCGGGAAGAGTGGGGTGTCCTCCCCCCGGGGGATGTCAGGAACTGTATCGTAGCCCTTGCGGAGAACGACAGCGCCCTTAGACGGCTCCTCGATTTCCGTTTCGACAGGGGAGCCCTTGCCGGGCACAGCCTCGGCAATCTCATGCTTCTGGCCATATCTGAACAGACCGGTGATTTCCGACGGGCGGTCGAAGAGATGAACAACCTTCTCGCTATACGGGGACGGGTTCTCCCGGTGACTACGGAAGCCGTGTCCCTGGTTGCCGAAACCGTTGCTGGAGAGAGAATCAGGGGAGAACTTTCCATTTCCGAGCACGGAAGCAAGATCAGGAAAATCTGGCTCGAACCCCTGGATGCCCGCCCTGTGGGCGATGTCCTTCGGGCTATTGACGAAGCCGAAATTCTTGTCCTGGGACCGGGGAGCCTTTTTACCAGCGTCATCCCCAATCTTCTCATTCCCAGGGTAGCGGAACGGCTGAGAAAAGCGGCGGTCCCGAAAGTGTACATCTGCAATCTTATGACCCAACCGGGGGAGACGGAAGGCTTTTCCCTGGCCGAACACGTACGGTGGATTGCAGCCGCCATGGGCGTTCCTCCTGATTATGTCATCGCCAATGCCGGTGAAATCCCACTCCACCTCATGGAAAAGTACGGAAACGAAGGGGCCGTTCCACTGGTAGCAACGGACAGGGACAGGGATGAATTGGATGATATGGGATGCATCCTCCTCGAGGGGAATTTCGTACACATCATTGAAGGCTCTCTTCTCCGGCATGACGGGCAGGGATTGTCCCACCTCCTTATCCGCCTCTGCCGCGAACTGAAAGAGGACTGATCTCCTTGACAAACACCGATTCAGGGAAAATACTCTCTTCCTTTATGTGGGATGAATGGCTCACGGCAGCCTGCAAGGACCGGACAGAAGCCCTGGGCGAGATCCGCGGCATACTCCAGGGAATGAGAATCACCGAAAGAACCGGAAAAGAGCTGCTCCTTTCCAGCAGCAGGCTGTGGCTTTTCCGACGTTTGATCAAACTCTGGGGAGAAGCGGACCTCGGCTCCATTCACGAATTTCCGCCCCTTCTGAGCATTCCGAGATCGCTCAAGGGAAAGGTCTTTCTCCGCTTTCCCGAAAAGCTGCTCTTTCTGCACGAAAACCGGATGGATGACATGTCCCGTTTTGAAAGGAAACGGCCCGACTGGCTGCGAGGTCTCTGGGGAAGCTGCGGGGCACTCTACATTCCCAAAAGCGGCTATTACCTTAGTTTCAGGGTTCCTTCCAGGGAAACGGAACTCACCGCCGCCACCATGCTGAAAAAAAGCGGTTTCTCCTTCGGCAGGAGGCATATACAGGGAAAACATGAAATCACCCTCCGCAACCAGGAGGAAATCGTCACGTTTCTCATCAGAATAGGCCTTGTGAAAACATCGCTCCGCATGGAGGAAAAAGCCATCGTCCGATCCATGAGAAACAGGGCGAACATGCTGGTGAATTGTGACTCGTCAAACATCCGCAAATCCCTGGATGCTGCTACGCGGCAGCTTGACCTTGCCCGGGCGGCTGTTTCCGCGCCGGGTTTCGAATCCCTGCCCGATGTCCTGAAAAACCTCGTGATGTCGAGGATCACCAATCCCAGCGTCACCCTCGAGGAACTCGGGAAGCTGCAGTCGCCTCCCATCAGCAAAAGTACTGTACAATATCGGTGGAAAAAGCTCGAACATGTTATGGGTTCAGCCGCAGAGAGCGGCGAGAGGAATTGATTATCGGAAGGAGGAAGGTTGTCCATGAAACTCCGTCTGTTTTCCCACCAGAGCACCGCAGAAAAAAAGGTGTTGCTCAGGGTGGATTTCAACGTACCTGTAAAAAACGGTGAAGTAACGGATTTCACCAGGATATCGGCTCACAGGGACACTATTTCCGCACTGCTGAAGTCAAACGCGAAGGTCGCCCTCTGTTCCCACCTCGGCAGGCCAAAGGGTAAAATTGTGCCCGAAATGTCCCTTTCCCACATCGCAGCAGCAGTGGAAAAGGTTCTCGGCCATCCTGTCAAATTCTGCAGGGAGTGCATCGGACCGGAGGTCGAAACAGCCCTTGCATCCCTCTCCCCTGGAAATCTTCTGCTGCTTGAAAATCTTCGTTTTCATCCCCAGGAACAGGAAAACGACGCCCAATTTGCTGCATCTCTCGCAGCCCCCTTCGACGTATTTGTCATGGACGCGTTCAGTGCCTCCCACAGGGCAGACGCGTCCACAAACGCCATCATGAAGATTCTGCCCTCATTCTCAGGGTTCCTGCTTGAGAGGGAGGTCAACATGCTCTCAGCAGTGAGCGAGGCCCCGGAGAAACCCTTCGTTCTCATCCTCGGAGGGGCAAAAGTGTCCGATAAAATCGGAGTGGTGGAGCATCTTATGGACAAGGCGACCGCCATTCTCATAGGGGGAGGTATGGCCTTCACTTTTCTGAAGGCGGGGGGATCCGGTATCGGACGGTCCCTTTTCGAATCCGAGAAAGCCGGATTTGCGCTTGAAATGATGAAAAAAGCCCGGGAACAAGGTGTCGAAATTCTTCTTCCCGTCGACGTGGTCGCAGGATCCTCCCCGGACACATCACAGGGCGAGAGGATCGTGCCTGCCGACGAAATTCCCGAGGACCTTATGGGTCTCGACATTGGCCCGAAGACAGCGGAACTCTTTGCAAACAAGGCGGCAGGAGCCAGAACAGTCCTCTGGAACGGTCCCATGGGAGTATTTGAAAACCCGCTGTTCGAGAAGGGAACGCGAACTGTTGCCGAAGGAGTCGCCCGGAGCACGCAAAACGGGGGACTGACGGTTATCGGGGGCGGCGACACGGCTTCCGCAGCGAAAAAGCTCGGGTTCGACCGCAACGTTTCCCACGTTTCCACCGGCGGGGGAGCGAGCCTTGAATTCTGCGAAGGCAGGCAGCTCCCGGGAATAATGCCCCTGCTTGCCGAGTAGAAAGAAAACATCCCGTGAGGAGGCCGGACATGAAAAAAATTTATCTTTACGGAAACTGGAAAATGAACATGCTCCCGGAAGAAGGGGAAGAGTTCTGCCGCTCCCTGGCGGACAGGATTTCCGGAAGACTGTATGGAAGTGATTGTGTGGACATCTGCCTTTTCCCGCCCTTCCTTGCTATCCCGGCAGTTCTGAAGGCTCTCCCGGCCGGTCCCGTTTCGGCAGGAGCCCAGGACGGCTATTTCGAGGACAGGGGCGCATTCACCGGTGCCGTGTCAATGGCTATGGTCCGGTCCGTTGGATGCTCTCACGTCCTGGTGGGGCATAGTGAACGCCGTCACATATTTGGAGAAACCAATGAAGTCGTGGCCAGGAAACTGGAAAAAGCCCTGAACTCCGGGCTGAAGACCGTCCTTTGTTTCGGGGAAACCCTGGAAGAACGGGAAGGGGGCAAAACGATCCAGGTGGTGCAGGATCAGCTTCTTTCAGCTTTCCAGTCCGTGCCGGAAGTCCGGGCCCGGGATCTCGTCCTTGCATATGAACCTGTATGGGCCATCGGGACCGGAAAAAACGCAAGCCCCGATGATGCCCAGGAAGTCTGTGCCTTTGCGGCGAAACTGGCCCTTGAGGCTTTCGGCAGCGGGTCACTGATTCCCGTGCTGTACGGAGGAAGCGTCAAGGATTCAAATGCGGCGGAGCTTCTTTCCAGGCAGGACATCCACGGAGCGCTGGTAGGCGGAGCGTCGCTGAAAGTGGACTCTTTCCTGGCAATTTACGAAAACTACAGGAAGGCCTTCGCTGGGTAAAAACAGCTCAATGCACAGCAAAACGTAACATAAGATATATTATAGGACACATTGAATCTTTAAAAAAATGCAGCTTCCGGTCTTGTACGGCAGCTGCATTTGTTGTCGTCACTTCAGTCTTCGTATGTAAAATTGAACGTCGGCGCGTCGCCCCAGAGCTTTTCGAGCTTATAATGGTCCCGCCCGGCCCTGCTGAAGACATGAACCACCACTTCGCCCGCATCTATGAGACGCCACTGGGAGCTGTCATATCCTTCGACGGTGGTCTGCAAACCTTGTGTGTGAAATGCTTCAAGGGCCGCATCCCTGAGAGTTCCCATGTGGATTTCCGAATTGGCCGTTACCAGGACAAAGGTATCCGAGATGGCAGCCGATCCTTCCATATCCATGGCAACAATATCAAGCCCCCTTTTGTCAGCAAGGGCGTTATACAGGTATTCAAATTCCCTGAGCCGGTTTTCCTTCTTCAATCCTTCACCTTCTCCTTTAGTGGTTGAGGTCTGATTCTTTCAGGTCATCGGCGGGCCAATCCGCCAAGTCTCTCCAGAACTTTTTCACTATCCTTCCCGATGATGATTGTAACATGAGGGACAGCCGAGCTCTTCGATATGAGGTTCTTCCCCACCCCTGCTATTTCCCCTAGTGCCTGGGCCGTATTCCGCACCGCTTCGGCGCCTTTTTCAGGCACCTGGATGCTCGTGGTCCGATAGTCAAAATGCTTCGCGTTTCCAATGTGCGCCACATCAATGCCAATTTTCTGTAGAGCCGTCGCGGTGTCTTTGCCGAGTCCGGACTTTCCCGCCCCGTTGAGCACCGAGACCGGTGTCGTCACCGAAGCTATCAGTGATTCAAGATCGATGTCGCTGTTCTGGGCGGGGCTATCCTGTCCTTCAGGCGACCGGTCGCCTGAAACTGGTCCGTCTGCTTTCTTTTCCGGAAGTCCGGTCAGCAGGGCGGACGCCTCGGTAGTATCCCCAATCCAGTAGCTGAGGTTGGAAATATAGGCAGCTTTTCCCGGAAGAGTAAAGAAATGGAGGTTCTCTCCCGAAAGGTCGGCAAGGTAGGAAGCAAGCTGCAGCGCCTGGGCGGGAGTCATGTCGGAGTTCACCATTTCGATGGCTTTCTGGGCCAGCTCTGGAATCTTGGGAATCATGGACGGCGTCTGAACTTTTTTCAGGACAGCCTTTATGAATTCCTGCTGGCGCTTCACCCTTCCGATATCCCCCATGGCATCATGACGGAAACGGACGTAGTGAAGGGCATTTTTCCCGTCGAGCTTCTGGAACCCCTTCGGGATGTTGATAAAGAGTTTTCCCGCATAGTCGTTGTAGACCATACGCCGTTCCACATCCACTTCTACCCCGCCTATGAGGTCGATGATGGACGGGAAGGTGTCATAGTTGACAAGGACGTAGTAGTTTACGGGAAGGCCCAGGAAATTGACCACTGTTTCCCGGAGTTTCTCCACTCCTCCGTAGGCATAGGCGTGGTTGATTTTGTCCCATCCTTTGCCGGGAATCTGTACCCTGGTATCCCTCGGGACCGACATCACCCTGACGATCTTGTTGTCGATATCGACGGTGGCAAAGGCAATTGCATCGGCTCTTCTGCCTCCATCCACGTCATCGATTCCGATGAGGAGTATGTTTGCCGTTCCCGAAGCTTCCGTGAAGGAGATTGATTCCTTTATGGTCTGCGGCTTCGGATCAACAAAGGTGCGGACCCGCATGGCAGCGCCCGCGAATGCTGACGAAACGGCAAGCAGAAGAATGGCGGCGATTTTCATTATTTTCATCGGCTCAAACCTCCATTTTTCTCCTGTAGAGCCCTTTTTTATAAATGTATTGCTCCACAGCCTCGGGAAGAAGATACTTGATGCTTCTCCCCTGCTCTATCCTCTGGCGGATTTCCGTGCTTGAGATGGAAAGAAGAGGAATTTCCAGGGGAATAATGGCGCTCCTCATTTCATCCGGCAGAGACTCAAGCTTCTGGGGAACATACCCCGGCCTGTTGACGGCGACAATTCTGCAGAGGCCGGGAAGGGCTTCGTGCTCTTTCCACGTTGTAATGCCGAGTACCGCATCAAGGCCCGTGATAAAGAAAAAATCAACTTTTTCAGGGGCATACCAGTGCCGCATTTCCCTCAGGGTATCCACGGTATGGCTCGGTTCCTTGCGGTCGATCTCGATCCTTGAAGGGGTAAATTTCTGGTTCCCCAGGGTCGTCAGGAGTGTCATAACATACCTGTCTTCGGGAGATGCCGTCTTTCGCTCTCTTTTATGGGCAGGATCACCCGCAGGAATGAAGATGACTTCGTCCAGGTCCAGGGCTGTCCTGCTTTCTTCTGCTGCGAGAAGATGGCCGAAATGGATCGGGTCGAAGGTTCCGCCCATGATTCCTATTTTTCTCAGTATCTTTCGGGCTCTTCCCTGCACGTCAGCCATTCCCCCGCTGTCAGCCGTCACTCCATGACCTTGTCAGGTTCAAAATCAAATTCAAGGTCTCCTATATACACTTTATCCCCTTTTTGGGCGCCGTTTTCTTCCAGGAGTTCCTCGATCCTGAATCTCCGGACGAGGCGGGCAAATTTCAGGATAGCATCCTCATGCTCAAAATCATACCGCTGCAGAATTCTCTCGAGTCCTTCGTGGACCACCCTGAAGCCTGCTCCGTCCTGAAGTCTGACAATGGACACGGGCTCTTTTTTTCTTCTCTGCCGCACCGGAACCGGCGTTTCAGGAACCACCAGCCTGGTTTCCCCTGCAGGACGGGGATTTTCCCGTGCAAGCGAAACGATGGCCGGGATGATTTCGCCGATACCTTCACCTGTCATGGCGCTGACAGTGAAATACGGGATTCCTTCCCGGTCCATGAAGGTCCTTACATCCCGGTCCACCTCAGCCGTCCCGGCCAGGTCGATCTTGTTTCCCACGACGATGCAGGGACGAGACAGAAGATCCTCCCTTTCTTCTCCGGGGAGACGGTCTCCCGCCATGGCGTTGTATGCGCGGAATTCTTCCCTGACGATTCTCCATTGGTCAAGAACATCTTCCGCGGAGCCGGAGGCGAGATCAAGAACGTGAACGAGAAACCGGGTTCTCTCGATATGCCGGAGAAAATACACTCCCAACCCCTTGTTCTCGTGGGCCCCTTCTATTAGCCCCGGAACGTCGGCGATCACTATTTTCTGGTCATCCACGGACAGCACGCCGAGGTTGGGCGAAAGGGTTGTGAACGGATATCCGGCAATTTTCGGCTTTGCAGTGGAAATTGCCGCAAGGAGGCTCGATTTTCCGGCATTCGGAAAACCGACGAGCCCCACGTCGGCAATAAGCTTCAGTTCAAGAAGAAGCCGTTTTTCTTCTCCTTCGTCTCCCTTTTCTGCGAACCGGGGGGTTTTTCTCACAGAGTTGGCAAAATGGGCATTTCCTCTTCCTGGTCTTCCCCCACGTGCGATTACAACCCTTTCGCCGGGTTCGACCAGGTCTGCAAGTATATCTCCCGTATCGTCATCATAGACAATTGTACCGCAGGGGACGGTGATGATCCGGTCTTCTCCCGCGGCGCCCGATTTCAGCCCGCCCTTGCCGGGCTGGCCGTGACCGGCTTTGAATTTTTTCTCATATTCGAAGTCAGCCAAAGTCAGCGTCCCGGGGGCAGCCTCGAGGATAACATCTCCTCCTTTTCCTCCGTCCGCGCCGTCAGGGCCGCCTTTCGGTATGAATTTCTCTCTCCGGAAACTCAGGCATCCGTTTCCGCCCCGCCCTCCGGACACCTCAATTTTTACGAAATCAACAAATTTCATGTCATCACCGGGTAAAACCCCACGAGTCCCTTCAATTTTCCCAAATAGAAAAGGACCCAGGACATCTTCCCGCACTCCGGAAAACAGGCAAAGTTTCCCGGCAGCACGGCAAGAAGCAAAGGCCCTTTTGATGCTGTTCTACTTTCGGTTTCCAAAAGACGGGCCTATTCGGCCAGTTCGAGAACCACTGAAACGAACTTCCTGCTGCCCTTCGTTTCGAAGTTGACGACACCAGCACTTGTGGCGAAAAGGGTGTCATCTTTGCCGATGCCGACGTTTTTGCCGGGGTGAACCTTTGTGCCCCGTTGCCGGACAATAATGTTTCCAGCCTTTACAGCCTGGCCGGCGTATTTTTTAATGCCAAGGCGCTTGCCTTCGCTGTCCCTGCCGTTCGTGCTGCTTCCCTGGCCTTTTTTATGGGCAAAGAACTGCAGATCAAAAATCCAATTCATCTACGTGCACCTCCACAATTCGGACATGATCGGGATAAACCCGGGCAATTTCTTTCAGCGAGCCTATAATGGTCTCCGCCAGAACGTCCCCCTCTGAGGCCGGACATTCAGCCCAGTCGAGGGACATCTTCGCATTTTTTTTGTCAACGGAAGACCTCAGCTCCTTCTGCTTCAACACCTCATGAAACCCGTAATACAGTGCCTGGACAAGGGCGGAAACTCCTGCGCAGACCACATCGGAACCTCTTTCGGAAAACCCCGTATGCCCGGCTGCCACAATGGCAACTTTCCGGCCGGCCTGCAGGCCGACGGAGATTTCCGTCATTTCTCAGGCACCCGGGGTGATGGAGTCGATACGAATCTCCGTAAAATGCTGCCTGTGACCTCTCAGGCGACGGTAATTTTTCTTGCTCTTAAACTTGAAGACAAGAACTTTGCGGTCTTTTCCGTTGGTGACCACTGAAGCCTTTACGGAAGCTCCCTGGACATAGGGAGCCCCGACGGATATACCGTCATCTCCACCCACGAAAAGAACCTTGTCGAGTACGACTGATTCTCCCTCCGCAATCCCGAGAGACTCAACCTTCAGGAGGTCTCCCTCCTGAATCCGATACTGCTTGCCGCCTGTTTCAACGATAGCGTACATTCTTTTCCTCCTCCCGCCGGGGGTTCAGGCACCTGTGTGTGCAGGTTTATGACCTGCCCCGTGCGATATATACACCGAACCGTAGCATTATACGAAGTTCTTCAGTGAATGTCAATTTTTTGAATCAGCGGAAATCAGGTATTCAGGCCTTCCGGAAAGAAGTTTTTTCGCATGTTCCATTGCCTCGGGAAGACCGGCATCCCCGGAAAGCATCCTGGCAATTTCCGCGGCCCGCTCCTCTTTTCCTAACTTGACGGCCTCCACCGATTCCCCGTTTTTCCTCACCAGGTAGTGATGTTCAGCCAGTGCCGCTATGGTTGCCTCGTGAGTGACGAGAATGACCTGGCATCTGCGGGAAAGTTCCTGGAGCTTGTATCCGGCAAGAACGGCTGCGCGACCGCCAAGGCCTGCCTCAACTTCATCGAATACAAGAGTCGGCGGGAGGGATGATTCCGGGAGAGACAGTTGGAGAGCAAGGAGAATCCGGCTCAGTTCACCGCCCGATGCGGTTTTGTTCACCGGAGTTTCCCCTTTTCCGCCTGTGGACAGGGTGAAAAAAACATCATCCGCTCCGGTGCTCCTGATTTTTTCCAGTTCAGTGAGACGAACGGAAAACCGGCAGTCCTCCATGGCCAAGTCAGCGAGATGACGGTTGACATCCCGCTCCAGTCTTGAGGCAGTAGCGGCGCGAAGGGAGCGCAATTCGGCCGCAAGCCCGGCAGCTTCTTTCCGGAACCCCCGGCCTTTTTCGGTCAGCTCAGCCAAATTCCGTTCCTGTTCCCGAATCCATTCGGAAGCTCTTTTCGCTTCATCGCACCATTCCAGAAAATCCTCCACGGAGGTCGTCCCGGAGGCTCTTTTCAGCTTTCTCAGAAGACCTCCCCTTTTCTCAAGGAGATCCTGCTCTCTTTCCATTTCTTCAACTGACTGCCCTGCCGTCATCCGGGCCGCTTCCCTGGAGAAAGCCTGGAGCCTCTCCAGACCTTCGTTGAAGAGTTTTGGGAGGCCGCCTTCATCGTTTTCAAGGCACCGCAGCAGTTCAAGACCGCTTGATTCCAGCAGATCAAGCAACCCCTGGCCCGCAGCTCCTCCCGTCATCCGGAGAAGATTGTCCCTGGCTTTTTTCATACGGTCGACCCTGAGTGAAAGGGTCCGGATCTGCGATTCCCATTCATTTTCGCACCCCGGGGCCAGTTTCAGCCCCTTTGCCGCCGTGAGGATAGCCTCACCGTCCCGGAAACGGGTTTTCAGTTCCTGTTCGCGGCTCTTCGCAGCCCGGAGGGAGCGGTCGCATTCCACAGCTCCGGCAAAGGTTCCGGACAAAGCCTCTTTCAGGTTCGATACCTCAACTCCCCCGCAGAAGTCGAGAATCTCCATCTGCCGTTTTGGATCAAGCAGCTCGATCTGGGCAAACTGGCTCTGGATGCGCATTTCTTCGTTCATCACCGTGGAAAAAGTGGAAAGGGGAACGGCCCTGTCCTGAAAGTACGTCCGGTTTCGTCCGTTTCTCGAAAAGGTTCTCCTGGCAAAAAGAACGAACCCGTCATCCGTCCCGGCGTATGCACTGCCTGCCCTGTCACCTGAAACTCCTGAAAGCACCGCCTCGACGGATCCTTCTTCCTCGCCGGAACGGAGGAATGCCGACTGGCTCCTTTTGCCGCCCAGAAGTTCGAGAGAACGGACAAGGCTGCTCTTCCCCGCTCCGCTCTCACCCGTTATGACGGTCAGTCCTTTTTCAAGACGGAGGGCTGCTGAAGCCACTCCCCCAACGTTCCGAATGGTCACTTCCTCGATCATGGGGGATTCACTCCTTTTCGAAGGTGACAATTCCCCTTCCCCACTGGAGTTTCTCCTGGAGAAGATCGAAGTAGTTTCTCGTTGGCAGGGCAATCACGCTGACGGCCTTCTCACCGTTCAGGGAGATTCGTATGCTGTCCCCGGGAAGAATTTCATATCCGAGCTGTCCATCCTGGGTGAGAAGCAAATCCCTGTGGTTTCCCTTCGGGGTCAGGGTTATGACATCATTCTCTCCGGCAAGCACCGGACGGGTATAGAGCGTGTGGGCACAGATGGGAACGATGATCATGCAGGGGATGTGGGGAGGAACAATCGGTCCTCCCGCAGACAGGGCATAGGCAGTGGACCCCGTGGGAGTGGAAACGATGATGCCGTCCGCCGGCAGCGTATTGAGCACCTTGTCGCCCATGCTCACCTCGATATGCATCACCCTGGCCATGGCGCCTTTGGCGAGGACCAGGTCATTCAGGGCGAACAGGGTATGGATGTTTTTTCCGTCCCTGCAGATTTTCCCTTCGAGAACCCGGTGAGACAGCAGGGAATACTGGCCTCTCAGAATTGCCTCCAGGTCATTTTCCGCCTCCTCGGCCTTGCCGGACGCGAGGAAGCCGAGATGGCCCAGGTTGATGCCGTAGAGAGAGATGGGGGCACCAAGCACGTATCTGGCCGCCCTGAGGAAGGTACCATCGCCTCCGATGACGACCGCTATGGAAACGGCCCTTTTCCACTCCTCGTCGTCAACTCCCTGTATTCCCAGGACAGAGGCCTCGTGGGGTGGGAACAGAAAAGATACGCCCGACGCCTTTCCCCATTCGATGAGGGATCCGGCCATTGCCAGCGCTCCCGGTTTTCTTGTGTTGACAAGCATTCCGATGCGGGGATCAGCCATTGCCTATCCATCCTTCCGGAAAAAGTGATGGGCTTCTTCCACTGTTTCCTCCGGCGAAATCAATCTGCCGGGTCCTGCTGCCCTGACCAGGTGAAGAAGATACTCAATATTCCCCATGGGACCTGTAATCGGAGAAAAAGTCAAGCCCTCCGGGCGAAAATTACCGTTCTCTTCGCAGAAGGCGAGAATATCCTTCAGAACCGATACATGATCTTCCTTCGCTCTGACCACTCCGCCTTTGCCGACCCGGCCTTTTCCCACTTCGAACTGGGGTTTCACCAGCAGTATGGCCTGCCCCTCCGGGGAGAGAATCAGGCTGATCGGGGGAATCAGGAGTTTCAGGGAAATAAAGGACGCATCGGCTACTGCGAGACCGGGGATTTCCCGGAAAAGATCCGGAGTGAGTGACCGGGCGTTGGTCCTTTCCATGACCGCCACTCTTTCGTCATTCCTTAGGGACCACGCAAGCTGACCATATCCCACATCCACCGCATATACTTTCCGGGCCCCTCTTTCAAGAAGCACCTGGGTGAATCCTCCGGTAGAAGCCCCGATATCCACACAAACCAGACCTCCCGGGGATATGGCAAAAAAATCGAGCCCCTTCAGAAGTTTGTGAGCTCCCCGACTGACCCATTTTTCCCCGTCGTCCCGGACTTCGACCGGGGCATCCGCGGGAATCAGGGAACCCGTCTTGTCCACCCGGGAACCGCCCACGAAGACCTTCCCCGCCAGAAGGAGAGCCTGGGCTTTCGATCTCGTTTCAACGAGTCCCCTAGATACGAGCAGCCTGTCGATACGCTCTTTTTTGGAACTCGACAAAACAGTTCACCACTTTCCCCGGAGTGAGGCCGCAATGCTCCTCCTGTTCCCGGATTCTTCCCTGAGGGACGAAGATGTCGGGGACCCCCATCAGGGAAATCTCCGCGGGTCTTTCCTCCGTCATATTCCGCACCATGGCGGCTATGGCCTCTCCGGCGCCGCCTGCAACATATCCGTCCTCCGCAATGACCGTGAAGGAGTGGGTCGTGAGGAGTTCCCGCAGTTCCTGTTCGGGAAGGGGTTTCAGGCACCTGAGATCCATTACCGTGGGAAGGTGGGAAATTCCAAGGCTCCTGGCGGTTTCTCTCGCTCTGAGCATGAGCTCCACTGTTTTTCCGTATCCGATGAGAGCCCATTCGCTTCCCTTTTCCAGTATTTCCGGCTTCAGAATATCAGGAGCTGAAGGGGCAAGCAGGGAGTTTCCCTTTTTCAGACAGGGAACTGCCGTCCCCCTGGCAAAGCGGATCATCATTGGTCCGTCATGTTTCCCCGCGAAAAGGAAGAGGCGCCGAAGGGCCTCCTCATCCCGGGGAGCAGTCAGGACAAGGTTCGGCACAGGTCTGGACCAAGGGATGTCCAAAAGCCCCTGGTGGGTCTCTCCGTCCTCCCCGACAAGGCCGGCCCTGTCCACGGCGAAGACAACGGGAAGATTCTGCATGCAGACATCATGCACCACCTGGTCCATGGCCCGCTGAAGGAAGGTTGAATAGACGAAAACCACCGGCTTCAGCCCTCCTGCGGCCATTCCCGCCGCCATGGTCACCATATGGCCTTCGGCGATCCCCACGTCGAAAAATCTGTCAGGGAACCGGGAGGCAAACTCGTCCAGCCGGCTGCCGCATTTCATGGCCGCAGTAAGGCAGACAATCCGGCTGTCATTTTCGGCCATGTCGAGCACGATGCCTGCGGCTGCCTCGCTCCAGGACCTTCCCACGGCTGCACAGCATTCTTTCGGCCGGGCGGGAGAAACGCCGTGGAAAGCGGTAGGATCCTTCTCAGCCTGTTCAGACCCTTTTCCCTTGACAGTCACCACGTGGAGAAGCACCGGCCGGTCGTATTTTTTTGCCAGCTCGAAGACGTTCTCAAGTTCTTCCGTATTGTGGCCGTCGAAGGGGCCCCAGTAGTTTATGTCCATCTCGTCGAAAATGTTGACGGGCTTGACGATGGTCTTGATATGGTCTTTCATCTTTCCCAGGACATTCTCAAGAGCCTGCCCCCGGGGAAGAGACGCGCAGGAATCCTTGATGGCCTTCTTGAGCCAGTTGTAAGCGGAGCTGGAGCTCAGTCGGGCCAGGTGGGTTGCCATGCCTCCCACCCTGGGGCTGATGGACATGGTGTTGTCGTTGAGAACATAAATCACTTTCGTCCGTGATTCCCGAGTATAGTTCAGCGCCTCGAAGGCGAGGCCGTTGAGCAGGGAGGCATCGCCGATTACGGCTACCACGTGGTGCTTTTGTCCAAGAACATCCCTCGCCTTGGCAAACCCAAGGGCGGCTGAGAGAGAGGTGCTGCTGTGTCCGGCGTCAAAATGGTCGAAGGGACTTTCCCTCCTTCTCGGAAAACCGCTGACCCCTCCCCACTGCCTGAGAGTGTCAAACCGGTCAAGCCTTCCGGTGAGGAGCTTGTATGCGTAGGCCTGGTGCCCCACATCGAAGAGAATCCGGTCTTCCGACGGGTCAAAGGAACGAAGAAGGGAGAGGATGAGTTCAACCGCTCCAAGGGAAGATGCAAGATGCCCCCCGTTTTTCAGAACGACGGACGTGATCCGCTCCCGCAGTTCGCCGGAGAGCGCACTTATGTCTTCCCTGGAAAGGTCTCTGAGTTCGCTGTAGTCTTTCAAAATATCAAGAATCGCCATGTCACTTCGTCCGTTCGCACAGATAGTCCGAGAGATCGGAGAAAAAGGCCGTGTCGCCCCGAACGCCTTCAAGGGCCACCGAAGCGAGCCGGCTCTCGCGGGCAGCAAGCTCCCGGGCTTTTTCCAGGCCGTATGCGGCGACAAAGGTCCGCTTGTTCTGCGACTCGTCCTTTCCCGGTGTTTTTCCCAGCTCTTCCGCCGTGGACGTGACGTCGAGGATATCATCTACTATCTGGAAGGCGGAGCCGAGATGATCTCCGTAAGCGCCGAGGGCAGCCAGAGATTTCCCGTCGGCTCCGGCAAGGATGGCCCCCGAAAGGATGGAGGCCCGAAGAAGGACCGCGGTCTTCTGCCGGGTTACCTTCCAGGGGAAATCCGGTGAATCGTCCATGCTCTGCCCGTCGGTATCAAGAACCTGTCCGCCGCATATTCCCGCCGGACCCAGGGCATTCGCCAGGACGTGCATGGATCTGCAGATCCTGTCACAGGGCAGCCCCGTGTCGGGAAGGACGGCAAGAGGATACTCGAAAGCCCAGGCCATGAGAGCGTCTCCCGCAAGAATGGCGAGAGCGTCACCGAAAAGCACATGATTGGTGGGCTTTCCCCTCCTGAGAGTGTCATTGTCCATGGCAGGCAGGTCGTCATGTATCAGCGACGCGGTATGGATCATTTCGAGAGCGAGAGCGAGGGGCACCGTCTTTTCCCTGTCGAGCCCGAAAGTCTCTCCTGCTTGTATGCACAGAACCGGTCTCAGGCGCTTCCCTCCCGCCCGAAGGGAATACGCCATGGATTCCATGAGCCTCGGGGGAACCAGGGAGACCGGGCTGGAGCACAGGCCTTCCAGGCTTTCTTCGATAAAAACCCTGGCCCGGTCATATTGAAGCTTGAATTCTCCCCTGTTCATTCCCCGTCCTCCTCGTTCGCCGCCCCATCGGAAAAAGGCACTTCCTTTCCGTCGGATGAAAGAAGAGTCACCCGCCGTTTTGCCTCCCTGAGGTAGGCCTGGCATTCCCTGATCCGGGCCACTCCCTTTTCAAACAGGGACAACGCTTCTTCAAGGGGAAGGGCTTCCTTTTCAAGCCGCCCGACGATATTCTCGATTTCGGCCATTTTTTCGCTGAATTTCATACGCTCGCTCCTCCCTGAAGGATTACAGAAAATATGCAGTAAAACCGATTGAAAATGTATACCACCACATGACCGCAAAAAAACAACCGGACCCCTTTCAGTCCGTCTTTTGGGGAACGGGCCATGCAAGCGTTTACAGTATATCGTTCATTGGAGAAAAGAAAAAGGCTTCTTCTGCAGTATAGGGAGAACAAGGGGATGGAGGGGGGCACCTTCCCTTTCGGGAACTCATCCTTTTTCCCGGCTTTCATGTTTTTCCCTCTGTTTTTTCTTTTTCCTGAAGAAAAGCATTTGCTCCCTGCTCCCCTCTGTGCTAGAATTCTTCCGTTTGGTCGAATCCTAATCGAAATATATCGCAACAAGGGGGCGAAATCATGGCCAGAGTATGTGAATGCTGCGGAAGGGGCCCTGCGACAGGGAACGCCGTAAGCCATTCCAACCGCCACACCCGCAGACGGTGGCTCGTCAATCTCCGGAGTGTGAAAGCCGATGTCGGCGGCGGCGAGTCTCTCAGGATGAGAGTCTGCACACGATGCCTCAAAGCCGGAAGAGTGAAGCGGGCTGTCTGATTCAGTCCGCTTTTTCTCCTGTCCCGAGGTAAACGCCCAGGATCCCTTCCCTGACGGAGATTCTGGGCTTTTCTTTTTCTCGCAGGCTGTTGCTGACGGCAAAAGGCCGCCACGGAACAAGAACCGCGTTGTTCAGGGTCCATTTCGTCCCTTCAAGAAATACTCCCCCGCATTCACCTCCAAGAGGCAGAAGAGAAAGGACGGAATACCTGACGTCCGTTATTTCCAGTATCCATTCCTCCCCGCCGTAAACCAGGAAGAGAATCTCCAGGTGATCGGCAAAAGCGAGAACCCTGACTCCCCTTTCAGCAGCCCAGAGAGCGGAATGAACTGCGGACCAGAGGTGATCGAACCTCCCGCCCCAGCACCCGGAAACAATGACTGACCGCCGTTCTTCCCCGGCAGCCCGAAAGAAGGCGAGCTGGAGATCGGTATAATCCTTGTCGGCGGGAAAAGACTCGACTGCCGTTGTGCCGGCGGACACGACCTTTTCCCAGAGGGTATCCGGCGTGCTGTCACCGTCTCCGAGAAGCCTGGAAGGGGTGAACCCTGCCTTCATGCAGGGAATAAGCCCTGAATCGGCACACCATAAATCCTTTCCGGGAAGGAACTCCCGCAGCCATTGCGGCGAAGGTTCCCTCCCGCCGGCAACAATGGCCAATGGTTCACCGGGCTCTTCGGCGCTGACGACCGCCCGCACTCCCGGAAGGACAATCTCCCCCACGTCAGTCACCCAGGCCGGAGGCGGACCGGAGCATTTCCCTTGCCCTGTCGTCATCCACAAGGATTTCTCTCGGTTTTGAGCCTTCCGGGGGCCCTACTATGCCTATCTGCTCCATGGTGTCGATCAGCCGCGCGGCCCGGGTGAACCCGACCCGCAGCTGGCGCTGCAGCCTGCTTGCCGAAGCGATGCCCGTATCCAGAACGATATCAACGGCCTCCTCCAGAAGGGGATCGTCAGCGTATGACGTATCTCCTCCTGAAGGGGATTCTCCTCCCTGGTCTTCGATATCCACGTATTCGGGATCCCCGAAGACGTTCCTGAGATAGTTGATTATTTCGATGCTCTTTCCGTCATCGATGAACGGGGACTGCACTCTGAGGGGCCTCGGGTATCTCGAGCTGACGAAGAGCATGTCCCCCTTCCCGAGAAGCCTCTCTGCACCGGAAATATCAATGATGGTCCGGGAGTCGGTCTGTGACGGGAGGGTAAAGGCAACCCTCGCGGGTACATTCGCCTTTATGAGTCCGGTGATGACGTTCACCGATGGACGCTGGGTAGCGAGGATAAGGTGAATCCCTGTCGCTCTGGCCATCTGGGCAAGCCTGCAGATGTAATCCTCAACTTCCTTCTGGGCGGTGAACATGAGATCAGCCAGCTCGTCCACCACGATCACAATGTACGGAAGCTGCGCTTTCGGCAGAACGCACTGGTTGTAGGACTTCAGGTTTCTTACCCTGGCTCGGGCGAAGATCTCGTACCTGTGCTCCATCTCCCGTACCGCCCAGGCGAGGGCCTGCACCGCCTTCTTGGGGGAGACCACCGGCTTGGCCAGTACATGGGGGAGATTTTCGTACATGCTCATTTCCACTCTCTTCGGGTCGATCAGGATAAGCCGGAGTTCCTCGGGCGAGCGGTATGAACAGAGACCGGTGATGCAGCTCGTCACGAAAACGCTCTTGCCGGACCCGGTCGTCCCGGCTACCAGAAGGTGGGGCAGATCCTCGAGGCCCACCACGAGGGGCCGCGAATCAACCCTCACGCCCATGGGCAGAGGCAGGTCGTACTCGTTGTCCTGAAATATCTGGGATTCCAATACGGTACGGATTGATATGCCCCGCCTCTTCGGATTGGGTATCTCCACTCCCACGTAGGGCTTTCCCGGTATCGGCGCTTCAATCCGCAGGGAGGGGACGGTCAGGGCAACCGCCAGGTCATTGCTCAGACCGGCCACCTTGCTGACTTTTATTCCGGGAGCCAGCTGCATCTGGAACTGGATGACCGTCGGGCCGATGACCACGTCCGCCATCTCGGCACTCACGCCGAAATCACCGAGGGTGGCAATGATGGAAGCCGCCTGCTCCCGTACCGTTTCATTGGACTCCTGGGAATCGAGAAGCTGCTTCGGTCCGAAAAGATCCAGGGGAGGGGGGAAAGCGGCACCACGCACCTTTTTCTCTGTTCCCTCCAGCTCGTTGAATTCGATCTCCGGAAGGGCATGGGGATCCTTCTCCTCTGACTCCGGCTCTTTTTCAAAGGCCGGCTGTCCCTCCCCGTCAGGAGATGATCCGGAAGTGTCCTCACCGGCAGTTCCGGCAAAGGGAGTCTCTTCCTCCCCGCCGCGTTTTCCCGGAAAGAAATCATCGTCGTCGCCAGCAGTTTCATCTGTCTCTTCCTGAAACGAAGGGACGGCTTCTCCAGCCACGGCATTTTCCGGGAGAGGATTTTCTCCGGGATCCGGATCTGCCGCAGACTCTACCTGCCCGGCCGGAGAGAAGAAGGACCACGACGGCGAAGGCCGGTTTCCACCAGGACATTCAGGCTCCTCCTCTGCCGGTGTCGGAGAGGGATGAGGCGTCTCGTCCTCGGGGAAGGGCATACGCTTCCATTTTTCGCTCGAAATGGTCTTCACCAGAAGGGATACTTTCCGTATCACCGCCGCAGGCTGGAAAAAACCGTAAAGGCTTGCTGAAAGAACCAGAAAAGCTGCGCCGAGAAGCAGGGTTCCAAGAGACCCTATGTTGCGGGTGAAAAAAATGGCGAGGCCGTCACCCAGGTATCCCGGGGACAGGACGGCCACTCCCTGGAATACCGCGGCCATCCGGAAGAGCCCGAAGAGGAGGGCTGAGCAGAAAAACAGGAGGGCCGTGCCCAGAAACTGCCGGATAATGCCCTTTGCTCCCGTCTTCAGGAGATAGGAGACGCAGAGGTATCCTCCGAAAAGAACGGGAATGATGACTGCTCCTCCCCAGTTTCTCAGCAGGGAAAACCGTATCTGCTCTCCCCAGGCTCCCGTCCGGAGCGAGAAAATCGATGCGAGCACATAGAGCAGAAAGGCGAGGACGAGAAAAGCAAAGACTTCTATCCAGAGGGACAGGATGCCCCCGCCGTTTCTTTTTCTTTTTCCTCTTGATCTGCGCTCGCGGGCTGCTTCTTTATTTCCGAAAAAACTCATGTCAGGCTCCCGCGCCTCCTATCACCATGCTGTGGAGCAGCAGGGACGGCTGTCCGTCTGAAACAGGAACGCTCTGTCCCGATTTCCCGCACATCCCCGGCAAAAAGTGGAGATCGTTCCCCACCGCTTCGATTTTGAACAGAACGTCGGGACCATTCCCAGTGAGGACGGCTCCACGAACGGGATGAAGGATTCGCCCGTCCTGTACCAGGTATCCTTCTGTGACATGAAAAACAAAATCGCCGGAGGTGGGGTCCACTTCTCCTCCTCCCATCTTCCGGACGAAGAGCCCCTGTTTCATGCCCCTGAGCATATCCTCGGGAGAGGTTTCGCCGGGCTCAATATAGGTGTTCGTCATTCGGGGCTGAGGAATGGAACGGAAGGAACTCCTCCTGCCGTTGCCCGTAAGGGGAAGGCCGTCCATCCGCGCCGACGTCCTGTCAGTAAGGTAGCTTTTCAGCACACCGTTTTCGATGAGAACGTTGCGCCTGCAGGGTGTTCCCTCGTCGTCGCAGGTTCCGCTTCCAAGAAGTCCGGGAAGCGAACCGTCGTCAACGAGGGTCACCAGGGGACTCGCCGCCGCCTGCCCGATCTTCCCCCTGTAGACAGAAAAGTCCTTCCGGATGATATCAGCTTCAAGCCCATGGCCACAGGCTTCATGCACCATGGTCCCTCCGGCCTCGCCGGAAAGCAGGACAGGCATGGTTCCCGCAGGACATTCCGGTGCGTCAAGCATGAGAAGAGCCCGAGCCAGCGCCTCTTCAGCGACTTTCAGGGGGGAAACCTTCCGGAAAAAATCGGAACTGCCAAGGGAAAGGGCCTCGGACTCGTAGCCTGTCTGCAGCACTCCTCCCTTCTCCACCACCACTTCCACGCTGAAAAGGGTGTACTGCCTCCTGTCCCCAGCAAAGGTATCCTCGCTGTTGAACACGGCGAAACTCCTGCAGGCTGTCTCAAGATGCATGGAAACCTGCTTCACCCACATAGAGCCGTTTCTGATCCTTCCGTCAACATCCCTGAAAAAGGTGAAGTCCGGCGGAGCCAGGGTTTCTTCCACGCCGACCACCCGGACATCGCTCCCCCCGCAGGGAGGAAGAAGGAGACCGCTATTCGAGGCGGCCCTATCGAGACATGAAAAGCCCGTCGCGGTACCCACACCGGGCGCATGGACGTGAGAAGTGGATTCTCCCCTGACGACCCTGGCGCCCGTTCCCTCGGAACTGGAAGAGGAAATTTCTTCGAAGGCTCCTTCCTCATACACGAAAGAATGGGAAGAGGATGTTTCGAAATAAAGATCGGCGAAATCCGCACCTTCTGCGAGGAGGGACTTCAGGGCTTTTCCCAGCCTGGCGTTGACACTCATATCGAATCGAATTCCTCCGGATTGTCTTCTGTTTTTGCCCCATGGGGAAAGTCGGGCTCCTCCTCGCGAAGAAGCTCCAGGCTCATCCCTTCTGCTTTCAGGGCATCAATCAATTCTAACACGTCCTGCCGTTTCTCCGAAGGGAAGAAGAGGGAGACAACGTCCCGCCCCTCTTCTCCGCCCCTAATCCGCCTTCGGGATTCCTTTCCGCCGGCCTTCTCATCTCCGTTTTCCGCCGTTACGAATCCGAGGCCGTCGTATTCGGAAACGGTCCAGCTGAAAACCACGATGGAATCCCTGGGAAGAGCCAGAAGCAGCCTTCCCATGTCGGGAGCGATATCCTTTCTGCCGGCGAAGGTCATTTGCCCCGCACCTTCCGAATATTCCGCTGATGACCTCTGAGGGTTTCGGAGAAAAGATGCCGTCCATCCTGACCGGCTACGTAATACAGATATTTTGTCTTTTCCGGGCTGAGAGCGGCGAGCCACGACTCCTCCGACGGCATGCAGATAGGTGCGGGAGGCAGTCCCGCTATTTTATAGGTGTTGTAGGGAGAATCAATTTCCAGATCCTTGTAGAGAACACGAGTCAGGTTCCTTCCCTCTTTCTTCCATGCATACACCACGGTGGCGTCGATCTGGAGAGGCATTTTCTTTTCTCTCCTGTTTTCAATGACTCCGGCGATGAGTGCCCGTTCTTCATCCCAGAGGGCCTCCCGTTCTATGAGGGAGGAAATGATCGCCATTTCCAGGAGATATTCCGCCGTTCTCTTTTCTTCGGGGATTCGTGATCCTATCCTGTTCCACCACAGGCGCGCAGCTGACGACACGACTTCCTCGCCGCTGTTTTCCGAAGTCTGGACGGTCTCCGGCAACAGGAATGCGATCCTTCCCTCCTGTTCGGAAGGCAGCAGGGAAGCAACCTCCTTCGGGAACAGGTCGTTTCGTGCAAGGATCTTCTCCATGGCCTCAGGAGCAAGAGGAGGTGCAAAAATACCGGGAAAAGAGAAAATATCCGTTCCCGGCACAATGGTGGCGGATGATACGGAGGGTTCCGCTTTTTCCAGCTGCCTGGCCACTTCCCAGGGAGATCCCCTTCGTATGGAGTACATTCCGGGCTTCAGCCGCCGGTCAATGGAAAACCGGGTCATCCATCTCGCCAGGTCGGAAGCCTTTCCTCCCGCCAGAACCCCGGCGGATTCAAATTCATCGGCCGCCCTCCTGGCGTTCATGCCCTGCCGCACAAAGACGGGGATCGGCTCTCCCTCACCGGCGGGCAGATATTCGTGCCACCATTCCGCCGGATAGTAGATTGTCCGGTAGGCAAACCCGAGGGCAGCAGCTGCGAGAGCGAAGAAAAGGAGGAATAATCGTTTTTTCATTCAATCAGCTCCAGAGTATTCGGTTATGATGATCTGAGACTGCATGCCGCATGCCCTGCATTTTCCCTGGGAATCGAGGTTGTTCCCGGTTATGGAATACTCTCTTCTGGCGATAAGAAGACCTCCGCAGGAAGGACATCTCGTTTCGGTTCGCTCTCCCGTATTGCCGGGATAGACCCAGGGAAGCTCCTTCCGGGCCAGGGTGCAGTACTCCCCCACCAACTTATTCGACGGGGGCGGCGCGGACCATTTCCTGGCGGGGAAGTACCGGGAGACATGAAGAACGGGCCGGGGGTCGAGAGAAGCAAGCCATTGGACCATGCGGCCGAAGGCCTCCATGTCGTCGTTTATGCCGGGTACCAGGAGGAAGGAGACCTCCACGTGAACACCGCCGGATATAAGGATCCGGATCGAATTTTTTACTGCCTCCAGGTTTCCTCCAAGAAAACGGTACGCCTCCGGAGTAAAGGCCTTCAGATCGATGTTGGCCGCTGAAACAAAGGGAAGCAGTTCTCCGAGAGGTTCCGGAAGGATCATCCCGTTGCTCACGAGCACCGTTGAAACCCCCGCTTCCCGGAGAGCCCGGGATGCATCGAGAAGGAATTCGAACCACACCATGGGCTCGTTGTAAGTAAAGGCGACAGACCTGCTTTCCGTTTTTTCCGCCGAGCGGACCACGTCCTCCGGTTCCATTGAAGCAAGAGAAAGAGCCGGGTCCCACCCTGCGATCCGCCAGTTCTGGCAGAACGGACAGTCCATGGAGCAGCCCACCGTTCCGAGGGACAGGATGGACGTTCCGGGATTCCAGTGATAGAGGGGCTTCTTTTCAATCGGGTCAACTGCCGCTGAGGATATTTTTCCGTAATTCAATGTGACGAGTCCTCTTCCCCGTTCATGCTTTCTGGCACGGCATTTTCCCGTTTCTCCGGCTTCAAGAAGGCAGCAGTGAGGGCACAGAAGACAACGGATTCTCTCCTGTTCACGTCGCCACCAGAGGGCCTCATGGCAACCGTCCGTCATGGACGCCCCATCTCCCTGACCCTCCGGACGGAAAATTTCCTGACCGCTGCGCTATGCCAGTCGGCAATTCCCGCTTTTCGGGCGGCGATGGACAACTGGGCTTCCACTGTATCGACGCCTTCCAGGTCGGGAAGGAGTACTCCCCTGGCACCGCCCTTTTCCACTATCACGCCGAATTTTTTCGGGTCCAGGAGGGCGGTATCGGAAACTGCCTCCGGGACGGAGAGTATGTCCACCGTTATGGAGATGTCTTCGAGCTCCCGTTGTTCAACGGGGGGAAACCTTGGGTCTCCGAAGGCTGCAGAGAGAGAATTTTCCGCAATCTCTTCAGCAAGGTCCGCTTTCCTGGGGAGGATTGTCCCGATGCAGCCCCTGAGACCGCCTTTTTTCTTCAGGCTGACGAAACAGCCCGCCCTCTCAGCCATCTCAGGCAGGCCGGAAAGGTGCGCCGCTTCGTCTCTCGCCCGTGCGTCCCCTTCAGCGAAGAACGTTTCGAGCACCTTTCTCGCCAGGTCAGGCGCAGCATGCAGCGGAGCGTATGCCACAGCATACCCGACACCAAAGGGGGCCTCGTAGGAAAGAAGACGGACGTTCCTTTTTCGGGCGAGTCCGAGAAAAATAAGGGCCGACCGGAGCCCGCACTCACCTGCTTCTTCAATCTGGCCTGCGTCCAGCCTGAGGAGCGCTGAAGGATCGCTGCTCCTGAGCGCTTCCACAACCAAGCTGTCGAATCGGGCTCCTGCAGGGGAAAAGCCTGCCGGAGCCTCCCTGGTAACCCTGTGGGAAAGGTCCCCGCTGGCCACAAGTCCCCATTGATCTTCGTCAGCGAGGGAAGCCAGGTATGTGCCGAGTTCGAAGGCTCCGGAAGGAGAAAGTCCTATGGGATTCGCGAGGATGATCCCAGGCTGCCTTCCTCCGTCTCCGGCTGAGAGGAAGCTCAGGGGAACGAGGGCTCCATGGTCCAGAAGCAGTTTCTTTTTCCTGGACACAACCGCCGGGAACCTCGAGGAAAGATCTCCTGCAAGGCGAAGGCCCCTTTCAGGATCTCCGGGAAAGGAGAACTGCGGGGTTAGCGCACCGAACATGGAGAAATCCCCTCCGTAGCTTTCCGCCACGGAAAAGGTGATCCCTCCCGCAAAGGGGGCATGGGGTGAGAGAACCAGGAGCAGTGAAGGCATTTCCTCTCCCAGAACCCGGCCGAGTTTCTTCATGGCCTCGGCGGATTGCCGGGCCTCCTCTTCCCTTCCCCTTCCCACCTGGGGCACGAGCACCGGGGGGTGAGGAGTGAAGCATTCCCATGACCACATAGGGTTCACCTCTTTCTACCGAATGAACATGGCGTCGCCGAAGGAGAAAAACCGGTACCTCCGGGAAACCGCCTCTTCGTAGGCCCTCATGGTGAATTCATACCCTGCGAATGCGGCAACCAGCATAAGGAGTGAACTTTTTGGAAGATGGAAGTTCGTTATCAGCCCATCGATAATTTTAAACCTGTACCCCGGATAAATAAACAACCGGGTCATCCGCTCGCCCGACTCCGGGGATCCGTCATCGGCGGACATGGATTCAAGGGTTCTCGCCACCGTGGTACCGGCGGCGACTACTTTCCGTCCTTTCCGTTTCGTTTCGAGGATGAGTTCTGCTGTTTCTGCGGGAAGGACGCAGTATTCTTCGTGAATTTTATGTTCTCTTATGTCCCCGCATTTCACCGGGCGGAAGGTGCCGAGTCCCACATGGAGAGTAAGCCAGCCCAGGCGGACGCCCCTTTCCCGCTCGAGTTTTCCGAGCAGCCGGGGGGTGAAATGCAGGCTTGCCGTCGGGGCTGCCGCCGAACCGTCTCTTCGGGCGAAAACTGTCTGGTACGACGATCGGGGAGCCGAGGATGAGGTAATATACGGAGGAAGAGGGGTCTCCCCGATTCGCTCAAGGAGGGGAAGCACAGCTGTGTCTTCCGGAAAAGCGACTTTTCTGACGCCTTCCTCACACCGGGAGCCGATAATGACTTCCGTCCCGTCGGCAAGGGAAATCCTCGTCCCCGGAGGATTTTTCCTTCCGGGCTTCACCAGGGCTTCCCACTCCAGAAAAGCGGCGTCCAGTGCCCTGAGAAGCAGTATTTCCACCCTCCCGCCGCCCCTTGTTTTCGAGCCGAAAAGCCGCGCGGGAATAACCCTGGTGTCATTCAGCACAAGGAGGTCGCCCTCATCAAGAAAATCTCCCAGGGAGCCGAAGGTGCCGTGAAGGACCTCTCCCCTATCCCTGGAGAGGACCATCAGGCGGGAGGAGTCCCTCGGTTCGGCCGGGTTCTGGGCGATAAGCTCTTCCGGCAGAAGGTAATCATAGGCAGCGAGATCGAAAAGATCCAAGGGAGTCCCTCGCTACATTTTTCCGAGAGTGACCCCGGGGAAGTAAAACCGGATGATTTTTTTGTGATCCCAGCCCTTCTCGGCCAGTGTTTTCGCTCCCCACTGAGAAAGGCCGACACCGTGCCCCCAACCCTTGCCTCGGAAGACGAAGCCTCCCGAAGGCGACTGGGGGACAGAAGGGCGGGAGGGGGTTTCGGGCTTCCTGGTTCTGAGAGCGCGGACAAGGTATCCCTTCCGCTTTTCCGGGTTCAGAAGCATATCCATCAGCTCTTCCGAGTTGAAAACTCCCTGCTCCGTGAGGGCTGTGAGCTGCCGTTCCTCAGAGGCGGACATGGGAGTGTTCGAGGTAGGCACATCCTTTCCCCCTCCTGCTGCAGGCGAGGACGGCCGTGAGGGCAAGGGCAGGGGCATTGAGCCTGAGGGCCTCCCTCCCCTGGACACGATAGAGAAAGAGGTGCTTTTGATGACGCTGCTTCCGGCAGCCATTCTGAAAGCATGGCTTTTTACCGCCTTGCTACCTCTTGCGCCCACGGCTACCAGGGTATTTGCCCTTCCGAAGGCATCGGTCTCGCCTATGCGGATTTCCCGGAGAGGTCCCACATCGGCACCGGCCTGCCGGAGAGCGTCCTCAACCTGGGCGGAGGAAAGATGAACCTCCCACAGGGCGTTCGGCGAGGAAGGCGGATACGGTTCGTTCACTCCCCTGAGATAGGGCATGTTGCCCCCCCATACGGCGGCAACATCGGCAGTGGCTCCCCCGCTGTCAGAATGAAAAGGGGTGAAGGCAAGGGCACCTCCGTGGAGCACCACGATGCCTCTTGTCGCGGAGATCGCCTGGTCCGCCCTTTTATCCTCGGCGTTGATTCCCCGGTACACCTGGGAGAGAACGGAATCACGCAGGTCGTATCCATTCTTTCCGTTATTCTGCCGGATGCTTCTCAAGGCGTAGGTCCTTGACACAATGGCCTGCGCCTTGACGGCTTCCATGGGCCAGGAGGGGTTGATTTCCATCTTGAGGACACCCCTCAGGTATTCTTCAAGATCGAGCACATTGACCAGGGTAATCCCCGATCCGGAGGAAATGATCCTGAAGGTCCCCCTGTACCGCCTTCCGTTGAAGGAAAGAGGGGCTTTCCCCGAAATGGTGACGGGAAGCCGGAATGAATGGTTCCCGGCCTTTACAGTCCCTGCACCCGCTGCCCGGAATTCTGCGGTTCCGCCGATGGAATGGCGTTTCCCCGCCCCGTCAGTGGCGGTCATCGCCGATGCCGAGGAAATTTTGAGCGTGGACTGGCCGATGGATAGGCCCACAGACACCATCCTTGCATCGGCCCGGAAGGACGGAAAAAGCATGAAAAGGAAGATCAGTGCAAAGAATGGAACTCGCAGTCTTTGAAACATAAGGCAACCTCCAGTCGTTCTTCTTTATTTGATCCACCTGGAAATCAGGTTGATGATGATCGTCAGAACGACGCTGACAATGATCATTGTAGTCAAAGGGAAAAAAAGGGTGACGTTTTTTCTTGTCACGGCAATGTCCCCGGGGAGCTTCCCGAGCATTGGGAAAAACGTGCCCAGGAGATACAGAAGGGCACCCGCCCCAAGGAGAACAACACCGGCGGCCATGAGAATTTTTCCCGTTCCCGTCACGGTTTATTCCTCCTCAGAAAACTGAAGCTGCCATTGTTCCATTTTCTCTGCAGGCGGAGTTTTTCCGAGATAAAGCCATGCGTTCCTCGTAGCTTTTCTTCCCCTGGGGGTTCTCTCAAGAAATCCTTTTTGAATAAGGTATGGTTCGTAGATGTCTTCAATTGTCTGGACTTCCTCGTTCAGGGCCGCACCGAGGGTCGACAGGCCCACAGGCCCGCCGTCGAAAAGATCGACGATAATCCTCAGGATTCTTCTGTCGCCCTCGTCCAGCCCGTTCGAATCAAGACCGAGCATTTCGAGAGCGGTTATGGCGACAGCTCCGTCCACCGGACCATTGCCCCGAACCTCAGACACATCACGAACCCTGCGGAGAAGCCGGAGAGCGACCCTGGGAGTCCCCCGGGACCTCCTGGCTATTTCGACGGCCGCTTCTTTCTGGAGAGTAATACCCAAAACCTTCGCCCCTCTGGCCACGATCCCCGCAAGTTCCGTTTCGTCATAAAGAGAAAGCTGCTCCACGATTCCGAACCGTGCGCGAAGAGGTGACGTCAGAAGCCCCAGGCGGGTTGTCGCACCGACGAGAGTGAATTTTGGAAGGGTCAGACAGATATTGTTCGCCAGGGGGCCCTTTCCAACGATGATGTGCAGGGAAAAATCCTCCATTCCCGGGTAGAGGATCTCTTCCACGTTCGAGGGAAGGCGGTGGATTTCATCGATAAAGAGCACATCGTTGGGCTCCAGGTTCGACAATATGGCCGCAAGGTCACCCGTCTTCTCGAGAGCCGGTCCGGTAGTGACCCGAAGCTGCCCCCCCATCTCCCTCGCGATGATGCTCGCGAGAGTCGTCTTCCCCAAGCCAGGAGGACCGTAAAACAGGCAGTGGTCCAGGGATTCTCCCCGCTGCCGGGCAGCCTGGATGAAGATGGATAGTTTTTCCTTGAGTTTATCCTGCCCCACGAATTCACCGAGCGACAGGGGCCTGAGCGAGGTATCGTCCTCACCGGCTCCGCCGGAAGGATCCAGGAAACGTTTGATTTCCTCTGTCACCGAGAATCACCTCAATTCCGCTTCAGTTCCTTCAGGGCCATGCGGATGAGCTGCTCCGCCGTGGATTCATCTTCTGCTGCTCCCTCGTTCTTCAGTTTTCTGAAAACGGCTGCCACGTCACCCTGGGAAAAACCGAGGGAGCGAAGCCCTTCCATGGCAAGATCCATGCTCCTCCCTCCAGAGAGCACTCCTTCGAGGGTGAGGTCGGCGTGCTCCCCTGCAAGATGGCGGTGCATCTCGAAACAGAGCCGTTCCGCCGTCTTCCGGCCGATTCCGGGAATTTTGACGAGAGACTCGATATCGGAGGAGACGATCCAGTTGATCACCCTGTCGGCAGATGCGGCTTTCAGTATGTTCATGGCCATTTTCCCCCCCACGCCCTTTACCGTGGTGAGTTTCAGGAAGAGCCCCCGCTCCCTCTCGTCGGCGAATCCGAACAGGGACGGACCTGTTTCGGCAAACTGAAGATGGGTCACCAGCATGGCGGGCTCCCCTTCACTGCACATGGCGGCCGCTCTTCCGGTGCAGAAAAGCTCGAAGCCGAACCCGGCAACGTCGAGGACAACCAGGCCATCAGAAACGGAAACGACCTTACCCGAAAGAAATCGCAGCATGACGTCCTCCTGAAGGAGCGGTTCTCTTCTCCTCCGCAAAAAGGAAAAAGCCGGTAACGGCGGCAGCAATCGCATCGGCGGCATCGTCAGGTTTCGGGATGCAGTCAAGGTTCAGGATGCGCTGGACCATTTTCTGCACCTGCTCCTTCGGCGCCGTTCCGTAACCGCAGACAGCCAGCTTGATCTGGGAAGGTTTGGGCTCAAAAACAGGCAGTTTGTGCCGGGCGGCAAGAAGGAGGGCCACTCCCCTCGCCTGCCAGACATACTCCGCAGTGGTGATGTTTCTCCCGAAAAAGAGCTTTTCCACCGACATAAAATCGGGGGAGCAGCACGCAATCTGCTCCCCGAGCTTTTCATAGATCATGTTCAGCCGGACAGGAATAGTCTCGGAAGGAGGGGTTTCGATGCAGCCGTAGGAAAGGGAGCGAAAAATCTGCCCCTCGCGGACCACCGAAGCAAACCCCATTCTTCCCAGCCCGGGATCAATGCCGATACATTTGAGCAATGTTCTTTCTCTATCCTTCCAGGCTTTCCATAATTTCATCAGGAATATCGAAGTTCCCGTAGACATTCTGGGTGTCGTCGTTCTCCTCGAGGAGATCCATGAGGCGGAGCACCTTTCGTGCCTTCTCCGGATCGCTGATCTGGACCGTGTTCTTGGGGACCATCTCCGTTTCCGCCCTTTCGATGGAATAGCCGGCCTTTTCCAGGGCGTCCCTTACGTCCGGCAGGGATGCGGGATCGGTGTACACAGCATATCCTTCATCCTGCTGCTCAAGATCCTCAGCTCCTGCTTCAAGGGCGACGGTCATGAGGGCTTCCTCGTCAAGATCCTTTCCGCTGACTTCGATGGTTCCCTTACGCTCGAACATCCAGGCGACGCTTCCGGCCTCGCCGAGAGAACCGCCGTTTCTCGTAAGCACGGCCCGTATTTCCGAAGCCGCCCTGTTCCTGTTGTCCGTCAGGACATCGATAAGGATGGCCACTCCGTTCGGCCCGTAGGCTTCGTAGGTGATTTCTTCGTACTGGGCTCCCTCGATTTCTCCGGTACCTCTCTTGATCCCCCTGATGATGTTGTCATTGGGCACGCTCGCGGCCTTGGCCCGATCAATCGCTGCCTTGAGGCGCATGTTCATGGCAGGATCCCCGCCGCCCTCCTTGGCTGCGATGATAACCGCCTTCACGAGTTTCTGGAACAGATTGCCCCGCTTGGCATCCTGTGCCGCTTTCCTGTGCTTGATGTTTGCCCATTTTGAATGTCCGGACAAGAAACTCACCCCTCTATAGATCAAAAGAATCACTGCACTGCTTCATGAAACCGGAAACAAGACATTGTGCACCGCCAAAAAAGATCCGGCGTGTGGATGTTCACCGCCCCGATATTGTAGCACAGAGAACCTTCTCTCACAGGGCAGTAAGGGAATAATAGAGATCCTTTCTTCGAACCTGATCATATCCTTCCTGGGACAGTACATCCCCGGAAAGGCGGAATTCCGCACCTCCGTCCACCCCCGGGACCGGAAGCACGTCACACCCGTCAGGGCCGAAGGCTGCGGGCGGAGCGGAACAACCCGCTAGAATCACGAACATGCCGTTTTCCGCCGCCCGGGTTCTTGCGACGGCTTCGAAGGGGGCCTTTTCGCCCTCCCCGGGCAAAAGGAATGCCAGGAGAAGGTCCGTTCCTGCAAGAGAGAGACACCGTGCATGTTCCGGCACCATAAGATCAGAACCGGTGGCAAGGGCGCAGAGAAACCGGCCCAGAGGGAAAAGGGCAAATTCGGATCCGGCCCCCTCGCCGTGCATGCCCCTGTACCGGTGAAGGACATTGCCGCCGTCATCCCGGAGAATGACGGTACTGTCGCCGCCAATACCGATAAAGGCACCTGCGTCAGGACAGCATGACGGAGAGCACACGGCACCTCGCCCGGACAGGACAAGACACGCTTCTCCCTTCCGGTCGCCCCCAATGGCGGGTCCTTTTTGCCCTTTCCCGGGCAGAAGCCTGACACAGAAGAATTTTTCCAAAAGAATCCTCCCCCAAACAGGGAATTTCAGTTTATTATACTCCCCGGAGACATGACGAACAGGAGGGGTTTGTATGGATTCGCTCGTTCGATTCGGCGTCGCCGTTCCGGCATCGCTTCTTTCGGAATTCGACCTCTACATCAGGGGCAAGGGCCTGCAGAACAGATCCGAGGCCCTGCGGCAGCTCATTCGGGAACGGCTATCCAGGGAAAGGTGGTCCAGGGGAGACGGCATCGTTTTCGGCACCGTAACCATCATGTACGACCACCACATCAAGGACGCCACGGGTTCCCTTACTTCCCTGCAGCACGATTTCGGCGATGCGATCATCTGTACTACCCACGTACATGTTGATCATGACAACTGCCTGGAATGCATTGTCCTGAAGGGAGACGCGCGAACCATCAAAAAATTCGAGGATGCCCTCTCTTCGGTCCGGGGAATAAAAACCATCGATATTTCCATTTCAGCCATCTTGTAAAAAAAGGGCAGCCGCCGGCTGCCCTTATTCATCCCCCTCAGGTGGAGCAGGAACCGCCCGAGCATCCTCCGCACTTTCTCCTCGACAGGCTTTCGCCCTCGAGAAGAATCAGCACTTTGCTTCCGCAGGAAGGGCACCGGAGCGTACGCTCTCCCTCTCCCAGGCGAAACTCCTCACCGCAGGAGGCGCAGCGGAAAAGCCGCGAGTTTTCCATTCCTCTCACCTCCATGCCTGAAAAATCACTGGTTGCCGATGGTGGCGACCATAACCGCCTTAATGGTGTGCATCCTGTTCTCCGCCTCATCGAATACCTTCGAGAAAGGAGCTTCGAACACGTCTTCCGTGACCTCCTGTCCTTTAACCGCAGGAAGGCAGTGAAGGAATATGGTTCCGTCCTTTCCCGAAGCCTTCATGAGATTCATGGAAACCTGGAAGGGCCTCAGAAGGGATTCCCGCTCCTTCTTCTTTTCCTCTTCGCCCATGGAAACCCATACGTCGGTGTACACCGCATCGGCTCCCTTCACGGCCTCGAAGGGGTCTTCAAAAACCGTGACCGAGCCGCCGGAAACCGCGGCAAGTGCCCTGCACTGTTCCAGAAGGCCCGCATCCGGGAAGAGAGACGCCGGGGAGGCCACCACGTAATGCATTCCCAGTTTGGCGCACCCGATCATCAGAGCGTTGGACATGTTGTTTCTTCCGTCGCCGCAGTACACGAGACGCACTCCCTTCAGAATCCTGCCGAAATTCTCCTGAAGGGTGAGGAAGTCGGCGAGAATCTGGGTCGGGTGGTCCACGTCGGTCAGTCCGTTCCAGACGGGAACTCCGGCGTATTCCGCAAGTTCTTCCACCATGGACTGCTTGAAGCCCCGGTATTCGATGCCGTCAAACATCCTCCCCAGGACCCTGGCTGTGTCCTTTACATCTTCCTTGCCACCGAGGTGGATGTCGTTTTTGCCGAGGAATTCCGGGTGGGCCCCCTCGTCGATGCAGGCGACAGTAAAAGCGCAGCGGGTTCGGGTGGACGCTTTTTCAAACAGCAGCGCGATATTCTTTCCCTGGAGTGCATTGCCCCGTATCCCCGCCCTCTTTTTCGCCTTCAGGTCCGCAGCAAGGTCAAGCAGATAATAGATTTCATCCTTCGAGAAATCCATAAGCGTAAGAAAGCTTCTTCCTTTCAGGTTCACCGGCATTGTGCTCTTTCCCCTTTCCATTTACCCAGTTTATTAATTGTCCTCTTCATTTCCTTTTTGCCGTCGTGTTTCCTCGGCCATCTGTTCCAGAAGTTCCGGTACCATCTCCAGGGGAACCTCCTTCAAAACGGTCCCCTTCGAAAAGACCACCGCACCCCGGGGAGATCCGGCAATCCCGAAATCGGCGTCCATGGCTTCCCGAGGTCCGTTTACTTCACAGCCCATCACGGCCACGGTCACACCGTCCGGCAGACTCTCAAGGAAGGGCGTCACCAGGTCGACGATCATCCTGACCTCAATCCTTTTCCGCCCGCAGGTCGGGCATGAAATAAGGCTTCCGCCCCTCTGTCTCAGGTCCAGGGCCCTGAGCAGGGAATATCCTGCCCGGACCTCCTCGAGAGGAGATTCCGTAAGGCTGATGCGGATGGTATTCCCTATACCCTGACCGAGAAGCAGGGCCAACCCCGCAGCGCTTTTCACCAAACCGTCCCGTCCACATCCCGATTCCGTGATCCCTATGTGAAACGGATAGCCGGGATATTTCAGGGCGAGAAGAGAGTTCGCCCGGACCGTTTCATGTACGGATGTGGACTTGGCGGACAATATTATATCCTGAAAGCCTTCATCCAGGAGAATCAGGAGCTGTTCTTCCACCGCTGCCGCAAGGGCGTCGGAACGGACTCCTCCTGCCTTCTCCAGCTGGGCGGAATTCAGGGATCCGCCGTTGGCACCTATCCGTATGACCGCCTTTTTCTCCCGTGCCGAAGCGACAACCTCCCGGAGGCGGGCCCGGGCCATATTCCCCGGGTTGATCCGGATGGACGGCGTTCCCGCTTCCAGGGCCGCCAGGGCGAGGGCCGGATCAAAATGAATGTCCGCCATGAGGGGAACGGGTGATTTATCGTTCAGCCATGCAAGATCCCCGGCGAGTTCAGGGGAAGGAAAGGCTGCCCGGACCAGCTCACATCCGCAGGAGGCAAGGGAGCGGCACTGTTCGAGACACTCTTCCCTTGAGGAGAGGGGTATTTTGAGCATGCTCTCAACCCGCACGGGATGGCCGTTTCCGATGGAAAGGCCGCCAATGATGACCGTTTCTGCCAAAATCCTACCCCCTGAACAGGCGGACGACATCCTGCCACGTGATATAGAGTATGAGCGTGATCAGGAGGAAAAAGCCTGTCATGTGGATGTAATTCTCGATCTTCGGCGGAAGTCTCCTCCTGAGGAGCATTTCCCCTGCGGTGAAGAAGAGCCGCCCCCCATCCAGGGCAGGGAAAGGAAGAAGGTTGATCAGTCCCAGGTTGAGGTTGATGAGCGCCAGGAAGGAAAGAAACGTCCACAGCCCCTTCCTGGCCGCTTCACCCGCCATGGAGGCAATGCCCACCGGCCCGGTGACGTCCACTTTCTCTGTACCCGAAATCCACCGCACTATTCCCCTGATCATCTCTACGCTCATATTCACCGTGTACGAAAGGGCAGATGAAAAAGCCTCCCCTAGGGGGAACCGTTTCATGCCGGGGCGGATTCCGAAAAGGGGAATCCCCTGTTCCCTGTCAGGAAGTATAACCGCCGATATGGAAAGGATCTCCTCTCCCCTGCGGACGGAAAAAAGAACTGGTCCTTTCGGGGCTTCCTGACGGATTTCCGCTGACATGGCCCGCCAGGTTTCCACAGAGGTGCCGTTCACGGAAAGGACCCTGTCTCCCGGCACGATACCCGCCGCCTGAGCCGGATACCCTTCCATGACTTCCCCGATGACGGTTTCCTCCAGGTTGACAACGCCGTGTCCCGAAAGAAAGAACGCCGTCAGGAGAAGGGCAAGCAGGACATTGGCGACGGAGCCGTTCACCAGGATAAGAAAACGCTTCCAGGCAGCCTTGTCGTAGAAGGCCCTGCCCGGTTCGACAGTCTCATCCTCGTTCTCTTCCTCCATTCCTGCCAGGCGGACAAAGCCGCCCACGGGGAAAGCCCTGACCGACCACAGGGTATGTTTCCCCTTTCGCTGGAAAACTACCGGCCCCATGCCGAAGGCGAACTCGTGCACCTGGACATCAAAAAACCGTGCCGTGATGTAGTGTCCGTATTCATGAACCATGACGCAAATACCTATGACTAAAAGAAACGACAGCAGACTCGCCATTCAGATCGATCTCCTTGCGGGACGGAAAGATTTCAGCCGCCGGCACACCGCCGCGGCCAGCCTTCTTCCTTCGTCCAGAATGTCCAGGGCATCGGCGAGAGAAGCAGGTACCGGTCCATTCCATTGTTCAAGAACCGATTCCACCACCGACGGAATCCCGGTAAACCCGATTTCACCGGCCAGAAAACGGTCCACGGCCACCTCGTCAGCCCCCACCAGCAGAGCGGGGAAAGCCCCTCCCTTGCGGGCGGCTTCCTTCGCGAGGCGAAGGGACGGAAAGCGCTGTTCGTCCGGTTGAAGGAAGGAAACTGTCCTCCCCTGCAAAGAGGGGACCGGCACGGGGGGAAAGGGGCTTTTTTCGGGAAAAAACAGGGCCGAGGCACAGGGGAGGCGCATGTCGGGAGAAGAGGCGGAGAGAAGAAAAGATCCGTCTCTGAACTCCACGATGCCGTGGACGAAGGAATCAGGGCATATGACTGCATCGACCCTCTCGGCGGGAAGGGAGAAGAGCGCCATGGCCTCGAGGATCTCGATCCCCTTGTTCATCAGCGTGGCGCTGTCCACGCTGATTTTGGCACCCATGCTCCATACCGGGTGGCGTACCGCCATGGATGGAGTCACTGTCTCCAGATCTTCCCTGGAAAAAGTGCGGAAAGGTCCCCCCGATGCCGTAAGGATGATCCGGGAAACCGAAGCCGGATCCCTGCCGGCCAGGCATTGCCACACGGCGTTATGTTCGCTGTCAAGGGGCCTGAGCTGCCCTTTCCGGCCGATCAGCGGGAGAATCCACTGCCCTGCGGCCACGATGCTCTCCTTGTTGGCAAGTGAAACATCCTTGCCGCTCCTCAGGGCTGCCATAAGGGCGCCGATGGCTCCTGTCCCCGTGGACGCCACGACCACGTGGTCGATGTCGGGACTCGAGGCGGTCTCCTCAAGAGCTTCTGCGCCTTCGAGGACCTTCAGCCCGCCGGGACAGGATCTTCTGAGATCCGCTGCCGCTGCGGGATCGGAAAGCACCACCCGGTCAGCCTGGAATTCCCCCGCAAGCTTTGCGGTTTCCGCGGAGGAAGAATGAGCCGCCAGGGCACGAACTTCAAAATAATCAGGGAAAGTGCGGCATACGGAAAGGACGGAGCCGCCGACGCTCCCGGTACATCCGATGACAAAAAGCCGGGTTCTCTTCATCTGAGAATGACTCCGAAAAGAACGTATACAAGGAGGCCGCTGACAAGAACGCTGTCGAAACGGTCCAGTATTCCGCCGTGGCCGGGGATGACGCTTCCGCTGTCCTTTACCCCTGTTTCCCGCTTGATGACTGATTCCGCAAGATCGCCTATCTGGCCGGCCACGCCGCAGATGAGGCCGACGAAAAGAAAGGGAAGAGGAGGCGTCTCCAGAACGAACGCCACGGACACACCCGCGAGAAGAGCCGCGGAAAGCCCCCCGAGAAATCCTTCCCAGGTTTTTTTCGGGCTGACGTTTTCACAGAGCCGGATCCTCCCCCACTTCGAACCGATAAGGTATGCCGACACGTCACAGCACCATGTGCAGAGAAACATGGAGAAAAGGAGGATGGCTCCGGAGGGAAGCCGCCGGAGCAGGATCATGAAGGTCCATGGGATGATGATGTACAGGATGCCCCCCAGGGTGCCTCCCATATTCCAGATGGCAAAGCTCTCCCCCTTGATCTGCCTCCGCAGTATTTCCACGAAAAGGATGACGAAGGCCGTAATGCTCAGGGTGAGCACCAGGGAAATGGGGTGGATGCCGTCGGAAGCCGTGAAGAGAATGAGCCCGCCGGCAAGAAAGCCGACTCCCCGGGAAATCTTGAATTTCCTTGAAAGCATGCTGTAGAACTCTCCGAGGGAAACAAGGGCAAGAACGGAGACCAGGACCGTCCAGGTCATTCCCCCCACATAGAGACTCCCCAGCACGACAGCCACGACGGCAGCCCCGGCACCTCCCCTGACCATAAGTTCTTTCAATGCTTCATTTGACTGCGCCATATCGTCTCTCCCTGCCGGTGAATTGTCCTATGGCCTTTTCGAGATCGCCCGGTCCGAAGTCGGGCCAAAGGACATCGGTAAAATACAGTTCGCTGTAGACGCACTGCCAAAGCCAGAAATTGCTTAACCGCTGCTCTCCGCTCGTCCGGATGATAAGATCCGGCGGAGGAAGGTCGGGAAGGTACATCTTCCTGTCCAGGTCTTCCTCCGTGAGCGGCCTGCTCCTGCCTTCCGCAATCAGCTCATTCACTCCGTCAAGGATTTCCTGCCGCCCTCCGTAATTCAGGCAGGCAACGAGAGTGAGCCCTGTATTCATGCCGGTCTCCTTCTCTGCCCAGTCCATGAGGTCCGCCACATCGGGAGGCAGGTTGTCCCGCTTTCCTGCAAACCTGAGCCGGACGTTCTCCCGCTTGATTTCATCAACCTTCCGGCGGAGTGAAAAGCGGAAGAGGCTCATGAGTCCCTTGATCTCCATTTCCGGCCGCTTCCAGTTTTCCGTGGAAAAGGCATACACCGAAAGGTGGGTCACTCCCATGTTTCCTGCGGCCCGCACGGTTCTTTCGAGGGCCTTTACTCCGGCCCTGTGCCCCAGAAGGCGGGGAAGAAACCGTTTCTTCGCCCACCGCCCGTTGCCGTCCATGATGAGGGCCACATGAAAAGGGGAAGGGACAGGGAAAGCCTTCACGGATTCCCCTCCTCTTCAGGCAGCCGGGTCTGGAGTTCAGAGAGCTTCTCCCGGACGGCATTGATGTCCCTCCACGTCAGTTCCTTCGGACTTCCCTTTTTCCGTGATTCGTTTCTCAGCAGAAAACTCGGATGGAACATGGGAAGCAGAAGGGCTCCCCTCCAGGGGAACCATCTCCCCCGAAGAGCCGTGATCCCTTCTGAAGTCCTCAGGAGCCACTTCGTCGGAGTATTCCCGAGACAGACAACGATTCGCGGACGAAGAAGAGCCAGCTGGGCTTCCAGGTATGGACTGCAGGCCATCATTTCATCAGGGGCAGGCACCCGGTTGTCCGGCGGTCTGCATTTCACCACGTTCGAAATAAAGACCTGCTCTCTCCGTATGCCCACCGAGGCAAGAATCTGGGTAAGCAGACGTCCCGCCCTTCCGACGAAAGCGACCCCCTGTTCATCTTCCTCCGCCCCCGGCCCTTCACCGATGAATACGAGGGGAGTGTTCCGATGCCCCTGTCCGAAAACGGTTTTTTTTCTTGAGGAGCACAGGCCGCACCTGGTGCAGCATTCCACTTTTTTCTGCAGCTCCGCCCAGGCTTCCTCCCTGTCCGCGCTGCTCTGAAAAAGGGTCACGGCAACACCACCTCCGCTATGCTGATATCAACGCTTCCGATATCCATACCCGTGAAATACCGGACAGCGGAAGCAACCCGCTTTTGCTGCACTTTTCCCAGCTGCCGGAAATTGAACTTTCCCGGTGTCACGTTCACAGTAATTTCCAAAGAAATTTCATCCTCCGACGAGCGCACGCGAATGTCTTTCACGGCATCAACCTGGGCACTCAGCGATACCACATGGCGCACCAGATCCTCTATAGCGGTCGAGTCGATGGTAAGCGCCCCGAAAAAGCTGAAGGGAGGCCTCACGATGGTCCGCTCCCCCTCTTCCCTGTCCACGCTTTTGAAAAGACCTCTCAGGTGCCCCACCAGCTTGCCTGCGAAATTTTTCCTCAACTGGGTCCTTGAGACGGGAATTACGTGCTGCCCCTTTTCATGTCGCTCTCTCCTGGCATTGATTATTTCTTCCGGAGAGGCCACTTCGGTTATGTCGATAATGAGCTCGGGGGAAGGCAGTTCCAGGGCCCTGGTTATCTTTTCCGCCATGGAGATGGAGGTGGCTATGATCATGATCTTGCAGGGAGCAGACTTCTGCAGAAAGGAACGGACTGTTTTCCTGTGGTCAGGGAACTGGAAAAGAGCTCTGCGTATGGCCCTGACAAGGTTCCGTTCAGATTTGGCGCTCTTTCCGGCCATTATCCTTCCCTTGGAGATCACCAGCCCGTCGTCGATCAGGAAATCCATTTCGTTTTCCTGGGCCACCATCTGGGCTCTCTGGCTCTTCCCCGTGCCAGCAGGCCCGACAAAAGCGATAACGCGGAAACCTCCCGGTGCAGCAGACTTCATCATATCAGGCGCCAAGAAAATATCCCTTCGGGAGAGCCTGAGAAACCGGCATATCAGTTTCCGGAAGCGGGAGAACTCCCCCGGACGTTTTTCTCGGTTCCATCACCGTCACCTGAATCATCTGCCAGCACTCTCACACGGGCGCCGAGGTCCCGAAGTTTTCTGTCCATTTCCTCGTATCCGCGGAAAATATGCCCGAGGTGATACACATAGGTGGAATCACCGGCAGCCAGTCCCGCAATGACAAGGGCTGCTCCCGCCCGCAGGTCGGTGGCTACCACATCGGCTCCTGTAAGCCTGTCGACGCCTGTGACGATGGCCGAGTTGCTCTGGATGTCAATTTTCGCTCCCATTTTGTTCAGTTCACTGACATGAAGGAACCGGGACTGAAAAACACTCTCCTGGACCACGCTGGTCCCCTGGGCCAGGCACAGGGCAGCCATGATCTGGGGCTGAAGATCGGTGGGGAATCCCGGATATGGGAGAGTTTTTAGGGTTACTCCCTTCAGCCTGGAAGAAGGGTGGATGGTAACCTCGCTTTCGTTCACCGTGAGAGAGGCGCCCGCTTCCTCCAGCTTCGCGAGGAGAGAATCAATGTGGTTGGGTATGACGCCGGTCACCGTCACCTCACCGTTGGTGGCGGCTCCGGCGAGTATGTAAGTGCAGGCCTCGATGCGGTCTGGAATGATCCTTGATTCGGCGCTTCCGAGTACGTCCACTCCCTGGATGCGGATGACACCCGTGCCGTCCGCTTCCACCTGGGCTCCCATTGATTTCAGGGCATCCACAAGGTTGTAGATTTCCGGCTCCCGGGCTGTATTTTCAAGCACAGTCTCCCCTCGGGCAAAAACTGCGGCCATCATAAGATTCTCCGTGGCTCCTACCGAGGGAAAATCCAGGTAAATGCGGCATCCGGTCAACCCGGTGGTGTGAGCGTGTACTGCTCCGTGCACCAGTTCGATGGTCGCCCCCATCTTCGTGAGCCCTTTCAGGTGAAGGTCAATGGGCCTGCTCCCGATGGAGCATCCCCCCGGCAGAGGCATGACGGCCTTGCCGCATCGGGCGAGAAGAGGCCCCAGAACAAGGGACGAGGCTCGCATTTTTCTCACGAGATCCGGGGGGGTTTCCCAGGATATTTCTGCGGGGGTGTAGATCTTCATGTTGTGGCTGCTGAATGCGACTTCCGCTCCGAGGCTTCTGAGCAGGTCCGCCATGGTGTTCACGTCGAGAAGATCAGGCACGCGGGAAATATGGAGAGTACTGTCCTTTAGAAGAAGAGCGGCGGCCATTACCGGAAGGGACGCGTTCTTCGCTCCCTGGGCTTCGACAACTCCCCTGAGGGCTGTACCGCCGATTATTTCCATCTTGGATTCCACTGGTCAATTCCTCCCGAAATTTTGGTGGGAAATCATATTAAGCTACTATACCACGATTTTATTTGCCTTCGTAATAACCGAGAACGCTGTCGGCTATCCTCAGCGATGCCGATCCGTCACCGAAAGGGTTTATTCCCCTGTTCAGCAGTTTCTCCCGAAAAGCTCCGTCGGAAAGGATTTTCAATGTGGTTTCTTTTATCCTTTCGCGGTCCGTTCCCACAAGGAGAGCCGTCCCGGTCTCGAGAGCCTCCGGGCGTTCGGAAAGATCCCGCATGACAAGCACCGGCTTCTTCAATCCCGCCGCTTCTTCCTGAACTCCTCCGCTGTCGCTGAGGATAAGAATGCTCCTGTTCATCGCCCAGACAAAATCCGGATAATTGAGAGGTTCACAGAGGATGATTCTCCGTTCGCCTGCGAGAATGCGTTGAATCACATCCCGTACCGACGGGTTCTTGTGAAGGGGAATAAGGACTCGGACGCGGTCGTCAGCCTCCAGAATGTCCTTTATGGCACGGCAGATGGATTCGAGGGGACTTCCCCATGATTCCCTCCTGTGGGCGGTCATCAGGATGACCGGAAAGTTTTCCTGGGCCAGCGGTGCAAGTTCCGGTGACGGCGTGTGGTTTTTCCTGAGGGTGCCGAACAGGGCATCGATGACGGTATTGCCTGTTACGAACAGGGTTTTGGAAGAAACCGGAAGTTTTTCCCTGCGCAGGTTCTCCGCCGCTCCCTCCGTCGGGGCGAACCAGAGCGTAGAGAGCCTGTCCGTTATGATCCTGTTTGCCTCCTCGGGGAAAGGGCGCCCCATGTCGCCGCTCCGAAGCCCCGCTTCAACGTGGCCTACGGGGATATGCCTGTAAAACGCGGCCATCGCGGCAGCCATGGTGGTCGTCGTGTCTCCGTGAACAAGCAGGAGATCCTGGGGAGAATTGTCCAGAAAGCTGCCCACGCCGAGAAGTACCCGTGATGTGAGAAGATCCAGAGGCTGTCGTTCCTCCATGACGGAAAGGTTCACGTCAGCCCTGATTTCAAAAAATGCAAGGGCCTGGTCGAGCATCCAGGAATGCTGGCCCGTGGCCAGGACAGTGACGTCCAGATTTTTTTTCCTCAAGGCGGAAATCACCGGCGCCATTTTGATGGCCTCCGGGCGTGTTCCTATTACGCATGCTATTTTTTTCTTCATGAATGAAACAACTCCGTCTTTCATGGTGTCCGCTGCGATCTTTTACTGTTCAGGGAAAAAGAACATTTAGGAGAGCCTGGCAGTGAAAAGGAAAATCCCTGAACCAACGATAAGGCACTGTATGAAAGCAAGAATAAGAACCGTCCAGAATGGTGTGATTCCCCTGTCGAGAAGACGGTGATGTATGTGCCCCCTGTCAGGCAGGAAGGGAGACCTTCCTTTCCACACCCTGCGCAGGATGGCAAAAAGGGTATCCGCTACGGGAACGCCGCCGGCAAGAAGCAGCAGGAAGGGAAGTTCGATCACCCCTACGGATCCAAGTCCCGGTGCCACAGTATAAATGAAAAAGCACGAAAAAAGGTAGCCGAGAAGCGTTGTCCCGCCATCTCCGAGAAAGGTTCTGGCCTTCGGAAAATTCCAGTACAGAACTCCTCCCGCGAGGCAGGCGAGAGAGAGGAAAACCGTGGTGTTCCCGAGGGGTGAGGAGAGAAGGCACGCCGATATGAACATGAGAAGGCAGAGCCCGTTGGCGCCGTCGATAAGATTGTAGGCATTGGTCATTCCCGTTATCCAGAAAAGACAGACAGCAAGATGCGCCGCAGGCAGCCGTACCGGCACAAGAAAGAAAACGGCGGCAAAAAGGTGCACACCAAGCCGCACAAGGGGAGCAAGGCTCTTCATATCGTCCCTGTATCCGCTGAGGAAAACCATGGTGCTCCCCGTACCGATAAACCTGACAACCGGGTGTTCTCCGGCGGCGAAAAGGCACCAGAGAAGAAAACCAAGCCAGAGAACAATTCCCGCTCCCCGGGGGGTAACCGACGTATGAATCTTTCGCTCCCCGGGATGATCAACGATGCGGTAGCGGTTCGCCAGGCTTATGGAAAGGGGCGTGACACAGAGCCCCCAAAGCAGAAGCAGCGGGGCCGCAACAAAGAAATTCTTCAGCGCGAATTCCACGGGAATGGCCTATTTTGTGCCGAAAAGCCTGTCTCCCGCGTCGCCGAGGCCGGGCACGATGTAACCGTGGTCGTTCAGATGGCTGTCCAGGGCTGCCGCGAAGATGTCCACATCCGGATGATCTCCGTGAACTTTCGATACGCCTTCAGGGGCAGCGATGATGCACACAAGGGAGACTTTCTTTCCGCCCCGAGCCTTCACCAGGCTTATGGCGGCCGAAGCCGAGCCGCCGGTGGCCAGCATGGGGTCGAGAATGAGAATATCCCGCTCGCTGATGTCGCCCGGAAGCTTGCAGTAGTATTCCACAGGCATCAGCGTTTCGGGATCGCGGTACAGACCGATGTGCCCCACCTTGGCATTCGGAACGAGCTGGAGGATTCCGTCAACCATTCCGAGGCCTGCCCGTAGAACGGGGACAATGGCCAGCTTTTTGCCCTCCAGTGCATAGGCGTCAGTGAGGGCGAGAGGGGTCTCCACCTGTATCTTGACAAGGGGAAGATTTCGTGTGATCTCATACACCATGAGTCCCGCAATTTCCTGGACCAGTTCCCGGAATTCCTTTACCGATGTGTTCTTGTCCCTGATGATGCTGACCTTGTGCTGTACGAGGGGGTGATCAAATACGACAGTTTTGCCCTTGTCAGAGATGCAGCAGCTCGGGCAGATCTTCTGTTCGTAGTCGGCAATTTTACTCAGCCGCCTTGAGTGCCGGTCACCTTCAAATTCAGTTGAAAGCCAAACGTCAAGAATTTCGGCCGCTTTTTCGGGGGAAAGAATCCGGGCGCCCATGGTGAGCACATTGGAATTATTGTGCTTACGGCTCATTTTCGCAGTTTCAGCATCATGACAGTGGGCCGCATACACGCCGGGCATTTTGTTGGCCGCGATCGACATTCCCACCCCGGTCCCGCACAGCAGCACCCCCCTGTCGGCTTTTCTCTGGGCCACCATTTCGCCGACCTTCAGCGCTATATCCGGATAATCGCAGGGCAGGGAATCCGTATCCGTTCCCATGTCGATTATTTCTTCGAATCCCTCGTCCCTGAGATGGGACACCAGGATGCTTTTCAGCGGAAACGCTGCATGGTCTGAACCTATGGCGATTTTCACGTAAAATCTCCTCCCCCGTTGAAGATCACTGCATCTTTACGCCGGTCATCAGGACCGGCGATATATTTTCCATCCGATATAATAACACTTGCCCATTGAAAGGCATATAGAAAAGTCCCCCGGCAGATGAACAAAAAGCCCCTTTCCCGAATAAGGAAAGGGGCCCTGTTTTTACGGTTCTTATTTTCTCAGCTCAGGAGAGTGAGCATGACGCCGGCGGCCACGGCGGTGCCGATGACGCCCGCCACGTTGGGGCCCATGGCGTGCATGAGCAGGAAGTTCCCGGGGCTCTCCTTCTGGGCCACACGCTGCACTACACGCGCCGCCAT
>JAHDLC010000026.1 GCA_018436595.1 Synergistaceae bacterium | reverse complement strand
GGGCATTCCGGGGCCGGAAAAGCGGGTGGATTCCTACCCTCATCTTCTGAGCGGAGGAATGAGGCAGCGGGTGATGATCGCCATGGCCCTCTCCCTGGACCCGGAGCTGCTCATCGCCGACGAGCCCACCACGGCCCTCGACGTGACCATCCAGGCCCAGATCCTGGACCTGATGGACGGCCTGAAAAAAGAGCGCACCATGTCGGTGCTCCTCATAACCCACAACCTGGGAATAGTGGCGGAGTCAGCCCAGAGAGTGGCCGTAATGTACGCCGGCAGAATTCTGGAGCTTGCTTCGACGGAAGCTTTGTTCCGAGACCCCCTGCACCCCTACACGAGGGGGCTTCTGGAATCCATCCCGAGGATGGAGGGAAGGGTGAAGCACCTGAGGGCAATCCCGGGAATGGTCCCTTCCCTTGAAACGCTGCCCTCGGGGTGCAAGTTCAGGAACCGCTGCGTCTATGCCGAAGACCTCTGCGGCGGTGCGGAACCTCCCCTGCACGAGGCCCAACCCGGACACTTCGTGCGGTGCAGGCGCTGGCACGAACTTCGTGCCCCGCTGGAAGGAGGAGGAGCGGAATGACGGACCGCCTGCTTGACGTCAGAAACTTGAAGAAGCATTTTCCCGTGCGGTCGGGGCTTCTGCAGCGAGTCACCGCCCATGTGAAGGCGGTGGACGGGGTCTCTTTTCACCTGGACAAGGGGGAGACCCTCGGCCTCGTGGGCGAGTCGGGGTGCGGCAAGTCCACCACCGGACGGGCAGTGCTGCGGCTCCTGCCCGTGACCTCCGGGGAGGTGCTGTTCCGGGACAAGAACCTGCTGGTCCTCGGGGGGGAGGACCTCCGCCGGGCGCGACGGAATTTCCAGATGGTCTTCCAGGACCCCTTCGCGTCCCTCGACCCCCGGATGACCGTCTCCGCGATTGTGGGCGAGCCCTTGTCAGCCCACGGTCTTGTCTCATCACGGGCCGAGCGGGATGACAGAGTCGTCCATATTCTGGAAGAGGTGGGGCTGGATCCGTCCGTTCTGAACCGGTATGCCTTCGAGTTCAGCGGAGGGCAGCGGCAGCGCATCGGCATCGCCAGGGCCCTTGTGCTCAACCCGTCCCTGGTGGTGGCCGACGAACCGGTGTCGGCCCTGGACGTCTCGATCCAGGCCCAGGTCATCAATCTCCTGGCGGAGCTGCGGGAAAAGCTGTCCCTGACTTACCTGTTCATCGCCCATGATCTCAGCGTGGTGAAACACATCAGCGACAGGGTGGCCGTCATGTACCTCGGGCGCATCGTCGAAACGGCCCGGACGGAGGCCCTCTTTTCATCCCCCCTGCATCCCTACACCCAGGCCCTTCTGTCCGCCGCACCCGTCCCTGAGCCGGGGAAAAAGAGCGAGAGGATCATATTGAAGGGGGACGTGCCGAGCCCCCTCAACCCGCCGCAGGGGTGCCCGTTCCATCCCAGGTGCTTCAGGGTGATGGACCGCTGCAGCCGGGAGGTTCCCGGCCTTGTGGAGCGAAAAGAGGGGCACTTCGCCGCATGCCACCTGTATGACTGAAGTACGGTAGAACAACGGAGAAAATCGAAAAGGAGGAATACCACATGAAGAAAGTCGTCCGGACAGACAAGGCGCCGAATCCGGTGGGACCTTATTCCCAGGGGCTTATCTGCGGAAAGCGGGTATACGTATCGGGGCAGGGGCCCTTCAACGCCGAAACGGGAACGAAGCCCGAGGGGGTCGCCGAGCAGACCAGGCAGACCCTGAAGAACGTGCGGGCCATTCTGGAGGCCGCAGGCGCCTCCATGGACCACGTGGTGAAAGTGACCGCCCATCTTCAGGAGGTCACAAAGGATTTCAGGGCATTCAACGAAGTCTACAGGGAATTCTTCAAGGAACCCTTCCCCGTGAGAACGACCGTGGGAAGCGATCTCCTCGATATCCTGGTGGAGATCGACGTCATAGCCGAGCTGGACTGAGATCGGCATTAAAAAAGAAAAAGGGGCCGGAAGGCCCCTTTTTCCGTTCAGATTTCGTCTTTATCTGAGGGCGAGACCCCGGGGCGGGGTGCCGCCGTCCACGACGAACCGTTCTGTGATCTTCCGCAGGTCCTCAGCGGTGGCGCTTACCTCGGTGGCCCCGGTGGCGACGCTCTCCATGGCCGCCGCGGTTTCCTCCATGGAGGCGGCCACGTTCTGGACCTGTTCGTCCGCGTTCTCCATGACCGAGGTCGTGTCGTCAATGAGGGCGATAACATGGCCTGACTGTTCCGCCTCCTTCTCCGTGGCGGCGATGATGCGCCGTATATCCTCCACGGAGCTTTTTGTGGCCTCCATGATCTTCTCCAGGGCTTCTCCGGCCACGTGGGCGATGGACACCCCTTCCTCAACGCCCTTCCTGCTCGTCTCCATGGATTTCACCGCCGACTCAGTCCCTTCCAGGATCTTGCCCACAAGCTCCGCCACTTCCCGGGCACCCTGCTGGGACTGTTCGGCCAGCTTCCGGACTTCTTCCGCCACTACGGCAAACCCGCGCCCCGCCTCTCCGGCCCGTGCCGCCTCGATGGCAGCGTTCAGGGCGAGGAGGTTGGTCTGGTCGGCGAGGGAGGTGATGGTGGTGCCCACCACGCCGATCCGGGCAGAATAGTTGTTGAGTTCCGTGATGAGTTTTTCCGTCTCGCCGACGGCGTTCCGGATGTTCTCCATGTGGCCGATGGACTGGGCCACCGTTTCCTTCCCCCTGGCCGCGGCGGACGCCATCTGGCGGGAGTTCTGGTCGGCGCTCGACGCCAGCTCCTTCGCCGAGAGGATGATGGTGTTCATCTCCTGGACCATCTTCGACGCCTCTCCGGCGCCGGTTCTTCCCCTGGTTACCTCTTCCGCGAGGCGTGTGTTGCTCTCCGCCACCTCGTTGGTGGTGCTGGTCACTTCTTCGCAGGAGGCCGCCGTGGTTTCCGAGAGGGATGAAAGGGCCGCCGCCTTCTGCTGGATGTCTTTGACCACGTTCCTGAGGCTGTCGAGCATTCCGTCGAGGGCTCCGCCCACAGCCGCGAGCTCATCGGTTCCGTCCAGGGTGGTCCGGACCGTGAGATTCCCCTCCCTGCCGGCCTCTGATGCGGAGAGGATGCGGTCAACGGCCCGACGGATCGCCCGGATGGTGGTGAAGGCGAGGACCAGGGCTGCGAGGGCAACGGCCAGGACCACGGCGAAAACGGTCATGTTTGCCCTGTCCATGCGGGAACGGTTTTCCAGTGCGCTGTTTTCTGCTCCGATGTCAAGAATCTCGCCGATGTCGTTGATGTTGCCCCTCACTTTCTGGAAAAGGGCGTCTTCTATTTCCGCCGTCGATCCCGGTGCGGTCTTTCCGGTCCTCACGTCCTCGATCTGCTTTTCCGATGCGGCCTCCCAATTGGGGAATTCCGCCTTCAGAGCCGCAAACTTCTGGAATACGGATTCCCTGCCGTCCTTCTGCCGAAAGGATTCCCACCCCTTCCGGTTTCCGGCCAGGAGCTTCTCCGCTTCTTCCAGCCGCTCCCGTACCTGGGCGGCATTCTCCCTGAAATCGCCGGCGGTTTTGTCGAACTCCGGGCCGGGACCCCTGGTGAGCAGGGTCTGCTTGGCAACCAGCGCCTGGTAGAGGTCCCGGTCGCCGTTGATGACCAGGCTCTGGGCCACGAAGGCTTCCTGGTGGATCCGGGCCAGGAGGTCGGAATAGACGGAATTCGCCGAGTAGATGGAGAAAACCGACGTCCCGATAATGCCGAGGACGGGGACCAGCGCAAGAATCCAGAGACGGGTACGCAGGGTCAGTTTGTTCATAGGGCACCTCCAGGTATTCAGAAATTTTGTAGTGGTGGCTCATTTTACCGTATTGTCATGATTTTTGGAACAGTCCGCAGGGGATGCAATGCACGATGCACATTTAGAAAAACCGGATGGGGTATAATATCTATACTACAACAGCATTCCAAGGGAGGGATGATCATGGATTTTGGACTTACAGACAAGACGGTCCTCGTGCTGGCCTCGGGGTCCGGATTGGGGAAGGCGGTGGCGGGAGAGTTCCTGAAGGAAGGGGCCTCGGTGGTGATCTCCGGCAGGGGAGAGGAGAAGCTCGCGGCTGCGGCGGCGGACCTGGAAAAAATCTCCGGCAGACGTCCCCGCTTTCTCCCGTGCGACGTCACCCGGCCTGAGGATCTGAAAAAGCTCGTGGCCTTCGCCTCGGAAAAGTCGGGGGCCGTGGACGTGCTGGTGAACAATGCCGGCGGGCCTCCCGCAGGCACCTTCGAGAGCTTTGACGACGAGACGTGGGTGAAGGCCTTCGAGCTTACCCTGCTGAGCTGCGTGCGGGCGACCCGTGAGGTGCTTCCTCTGATGAAGGCGAAGGGATGGGGGAGGATCATCAACTCCACATCGTCCTCCGTCAGGGAAGTGCTGGAAAACCTGATTCTCTCCAACACCTTCCGCCTCGGGGTCATCGGCCTGACCAAGACCCTGTCAGCGGAGTTCGCACCCTACGGCATCCTGGTGAACGCCATCGGACCGGGGCGGTTCGACACGGAGCGGATCCGGCAGCTCGACCGGGCCCTGGCCGAACGGAAAGGCCTTTCCGTGGAGGATGTGAGCCGGGCGGCCCTCTCCCGCATTCCTCTGGGACGGTACGGCGACCCGGCGGAGTACGGCAGGCTCGCCGTTTTCCTGGGATCGGAGGCGAACACCTACATTACCGGGCAGACCATTCTTGCCGACGGGGGCATGGTGAAGGCGGTGCCGTGATCACAAATTGACGGGCGGCGGACACCGGTAACGCTCACCGCCGCCTTTGTATCCAGGGACGGTTGTCACAGCGGATTGCAGATAACAGCGGGCCCGCCCCGGTTGAGGGAGGGCCCGTTTGCTTCAGAGGGCTTACAGAACCTTCCGGATGGTGTCGATGATGGTGCCGTCCCGGTATTCCACGAGCCCCACGATCTCGCCGGAGAACTTCACCTCGTCGGGGATCCCCGTGATTTTCTCGATCTCCGCCTTGAGCTGCCGGATATCCTTCACCGGAAGGCCGGCGTCCAGGGCGGCGGACCGGAGGTCCTCCCTCCGGGGATTGATTGCGATACCCCGCTCGGTGACGATGGCGTCCACGGTCTCTCCCGGGGTGACCACCGTCTGGACCCGCTCCCGGATGGACGGCACGCCGTTCCGCATGGAGGGGATGGTGATGACGGAAAGCTTAGCCCCCGCCGCCGTGTCGGAGTGCCCTCCCGACGCCCCCCGGAGTATGCCGTCGTGCCCCGTGAGGACGTCCACGTTGAAGTCGGCGTCCACGTCCAGGGCCGCGAGGACCACCACGTCCAGGTCGTTCACCAGGCATCCCTTGTTGAAGGGGTTGGCGTAGCAGGAGACGTCCACTTCCATGTGGTACGGATTGTCCGCCATTGATGTGGTCACCGCCGCGTCGAAGCTCTGCACGTCGAAGAGGGCGGTGAAGAGCCCTTCCCTGAGCATGTCGGCCATGTAGCCCGTGATGCCCCCGATGCAGTAGCTTCCCCGGACGGCCTTCTCCTTCATATATTCCCTCACGTACCGTGCCACGGCGAGGCTCGGTCCGCCGCCTCCCGTCTGGAAGGAACAGCCGTTTTTCAGCATGCCCGACGCCCGGATGAGGCCGAAAGCCAGCTCTGCGATACGGAGCTGCACGGGATCGCGGGTGACCCGGGTGGCACCGGTGGCTATTTTCGACGGGTCGCCGATGGAGTCCACCACGGCCACCTGGTCCACCAGGTACTGGGGCACGGAGATCCGGGGCGCGAGGGGGTACTCCACGAGGTTGTCCGTGACGGCGATGACGTGGTCGGCGTACCGGGCGTCCACCATGGCGTAGCCCATGGAGCCGCAGGCGGTCTTTCCCGAGGAGCCGGTGAAGTTGCCGAGCCTGTCGCACGCCGGGGCGGCGAGAAAAGCCGCGTGGATGTGAAGGCTTCCCTCTTCGATGGCCCGGGCCCGTCCTCCGTGGCTCCGGATCATCACGGGCACTTCGAACCTGCCGCCGGAGATGGCCCTGCCCACCTCGCCCCGGACGCCCGAGGTGTTCAGCCGGGTGACCACGCCTTTCCGGACCATATCGGCCACGCAGTCGTGGCAGTCTCCCAGGGAACTGGGGGCGAGGGTGATGTTCCGGATGCCCATTTTTTCCAGCAGGGAGAGAACCATGCAGACCAGGGAATCCCCGTTCCGCATGTGATGATGGAAGGAGATGGTCATCCCGCTCTCCAGTCCCGAGCGGCGGATGGCCTCCTCCAGGCTTTCGGCGACCTTGTCCGTGGACGGGGCGGCCACCTTCCTGGGGAAGAGCCGGGGTGTCCATGCGTAGTCCCCGCCCAGCCGGGCATAGGGGCCCGCGAAGGGGACGAATTCCCCGAGGCCGGGAACGAGGACCGGTACCTCCCTGCCGATGCTGTTCTTCACAGTTTCGATCTTCATTCGGCCTCCACCTCCATTCCCGCGAGGCGGGCGAGTTCCAGGGTTCTTTGCGCCTGGGCCACCACGGGGGCGTCCACCATGCGGCCGTCCACGGCCACCACGCCCAGTCCCCGTTCCTCCGCCTCCCGGGCTCCGCGGACGATCCGCTCCGCCTTCCGCACGTCCTTTTCTTCGGGGCGGAATGCCTCGTGGATCACGGCGATCTGGGACGGGTGGATGGCGGCCTTGCCGGAAAAACCGAGGCCGACGCTCATGGCCGCCTGTTCACGGAGTCCCTCCAGATCGTCGATGTCGGTGTAGACCGTGTCAAAGGCGAGAAGGCCGGCAGCCTTCGCCGCCAGGACCACGGCACTCCGGGCATAGAGCATCTCAAGGCCTTCCCGGGTAATTTTGATGCCGAGGTCGGCCGCCAGGTCCTGGCCGCCGATGGTGAGCCCCAGGATGCGGGGGGACGACATTGCTATGGCGGACGCGTTCACGATGGCCCGGGCGGTCTCGAGCATGGCATGGATCCGTACGGAGCCCTTTTCCATGCCGTTTTCCTCCTCAAGGCGGGTGATGATGTCGTCCGCCGCCCTGACGTCGTCGGGGGAGTCGATTTTGGGTATGCGGACCGCATCCGGCCTCGCCGGGATAATTTCTCCGAGATCCCGTTCAAAGAAGGGCGTGTCCCGGCCGTTAATCCGCACCACCCGCTCCACGGAGCCGAAATCCAGAGTCTTGAGGGCATGCTTCACCAGTTTCCGGGCGGCATCCTTCTCCGTTATGGAGATGGAGTCCTCCAGGTCGAGGAGGACTCCATCCGAGCCGTAGATGGCGCAGTTCTGGATCATGCCCGGGTTGTTCCCCGGGATGTACAGCAGTGACCGCCGGGGCCGGCCGTCAATCCGGTTCATGATGCGTACTTCCTCCTCTTCAGGAGCGAATAGACCAGGGAGACGGCGGCGAGGACGATGAGGGTCACGGAGATGGGCTTCTGGAAGAAAATGGCCAGCGACCCGTCGGAGAGGGACATGGAATTCCTGAAGGACTGTTCCGTGGTGCCTCCGAGGATCAGGGCCAGCACCAGGGGCGGCAGGGGAATCTCCAGCTTGGAGAAGATGTACCCCCCGAGGGCGAAGGCCATGACAAGGATGAAATCGAAGGAGCTGTAGTTCAGGAAATAGGTTCCCATGAAACCCATGCCGAGGATCAGGGGAAGCATGATCCTCTGGGGGATCTTGAGGAGCTGCACCAGCGGGATGGCCAGGGGGAGGTTGATGATCACCAGGATGATGTTTCCCAGGAGGATGGACGCTATGACGCCCCATGCGATCTCGGGAAACTGGGAGAAGAGGATGGGGCCCGGCCGGACGCCGAGCATCATGAGGGCGCCGAGCATGACCGCCGTGGTGCCGGACCCCGGAATGCCGAGGGTCAGCAGGGGGACCATGGCGCCGGCGGCGCAGGAGTTGTTGGCCGCCTCGGGGGCGGCGAGTCCCTCGATGGCTCCCTTGCCGAACTTCTCGGGGGTCTTGCTCAGGTTCTTCTCCATGGCGTAGGACATGAAGGTGGCGATGCTGGCTCCCATTCCCGGGAGCACGCCCACGAAGAACCCGAGGGGAGAGCTGCGGAGCATGGGCAGAATGCATTTTTTGAACTGGGCCCAGCTCACCCAGACCTTGCCGATGCTGCGGGAGTCGAGGCTGTATTTGGTGTCGAGGTTTTTGTAGTTCTTGAAGACCTCGCAGATGGCGTAGACGCCGATCATCACGACGAGGAAATCGATGCCGTCCTGCAGTTCCTCCACGCCGAAGGTGAAGCGGATGATGCCCGTGAGGGGGTCGATGCCGATGGTGGAAAGCATGAAGCCGATGCACATGGCGATGACGCCCTTGAGCAGGCTTCCCTCGGCCAGGGTGATGGTGGCCACGAGGGCGAAGAGCATGAGGGAAAACATTTCGGCGGGGCCGAACTTCAGCGCCGCGGCGGCGATGGGACCCGTCAGGAAGACGAGGAAGACCATGCCGATGGTGCCGCCGATGAAGGAGGCGATGGCGGAGATGGCCAGGGCCGCTCCGGCTTCGCCGTTTTTCGTCATGGGGTAGCCGTCGAAGCACGACACGATGGCCGACGCGTCGCCGGGGGTGTTGATCATGATGGATGCCCTTGAGCCGCCGAACATGGCGCCGTAGTAGACGGCGCACATGGTGATGAGGGCCGTGGACGGGTTCATCCCGTAGGTGATGGGAATGAGAATGGCCACCCCCGTGGCGGGCCCGAGGCCGGGCAGCATGCCCATGACGGTGCCCAGCAGGCCGCCGATGAAGACCCACAGAATGTTGGTGGCCGTTATGGCCGTGGCGAAGCCTATGGCGAGATTGTCGAAAATGACGTCCATGATGTTCTTCCTCCTAGAAGGGAAGCATGTTCTCTATGATCCCCCGGGGCAGGCTCAGCTGGAGGGCTATGGCGAAGGCTCCGTAAGTGACCGCGGGGAACAGAACGGCGATGAGGACGTTCTGGACGAACCGCCCCCGGTTGATCATCATGGTTGCGAAGAACATGAAGGCCGTTGTGGCGAGCAGGTAGCCCCAGGTATCGAGGACGAGGCCGTAGGTTATTCCCAGGACCATGGTGACGAAAATTTTGATCCAGACGGCCCGGTCAGACAGGAAATTCCAGGCGACCGCCTCCGCCTTACCGGAACGCCTGTCAGAAATGCACAGCAGGATGCCGGCGATGACGGCCACGGCCCCGACGATCAGGGGGAAGAGTTTCGGTCCCGTGTTGTCCCCCGCCTGAACCTCGGGAAACTGCATGGCGGTGTAGAAATATATGGTTCCCAGGATGATGGAAATCAGGCCGCTGGTGAAATTTTTGCTCATTGAGCTCCCTCCGTCTCCAGAGATTTCAAATGAAAAGGGGCGGAAGAGGCCGGAGAAGGGCCCCTTCCGCCGGAATGGTCCGGTTCGGCTACTTCTTCAGGCCGACCTGGGTAAGGAGTTCGTCGAAATCCTTGGTGCTCCCCTCGAGGAAGGCCTTGTGCTCGGCGGAATTCTGGTAGAAGCTGTCCCAGCCGAGGTTCTTGACGAGGGTTTTCCACGTCTCGGTTTCCACCATCTTCGAGAAGACGCCGTCCCAGTATTTCACCTGATCCTCGGTGAGGTCCGGTGCGCCGATGATGCCTCTCCAGTGAGGGAATACCACGTCCACTCCCTGCTCCTTGAAGCTCGGAACACCGGGAAGGATCTCGGCAAGGGTTTTCTCGGAGCTGACGCCAATGACCCTCATTTTGCCCGCCTTGTGCTGCTCGAGGACCTCGGCGAGGCCGATGACCGTAGCCTTCACGTGGCCGCCGAGAAGGGCCGGAACGATTTCTCCGCCCGCGCCGGGATAGACGATGAACTTGATGCTCGCGGGATCCACGCCGTTGGCCTGGGCGAGTTCGAGGAAGACGAGGTGGTCATTGTTGCCGAGGGTGGGGCCTACGCCCACGGGCACGGCGGAGGGATTCGCCTTGATGGCCTCGAAGAGGTCCTTCACGGTCTTCCAGGGAGAATCCTGCTCCACGGCCACGGAAATCCATTCGGTCTGCAGGGCGGCCAGGGGAGTGAAGTCGTGATGGGTCAGCTCGCTCTTGCCGAGGAGGTTGTTGAGCATGATGAGTGTGGACGTGGCGGCGAGGTACTCGCCCTGACCCTTCTTTCCCTTCAGATAGTTCCATCCTGTGGCGCCGCCGCCGCCGGGCTTGTTGACCACGATGACGTTCTTCTCCACCAGCTTCTCGTCGGTCAGGGCCTTCTGCACGGTGCGGCAGAGCATGTCCCATCCCCCGCCGGGGTTGGCCGGGGCGATGAGCTCGATGGTCCGGGATGGCTTCCATTCCGCCGAAGCCGCCCCCGCGGTTGCGAACAGCGCGATGAGCATAAGAACTGCGAACAACTTTTTCATTCCTCTGTTTCCCCCTTTAAAATATGATGATGCGTCTCCGGGCACTGCCGTGCGCGGGAAAAGCCCTAAAAAAAGGTGAAGCCTTCAAGTTCCTTGCCGTACCCCGACTTGTCCCTCCAGATGGTGAAGGACTCGTTCAGGTGATCCGTCCAGACGGCACAGGCCCGGTCAGGGTCGCCGTCCCGGAGGGCGGCGTACAGGTCTTTTCTGCGGGAAAGACTTTTGTGGATCCTGTTGGGCAGGATGATCCTCATGACACGGTAGCGGTCGAAAATCTCCCGCTGGGCCCAGATGATGGCTGTGAGGCTGGTGGATCTGCAGGCCTCGAAGACGGTATGGTTGAAGCTCTTTACGATGGGGAAAAAACGTTCGAGAAGCTCGTCGCCGATGTATTGGGTAAAGACGCTGTCAGCCTGGGCCAGGAGTTCTTCCAGCCGGAGCAGTTCATCGGCGGTGATCCGGAGGGCGGCGTAGCGGACGGCCAGGGTTTCCAGGGCCTTCCGGATGGCCATGGAGTGGGCCAGCTCGTAAGGGGAGATGCCGCAGACCCTGTTCCCTTTCATGGGAACCCGCTCGATGTAGCCGTCGGCCTCGAGCTTCTGTACGGCTTCCCTGACAGGTGTGCGGCTCACGCCGAACTCTTCGGCGATTTCGCCGTCGGTGAAGGTGGAGTCGGCCTTGAGTTCGCCCCGGACGATGGCCTTGCGGAGGTGTTCGTAGATGATGTCTCTCATGGGCTTGGTGCGGAGATCCGGAACGTTCTTCAGCAAAGGCATGGTCGTTCCTCCGGAAATAAAAATTTTATCTTTTCCGATAAAAGTTGGATCCAACATCCAGCATCCATGTCGTATAATATCCCCGGAAAGGCAAAGTGTAAAGTGGTTTGATTCCCATTTTTTTGTATATTTTCAGGACATGCGGCAGGCCGGTTCGGCGGGAAATGCGCTCCGGGCCGCCGGCGAAAGCTGTCCGGAAAGGGGGTGAAGGCCCTGTTCGGGCTGGAAGAGCGCATTCTCGATACGAAGAGGGACATGGAGGCGCGGGAGGCACTGCTTGCTTCAAGGAACCTTGCGGTGCCGGGAGGAGAGAGCCTGGTCCTCGGTTTTTTCCGGGATGACCGGCTGGTAGCCACGGGTGCGCTGGTGGGGAACATTCTCCAGGGCATCGCCGTCGCGGGAGAAATTGAGGGCGAAGGAGCCGCCGCCGCTGTGACATCGGCCCTGCTGAAAAAGGCCGTTGAGCGTGGAATGAGGAAGGTCTTTCTCTACTCGAAACCCCAGGAGGCCCGAATATTCCGGGAACTGGGTTTTTCTCTCCTCGCGGAGGTGGTGGTTGAACGGTCCGGCCTGGGAGCTGCCCTTATGGAATGGGGTGCCGAGGGTATCGAAGACTGGAAGGCCGGAATGGCGAAATTCGCCGAAGGAAAACCCCGTGGAGCAGGTGCGGCGGTGGTGAACTGCAACCCCTTCACCCTGGGCCACAGGAAGCTCCTTGAGCATGCCGCGGAAAGGAGTCCGTGGCTGTACGTGCTGGTAGTTGAGGAGGACCGGTCACTTTTCCCCTTCGACGTCCGCCTGCGCCTCGTCCGCGAGGGGATTTCGGACCTGGAGAACGTGACGGTGCTGCCGGGAGGTCCCTACGTCATTTCGTCCGCCACATTCCCGTCCTATTTCACCAGGGTTCCCGCTGGGGGCGATTCCCGGAAGATCACCGAACTCTATGCCGCTCTCGACCTGGAGATGTTCCGCCGGCACGTGGCTCCCGCCCTCGGCGTAGGGATCCGGTTCGTGGGGACGGAACCCTACTGCCCCGTAACCTCCGTTTATAATGACCTGATGAAACGGATTCTTCCGGCCGGAGGGGAGGGGATCCCGCCCGTGGAGGTCCGGGAGATTCCCCGGTTCGAGAGGGACGGTTCTCCCGTGAGCGCGTCCCGGGTCAGGGATCTGATACGGGAGGGGCGGCCCGGGGAGGCGGCGGCCCTTGTCCCGAAAACGACGGCACAATGGTTGGAATCGGAAGAAGCCGCCCCAGTACTGGAGCGGATACGGACGAGCGGTTCCCGGCACTAGACTGAACATGGGCCACAGAGCCCCGAAGGGAGAATGGATCATGAAGGCAGTGAAGGACGCGGCGGCCGGGTCTCTCGAGTCAAGCGACGTGCTGGTGACGGTGACTCCGTCGGAAGGGGAGGACAACACCCTCTCCGTGGACAGCATCGTGTTCAGGCAGTTCGGCGGGCGGATCCGCTCGGTGGCGGAGGAAGTGATCGCCTCCTCAGGCCTGGCGGGGGCCGCAGTAAAGGTCCAGGACAGGGGAGCCCTGGAGTGCACTCTCCGGGCCCGACTTGAAACGGCCATCGAGAGGGCTTTGGGCAGGGCATGAACAATCCCGTCCTCGACGCCCGGGAGGACCGCTGGAACCGGAGGAGGGCCATGGCCGCAACGCTTCCCGCTGGGTGGTCGGTGCTTTCCTTCACTCTTCGCCTGCCTGCCCCCCTGCGCCTGGGAGGCGACTTCGACCGGGATGCGGAGGGGCTCTTTCGGGATTTGGTGTTTCACCTCGGCAGCCGGGGGTTTCCCGTGGAATCTCCCTCCTTTGCAGTCCGGGCCGACGGGCCCGAAGGGCTCTGCGCGGTCCGGGGAGACGGGGAGGCGGTGAAGAGGGCCGTGGTGGAGTTTGAAGAAGGGCACCCCAGGGGGTGCCTGGCCGACGGGGACCTCATGGACTCTCTCCGCGGCGAGAACGGGAGGAAAAGCCTCGGCCTTCCGCCGAGACGGTGCCTCGTCTGCGGACGCCCGGCTGCGGAATGTGTTGCGGGCAGGACCCACGGCACCGGGGAAGTCCGGGCGTCGGTGGATCGTCTTCTTTCCGTTCCCGGCGGCGTTCCGGGAGAAGGACCCGTCTCCGCCATCGGCGAGACGGCACGGAAGGCGGTGCTGTTCGAAACGGTTGCCTTTCCCAAGCCCGGGCTCGTGGATCCCCTGTCCAGGGGAGCCCACGGGGACATGGACTGCTTTACATTCCTGGCGTCCTCGGCGGCCCTTGCCCCGGAATGGGAGCGCTTTGCCCGGCTGGGATTCCGTTTCGGAGGGGACGACCCTGCCGGGCTTCTTCCCTCTCTCCGGGAGGAAGGAATTCGGGCCGAGCGGATGATGTTCTCCGCCACAGGGGGAATCAATACCCACAAGGGGCTGATTTTTTCCCTGGGGATTCTCTGTGCGTCGGCAGGCATGATCGCTTCTGAAGGAATTCCCCTTTCGCCGGAGGTGTGCGCCTCCAGGGGAGCCGCCATCGTCCGGGGCATCACCGGGCGGGATTTCGCCTCCCTGAAGGGAACGGCTGACGGGCGCCCTCTCACGGCGGGTGAGCGGTTCTACCTGAGCGATGGGGTAACGGGCATCCGGGGAGAGGCGGAAAGAGGCTTTCCCTCGGTGACCGGAACGGGTCTTCCCTCTCTCCGTTCATCACTGGCGAAGGGCCTTTCCCTGAATGACGCCATGGTGGACGGACTGCTTGCCCTCATGACCGTGGTGGAGGATACGAACATTCTCTCCAGGGGGGGCAGGGAAGGGGAGCGGATCGTCAGGGAGAATGCGGTCTATGCCCTCGAACTGGGCGGCATGGGGTCGAAGGAAGGAAAAGAGGCCGTCCGGGAAATGAACGGCCTCTTCACTCGCTGCAATCTCAGTCCCGGCGGAAGCGCGGATCTTTTGGCCGTGACGGTGTTTCTTCACCTGCTCACTCCAGCCAGCGGATGATTTCCTCCAGGAAGGTATGATGGAGCATCCTGGTGACCGGGCCGGGTTCCCCGGAGCCAACCGCCTGGTCGCCGATCCGCACCACGGGCACCACTTCCTTCACCGATCCGGTGATGAAGGCCTCGTCGGCTTCCGGAAGCTCGGAGAGCAGGGGGCACCGCTCCTCCACCTTCATGCCCTTTTCCCGTGCCAGCTGCAGGATGATGTCCCTCGTGGTTCCCTTGAGCACCCTCGACAGGGGGGCCGTGACCAGCGTTCCTCCCTTGTAAAGGAAGAACGTGCTGTGGGCCGCCTCGGTGATCTCCCCGTCGGGGCAGTAAAGGATCTCGTAGGCGTCGTGGCGCTTGCCGTGCCCCGTGTAGGAGAACATGTAGTCGACGCTCTTGACGCCGGGGATGTGTCTTCCGCCGTCCACCGGCAGCAGGAGTACGCCCTTGTCGTATACCTCCGGCGCGGGCTTCCGGACTTTTTCGAAGAGGATGAAGAACCGCGAAGCAGGAAAGCCCCCTTCGTGGAAAATGTCCCCCCCGGTTATGTAGGGCCGGACAAGGCAATCCTCCTTCATTTTCGCTATTCCTTCACGGATGAGGTCCTTGATGTCGTCCACAGGAAGGGGAAGGGCGATGGATGCGCTCCCGGCGGACCGGACGAGCCGCTCAAGGTGGGGTGTCAGCATCAGGGGCCTTCGGTGGAAGGTGCAGATGGATTCAAAAACCCCCACTCCCCTGAGAATGATATAGTCCGACACGGGAAGGGATGCTTTTTCCAGCGGCAGGAAGGTCCCGTCGATATAGCAGAGAGACATGAACGATCACCTCGAAAAATCGGTCTTGGAACCTTTGCAGTATAAGGGTATTATAGAAAATATGCACGGGCTTTTTTCGGTGGCAGAAGAAAGGAGAGGCCGATGAAGAGGAGACTCTTTTTCCACTTTGGAATTGCGTTCATGGCACTCTTTTTTCTTGTTTTTCCCCGGTGCGCCTCCGGGAGCGAGAGGTCCTATGGTGCCCTTCTTCTGAATTCCTACCACAGCGGCTTTCCCTGGACCGACGGCATAACGGAGGGCATCCGCTCAACCTTCGAATCCGGCGGCCTGAGGATCAATCTTGACGTGGAGTACATGGACACCAAACGTACGTCATCGGTCAGGGCGGTAAGGGCCTTCGGGGAGTATTTCCGGACCAAGTACGCGGACAAGCGACCTGACATCCTCCTCAGTTCCGACGACGACGCCCTCGTCTTCCTGCTCCGCCACGGAAAGGAACTTTTTCCCGGCGTCCCCATCGTCTTCTGCGGCCTGAACAACCCGGGGTTTATCGATTCCGGGGGCGATGCCCGGGTTACCGGCGTCTTCGAGGAGATGGACATTCCCGGAACGGTGGAGCTGATGCTCCGCCTCTTCCCCCAAACGAGGAACCTCGCCCTCGTGAGCGATCTTTCCATTTCGGGCATGGGGTCCGTCAGCCTGGTCCGGAAAGCCCTGGCACCTTTTCTTGACAGGCTGAAGGTCGTCGACCTTCTCGGTTTCTCAGGCGATGAACTCCGGGATGAACTTTCCATGCTTTCTCCCGACACGGCGGTCCTCCTTCTCGTGTATTTCCAGGATGACGCCGGAGAGTACTATTCCCCGGCCAGGAGTGTCGCCCTTGTGAACAGCGCCGGTCCCTTCCCGGTCTTCGGTCTCTGGTCCATGATGGTGGAGGGTGGAGCCCTGGGCGGAAGCGTCCTTATCGCTGAACGGCACGGGGCCCTGGCTGCGGAGATGGCCCTTCGAATTCTGCGGGGAACGCCTCCCTCGGAGATCCCGCCGGTCGCCGACCGGCACCTGGTTCCCGTATTCAACTACAGGGAGATGGTCCGGTTCGGCCTTTCACGGTTCGACCTTCCCGCCGGATCGGTTCTCCTGTCCGAACCGGAGACGTTTCTCTACAGGCACTGGAAGCTTCTCCTCGCCAACGCCCTTGTTCTCTCGGCCGCCCTGGTGTATCTCCTTGCCCTGTTCATCAACGAGCGGATGAAAAAGGCGGCGGAAAAGGACCTGAAACTGAAAAAAGCCCAGTGGGAGGGACTCTTCCGGAACGCTCCGGAGGCCTACGTCGTCTTCGACGGGGCCAACGACATCGTAACGATAAATGATGGTTTCACCAGGCTCTTCGGGTATACCCGGAAAGAAGTGGCAGGCAAAAATCTCGACTCCGTGGTGGCCGATTTCCCCGGGATCAGATCCGAGGCGGAAAATAACTCTTCTAGGGTTCTTTCCGGAGAGACCGTCACCGGCGAATCCTGCCGGAGGAAAAAGGACGGTGCCCTGGTTCCGGTGGAATACATGGGAGTGGTCTTCCCCATGAGGGATGAAACCTTTACCGGCTTCGCCATTTACCGGGACATCTCGGAACGGAAAAAAGCCGAGGACGAGATGCTGAAGAACCTGAAGAGAGAGGCTCTCATATCCTCTGTTTCCGCCCGGCTCCTTGAGGAAGGGGTCCGGGGAGGGGTTCCCCCGTCCCTGGAGGATCTGGCGGCCTTTTTCGGCGTTTCCCGGGGATGCCTTGTGGAGACCGACGGCGACGGGATCCCTGTCCGGGAATTCTCCCTTTCCGAAGGAAGGGTGGAATTCCTGTCTTCTCCCGAAGTTTCCGCTGTGCTTTCCCCGGAGGCGCTCAAGGGACTGAACCTGTACCTTTGGGAAACGGGGAAACTGGTCCTTGAATCGTCCCCCCGTCCCGGCGGGAAGGAGGTTCCCCGCTTTGCCGGAGAGCTTCTGGAGCTTTGGGGCGACCCGCTGCACTTTCAGCCTGTGTATTCCGGGGGAGCGGTGAGGGGATTCCTTGTCCTCCGGCTCGCCGGTGTCCCCCTGCACCACAGCGACGAAGCCCTTCTTGCAATGTACTGCGATCTCGCGGGAAGCGCCTTTCTGCGGGACCGGCGGATAAACATCATGGAAGAGGCCGGCAGGATGCTGGACAGCGCTTCCAGGGGCATCGTGGAGATTCTCGGACAAGCCCTGGCCATGAAGGATCCCTACACGGTGGGGCACCAGATCAACGTGGCCGGCCTTGCGAGGGCCATGGCGAAAAAGGGAGGGTACGACGAGGCCTTCCAGGAAAGGGTCTACTACGCCGGGCTCGTCCACGACCTCGGAAAGATCACCATTCCCTCGGCCATTCTCTCCAAGCCGGGAAGGCTCACCGACATCGAATTTTCCCTGATAAGGAACCACGCCCTCTACGGGTGGGACATCCTCTCCTCCGTCGATCTGCCCTGGCCCCTGGCGGACATCGTGGTACAGCACCACGAACGGCTTGACGGTTCGGGGTACCCGAAGGGGCTCAGGGGGGACGCCATCGGCCGGGAGGCCCGCTTCCTCTCCGTTGCTGACGTGGTGGAAGCCATGACCTCCCACAGGCCGTACCGGCCCGGACTCGGAATCGTTGCGGCCCTTGACGAAATACGATCCCACCGGGGGGGCTGGTTCGATCCGGAGGCTGTGGACCTCTGCATTGCCGTCATCGAGGAAGGATTCACCTTTGACGGAGGAAGTTACCGTCTTTTCCTTCCATAAGTGTTCCGGAAAAAGGATATACTGTATAATATGTTCAGTTTCGACATATGGAATCAGAAAACTATAGACAGGATCCGCTGCACACAGGGGAGGAACGAGCCATGGCCTTTCAGATCCTTGCAATCAATCCCGGTTCCACAAGCACAAAGATCGCGTGGTATTCCGACGGCACTGAGACCTGGCGTGAGACGGTCAGGCACGATCCGGACGCCCTCGCCGCCTTTCCCTCGGTGGCCGACCAGTTTTCCTTTCGCCTGGAGACCATAGCGGAGGCTCTGGCCTCCCACGGGGCATCCTTCGACGAACTTTCCGCCGTGGCGGGGCGGGGCGGGCTCGTGGAGCCCATCCCCGGGGGAACCTACGCCGTGGACGACATGCTGCTGAAGCGTCTCCGCATGGGCAAGCCCTGGGAGCACGCCTCCAACCTCGGAGGCATACTCGCCGACGCCATCTGCCGATCCCGGAACCTCCCCGCCTTCATCGTGGACCCCGTGGCGGTGGATGAGATGAACCCGGTGGCCAAGATCACCGGGCTCCCCGAGCTTCCCAAAGCCTCCCTGGGGCATGCCCTCAACATCAAGGCCACCGTCCGGAGGGCCGCCGGAGATCTCGGGAAGGCCTGGGACGAACTCAACTTCATCGTGGCCCACATCGGCGGAGGCATCACGGTCTGCGCCCACGAAAAGGGACGGATGACCGACCTGAACAACGCCAACGAGTTCGGTCCCTTCTCCCCGGAGAGGGCCGGAGGACTTCCCGCCGGAGACCTTGTGCGGATGTGCTTCGGCGAGAGCATGACCGAAAAGGATATGCTCCGGAAGATGGTCGGCAGGGGAGGCCTTATGGCCTACACGGGAACGTCGGACGTCAGGGAAGTGAAAACCATGGCGGCCGGAGGAGATGAGCGGGCACGGGAAGCCCTGGACGCCATGGCCTACGCCGTCGCGAAAGAGATCGGCGCCCAGGCCGCGGTTCTGTCCGGCAATGTGGACGCCGTTCTCTTTACGGGAGGAGTGGCCTTCGACAGCGACTTCGTGGCTGCCGTTCAAAAGCGGGTCCAGTGGATAGCTCCGGTGCTGGTTTATCCCGGCGAGGACGAAATGCCCGCTCTCGCGGAGGGAGCGCTCCGGGTCCTTCGCGGTGAAGAAGAATGCAAAATCTATGGCCGGTATATTTCGGGAGGCGAAAAGGCATGACCATGCAGAAACTGGATTTTCTCCTTGAGGAAAGCAGGAAGGGACGCCCCATGACCCTTGCTCTTGCCTGTCCCTACGGTGACGATGCCCTCGCCGCCGTCACCCGCGCAGGCCGTGAGGGAGTGGTCAAGGCGGTGCTCGTCGGTGACGCCGCAAGGATCCGTACCCTCGCCGGGCAGGACGGGTGCGACCTCTCCGGGGTCACCATCGTTGACGAAAAGGACGACGAGAAGGCGGTGGAGCGGAGCGTCAGGATGGTATCCTCGGGCGAGGCGGATCTGCTCATGAAGGGGCTCGTGAAGACATCGACCCTTCTCAAGGCGGTCCTGGACAAGGAATGGGGCCTCCGGACAGGATCCCTTCTTTCCCATCTCTTCCTCTTCGAGATTCCCGCAATGAACCGCCGGGTCATCGGCATCTCCGACGGGGGGATGAACACCTACCCCGACCTGAACGCCAAGGCGAAGATTATAGAAAACGCTGTTGCGTGCTATCACAAGATCGGCGTTCCCCAGCCCAGAATCGCCGCCCTGGCGGCAGTGGAGGCCGTCAACCCCGACATGCAGGCCACCCTCGATGCGGCCGCTCTTGCGAAGATGAACGAGCGGGGGCAGATCCGGGGCTGTATCGTGGACGGCCCACTGGCGCTTGACAACGCCGTCAGCGAGGAATCGGCGAAGATCAAGGGGATCAGCTCCCCGGTGGCCGGAGAAGCCGACATGCTCCTGGTTCCCGACATCGAGTCCGGAAACTTCGTCGGAAAGGTGCTGCTCTACATGACGGGAGGCAAGGGCGCAGGGGTCATCCTGGGGGCCCGGAAGCCCATCGTCCTCACCAGCCGTTTCGACAGCATGGAGACCAAGCTGCTTTCAATCGCCCTGGGCGCCGTGGTGGCCAGGAGCTGACACATTCAGACCCAATTTCAGAGGAGGAATTGCATTATGGATCAGATCCGTTCACTGTCACAGCTTCTTGAGTACGCGAAGAAAATCGGCGCCGAAAAGGGGCCGAAGAAGCTTTCCGTGGCCATGGCCGAAGAGGCCGGGCTGCTGTCCGCCATCGAGGAAGCCCGGCAGGCAGGGTTTGCCGAGGCCATTCTCGTGGGCAACGCCGACAAGATCAAGGCCGCCGCTGACCAGGCCGGCGTGAACCTCGCCAACTACGAGGTCATCGACGAGAGGAACGAACCCGCCATGGGCATGACCGCCGTCTCCCAGGTCTCATCGGGAAAAGCCGACATCTACATGAAGGGGCAGATCCACACGAACAACTTCCTCCGGGCCATGCTCAACAAGGAAGTGGGTCTCCGGAAGGGCAAGAACACCATCTCCCACTGCTACTTCCACAGCGTTGAAGGATACGACAGGATCTTCTTCGTGTCCGACGCCGCCTTCAACATGTACCCCGATCTGGCTGCCAAGGCCGACATCACCCAGAACACGGTGAACCTCGCCAGGGCATTCGGCGTGGCCGAGCCCAAGGTGGCCGTTCTCGCCGCCGTGGAAGTGGTGAACCCCGACATGCCCGCCACCCTTGACGCCGCGGCCCTTACCCAGATGAACCGCCGGGGCCAGATAAAGAACTGCGTCGTGGACGGCCCCTTCGCCCTTGACAACGCCGTGAGCGAAGAATCAGCGAAGACCAAGGGCATTGTCTCGCCCGTGGCCGGCAAGGCGGACGTTTTCATCGTCCCCAACATCGACGGGGGGAACATGCTCGCCAAGGCCATCGTCTACTTCTCGAAGAACGAGACCGCAGGGCTCATCCTCGGTGCGGCCGCGCCCATCGTGCTCACCAGCAGGGCCGACTCCGCCAGGGCGAAGCTTCTCTCCATCGCCGCCGCCGTCACCCTGTCCGATTTCCAGAAGTAAGACGGCCTGCCGGTCATGAAGGTTCTTGCGCTCAACCCCGGCTCCACGAGCACGAAGGTCGCCCTCTTCGAGGACGGTACGGAGCTGTGGAGCGAAACACAGCGGTACGACACGGACGTCATCGGGAAATTTGCCTCCATTCCCGACCAGGAGGGGTTCCGGCTTGACGAGATTCGGAAATGTCTCGAGGCTCACGGAACCGCCCTGGCTGATCTTGACGCCGTCGTGGGGAGAGGCGGGCTGCTCCGGCCCATCGAAAGCGGAACCTATGAAGTGAACGACAAAATGCTCTCCGACGTGCGGTCCTGCAAATGGGGGGCCCACGCCAGCAATCTCGGGGCGCCCCTGGCGGTGCGTCTTGCCGCCGAGGGAGGATGCCGGAAGGCATTCATCGTGGATCCCGTGGTGGTGGACGAACTGGGGCCTCTTGCCCGGTACTCCGGCCTGCCGGAGATCGAGCGGCGGTCCATCTTCCACGCCCTGAACCAGAAGTCCGTGGGCCGCAGGGCGGCGTCTGACCTCGGGAAACCCTATGAACAGTGCAATTTCATCGTGGCCCACATGGGAGGAGGCATCTCCGTCGGGGCCCACGATCACGGACGGGTTACCGACGTGAACAACGCCCTGGACGGGGACGGTCCCTTCTCGCCCGAACGGGCCGGCAGCCTTCCCGCCGGAGGGCTGGTACGGCTTGCCTTCAGCGGACGGTATGACCAGCCAACGCTGCTGAAGATGATTACCGGCAGGGGCGGCCTTGTGGCCCACCTCGGGACCAACGACCTCCGGGAAGTCCGGAAGCGCATGGCCGAAGGGGACGAAAAGGCGAAGCTGCTCTTCGAGGCCCTGGCCTACCAGGTCTCCAAGGAGATCGGGGCCTGCGCGGCGGTACTGGAGGGGAAGGCGGACGCTGTCGTCCTTACGGGCGGCCTTGCGTACAGCGAGGAATTCACCGGCCTCATCTCCGGCAGGGTCTCCTTCATCGCCCCGGTGATGATCTACCCCGGGGAGGACGAGATGCAGGCCCTCGCCGACGGGGCCTTCCGTGTCCTGAAGGGCACGGAAACGGCGAGGCAGTACGACTGACATCGCCTCCAAATTACAGCACAACGGGGGAGATTGCCTGCAGGCAATCTCCCCCGTTTCTTTTGGGTTTCGCTACATGATGCCGAGGAGCTTCGGCACGAAGAAGGCCACGTCGGGGAACATGGCCACCGTGAGCAGGATGAGCATCAGGGCGGAGATGTAGGGCAGCACGCCCTTCAGCGCCCGCTCAATGGACAGATCGGCAATGGAGCCCGCAATGAGAAGACAGAGTCCGTAGGGGGGCGTCACCAGCCCCACCGCCAGGGTCATGACCACCACCACGCCGAGGTGGACCGGGCTGATTCCCATCCTGAGCGCCGAGGGCAGGATGACCGGCATGAAGAGGATCATGGCCGGGATGGCGTCCATGAAGGTGCCTACGAACAGGAAGAAAGCGATGACGATGAGCATGAACATCTCGGGGCTTCCCACGTGGGCGGCGAAAAAGCCCGCCACATGGTCCGACGCCTTGTAGTAGCCCAAAAGCTCGCCGAGGGCGCTGGCCGTGGCCAGGGCGAAGAGGGAGAGGGAACTCAGCTTCAGTGTTTCCTTGATGATCCCGGGCAGATGCCTGATTTTCAGCGTTTTGTAGTAGAAAAGACTGATGAACATGGCGTAGACAGAAGCGAAGGCCGCCGCCTCAGTGGGGGTGTACCAGCCGGTGGTGATGCCGCCCACGATGATCACGGGAGTGAGCAGGGCGGGGAAGGATTCTTTGAAGAGCTTTCTCACCTCTCCGGGCGCCGCTTTTTCATACTTCGGGAAGTTGCGCCTGTGGCCCATGAGGTACACGATGAGCATCATGGCCAGTCCCACGAGGATGCCTGGGATCATGCCGCCGAGGAAGAGGGCCGCCACGGAGGCGTTGGTCAGGCCGGAGTAGACCACCATCGGGATGCTCGGAGGGATGATGACCCCTATTGTGGAGGACGCGGCGGTGACGCCCACGGCGTTTTCCTTGTCGTAGCCCGTCTCGATCATGGCGGGGATGAGCATTTTGCCCACCCCGGCGGTGTCAGCCTGGGACGAGCCGGAGACGCCTGCGAAGATCATGGAGACGAGGATATTGGCATGGGCAAGTCCACCCCGGATATTTCCCACAAGGGCGATGCAGAAATCCACCAGTTTCTGGGTGATTTTCCCGTGGTTCATGAGGTTTGCCGCGAAGATGAAAAGAGGGATGGCCAGCAGGACGAAGGAGTTGAGTCCGTTGAACATCTTCATGAACACGGTGAGGTTGGGGATGAAGGGAATGGTGGCGATGCCCGTCAGGGAGACGATCCCGATGACGAAGGCGATGGGGACGCCGAGAAAAATGAGGAGCACGAAAAGGCCGACGATAAGCAGGGGCGTCATGATACGGCCTCCCCGGAGGTGAGAATTCTGATGTCTTCCACGATGTGCCCCGCCAGGTAGAGGGTCATGGCTCCTCCGGTTATTGGGAGGCAGAGCCAGGTATAGCCCATTTTCACCCAGGTGAGGGTGATCCAGTTGTAGTCCCAGAACTCGGTGACCACCGTGCTTCCGTAGAGGGTCATGGGGACGGTGAAGCAGAGCAGAACGGCGGAAATGAAGACGTCATAGGCGGCCCCTTTTCTTCCCCGGAACCTGTCGCTGAAAAAGGTGAAAGCGAAATGGGCCTTGTAGTGGACCATGACGGAAGCTCCCATAAAAACGGCCCAGATGAAGGCGTAGTTGGCCACCTCTTCAGTCCAGAGCAGCGGAATGGCCAGGTAGCGGGCGGTAATCTGGGCCAGGATGGCAAGAAAGAAAATGGAAAGCAGGACCATTCCCAGGGTTTCCTGGATGCGGACCAGCAGCTCGATCAGTTTTTTCACGGTTCTCCTCCTCTGTGAAACCCTCTCCGGGCGCAGTTCTCCCGAAAAAGGAACATTCCCCGCGCCCCCTTCCGGGGGCGCGGGGAACGGATATGGAGACTTCTGTTCAGCGGTACGGCCTATTTCCCTGCGGCGCGGACCTTCTCCACGAGATCCTGGATGGCCAGCTTCTCGGCGAGCTTGTCCTGGATGGGAACGGCGATGGCGATGAAGGGAGCCTTGTCGATGGAGTTCACGGTGCCGCCGTCGGCAATGACCTTCTCCTTGGACTTGGAGAGCATGCCGTAGGTGATCTTCCGCTCTTCGGCCGTGGCCTGCTTCAGGGCCTCGGTGATCCATTCCTTCTGCTGGTCGGTGAGGGCGTCGAACTTCCTGCCGTTCATGAGAACGAAGCGGGTGGTGAAGTCGTGCTCCGTCTCGGTAATGAACTTGCCGTTGACCGTCTTGTGGTGGTCAAGAAGGCTGAAGTTGGTGTAGTCGTTCTCGGCGCAGTCCACAATGCCCTGCTGCAAGGCCTGGTAGAGCTCGCCCCAGGCAACCTGGGTGGGGATGGCGCCGGTCTGCTTCCAGAAATCGGCCACGACGCCGGACATCTGGGTGCGGATCTTCATGCCCTTCAGGTCGTCCATGGTGTTGATGGGCTTCTTGCCGTAGTAGTTACGGACGCCCGCGGACCAGTAGGCGGCGATGCGGAAAGAATTCTTGGATTTTTCGTTGATGATCTTGGCGAGGGTCTGTCCGGCTTCGCCGTCCACGGCCTTCTCCCAGTGGTCGAAACTGTTGAAGAGGTACAGCAGGGAGAACAGGTCCACCTCGGGGATGCCGATCTTGGTCATGAAACCGGGAGAGGCGACGACTACGTCGGCGGCGCCGAGCTTCAGCTTCTCCACGAGCTCGTCCTCGTTGGTGCCTATGGTACCGGCGTGGACGTCCACGGAGATCTCGCCATTGGAGAGCTTCTCGACCACTTCCTTGAACTTCAGCATTCCGTACTGGTAGGGGTTCTCCTGGGATGTCTGGTTATGGGCCGCAACCAGCTTCAGGGGAGCGGCCTGCACGGGCAGGACGAAAACGAGCGCAAGAACGGCTGCAAGGAGCAGTACAACAGGTTTTTTCATATTTGGTACCCCTTTCGTATGTGAATTTTTGCGGGTTTGCCGCAAAGTGTTTCCGGTGTCAGTTCAGTTCCTTCAGCAGGTCGTACCAGATGTCCTCCACCACGGGGATGCCCTTTTCCAGGTTTTCCCTCCGGGTGAGGGCCGCCTTTTCGCCCGGATAAAAATAGCTTCCTCCCGGCTCCGCCGGCTCGGAACTCCTGAAATCCTCCAGGATGGACGCCGCCGCTGTTTCGGCATAGTCCTTTCCGGAGGTATTTTCCACGTCAAAGGCGAGAAAAACCTGGGTCACGGCGATTTCATCACCGAGCTTCCCTACCTGGTGGACCGAGTTTCCCTTCGAGAGCACGGACCCGATGAGATCCAGCACCAGGGAATAGCCCGAGCCCTTCCAGAACCCGATGGGCAGGACACGCCAGGTCTCCAGGACGGCCGCCGGATCGGTGGTGAGCTTTCCCTCCCGGTCATAGCCGCCGGGGAAGGGGAGCTGCTTTCCCGCCATCCGGTATCCGTCGAGGGCGCCGTAGGAGTACTGGGCCAGGGCGCCGTCGATGACCACGGGAGCGTCCTTCCAGGGAAAGGCCATGACCAGGGGATTGTTTCCCACCCGGCATTCCTTTGCCCCCCAGGGGGGCATGTTCGGCATGGTGTTGGTCCAGCAGAAGGCCATGAAGCCCGCCTTCGCCGCCTGGTACCCGTAGGAGCCGCCCCTCATCCAGTGGTTCGTGTTTCCGAGAGCCACGCATCCGAGGCCGGACTGCCGTGCGAGTTCCATGGCCCTGTCCATGGCCGCCGCCGCGTTGGTGCACCCCATTCCCCGGTTGCCGTTCCAGCGCTCCAGGGCGCCGAAGGATGCCTCGGGGGCAGGCTCGGCATGGGGATCGATGTGTCCCTTCGAAATGTAGGACAGCACCCGGGGAAAACGGTTCAGGCCGTGGGAAGCGACACCGTCGCAGCTGTTGTCGGTGAACATGACGGCCGCGCGGGCCGCCGTTTTCTCAGGGAAGCCGTACTTGAGGAGGATTTTCTCGAAAGTGCCCTTCATTTCGTCGTAGGGTACGCGCATGGACGTCACACCTTTCTCCTGTACTGAAAAAAAGAGAGCGATTTCGTGTTGTCGCAGGAATTCCATATTACCGACCAAGAGGAAATCCGTCAATGTTCGACAGGACAAAATAATGTTTTGTCAGATAGAACAATGGCGGTGAATCATGGCATTTCTTTCCGGGATCCTCCGGAAATCCGAGAGCGTGATCTTGTACCGACCTCCGCTTCGCACGCGGATTCGCAGCTCTTGACATTCGGTGACTGAATGACTAGAATGCATTTTGCATGACGGATAAAAAATCCATGGAGCGAAACGAACAATGGAAAACGGAAACATCAGGGTCATCTCACGGGCTTTTTCCATACTGGTTCACCTGGCGCAGGAGAAACGGCCTCTCGGAATCACCGAGATCGCATCCGCCGTCTCCCTTCCCAAGGCCACGGTGTACCGCATTCTCGACAGCCTCGAGGCCGAGCGGGCCGTCCTGAACCGGGGCGGCGAGTACGAGCTTGGTCCCGTGACGCTGCTTCTGGCGGATGCCTACCGCAGCCAGGTCGGCTTCGCCGAGGCTGCCCGGCCTCACCTCCTCTCCCTCAGGAACGAGACCAAGGAAACGGTCCACCTCTTCGTCTACGAACGGGGAGAGTTCTACTATCTCGACAAGATCGAAAGCCCCTACCAGGTGCGTATGCACTCCCGCATCGGAGGCAGGGCTTCCCTGTTCCGGCTCTCCGCCGGAAAGGCCCTTCTCGCCGGCCTGTCCCCCGACGACCTGAAAGAACTCCATGAACCGGTTCCTGGCGAAGTCGCCGCCGAGTTCCCCGGCATCCTCTCCAGGGGGTATGCCGTGGACGACGAGCAAAACGAGCAGGGGCTCCGGTGCGTGGGAGCGGCCATCCATGACGGTGCGGGACGCCCGAGGGGTGCCGTGAGCGTCTCCGCCCCGGTGTACCGCTTCCCGGCCGAACTCCTGGAGAAATACGGTTCCCTCGTCGCCCGGGCGGCGGAGGCCATCGGCAGGGAGATTGCCTGTTTCGAAGAGTGCCCGTGTTCCGGCGGGCGGTCCGCCGGTTGAAAAAAGAAAAAGGGAAAACAGAAGGAGGAAGACACTATGATCAAGACCAACAAGCTCGTCATGATACCCGGACCCACCCCTGTGGTCCGCTCCATCCAGGACCAGATGGCCAGGGAGACTGTGGCCTTCGGCGATGCCGCGTTCGTGAAGGATTTTTCCGAGGTCATCGCCGACCTGAAGGCCATGTGGCGGTGCGACGGCGAAGTGTTCGTCGTTGCGGGCTCGGGCACCATGGGCATGGAAATGGCCATCGCCAACACCACGAAGCGGGGCGATAACGTCCTTATCTGCTCCAACGGCTACTTCGGCGACAGGTTCATCGACATGTGCACCCGGAAGGGACTCAACACCGATGTTCTCTCCGCCGAATGGGGAAAATCGGTGACCCCGGAGATGGTGGAGAAGAAGCTGGCGGAGAAGAAGTACCAGGTGGTGACGGTGACCCACGTGGAGACCTCCACCGGCGTGGAGGCGCCCATCGCTGCCATCGGCGAAGTGATGAAGAAGCACCCTGAGATCATCTACATCGTGGACGGAGTGGCTGCCTCCGGCGGCGCAGATCAGTATATGGACACCATGGGCATCGACGTGGTGCTTTCCTGCACCCAGAAGGCCTTCGGCGTGGCGCCCGGGCTGACCATGGTGTGGGCCAGCGCGAAGGCCATGGAGAAGAGGAAGAGCCTCGGTGCCATTCCCGAGTCCTACATCGACTTCGACAAGTGGCTCCCCGTCATGCACGATCCCTCGAAGTACTGGGGAACGCCTGCCATCAACCTTGTCTGGGCGCTGAAGGAGTCCGTACGGATCATGAAGGAAGAGGGCCTCGAGGAGCGCTATGCCCGCCACCGCCGCCAGGCGGCCATGTTCGATGCCGCCCTGGAGGCCATCGGCTTCAGGGTCGCCGCTGAAAAAGCCTTCCGTGCGCCCACGCTTTCCGTCTACCTCTACCCTGAAGGTTCCGGCATCGACGACGCAAAATTCCGCACCGTCCTCGCCGGCGAGGGAGCCCAGACGGCCGGATGCCTTGGCGGGTTCGCCGGCAAGGGCTTCCGCATGGGGCACATGGGCAACATCGACAAGCACACCCTTGTCTCGGCCATCGCCGCCGTGGAGCGGAGCTGCGTGAAGTGCGGCTATACAATAGAGCTCGGAAAGGCCCTGGGCGTTCTCCAGAAAGGGCTCGTGAACGAGTAGCGTTTCTGTGAAGAAGGACGAGGGGGCGGGTGTTCCGTCCCCTCTGTCTTTGTATTCGGGGGCGCTCATTTTTTCCGGGGAGGTGTTTTTTTAATGAGTTGTGTACAGGAAGCTCCTCAGTTCATGCTTGACGGTTTTGCCTGAGCACAGGCTGTTCTCGCGGCCTGCGGGAAAGGGCTGGGACTGTCGATGGAAAAGGCGGTCCGTATCGCCTCCGGTTTCGCGAGCGGAATGCGGACGGGGGACACCTGCGGCGCCGTGGCGGGAGCCATTATGGTCCTGGGACTCCGCTACGGGTCCGAAGACTGCGTCACGGCGGCAGGGAGAGCGGTTGTGTACGGAAAAGTGGAGGAGTTCACCAGGCGGTTTCGGGAGCGGAACGGATTTCTTCTCTGCCGTGATCTCCTCGGGCTGGATACGAGCACCCCGGAAGGGCTTGCGAAGGCGAAGGAGCTGAATCTTTTCCGGACCAGGTGTCCTGCCCTCGTGGCGGATGCCGCCTCCATACTGGAAGAGATGATAAAGGAAGAGGGGTAGTTCCCCGACAATGCCGGGGCAGACCAAAGAAACCCCGGACCGGAGGTGCTGCCGGTCCGGGGTTTCTTATTCACCGCTGATGGTTCCGGTCTAGAAGCCAAGCTCCTCCCCGATGACGAACACGTGGAAGGGGGTGGATCTCGGGCGCTTGCTGATGATGGTCGTGACGTTGCAGATTCTCGTCTGGGTCTGGCAGTCCATGCAGAGGCCCGTCTGGGTGCACGGGTTCGGCAGGCCGATCCTCTTGTTGTTGATGGGGGCGGCGATCATCTGGATGCGCTCCTCGGCGGCATCGAGATCTGTCACGATCTTGTTCGTCCCCATCACGACGATGACCTTTCCGGGGCCGAAGATCATGGCGGCAACCCGGTTCCCGTTCCCGTCCCTGTTGACAAGCCGGCCGTCAAGGGTGACGGCGTTCGTGCCGGAGAGGAACACGTCGCAGGTGAGCTGCTTCTTCCTGACGTCCTGCCGCTCCTCGTTGGAGAGGCCGGGAGCGCCGTGGTCGAGGATCGTGTTTCCCTTGCCGGCCAGTTTCTCCTGGATTCCAAGGGCCTTTACCGTCCAGGAACCGCCGAAGCCCACCGACGCCGATTCAGGAATCAGGGCCAGTATCTTGTCCGCGGCTTCGGCGGCGGAGGAGCAGTATTCCGCCTCAAAACCGTTTTTCTTCAGGGATTCCACGACCTTTTTTCCGAGAGCCTCGTTGTGCCAGGGGGTAAACTCGTTCATTCTTCTTCCTCCTCTTTTTGGGGCTGCCCCGGGCGGGCGCCGTTTTTCAACTCGTTCCTCCCGGGCTGAGTTCCCACGCCCTTGAGGTATTTCAGGATGCCCTCGCCCGGGCGGAGAAGAATCGGTGTGCCCGGAAGGGCGGTCTGGTAGAAGTCCATGGTCTTGATGAACAGATACAGGTCCTTCGCCTCCGCTGTAGCCTTCCCAAGGGTATCCTGGGCTATGCTGTCGCCCTGACCCTTGATCTCCTCGGCTTTTCTTCTCGCCTCGGCGATCATTTCAACTTCTTTCCTGTCGGCGAGGGACCGCCGGGTGATGCCCTCCGCCTGTCCCTCGGCTCTGAGCTGGCCGGCCACCCGGTTTCGTTCAGCCTGCATGGAGCGGTAGACTGCCTGCTCGTTGTCCTGGGGCAGGAAGACCCGCTTATAGGCAACGGAGAGGATTTCAACTCCGTATTCCTTCGACTGCTCCCTGGCGATGGCCGTGGAACTTTCGATGGCCTGCTGCCGCTTGTCCTTCACCAGCTCGTCCAGGGTGAGCCTCCCGGACACGATGCGGACGGCCGAGTATATGGAATCGTCGAGACGCTGCTGAACGGAGCTCACGGTGCGCACTCTCCGGAAGAAAGTTTCGGGATCGGAGATTCTGAAGAGGGCGAAGGTGTCGAACACCAGGTTTTTCTTGTCGCTGGTGACCACGGCTACGGGGTCGGCGTCGTATTCTACGAGCTTTTTGGAGTATCTCGTGAGCTGGTCGATAAAGGGGAGCTTGAAGTACAGTCCCGGTTCGGCCCGGGTCGCGTTCACCTTGCCGAGCCTGAGGACCACGGCCTGTTCATCGGCCCGGAGGATGTAGAAGGAACCGGAGAGCACAAGGAGGACAAGGAGTACCGCCAGGGCGAATATTTTCTTCTTCATTCCGGCCGCCTCCTATTGTTTCCCGCCGGGAGCGTCTGCTCCCGCGGACTTGAAAAACTCGTCCAGGGGAAGCATCTGGAGGCTGTTTTCCCCTGAATCCACAATGAAGACCTTCAGTTTGGGCCAGACCTTTTCCATGCTTTCGAGCCAGAGATTGTTGAGGACAAGATCGGGGTTGTCCCTGTAGGCGGCATGGAGGGAGCGGATTCTCGCCGCTTCGCCTTCGGCAAGGGAAATCCGCCTGAACTTGTAGGCCTCAGCTTCGTTGAGAAGCTTGTCAGCCTCGCCCTCCGCCCTGGACAGGATCTCGTTGGAGTACTTGTCCGCTTCGAGAATCATCCGTTCCCTTTCGGCCCGTGCGGTGTTGATTTCACTGAAGGCTGCCTGGACCGCTTTCGGAGGGTTCACGTCCTGGAACTGGACAGCCACGATGAACACGCCGGTCTTCAGGAAATCCAGCTTTTCCTGGATGAGCTTCTTCGCCTCCGTCTGGGAGGCCTCTTTTTCCGTGGTAAGGACGTCGTCAAGCTTCCTCGAGGCGATGACCTCCCGGAGGGTCGACTCCGCAACGTCCCGGATCATTTTTTCCCTGTAGGATCTGTCTTCCGGGAGATTGACCACGTAGGAGACCGGATCGCCCGCCTGGTACTGGAGAACCCAGTCTATCTCAACGATCTTGTTGTCTCCGGTGAGCATCTTGGATTCTTCCGGCCTGTCGGAAAAGGTCGCGGGCGGTCCCTGGTTCACCGTCCTGTACCCGTACTCGAACCTCTGGATCTGTTCCGTGTTCACTATGGTGACCAGGTCGATGACGGGGAGCTTGAAATTGATCCCCTGGTCCGCCACTCCGGAGACCTTCCCCAGACGGAAGATCACACCCCTGGAACCTGCCGGCACGATATAGAATCCCTGGTAAGCCACCAGGGCCGCCACGACCAGCGGGACAGCATATTTCAGGAAACCCAGGCTCAGCTTCTTTCTCTCCCGCGGCGGCGGCGGCCCCCATTCCTCGCCGTCGAAGCGCTGCTCCTGTTTTCTCCCCTTCTCAAGCATCCCGAGAAGTTCCTCAAAAAAATTGCTCATATTTCCCCTCCGCTCCCTTGAGATTTTCCCGCTTTCCGGAACAACGGCCGGTCAGTATCCCGCACACAAATCAACGGCCCGTTCCGGCGCTCTCTTCCAGACGGTATTCCCTATTGTAGCCTAAACTGCGGACCATGGGCCATTTATTTCCGTTCTCCCGGGATTTTCGGACTCTCCCGGTTCACGGGAGAACGGTTCTCCGGACGCATGTTGTCTGAAAAGACAGCGAATACATCATGGAGAATCGTTGACGGCCCGGGGAAAGGGGGATATAATGTTTCATGTAATAAGGCAACGTCTTATATAGTGAGACATAAGGAGGGCCCCATGGATCCTTCGAAATATCTCAACCAGTCAATTCTTCGATCTCTCCAGATTCTGGAGGCTTTTGCCGAACCCCGTCCTTCCCTCTCCATTCCGGAAATTTCCCGGAGGGTGGGACTCCACCGCAGTACGGTCCACCGTCTTGTCGTCACCCTTGAAAGTGCCGGATGGCTCCGCAAGCTTCCCGGCACGGAAAAATATACCCTCGGCATCAAGGTCTTTACCCTCGGGCGTATCGCCGACCAGGGCATTTCCTCCTGCGAGACGGTCCGCCCCCTTCTCGAAGACCTTGCGGAGAGGACAGGAGAAACGGCCATCCTTTCCATGTCGGACAACGTGGCGGCGGTGTGCGTTGACAAGATAGAGTCTTCCCAGCGTCTCAAAATTTCCTCCGAGATCGGGCAGCACTTTCCCCTTCACGCCGGAGCCACGGGCTTTGCCGTGCTCCTCGGAATGCCTGAGGAGCAGGTCCGCGGGTTTCTTTTCCGGGACAGGCTTCCCTCCTTTACCCCGAAAACGGAAACCGATCCCGGGAAAATTCTTGAACGGTATCACTCCCTGAAGGATGCCGGGTATGTCGTCTCCACCGGAGCGGTTGACCCGGGGGTGACCGGTATTGCCGCTCCCCTGTTCTTCGCCGCCGAAAATTCCTACGGCAGCGTGGGCATCACCATGCCGGAACACAGGGCCCAGGGGGATACCCTCAGGAAAGCAGTCGATGCGGTACTGGAAACAGCCTCGGCCATGGCCGGAAAGATCGGCTTTGCCGGAAAGGGGGGGGAACACTCGTGAACAGGGCCGAAATCGTCCTCAGGAACTGCCTCGTCTATACCCCGGGAGGTTTTTTTGATGGCGGAGTTGCCATCTCGGGCGGAAAAATCACGGCAATGGGAGGGTGCGCTTTTCTCCCTCCGGGCGAACAAGAAATAGATCTGCACGGCACCGCTCTTCTCCCCGGCGGAGTGGACACCCATGTCCACGTACGGGATCCGGGCAGGCGGGAGCGGGGCGATTTTGCCACAGAATCGGCTGCCGCCGCCGCCGGAGGGATTACCACCATACTGGAGATGCCCATATCGAGCCCTCCCCAGTACACCGTGGATATTCTGGAAAACAGGAGCCGATGCGCCTCGGAGCGTTCTTCGGTGGATTTCGGTTTTTACGGGGCGGCGGGAAACCGCCCGGAACATATTGCCGAACTTGCGGAGCGGGGCGTGGCGGCTTTCAAGACGTATCTCTTCAGGCCCCATGCGGGAAGGGAAGGGGAATTCGAGGGAACCTGCGCCGAAGGGGACGGCAATCTTTTCGAAATCTTCGAAGCGGTGGCGAAAACAGGGAAATTGTGTGCCGTCCATGCCGAAAACGACGACCTCATCAGGAGTTTCACCCGGGACGTGAGAGCAGGGGGAGGCAGGGACCTGGCCGCCCACGGGAGGGCGAGGCCCCCCCTGGCTGAAGTTTCGGCGGTGGCGAAGGTTCTCGCGTTCGCACGGGCGACGGGTGTCCGGCTGGGCATCTGTCATGTCTCCACCCCGGAGGCCATGGAACTCATAGGGAAGGAAAAGGCTGAAGGAAGGGCCGTATATGCGGAAACGTGTCCCCAGTACCTGTTCTGCGACGAGGAGTCTGCCGCTCCTCTCGGCCCCTTCGCCAAGTTCAATCCGCCCATCCGGAAACAAGCCGACGCCGAAGCGCTCTGGAACTATGTGAGAAACGGAACCGTCGACTATGTCGGAAGCGACCACGGTCCTTTCCTCCTCTCCGAAAAGGAGCCGGGGACAGAGGATATTTTTGCCGCTCCGGCGGGGTCCACGGGGTTTGAGGAACGTCTGCCCCTCTTCGTCACGGCAGTTCGGGAACGAAAGCTCTCTCTCCGCCAGATGGTGGATCTTCTTTCCGCCAACGCCGCCAGGATTTTCGGCCTGTACCCTCAAAAGGGAACCATCTCCGTGGGATCCGACGCCGACCTGGCGGCGGTGAACCTTCATGAACCGTTTTTCGTGAGGGCGTCAAGGATGAAAACGGCGGGAAAGGGCATTGCCAGGCTGTACGAGGGGCGGCGCCTGTTCGGCGTGGTGACGATGACCATGGTACGGGGGGGAATTGTCTTTTCAAGGGACGGAACTCTTCCTCAGGCCTCCGGCCGGGGTCGGGATCTTTTTTATCGTTCTTCTTCTGATGAAGGTTCATTTCAAGGGAGGTAGGTAGTGTGAAAGCCGATCTGGTGATCCGTAATGGTCAGATTTTTGTCAACGGGGAGTTTTTTGAAGGCGGAGTGGCGGTGAAGGACGGCAAAACCGTTGCGATCTGCGAGGACAGGTATCTCCCGGAGGCGGAGACGGTTCTCGACGCCGAAGGCAACCCGGTGCTGCCGGGAGTGGTGGATACCCACGTCCATGTGCGGGACCCGGGGCACCGGGAGCGGGGCACTTTTGTCACCGAAACGAAGGCCGCCGCTGCGGGAGGGGTTACCTGCTTCCTTGAGCACCCTATTTCCTCGCCTCCCCCCTACTCTCCTGAAATACTCAGGAACAGGGTCCGGGTGGCCGCTCCCCAGGCCCTGGTGGACTATGCCTTTTTCGGAGCCGCCGGCGCCGAGTTTCCCGATGAAGTGGAGAAGGTGGCCAAAGAAGGGATCGTAGCCTTCAAAACGTTCCTTCACGAGGCACCTGAAGGCCGGGACGAGGAATTCCGGGGGCTCACCATGGCAAACGACGGAGAAATCCTGGACGGCTTCCGGGCTGTTGCGAAGACAGGGCTCATCCTCACGATCCACGCGGAGAACAACGACATCATCCAGCGTCTGATCCGGCAGTTCCGTGCCGAGGGGAAGGTGGGCTTCGAATACCACTACAAGTCCCGCCCTCCCATTACGGAGATCGAGACGGTGGCCAAGCTCCTGATGTTCGCAAAGGAGACGGGCACCAGGGTCAGCTTCGCCCACATTTCCACCCCCGAGGCGGCGGAGCTCGTGAAGCGGGCAAAGCTGGACGGCATGGACGTCTACCTGGAGACCTGCCCCCACTATCTGTTCCTCACGGAGGAAATGATCGACAAGTACGGTCCCTACGCGAAGGGCAACCCGCCCCTCCGCAGCAGGGAGTCCATGGAGAAGCTCTGGGATTATGTCAACGACGGTTCCGTGGACTTCATCGGCAGCGACCATGGTCCCTTCCTCGTCTCGGAGAAGGAGAAGGGGATGAAGGACATTTTCACCGCCGCCGCAGGGCCTGCATGCATCGAGATGACCCTTCCCCTCATGCTCACCGCCGTGCGGGACGGCAAGCTTTCCATGAGGCGCATGGTGGAGCTTCTCTCCGAGAATCCCGCCCGGGTCTTCGGCCTCTGGCCCCGCAAGGGTGCCATCCGGGTAGGCGGGGACGCCGACTACGTCATCGCGGACATGAAAAACGAATACACGGTGAACAACAAGGATTTTGTGACCCACTCCAGGGACACGTCCCCCATGTACAACGGGTTCCGCCTCGTCGGGAAGCCCCTGCACACCATCGTCCGGGGCAGGATCATCATGAAGAACCGGGTGATCGACGACTCCGCCGAAGGCTGGGGAAAAGTGATGCTGCCCGGCTGGGGGTCAGGGAGGACCGCATGAAGCCCCGGATTCTCATCATCAACCCCAACAGCAGCGAGGAGATGACCGGAGCGATCCACAGGAACGCCGCCGCCTTCGCCGGGGACGACATGGAGGTCCTCACGGTTCCCACGCCGGGAACATCGCCCTTCATCGCCACCTACGAGGATCACGCCATGGCCGCACCCGGCATGGTCCGGCTTCTGAGGGAGAACGAAGACAGTTTTGATGCCTTTGTCATCGCCTGCCACGGCGACCCGAACATCGACCTGATGAAGGAGATAACCACGAAACCGGTGGTGGGCATCGCGGAAGCCTCCATGAAAATGGCCACCATGCTGGGGCACAGCTTCTCCGTGATTGCCCCCGTGGAGCGTACGGTTCCCAACAAGAAAGCCCTCATCGACAGGTACGGCCTTGCGAGGGACATGGCCTCCGTCCGCCCGGCAAGCGTCGAGCAGGGGGCGGACGAGGCGGAGCGGCTCATCGCGGCGGGACGGAGAGCGGTGGAGGAGGACATGGCGGAAGTGCTTGTTCTCGGCTGTGCCGGTTTCGCCGGCCTCGACAAGAGAATGGAGAAGGAACTGGGCGTTCCGGTGCTCGACGGCGTCATCTGCGCCCTCATTGTCGCTTCGGGACTGGTGAAGTACGGCGTTTCCATCAGCAAAAAGAGGCGGTACGACAATACCTTCGGCAAGGGCTGAAAAAGGGGACCGGACAGGACGGGGGTGAGAGTACGGAGAAACGGAACGGAATGCACAGGAAGCAGGTACCGGAACCGGGAACGACTATCACAAGGGAGGCGACACGAAAGATGACTACGATGAAACGGTTGGTTTTTTGCGTTCTTCTGGCTGCGCTGGTTCTTTCCTTCTCAGCGGCGTCCTATGCGAAGGAATTCGTTATGGGCCACACCGGACAGCCCCTGGTGACCTTCGCCCAGGCGGGCGAAAAATTCGCCGAGCTGCTGGACAAGCACTCCGGCGGGAAAATGAAGGTCCAGGTCATGGGAGCAGCCGCCCTGGGAAACAACAGGGAAGGCATCGAACAGATCCAGCAGGGAGTCACCGACTTCTGGCTCATCTCGACGGGACTCCTGGCTCCCTTTACAAAAGCCGTGACAGTGTACGACGTGCCCTATCTCTTCAAGAGCGAGAAGGCCGCCCTCGATTTTGTGAACAGCGATCTTGCCATGGAAGTGGTGAAGCCCCTTGAAGAAAAAGGGATCAAGCCCCTCGGCTACTTCATCATGGGATGGCGGCATACCCACAGCAATATCGCCGTCCGGAAGCCCGAAGACCTGAAGGGCGTCAAAATCCGCACAGAACCCGCACCCATCCGCATGGCCATATTCAAGGCCATGGGAGCGAACCCGATTCCCATGGATTTCGGCGAAGTGTTCACCTCCCTGCAGCAGGGCGTGATCGACGCAGGGGAGAACACCTTCGAAAACATCAAGTCCCAGGGGTTCCACACGGTGCAGAAGTACATCACCACCGACGGACACATTCTGGACCCCATGCTGATCGTCATGTCGAAAAAATCGTGGGACAAACTCTCCGACGAGGAAAAGGCAGTCCTGCAAAAGGCTGTTGACGAGACCTGCACATGGGAACAGGACAATGTCCTCGCGAACAACAAGAAAATCATGGAAGAGTTCAAAGCCGCGCCCTCTCCCGAGGTCATCGAGCTCACCGCCGAGCAGCGGCAGGGATTCCGGGAGGCCAGCAGGTCCGTGCTCAAGGATCATGAAAAGGATATCGACATGGCCATCTACGAAAAGATCATGAAGTTCCAGGAAGCCTATCCGGAAGAGGCCCCAAACAGCTAGTCCGTTTATTCCGGGGGAGAGGGCTCCCCTCTCCCCCGATCTGTCCCGGAGGTGCCCGACAATGAAAATTCTGAGCCTAGCGGACCGGTATTTTGAGGAAGCCCTCGCGGTGATCCTCTTCTCCGCCATTCTGCTCATAGGGATGGAACAGGTTGTGTCCCGCTATCTGCTCCGGTTTGTCCATTCGTGGGCCGAAGAGCTGATGCGGATTCTCTTCGTGGCCCTGAGCCTCGTGAGCTTTTCTCTCTGCGCGAAGAAAAGGCAGCATGTCAAAGTGGAAATCCTCACCATGAGCCTGCCCCCGAAGCTCGGGAAGGCGGTATCGCTTTTTGCGTCCCTGGCGTTCCTCGGATTCACCCTTCTTGTTGTGAAATATTCCTACAACATAACCCGGCTCCAGTTTGAAAGCGGCCAGACCACGGCGGCCATGGATATGCCCACCTGGACCTACTTCTCCCTGGGTCCCGTCCTTTTTTTGCTGATGGCTTTCCGCATCGTACAGAAGGACATCCTGCCCGTGTTCTTCCCCCGGGAGGAACAAACGGAGACTCTCAAATGAGGAGGATGCCGGAATGCTGACCGCCGTATTCGGAGGAATGTTTCTCGCGTTGCTGCTCAGTATCCCCATAGCCGCTGCCATAGGGTTCAGCTGCCTCGCCTTCATCCCCTGGATTCCCGGAGGACTCGACCGGGTCATGTTCTTCGTCGGCCAGCGCATGGTGGTTACAGCCGACTCCTTCACCCTTCTCGCCCTTCCCTTCTTTATTCTTGCCGGAACCCTCATGTCCCACGGGGGAATCGCACGGAAGCTCACAGACCTTGCGGAAGCGGTAGCCGGAGACTTTCCCGGCGGGCTGGGAATAGCGGCCATCGTTGCCTGCATGTTCTTCGGCGCCGTCTCCGGTTCGGGGCCTGCCACCGTGGCGGCCATCGGCACCATCATTCTGCCGGCCATGATCTCCCGGGGCTACGGGGTCGGATTTTCCGGAGGGCTGGTCGCCTGTGCGGGGGGCATCGGCGTCCTCATACCCCCCAGCGTTCCCATGATCGTCTACGGCGTGAACAGCGGAGTCTCCATCACCGACCTCTTCATCGCCGGGCTCTTTCCCGGAATCCTGGTGGGGCTGTTTCTGATGATACCGGCCGTTTATATTTCAAGGAAAAAAGGATATGCGGGGCTGCCCCGGGAAGGGGGAACGAGCTGGGTTCTGAAAAGGGTCTGGCAGGCGAAATCGGCTCTTCTCATGCCCCTCATCATTCTCGGCGGGATTTACTCCGGTGTGTTCACGCCGACGGAAGCCGGAATCGTAGCCGTTGCCTACGCCATCGTCCTCGGGTTTGCCACTGGCGGCCTGACGATGAAGGGGCTCTGCAGCGCCATGGTGGAAGCGGCCGTCATCACCGGTTCATGCATTTTCCTCATGGGGACGGCGAGCGCTTTTGCAAAGCTCCTCCACATGAAGGACGTTCCGAACCTCATTTCAAACCTCATTTTTTCCCTCACCACCAACAAGTTCCTCATCCTGCTCATGTTCAACGCGGTCTTCCTGGTGGGAGGAATGTTCATCGATACCCTGTCAAATATCCTTATCTTCTGCCCAATCTTCCTTCCGCTGGCGCTGAAGATCGGCGTGGATCCCATCCATTTCGGCACCTTCGTGGTGGCGAACCTCGCCCTCGGCATGGCGACGCCGCCCATGGGGGTGGACCTCTTCGTGGCGTCGAATATCTGCAAAACACCTTTTGAGAAGGTTCTCAGGGGCTCCATTCCGTTCATGGTCTGGAACCTCGCGGCGGTGCTCATGATTACCTACATTCCCATGCTGTCCCTCTGGCCGCTGCAGTTTTTCAGGTAGAAGGCGTCATGGATGAAACGCCCTTCCGGTTTGGAGTGTTTTGAAGTATCATATGCGGAATATCATATATTTTTTACGAGGAGAGAGAAATGCAATGAATAAAAAAGTCCGTGGAATTTTCGCCCCCATCGCCACCGCCTTCGATGCTTCCGGAGAGGTGGATTATTCGACCTTTGCGGAGAACACGGTGGCTTTCGGCGCCACAAAACTGTCCGGCCTCGTGGTGCTCGGCAGCAACGGCGAGTTCACCCTCCTGTCCCACGAAGAAAAGGTGAAGCTCGTGGAGACCGCGAGAAACCATCTTCCGGCGGAAAAAATGGTCATCGCCGGTACGGGATGCGAGTCCTTCAGGGAGACTCTGCAGCTTACGAAGGAATGCGCCGCCGTGGGCGCCGACGTGGCTCTTGTCGTAACCCCCAACTACTACAAGAAGGACATGAACGAGGCTGCCCTCGTGAATTTCTACACCATGCTTGCCGACGCCTCACCCATCCCCGTGATGATCTACAACATGCCCGGCAACTCCGGGGTCAACGTTCCCTCCTCCCTGACGCTGAAGCTGGCCGCTCACCCCAACATCACGGGCATCAAGGACAGCGGCGGCAACATCGTCCAGATATCCGAAGTGCTCGCCAAGGCCCCCGAAGGCTTTTCCGTGTTCGCCGGCTCGGGCAGCTATCTTCTCGCCACCCTCCTGCTCGGCGGCGTCGGCGGCACCCTGGCTGTGGCCAACGTGGTTCCCGACTATTGCGCCGAAATCCAGGAGAACTTCGAGAAGGGCGATATCGAGAAGGCCCGGAAGATGCAGCTCGCCCTCCTTCCCCTCAACGCCGCCGTCACCAGCCGTTTCGGCATCGGCGGCATGAAGGCCGCCATGGACATGGTGGGCTTCAAGGGCGGACTGCCCCGCCTGCCCATCCTTCCCGCCGGGGAGGAGACGAAGAAGGAAATCGCCAGGATCCTCAAGGAGCTGGGGATCCCCACGGTATAGTCCCGTGATCATCTCCGCAGACCGTTTCCTCGCGGACCTTGAAGCCCTCGGCCGTATAGGCTGGGTGGACGGGGAAGGGATGGACAGACCCGCCTTTACCCCTTCCTACGATGCGGCGAGGAAGTTCGTGGAGGACAGGATGAAGGACGCCGGCCTCTCCGCAAAGATCGACGGGGTGGGGAACCTTTTCGGCAGGCTGGAGGGGAGCGACCCTTCCCTGCCCGCCATATATGCCGGATCCCACCTGGACGCCGTGCCCGGGGGAGGGAAATACGACGGTCCCCTGGGCGTGATGGCGGCCCTGGAGGCTGCCCGGACCATCCGGGAAAAAGCGCTGCCCCTCCGTCATCCCCTGGTGGTCGCCGGGTTCACCGGTGAAGAGGGGGGCGAGATGGGAGGCACCTTCGGAAGCAGGGCCTTTGCAGGACTGCTGCAGGAGCCCTTCCCGGCGGAAAAGCTGTCCCGAGTCGGGCTTACGGCTGACGGAATCCTGTCAGCGAAGGGGGACCCCGGCGGAATCGCCTGCTATTTCGAGCTGCACATCGAGCAGGGACCCTATCTCGAACGAAGGAGCATTCCCATCGGGATTCCCACGGGAATCGTGGGCATCAGCCGGTACGCCGTCCGGCTCGAGGGCGAGGCGAACCACGCCGGAACCACGCCCATGAAGGAGCGGAAGGACGCCATGCGGGAGGCGTCGGAACTGCTCTCGGAATGGTTTGCCTGGACGGATACCCGGGATGACTTTGTCTGCAACGTGGGCGTTTTTTCCCTGCATCCCGGGGCTGACGCCATTGTCCCGGGGAGGGCCGACTTCCTTCTCGAAATCCGCTCCCTCAGGGATTCAATCATGGATGAGGCTGCTGCACAGTTCCGCTCCCTCCTTGAAAAAAGGAAAAAAGTTTCCGTCTCCATGGAACCCGTGGTATGGAAAGGGGCGGTGGACCTTGATCCCCTTCTCCAGGACGCTGTCGAGGCAGCCTGCCGTGAGGCGGACGTCCCCTCGGTGCGCATGCCGAGCGGCGCATCCCACGACGCGAACCCCATGGCCCGGATCACCAGGGCGGGAATGATTTTTGTGCCGAGCGCGGGCGGCATCAGCCACTCCAAAGAAGAATATACCTCGCCGGAAGACCTTGCCCGTGGAGCGGACATCCTTGCCCGGGCCATCCTGGAGGCCGACCGGAGACTGTAGGGACCATTCGTGAAACGATAAGGGGGGAGCGGAAGTACCCGAAGGGGTTTTCCGCTCCCCGTCCTTTTTTGGGTGACCGGGGCAGCCTGTTTTTTCCCCGACAAGTGAAAGTTTTCCGAAGAAACGGGAAAAACCTTCTTCCCAAAAGCCTATCCTCCTGTAAAATAGGAACAAAGGCTTTTTCAAGGGAGTGGATACTGTGGGGAACTTCCAGGTCATCATCGGTCTCATAGGCATCATCTCCATCGTGGCCACGGGGCTGGTCCTCAACTTTGCCCAGGCGGTATTCATTCCGCTGATCATCGCATGGCTCCTTTCCTATCTCTTCGGTCCGGTCGTCCGGTTTCTCTCCAGGCTGAAAATCCCCACATTTCTCAACGTCGTCGTGGTTCTGGCGCTTTTCTTCGGCGTCTGCGTCCTCGGCGCTCTCTTTTTCAATGCCCGGATCCTCACCTTCACCGAGGCGTTCCCGAAGTACTACGCCAGGCTCCTCGAAATAGGAAAAACCCTCACGGTCAATCTTGAACTTCCTCCCGACTTCTGGTCGTCCATAAACTGGGGCGTCACCGTCAGGGGGTATCTCATCGAACTGTCGGGCTCCTTCGTCACTATCGTTTCCAAACTCGTCATGGTGATCGTGTTCCTCGTCTTTCTCCTTCTCGGCGCTCCCTACTTCGACTACAAGCTTCAGAAGGCCTTCTCGCCGAGCACTGCCGAAAAAGTGAAAGGCATTCTCGGCACCATCTCTTTCCAGATAGGGCGGTACCTGAGCGCCCTTGCTCTCATCAGCGCCGTGACGGGGTTCCTGGTGTGGTTCGCCCTCGAATACCTCCAGGTGGACTTTGCGGTGACCTGGGGCGTACTGGCCTTCATCCTGAACTTCATCCCCACGGTGGGTTCCATCGTGGCCTCCATTCCTCCGGTCCTGGTGGCACTGGTGCAGTTCTACCCGAGCTACATGCCGGCGGTCATCACAGCCCTGGTCCTCCTGACCATCCAGGTGACCATCGGCAACTTCATCACGCCCAAAGTCATGGGGGACCGGCTGAACCTCAGTCCCGTCGTGGTGCTCATCTCCCTGCTCTTCTGGAGCCTCATCTGGGGCGTGGTGGGGGCTCTCATATCCACCATCATCGCCGCCATCATCAAGATCATCTGCGAGAACATACCCTCCCTGAACTTCATCAGCGTCATGATGGGGTCCGGCAAGGTCTACCAGAAGGAGTTCGAGGAAAGGGCCTGAGTCCCGGAAAAAAGACCAGCGAAAGGAAGTGTCCTTCATGAAAAAAACTGCCGTTTTTGCGGCAGCCGCTCTTTTTCTGTTCACCGCTGCCGCTCTGCCGTCCCCTGCGGCAGGTCCGTCCCTTGCCCCCCTCAACCCGGCCTTTCTCCGTGACCGGGCTCTTCCCGGCGGCGGAGAAGCAGAGCTCCGGAGAAGTGTTTTTTTCGCGGGGGAAAGGCGTCCCTCCGGAAAACGGCCGTCTCCTCTGAACCTGGATCATCTCCGGGGCAGGGGAGAAACTGTCCGGTATCTTGCGGCCCGGACCTTCAGAGAAGACGCAGCCTTTCCCTCCAGGTTCGACCTCCGGGAACAGGGGAAACTGTCCCCCGTACGGGACCAGGATCCTTACGGCACCTGCTGGACCTTCGCCGCCATGGCGGCTTTGGAATCGCCTCTTCTGCCGGGAGAGACAGCCGATTTCTCGGAGTGGCACCTGGCCTACTGGGCCTATAATGACACTCCCGACGGATTCCCGGCCTTCACCGTGTATGACGGGGTCGGCCTCTTCGATCAGGGAGGGGATGACTGGAAGGCCATGGCCGTCCTCGCGAGAGGCACCGGTCCGGTGAACGAATCGGATCTTCCCTACGGCGGCCCCCTGCCGTCGGAAAAACCCCGGCTTCCGCGACAGAAGCTTCTCACCAGTGCCCTGTACATGCCCTATCCGGCCGTGGAAATCTGGAGGGACGGCTACCCCTATCTCGCCGTGGAGGAGGTCAAGGACGCCCTGATGAACCGGGGGGCTGTGTCCATCGGCATGATGGCTGACTTCAACGAAGACACCTGGAACGGGGAAACGGGAGCCTTTTTTTACAGCGGTCCCCGGGGAGCGAACCATGCGGTGAACATCGTCGGGTGGGACGACCATTTCCCCAGGGAGCGATTCGCGACCCGGCCGGCAGGCGACGGGGCGTGGATCGTCCGGAACAGCTGGGGAACATCTTTCGGCGAGGCGGGGTACTTCTACATGTCCTACGAGGACACGAGCCTCGACAGCGGCATTGTCTACCTTGCCTCACCCGCGGGGGAATACGGTATCATCCACCAGTACGACCCTCTGGGATGGATACGGTCCGTCTCCCCCCTCGAAACGCCCGCTGCAGGCACTCCGGCCTGGATGGCCAACGTCTTCACGACCGAGGAGAGCCAGGTTTTGAGGGCGGTCTCTTTTTACGTGCCCGACTACGGAACGGAATATGAAATCACGATAGGGGTCCTGTCCGGCCCAACCCCTGCCGACAAGGAGTCCATGCCCCTCCGGGGGCAGCGGGGCGTGCTGGAAAAACCGGGGTACCACACCGTCGCCCTTGGAAAACAGGTCTACCTCCCCCGGGGAACGCGGTTCTCAGTGGAAGTGAAGGTAACCGCCCCGGAATACGGGTATCCCCTTCCGGTGGAAGCTCCTGTGGCAGGGTATTCCGACAGGGCTTCCGCTGAGCCGGGGCAGAGCTTCTGCAGTGCCGACGGCGAGACCTGGATCGACCTCACCGGGGGTGTTCCCGGAGGAAACTTCTGCCTCAAGGCGCTGGGACAGGGGGCAGAATCCGGCGGCTGCAGCACCGGGGCTCCGTCACTTTCGGCGGTCCTGCTGCTGGCGCCCTTCGGGCTGGTGTTGATCCGGAGAGGGCGTTCCTGATGCCGAGGAAAGAAGCAGGATCGTGCCCGGTAACGTGGGGAGCCTGATGTGAGACTGCATGGCTGAAGGGAAGGACCTGTACGGCGCTTCAGGGAACAATTCCATAAAACAAGATGGGGCGCCGTGAGGCGCCCCATCCGTTTTCTTTTTCCTTTCTTCGGGAAAAGGAATCAGTCCTCGAACTTCACTTCTCCGGCAAACTTTTCGTCCGCCGCCAGTTCAATTCCCCGCATCCAGGTCTCCCGCTCCTCTTCGTCGCGAATACGGAAATCGTAGGTTCCGGGAACGAGGAAGAACTGGATGTGCTCTTCAGCGCCTGCTTCGGAGACTGCCGCTTCATCGTCCTCTCCGGCGGGGTGGGGGAAGACGTCCACGAAGATATAGGTCCATTCCGTCCCCTTTTTGGGAGGCGTTATCCGGACCCGGGCGGCAGGAAAAGCGAAGGATTTTGCGGCCGTCGCTCCGGCCTTCACTTCCATTCCCTTTTCCCACAGCTCTGCCCTGGGCTCCTCGGTCCACACTTTCACATCGTAGGTGCCCGGGACGATGGGGAAGGATACCTCGTTTTCGCCGCTGTCCGAGTGGACGAATTCGTCGTTTTCTTCGGCCGGGGACAGGAAAATCTCTGTGAAGAAATAGACTGGTTTCCCTTCGAATCCCTTCACCGTCAGCCGGACCGTTCCCTGGGAGAAGGAGACTTCCTTCCGGACGGTCTTCCCTCCTTCGATGACCACGTCCCTGATCCACTGCTCGACCTTGGTGTTGCCGTCCCTCACCAGGATGTCGTAGGTCCCGGGGACGAGGGAATATTCGTGGCTGTTGCCGCCGTCACGCCCCGCCTCGTCGGGATTGTCCCTGTCGAAGGGGGCTTTGTAAACGTAAGAGTCGGTGTAGAGCGGCTTGCCGTTGGAGTCGAGGCCCGAAATGATCAGCTTCCCCTGGGCGAAGGAGACTTCCTTCCGGACGGTCTTCCCTCCTTCGATGACCACGTCCCTGATCCACTGTTCGACCTTTGTGTTGTGGTCCCTGACGAGGATGTCGTAGGTCCCGGGGACAAGGGAATACTCATGTTTGTTGCCGCCGTCGCGCCCCGCCTCGTCGGGATTGTCCCTGTCGAAGGGGGCTTTGTAAACGTAGGAGTCTGTGTAGACCGGCTTGCCGTTGGAGTCGAGGCCCGAAATGAGCAGCTTCCCCTGGGCAAAAACAAGTTCCACCGCGGCGGTCTCCCCGTTCCCGGGGGCTGCGTCCGCCGTCAGGGTGACCTTGGTGTCCTTGTGGTGGGCCTTGAGGGTGTATTCCCCGGGTGAGAGGGCTTTCTCGGTCCAATCGGCGCCGGAGAAGCGCACCACCGGTTCTTCCGGAGCGTCCTTCCGGAATATTTGCCACTCCGCACGGACGGGCTTCCCGGCGCTGTCCAGTGCCCTGACCCGAATCCTTGCAATGGAAAACACGGCTTTCAGGGAGGTGAGCTTGTCCTCCACAAGGTCCACACCCTCGAAGAAGATCTCTTCGCCTGTCTCCGTCGCTGTCGCCCGCACGAGGTAACTTCCCTCGGGGAGGTTCGCCTTTACAGTCTGCCCCTTCTCGGAGAGGACTTCATCCCCTTCCTGCAGAACGGAGACCGACATCTCCACGGGCTTTCCTTTCCCGTCAAGTCCCGTGACCTCCAGGTTCGTATCGAGGGCAGTTTTCACTATGGTGTCGAAGGCCTTCGCAAGCTCGGCGGCGCTGTTCGCCTCCAGGAGCAGTCCCCCTGAGGGTTTCACGATGCATTCGAGCTGGGAGACGGATTTTTTGTCCATTCCGAAGCCCACGACGTGGATCTTCGAGACGATTCCCTTCTCCGCCAGGGCCTTCGCCGCCGCACAGGGATCCCCGTTGCAGCTTTCAAGGCCGTCAGTGACGAGGATGATCACTTTGCTGCCGGTGAAGTCTTTCCGGAAGTCCTTCGCCGCCTCCTGGAGGGAGTAGGCGATGGGGGTCTTCCCCTTGGGCTTGATCTTCCCGATGAAGGCCTTCATTTTCTTTTCGTCCATGGGACCGATGGGAATCTCCAGCTTCGTGTCCTTGCAGTCGTTTGTCCTGTGACCGTAGACCCGCAGTCCTACGGCGATCCCTTTCCGCTCCGACAGGTCGTCGATGATTTTGCCCAGGGCGTCCTTCGCCACCTCGATCCGGGTGGACCCCCCGAGCTTTGCCCACATGCTCCCCGAAGCGTCCAGGATGAGCTCTATGTGGGTTGTGGCATCATCCTGGGCAAGGACCGGGCTCCAGGAACCCGTTGCCAGGAAGAAGAGAAGAAAGAGCAGTGCCGCACGGAAAAATCCTGAACGATTCACCATTACCAGCCTCCCCGGAAATATTGGGTATTTTCAATGTAATTTTAGCATGGAGAAGACAAAAAGAAGAGGCGAAAAGAAACGGGAAGGGACAGACTGGGGACATAAATAAACTAAAAATTCAATCTAGATAGTGTATTTTGTGCTATAATAGCCATGAAGCTATATTCCATGGCTGGTGAAACCGGGAGGAAATCCGCCTTCTTTTCCAAGGCGGCGAAGGAGGGATTCAGATGAAGAAAGTGGTCGTGGCGATCGATGGGAGCGAGGCCAGCAGGGGAGTGGTGGACTACGCAATCAATTATGCCAATCGCGAGCCGGATGCCGACATGCTCTTTCTCCATGTCATCGCTCTTTCCGAGCATAAGCCTGTGTTCTACGGAGAAGGAACGGTAGTGGTTCCCCCCACCGACGATGAAGTGAAGGCCGAGTTCGGAGAGTTTATCAGGAAGGAAATGGATGTTCTCGGGAAGACCATTCCCAAAATGTCCATCTCTGTCAGGTCGGGGAAGGTGTACGACCAGATCGTGAAATTCGCCGTTGAAAATGACGCGTTCATGATCATGATCGGCCACCGGGGGCTGGGGGCAATGGAACGGTTCTTCCTGGGCAGCGTTGCCGCGAAGGTGGTGGCCAACGCTCCATGCAGCGTCTATGTCCATAGGCCGAGGCCCGAAGCAGAGGCGAAATGAGCACCTTTTAATCCGAAAGCTCAGAAATGAAGGGGAAGAGCGCCCCGCCCGGGGTCCGGGCGGGGCGTATTTCACGCAGGGAATCCCCGCGGCGGCGTCTGGTATAGTAAAAGGAGAAAAGGAGCTGGTCTCATGGAAAAACTGTTCGGCTACGCCGGCACCGTTTTGTGGATCGACCTCACGTCCGGCGGGATTTCCCGGAAGGACCTTTCCGCTGAAACCATACGGCCCTGGCTTGGAGGAACGGGGTATGCCGCCCGCCTCCTTTTCGACGGGGTGCCTCCCGGAGCGGACCCCCTGGGCCCGGAAAACCTGTTTATACTCGCCACCGGTCCTCTCACGGACAATGTCGTTCCGGGCGGCGGAAGCCTGTCGGTCTGCTGCAAGTCCCCCCTCACCGGAGGATGGGGCGAGGCCAGGGTCGGGTGCGACTTCGGACCTGAGCTGAAGCGGGCGGGGTACGACTTCGTCGTGCTCTCCGGCGTATCGGACCGCCCCCTGCACATCGTCATCACCGACGGCACCGTGGAGCTCCGGGACGGAGCCTTTCTCGCCGGAAGGAAGGTGCTGGAAAGAGAGAAGCTCGTGAGGGAACTGGATGGCCTTGAAGACCATTCCATCCTCACCATCGGTCCTGCGGGAGAAAAAGGCGTGCTCTTCGCTTCCGTCATGGTTGGGCACAGGGCCGCCGGGCGCATTGGCGCGGGAGCCGTCCTCGGTTCGAAAAACGTGGCAGCCCTTTCTGTGAAGGGGACGGGAAGAATTGCCCCCGCCGACCCCGCAGCCTGGATGCGGGAGGTGCGCGCCGCCCATGGAATCGTGAAGGAAAATCCCAACACGCCTGGGTTTACGGAACTCGGCACCATGGGAGGATACGAGAATTCCGACCGGATCGGGGACCTTCCCACGAAAAACTGGCAGTCCAATTCCTGGGGGAAGGGTGAGGCTGTCTCCTCCCATTTTTTCGGGAAAAACCAGGTGGCCTCCACCGGCTGCTACAAGGGATGCCCCATGAAGTGCGGGCGGAAGGTCCGCGTGGAGAACGGTCCCTGGAAGACCCCCGAACACGACGGCGGAGAATACGAGACCGTGGGATCCTTCACCGCCTATGTCCTCAACGAGGACGTGGATTGTGCAGTGCACTGCGGGTACCTCTGCAACGAGCTCGGCATCGATACAATCTCCACGGGAGCGGTCATCGGCTTCCTGTTCGAGTGCGCGGAGAAGGGCCTGGTCTCGCTGGAGGCAGGGGGGGGCCTGGATCTCTCCTGGGGGAACGGCGCCGTTCTTCCCCGGCTCGTGGAGATGATTGCCCTCAGGGAAGGCATCGGTGATATTCTCGCCGACGGCGTCAGGCGGGCGGCGGAAACAATCGGCGGAGGGGCGGAGCGGTTCGCCGTCCACGTGAAGGGGCTGGAGGGCCCCTGCCACGACCCCCGGTCCGGCAAGACCCTTGCCGTCAGCTACGGCACGGGCAACCGGGGCATGTGCCACATCCATCCCCTTGAAACGGTGGCGTACGACTGCTCCCACACCGATTTCGGGCTGATCCCCTTCGGCCTGCCCGACCCGAATCAGTTCGGCCGGTGGGACGAGGAAGGAAAGGGCGAGGCGACCAGGATCCTGCAGGACGGAGGGGCCCTCCCCGATATCCTCGGAACCTGCAAGTTTTACATGTACGTGGGCATAACCCCGAAGGAATATGCGGCCATGCTCTCGGCGCTGACAGGGTGGAAGGTGACGGGGGAGGAGCTTCTGGGGGCGGCGGAGCGGGTGACGAACCTGCAGCGACTTTTCAACTGCCGGGAGGGCTTCGGAAGAGAGCAGGACCGTCTTCCGGACAGGGCGCGCTCCCTGCCTGCCTTCGGGAAATATGCCGGCAGTCCGGAAAGCGCCGTCCGGAACTACGACCTCATGCTGGACGAATATTACGACGCCAGGGGATGGGACAGGAAAACCGGCGCCCCCCTGGAGGAAACCCTCCTTCGGCTGGGGATTGAGGGATAGAAGACAGGATGCACAAAACATTTGCACGGAAAAGGCGGGAGACAAACGGGGAAAAAAAAGGTAAAATATGAACGCGTTATGTAAAGAACAGGATGATGACGAGGTTTCCAGGCAGAGGCAACACACACTTTCAGGGAATGGGAGTTGATGTCCAGATGCTGACGGAGAACATCGTGACGGTTTCGGGGACGCTCCATCTGGTCCGCGTCGAGGCCAGCGCCGGCAAGCCGAAGAAATACATGCCCTTTTCGGTGCGCCAGGACACGCCGGGGACGGACGGGAGCGTCAGAAAGGACTTCCTTCTCGCCAGGATTTATGATCCCCGCATCCAGGAAGAAATGAAGAGCCTGAAGGAAGGGGTGCCTGTACGAGTGCAGGGGGATGTGCGCTCATCCCTGGGAAGCGGCGAGATGTACATCAACGTGACCGCCATCGAAGCGCTGGCTTAAGTACTTCCAGGTTTCCGGCCCGCGGGCCGAAAGGTTGCTTCGGGACGCGCATTGCAGTGCGTGCAGATGGTGTGCGGCATCAGGGACAGCAGCCGGCTGATCCCGGTGCCGGAACAAACCGGTTTTTCCAATCCCCTGATTCGCTTCTGCCCTTTTTTTGCCGAAAACTCCGTCGCCAGCATCGTCTTTTTCCCATTCTTCAGTACCGTTTTCATCTAGTGCCCCCCGGAAGGGGGGCTTCCCGTTTGGTACAGCGCAAGAAAATTTATCATCAGGAGGTCGATTCAATGGCAGGGAATACCGGCGGAAGAACAGCCGTCCGGGTCCTGGAGCGCATGAACATTTCCGTTCTCTTCGGCATACCGGGCATTCACAACCTTTCTCTTTATGAAGGTCTCTCATCCGGCCCCATCAGGCACATCACCACCCGCCACGAACAGGGGGCCGGGTTTATGGCCTACGGATGGGGCAAATCCACGGGAACACCGGGAGTGGTTCTCGCCATCACCGGACCCGGACTCACCAATATCCTCACGCCCCTCGGCCAGGCATTTCACGACTCAGTTCCCATGGTGGCCATAACCACCCAGATCCCCTCGCGGTTTCTTTCAGGCCGTTCCGGCTACCTTCACGAACTTCGGGACTCCACCGTCATGTCCTCATCGGTCACCAAGGGTTCCTTCCGGGCATCGTCCCCGGAGGAGATTCCCCATCTTGTGGAACGGGCCCTCCGGCTCTCCGTCGAAGGACGGCCGGGGCCCGTGCACGTTGAGATTCCCCTGGACTATCTCGACGAACCCTGCGGCATGCCCCCCGGTGAACCGGTGCGCCGGGAGGGACCCTCTCTCCACGAAGGGCTTGCCGGTGAAGCTGCCGGGAGCCTGTCAGCCGCCCGGTCGCCCGTCATCATCGCCGGCGGGGGTGCCGCGGGAGCGGCTGAAGCGGTGAGGCTCCTTGCGGAGAAGCTCTCCGCTCCTGTGGTGCTGACCTCGGCGGGAAAGGGAATCCTTCCGGACGACCATCCCCTCTGCCTCGGGGCACGGCTTCATTTCCCGGCGGTGAAGGAGCTTCTGCGGAATTCGGACTGTATCCTCGCCCTGGGAACCGAACTTTCCCCTCCGGACATGTGGGAAGAGGAGTTTCCCTTCCCGGACGGGTTGATCTCGGTGGACACGGACGGCGGTTTCGCCTCGTCCCGGAGAGGACTGTTCCTCGGGGGCAGGTGCGAGGACGTGGTCCCCATGCTTGCGGGAGCGGTGAACGACAGGGGCGGCGTGTCCTTCCCCGGCAGGACGGCCATCCTCGGTGAATGCCGGGAGGCCCTGGGTTCCGTTCTCGGCGTGGAAGAAGAGCTTCCCCTGCTGCGTGACACCGTCTCGGCCCTTGCGGGGGCTCTCGGCGGCGAGGGCGTCCTCTGGGCCGACATGACGGGGGCGGCGTACTGCGCCATCAGCGAATATCCCTGCTCCCGGCCCAGGAGGTTCCTCCATCCCGTCGGGTTCGGCACCCTCGGGGCGGCTCTTCCGGGCGGCCTCGGGACAATGTGCGCCTTCCCGGACCGCAGGGTTGCGGTCCTCACAGGAGACGGAGGATTCCAGTTCACCCTTCCCGAGCTTGCGGTGGGCGTGCAGGAAAAGATCTGCCTTCCCGTGGTGCTCTGGAACGACGGGGGTTTCGGCGAAATCCGCCGTACCCAGGACAGGAACGGCGGTCCCAGGATCGCCGTGGATCACTGGAATCCCGATTTCCGTGCCCTGGCGGGGGCCTACGGGATCCCCTATTTCGCCCCCGAAGGGGGCGCTGGTATCGGCCAGGCGCTGGAGTCGGCCTTTCAATTCCCCACACCGTCCATCATCGAAGTGAAGGTCCGGAAGGGGGCGAGGGTATGATCCCCGGAGTGAGAAAGGCGGTTTTATCGGCCTCCCCCTATGTCCCGGGCAAAACCGTGGAGGAGGTCCGGCGGGAGCTCAGCCTCGAGAGAATAGTGAAGCTGGGGTCCAACGAGAACCCCTGGGGCCCCTTCCCGGCGGCCCGGGCGGCCATGGCCGAGGAGATCGTCAGGCTGAACACCTATCCCGACGTTTCCTTCCGCGAGCTGAAAGGGCTCATCGCCCGGCAGTCCGGCCTGGAACCCGAATGGGTCGCCCTGTCCCACGGGGCGGAGGGCATGCTCCAGACCCTGGGGAAGGTCTTCCTCGACCCGGGCGACGAGGTCGTCCTGCCGAAGGGAACCTACGGACTCTACCGGGAAATATCCCTCGTCATGGGGGCCGTCCTCCGGGAAATTCCCCTCGGAGACGATTTCTCCATGGACCTTGAGGAAATGAGAAAGGCGATAACCGGCAAAACGAAGCTCGTCTGGCTGAACAACCCCAACAACCCCACGGGGCTGGCCCTGCCTCCCGAAAAGGTGGAGGGCTTCGTTCGCGGCCTCCCCGAGGGGACGTGGGTTGTCCTCGACGAAGCCTACGGCGAGTTCGCCGCCCCCGGAAGCATGCCCGGCACGAAGGCTCTCCTCGAAGAAAGGCGGAATCTCGTGGCGGTGAGGACCTTCTCCAAGGCCTGGGGCCTCGCCGGGGCACGGATCGGCTACGCCCTCGCCCGTCCGGAGCTGGTCACGGTCATCGACACTGTGAGTGAGCCCTTCAACGCCAACCGGACGGCCATCGCGGGAGCCTCGGCGGCCCTGCGGGAGGACGGCGAAGCCTTCCGGAAGGCCCTGGACGCCATCGTCTCGGAGCGGGAGCGGGTGTCCCGCTCCCTTGGGGCCATGGGGCTCCGGGTCCTGCCGTCGAGCACCAATTTCATTTTCTTCACCCTCCCCCTGGACGCTTCGGAGGTGTCCCGTATGCTCCTGGAGCGGGGTGTCATCGTCCGTCCCTGCGGTGGCTGGGGATTTCCCCGCTCCATCCGGGTGACCGTCGGAACGGCGGAAGACAATTCCTTCTTCCTGGAAGCTCTCGGACAGGTGCTCGCGGAGAGAAAGGGGGAACGGGAATGAACGGAGATCTGCCAGGTACACAGGGCGGCGTGGTTTTCAAAGAGGTGACGAAGACCTATCCCGACGGCACCAATGCCGTGGACCGCCTGGACCTGGAAATACGGAGCGGCGGGCTGGTCAGTCTCATCGGTCCGTCGGGCTGCGGAAAGACAACCACCCTCAAGATGATCAACAGGCTGGAGGATCCCACCTCGGGAAGGATCACCGTGGAGGGGGAGGATATTCTCCGGTGCGATCCCGTGGAGCTCCGGAGGCGCATCGGGTACGTGGTGCAGGAGATTGCCCTGTTCCCTCACATGACGGTGTCGGAGAATATCGCCGTTGTGCCCTCCCTGCTGGGGTGGCCGGCGAAGAAAATCCGGTCCAGGGTGGACGAGCTTCTCGCCATGGCGGGGCTTCCGCCGGAAAAATACCGGTTCCGTCTTCCCGATCAGCTCAGCGGAGGACAGAAGCAGCGGATCGGCGTGCTCCGGGCCCTGGCGTCGGACCCGAAGGTCATCCTCATGGACGAACCCTTCGGCGCCCTGGATCCCATAAGCAGGGAAGTGCTCCAGAACGAACTGGTCTCCCTCCAGAAGAATCTGAAGAAAACCATTGTCTTTGTCACCCACGACATGGGGGAGGCCATCCGCATCTCCGACAGGATCGTGATCCTGCGGAAGGGGAGGGTGGAGCAGGAGGGCTCGGCGGAGGACATTCAGTATTCCCCGAAAAACGACTTCGTCCGGAGCTTCATCGGCGAGGACAGGCTCTCCCGCATGTCCCCCGACGACCCGGCGGAGTCCATCGTGGAGGAGCCCTGGGGAACGGCCGCTCCCTGGGAAGGGGCCGCCGGCGTGCTGGAACGCATGGAGGAGAACGACCGGGAGTTCATCCAGGTGGTGGATCCCAAAAGCGGCCAGTGGCTGGGCATGGCCCTTCTCGGACGGCTGCGCCGGGCGGCGTCCGCAGGTGAGACGGTAATGAAGGGCATCTACCGGGAAAGAAAGCTCTACGCGGGGAACGCCACCCTCCGGGACGCGGCGGAGATGCTCGCCGACAGGGATATTTCCATCCCCGTCGTCGGTGAGGACGAGCGCTTTGTGGGCGTCATCACGTCCGGCGCCCTTGCCCGCCTGGCGGTGGAACGGCTCAGAAGCGGCAGGGAGGAGGGGAAGCAGTCATGATGGAGCAGCGCCCCCTGTGGGATCTTTTCATCACCTACGTGGGAAGAAACTACATGCGCATCCTGAACCTCACCGGAGAACACATCATGATCTCCCTCATCGCCGTGGGCATTACGGTCATGGTCTGCGTTCCCCTGGGAATATACCTCACGAGGAACGAAAAGGCGGCTCCCTACGTCATCGGGCTCGCCAACGTGTTCCAGACCATTCCGAGCCTGGCGCTCCTGGGGTTCCTCATTTTCGTCTTCGGCATCGGCAACGACAACGCCGTCTGTGCCCTCTTCCTGTACGCCATGCTCCCGGTGATCCAGAACACCTACACGGGCATCCGGAGCGTTCCGAGATCCTACGTGCAGGCAGCCCGGGGGATGGGGATGACCGACTTCCAGATTCTGCTGAAAGTCCAGCTTCCCCTGGCCCGTCCCGTCCTCGTGGCGGGCATCCGGGTGGCCATGGTCTGGACCATCGGCACGGCAACCCTTGCCTCGGCCATCGGCGGCGGCGGGCTGGGGAGACTTATCTTCTCGGGCCTTTCCTCCATCAGGAACGAGATCATTCTCGCGGGCGCCATACCGGCGACCCTGCTCGCCCTCTTCGCCGACTGGATTCTCAAGAGGGCCCAGGATTATTTCAACCCCTCCGCCCGGGCGGTACGGCTCGCCGCAAGGCACGGGGCGGCGGATGACACCGACTGAAACGAATTTCAAAAAAGGAGAGTGACACCATGAAAAAACTGACAGCACTGGTTCTCGCCCTTGTTCTCTTCGCAGGATCCGCAGGCGCCGCCTTCGCGGCCGGCAACCCCATGGACTACAGGGGGACGATCCGCATCGCCTCGCAGAACGTGAACGAGACGATCATCCTCGCCTGGATGGCCAAGCTCCTCATCGACGGGCACACGGGCCTCGATACCACCATCAACACCGAGTTCGCCGGTTCCGCCGTGCTCCACCAGGCCATGGCCGCGGACGAGATCGACCTCTATCCCTCGTGGACGGGGACCCAGCTCACGGGAATTCTCCGGTACGAGGGCGAGTCGAAGCCTTCGGACGAAACCTTCGCAATGGTGAAGGAAGGCTTCGAGAAGAACTTCAACATGACCTGGACCCGCCCGGTGGGGTTCAACAACACCTACGTCATGGCCGTGAAGGCGGAGAGGGCCGAAAAATACGGTCTCAAAAAGGCCTCCGACCTGGCGGACCATGGCCCGGAATGGAAACTGGGCGGCGATGAAAACTTCGACACCCGGCTGGACGGATACCCCGGCTGGTCGGAGCGCTACGGCATCACCTTCAGGGACGTGCTTCCCATGCAGTACGCCATGATGTACATGGCCCTCGCCCAGGACGAAGTGGACGTCATCGCGGCCTACTCCACCGACTCCCGGATAAAGAAGCTGAACCTTGTCCTTCTGGAAGACGACAAAAGTTTCTTCCCCGACTACAGCGCCGCTTTCGTCCTGCCCATACCCCTCGCGGAAAAATACCCCGGCCTCGTCCCCGTGGTGGAGAAGATCAGCGGAGCCATCGACGAGCAGGCCATGGCGGCCATGAACCTGGCCTTCGACGAGGGAGAGGATCCCGAGGACATCGCCGCCGCCTTCCTCCGGAAGAAGGGGTTCATTCAATAGCCAGCGGATTTAGGGAATAAAGAAAAATTTGCGAAAAAGGGCAAAGAGTGGTATCGTTCCTTCACCCCTCCATGACGGGGGATCAATAACGAGCAAGGAGTTGGATTTTTGTTGAACTTCGAGAATTCTGTCACGGTCACCGGCTCGATCCACCTTCCCAAGGGCGACATGGCCGGAAGAAACCGGAACGGCGTCTACCTGAGATTTTCCCTGAAGCATCCCAGCGTCGGGTATGACGGCGTGGAGCGGACGAGTTTCCTCCCCGTCCGGGTTTTTGATGCCCCCCTTCAGGAATGGCTCCGCGGAAAGGGCGAAGGCTCCCCGGTGCGGATCACGGGCCGGCTTCAGACCTCCAGCGGAAGCGGCGAGATGTACATCCTCGCGGAAACCCTGGAGGAAGGGGCGGCCTAGCTCCTCCTGTACGAGCATCGTTCGGCGTCTCTCCCGGCTGTCCGGGAGGGACGTTTTTCTTTTTGTTCCTCCGTAAGGTATACTGTTTATGACAGATTCGATTTTTATTAAAGGAGCTGGATAAAAGTGAATCTCGCCCGTTTTCCCCGCCGCAGGTACACCGAAGGAGAAACGCCCCTGGAAAGGCTCGACAGGCTGTCCGCTTATCTTGACGGCCCCGAGATATGGATCAAAAGAGATGATTTTCTGGGGTTCTTCCCCGGGGGCAACAAGACCAGGAAGCTCGAATTCCTCATGGCCGATGCCCTGGAGAAGGGATCTGACGCCGTCATCACCTGCGGCGCCCCCCAGTCGAACCACTGCCGTCTCACCCTCGCCGCAGCCCGCAAAGAGGGCATGGAATGCCACTTTCTCATCGAGGAGCGGGTCCCCGGCACCTATTCCGACAGAGCATCGGGAAACATGTTCCTCTTCCAGCTCATGGGAGTGGACTCCATCCGGGTGGTTCCCGCGGGAGCCGACATGACCGCCGAAATGGAAAAGACAGCGGCGGAACTCAGGGCGTCGGGCAGGAAACCCTACATCATTCCCGGCGGCGGATCAAACGCCGTGGGAGCCCTGGGCTACGTGGCCTGCGCCGAGGAGATTCTCTCCCAGTCTTTCCGGAAGGGCGTTTCCTTCGACAGGGTCTTTACCACCAGCGGCAGCTCCGGCACCCATGCGGGCCTGGCCGTGGGACTCTGGGCAAACCGTTCGGGAATTCCCCTCGCGGGAATCAACATCAGCCGTCCGAACTCGCTGCAGGTTCCTCTCGTGGAGAAGGTCGCCCGCGAGACGGCCGCCCTTCTCGGGATCGAAGAACCTCTCCCCGGCGGCCTCATCCAGTGCTTCGACGGCTACGTGGGCGAAGGGTATTCCCTGCCTACCCCCGCCATGACGAAGACGGTGGTCCTGCTGTCCCGGATGGAATCCATCCTGCTCGATCCCGTGTATACCGGAAAGGCCTTCGCCGGAATGCTTGACCTTATCGGGCAGGGATTCTGCAAAAAGGGGGAACGGGTTCTCTTCCTCCACACAGGGGGAGTGCCCGCCCTCTTCCACTACCAGAAGTATTTCGATCCGGAACTGTTTCCGGAGGACGGGCGGAGGTAGTCACTTTTGGAACTGAAACGAACGAACGTCCCGTTTCTTCTCTTTCTCGCCGTCGTGGTGGCTCTGGCCCTCCTGCCCGCCACGAAAACCTGGGCGGTGGGCATTGCCCTGCTTCTCGGCGCGGCGGTGAGCAACACCGTACCGTCGGCGGCTCCTTCAGGCCTCGGGAAAATGCGGAAGCTCGCCCTCAACACGGCGGTGGTCCTCTTCGGGTTCGGCCTGAACATCGGGCAGGTGATCTCCGTGGGCGGGCAGGGATTCTGGCAGACGGCGGTGAGCCTCGGCGTGATCATCTCTCTGGGGTATTTCCTGCTCCGGTTCTTCCGCCTCGACGGGGATACCATGAAACTCATCACCTTCGGTACCTCCATCTGCGGCGGCAGCGCCATAGCCGCCGTCTCCTCGGTGATGAAGGCCCGGGACGAAGAGATCGGGGTCGCCATGGGCGTGGTCTTTCTGCTCAACACCGTGGCCCTCTTCGCCTTTCCGCTGCTGGCCGAAATAGTCTCTCTTTCTCCTGAACAGTACGGCATCTGGTGCGCCCTCAGCATCCACGACACGAGTTCCGTGGTGGGGGCCGCCGCCTTTCTCGGGGACGCGTCCCTCTCCACGGCCACCATCATGAAGCTCACCCGGACCCTGTGGATCACCCCCATCGTCTTTGTCCTCTCCCTCCGGCAGGGAGAAAAGGGAAAACTCTCGGTGCCCCTCTTCATCATCCTCTTTCTTCTCGCGTCGGCCGCCGCATCGGTGCTTCCCTTCCCGGGCCTCTTCAAAAGCCTCGCCTCGGCGGGGAAGGTGTTCATGGCCGCGGCCCTCTACATGGTGGGGTTCGGTCTCCACCGTTCCGTGGTGAAAAAGGCGGGAGCGGGGGGTATGCTCTTCGGGGGGCTTCTCTGGGCTGTGTCCATCGTCGTCGGGTATTTCCTGGCGTCGCTGAGCTGAATCTGGTTCCGGCACGGTCCTCCTTTCCCCCCGAAAAGGGCCGTGCCGGGTGAACGGCAGGGAGGGTGAGATCGTGAGAAAAGGCATTTCACCGGGACGTTTCCTTTCCCGCACCGAAAGGGGCAGGCGGGGACGGAGCGGAGCGGAGTCCTCTCTTGCCGGGCGGGTTGCCCTCTACGGCAGGATCATAGGGCGCATCGACTCGCTGCCGTCCGTGGCGGCGGGGGATATTTCCCTTTTTGCATCGGATCTTTCGGAAATACTGAAACGGGAGATGGGCATAAAATCAGTTGCCATCTGCCTGAACAGCGGAGAATCCCGGGTGCCTTCTCCGGGAGAGGAAAAACGTTCCGGCGGGCTTTCCCTGTCTGCCTTTCGATGCCCCATCGTCTTCGGCGGGCGGACCTTTGGCTGTTTCCGGCTGGAGTACAGTGATGGAGACTGTTCCCGGAGAGATGAGGACGCTCTCTTTCTCAGCGAAGTCGCAGGAAAGGCGGGGATGGTCCTCCTGAACAGGGAACGGCTCGATGCCCTCGAGAAGCTGAAAGAGAGCGAACTGTTCCTGAAAAAGGCCCAGGAAGTGGCACGGACAGGCCACTGGCGGATTGACATTCCCGGAAACAGGATTCTGTGGTCCGAGGAAACCTACAAAATTTTTGGCGTCCCTTCCGGAAGTCCCGTCACGCTCGAGACCTTTTATTCCCTGGTGCATCCTTCAGACATGACAACAGTAAAGGAAGGATGGGCAAGAACCCTCCGGGGAGAGCCCTATTTTCTCCGCCACAGGATCCTCCGCGGAAACGAGAGCCGGTGGGTGGAGGAGCGGGCGGAGGTGGAGTTCGACAGCGGCGGGGTTCCCGTCGCCGGTCTGGGGACCGTGAGGGACATCACCCTCCAGGTGAATTCCGAGCAGCGCCTCGAACTGTACCGCCAGAACCTGGAGAACCTCGTGGCCTACAGAACGGCAGACCTGGAAAATGCCATGAAAAGGCTCGACATGGAACGAAGCTTCCTCACTTCCATACTCAAATCCTTTTCTTATCCGTTTTGCGTCATCGACGCATCGGACTATTCCCTCGTGATACAGAACGACGCCGCGGCGGCCTTCCGCCCGGGCGCCCGGACCTGCCACGACCTGTTCTTCGGCGCGGAGGATCCCTGTTCCCCTTCGGAGAGGGTCTGTCCTCTGCGGGAGGTGGTGTCGACGGGACTGCCCTTCCAGGAGGAGACCTCCCAGGGCAGGAACGACGCCTACTACAGGAGATACTGTCACCCGGTCTTCGACCGGGACGGCAGGGTGACCCACGTGATTATGTACATTATCGACATTTCAACGGACAGAATGCTCAGGGAGCAGCTCACCCACGAGACCGCCCGGGCAAACGAGCTGAAGGAGCGGGCAGAGGCGGCGAACAGGGCGAAGAGCGCCTTTCTCTCCAACATGAGCCACGAGATCCGTACTCCCCTGAACGCCGTCATCGGCTTTGCCCACCTTCTGAAAAACTCGCCGCTGGACACAGTCCAGCGGGACCACGCCGACAGACTTCTCGATGCCTCCCGCCACCTTCTCCGACTTGTCAGCGACATCCTCGACCTTTCCAAGATCGAGGCAAACCGCATGGAACCGGAGATACGGGATTTCGAGCCTTCCAGGCACATCGACCAGGTATGCGCCCTCGTGGCGGAGGACGCGGCCGGAAAAGGGCTCAACCTGCGGGTGGATCTCCGGTCCATCCCCCTCGTTCTCCGGGGAGACGGCAACCGGTTCGCCCAGGTTCTGCTGAACCTGGTGGACAACGGCGTCAAGTTCAGCAACGGGGGAGAGGTCTCCATAACGGCGGAAGTGGTCGAATGGCGGGATACATCGGCTGTTGTCCGGTTCGCCGTGAGCGACGGGGGCATAGGCATGACAGAGGAGCAGGTGGAACGGCTTTTCTCCGACTTCATGCAGGGCGATGCAGCAACGACAAGGAAATACGGAGGAACGGGGCTGGGGCTCGCCATCAGCAGAAAACTCGTGGAGATGATGGACGGCAGGATCCGGGCGGAGAGCGAGCCCGGAAAGGGCAGTACCTTCAGCTTCGAGATCCCTTTCGGGATTTCCTCTTCCCTTCCGGAGAAGAGCGACCGGCTGGAACCGTTTATCGGCAGGCGCGCACTCGTGGCCGACAGATCCCCGGAAGACCGTACCGTTCTCGTCAGAATGCTGTCGGAACTTGGAATTCAGGCGGTGGAAGCCCCGGACACTTCAGCCGCCCTGGAGAAAATGAAGCGGTCCGGACAGGGGGGTGCCTCCTGGGACCTCCTCTTTCTCGAAAGGGAGATGCCGGGCGCCGGGGTAATCCTTGAGGAAAGAGGGCTCCTGCGGCGGGACGGGATGCCGGAGGTGCTCCTCCTCCTCCCCTTCGGCAACGCCGTTCCCGGAAAGGAAACGGGGGATTGTCGGTTCCTGACGAAACCGGTGACTCCCTCGAGGCTGGCCGATGCCCTTGCGGACCTGCCCGCCGCGGGTGCGGGAGACCAGTTCTTCAAGCCGGGGAGCGGAGGCTGGGGAGACTGGAGGGACAACATGCCGCAGATCCATGTTCTCCTCGCGGAAGATAACAAAACCAACCAGGAAGTAACCTGCGCCCTCCTCAAACACGCGGGAATAGAGACTACCGTGGCGGGGGACGGGCGGGAGGCCGTGGAGATCTTCAGGAAAGGGCCCGACACCTTCGACCTGGTCTTCATGGACGTGCAGATGCCTGTGATGGACGGCCTGCAGGCCACCCGCGCCATCAGGGCCCTTCCCGGCGGAAAGGCGGTCCCCATAGTGGCCATGACCGCCAACGCCTTCGAGGAAGACGGGAGAATGTGCATCGAGGCGGGCATGGATGCTCACCTGTCCAAGCCTCTGGAACCCGACCGGCTTCTGCGGGTGCTGATGGAACGGATTCCCCGCCTTCGCTCCGGGCAGGCCGCTGCCGAAAGGGAATCCGCCGCAGTGCCGTCATCGGGTCAGTGCCCTGACGCCCTTCCCCCGGGTTTGGATGCTCTGCCCGGCCTCGATGTGCGGGCGGGCCTCCGGTCGGTGAGAGGAGACGTGCCCTTCTTTCTCGGCCTTTTGAGCCAGTTCGCCGACCAGCACGGGCGGGACGGCAGGGAGATAGCGGCCGCCCTGGAAAAGGGAACGGCTGAAGACGCGCGGCATCGTGCCCACGGGCTCAGGGGAGTGTCACTCACCCTCGGCCTGGAGGAAATCCACTCTCTCTCGGCGGAAATCGAGAAGCTCCTGCGGAAAGAATGCCCGGCTGAAGAAGTTCTCCCCCTGGCGAAAACCCTTGAAGAGGAGCTGGACCGCTTCACTGCCCGTGTGAGGGACTTTCTCCCCAAGGGGTCCCCCGGCGGTCCTGAGGGATAGTCACTCCGTCCTCGGAAGGGACCACCGGCCGCAGGTTCTTTCCGGTGAGAAAAGGTCCGGAAGGGAGGATATGCGGCCGTCGGGGCACTTGAAATCACCCTCTCCGGAAAGGGGGGCGTCGCCCATGAGGATGGCGGAGACGCCGGCCCGGTGGGCCCCCAGGATGTCCACCTCGGGCGTGTCTCCCACCATGACGGTCCGGTTCCCGGGAAATCCCGCCGAGGCAAGGGCCTCGGTGAACATGGGCGGAAAGGGTTTGCCCACCACCACAGGGTCCCTGCCCGACCCCGTGCGGATCGCCTCCACCAGGGCGCCGACCCCGGCCACGGGGCCTTCCGCCGTGGGGAACGTCCGGTCGATGTTCGTGGCCACGAAGAGCGCCCCGTTCCGAACGGCCAGGGCTGCCCGGCGGACCATGGCCAGGGTGGCGGTCTCGTCCCAGCCGAGGACGAGGGCCTCGCAGTCCTTTTCGCCTGCAGGCAGAATTCCCGCCATCTCCACCTCTTTGTGGAGGCCGGACTCGCCGATGACCCATGCCCGTGAGATTCCCTGCTCGGCGAGGTATTTCGCCGTGGCCGAACCGGCGGTGACGATCTCGTTCATCTCGGCGGCGATGCCGTGCCCCCGCAGGCGGTCGGCGATCCGCACCCGAGTGGTGGGGTTGTTCGTCAGGAACCGTATGGCCTTTCCCATGCTTCGGAGCGTATCCAGGCTCTCCGCAGCTGCCGGCGTGGTCTTCCCCCCCACGTACAGCACGCCGTCGAGGTCGAAAAAGAAACAGTCGAACATGTCCGCGATCACGGGCACCACTCCTTCTCTCTTTTTTTTTCCGGTGTTTATTGTATCCTCTTTTATCGGCGGAAAGGTTCCTGTAATATAGGACATAAAGAAAACCCGACGGGCAGCCGGAGAAAGGTGGTCACTATGAACGAAATCAGGGAAATTCCTGCACTTGAAGGCCTGGAGGCCCTGAGGGCCCTTGCGGGGGCGGCCCGTATCATCCACAGGTTCATCCCCGGGGACATGAGTTTTGCCGTCATCGAGGGCGATACTTACATCGCCTACGTTCCGGGAAGAACCCTGAATTTCGGCAGAAAGCCGGGGGACGTTCTGGCCGAGGGGGCAGCGGGACGCAGGTGCATGAAGGAAAAACGGCCTATAGTCAAGGAGTTCGGGAAGGACGAGTCTCCCTTCGGCATCCCTTACATCGCCCACTCCGTGCCGGTGTTCGACGCCTCGGGAGATGCCGTGGGCTGCGTCATCCTTGCGGAAAACGTGGAGCGGCAGAACTCCATCCGGGAAACGTCGGAAACCCTTCGGGCCACCACCAGCCAGATAGCCGACGCCCTCCAGACAATGAACGGCCAGATGGAGGAGATGCGCGCCGCCGGGGAGACCCTCATTTCCATCACCGGAACCGCCGTGGAGCGGGTGGCGAGCACTGAACAGGTGGTAGGCATCATCGAAGGGGTGGCAAAGCAGACGAACCTCCTCGGTCTCAACGCCTCCATCGAGGCATCGAGGATCGGGGAGCTGGGAAAAGGCTTCGGCGTGGTGGCCGACGAGGTGAGAAAGCTCGCCGTCCGGTCAACGGAATCGGCGAAGCATATCAGGGACATCCTCGACTATTTCCGCACCTCCACCTACGAGATCAACGAAAGCACGGAGGTCCTGCTGAAAATTATCCAGGAGCAGGCCCGCATCATCGAGGGGATTGCCGGGTCCAGCCAGGAAGTGGCCTCCGTCTCGGCGGTCCTGGAGGATCTGGCCAGGAAGCTTGTCGGCGCGGAAGGATGACAGGCATCCGGAACGAAGCAATAAACGGCGGGACCCGGTTTTCTCCGGGTCCCGCCGTTTACTGCCGGTGGGGGAAGATGTTCTACATCAGCGATTTCAGGGCGTTCAGGGCCGCTTCGTAATCGGGTTCCGTGGTCTGTTCCGGGACGATCTGGACGTACCGGATCACGTTCTCCCTGTCCACCACGAAGATGGACCGTGCAAGGAGCCGGAGTTCCTTCATCAGCACGCCCCAGTTGGTTCCGAAGGAGGCGTCCCTGTGGTCGGAAAGGGCTTCGGCCCTGTCGATGCCTCCGGTGGCGCAGAACCGCTTTATGGCGAAGGGCAGGTCCATGGAAATGTTCAGCACAGCCACGTCTGCCGGCTGGTTGGCCGCATCCTCGTTGAACCAGTGGATCTGGAGGTCGCATACGGGAGTGTCCAGGGACGGAGTGACCGAGATCACCTTGAATTTGCCCTCGAAGTCCTTCAGGGACTTCGGGGCCATAGCCTGATCAAGCACTGTAAAGTCGGGAGCCTTGTCTCCGGCCTTCAATTCGGGACCCACAAGGGTCATGGGGTTTCCCTTCATTGTGGTTATTCCTTTTCTTTCCATGATATATTCACCTCCGAAATAGAATCTTTGTTAGATGAGTCTACCATGACGGATCAGGAAAGGTCAAGATGTCACTCTTCCATATTCGCCTGGTTCCTTCCCCCTGATTTCGACCGGTACAGCGCCCTGTCCGCCCGTTTCAGGGCGTCTTCATATCCCCTGTCACCGTCGCGGAAGAAGGCTATGCCAACGGAGATGGTGACAGGAATGGAGTGTCCGCCGACGGAGACTGCATGTTCTGAAACCCTCTTCACAATGTTCTCGGCTACCGGGAGGGCGTTCTCCGCCTTAAGTCCTTCGGCCACCAGGAGAAATTCGTCGCCGCCCCACCGGAAAAGCCGGTCGGTGGTTCTTACATTTCTCAGGACCGTCTTGACGACCTCTTTCAGTACTGCGTCCCCCGCGTCGTGGCCGAAGGTATCATTCACTTCCTTGAAGCGGTCGATGTCAAAGAGGACAATCGCCGGCGGCAATGCACCTTTCGTGAAAGAGTGGAAAGCCCGTGCCATTTCCGTCTCTCCGGCCCTGCGGGAGAAGGCCCCCGTCAGGGGGTCCCTGTTCAGTTCATCCTCGAGGCCCTTTCTGGATTCTCCGTGGACTTTGCCCTCGAGGAAAAGGAGGATAAGGTCGCTGATTCCCAGCAGCGCGACCATGAGAAGAAGGAAGAGAACGATGAGGCGCCCGGAGGTCGTGCCGCTTTCCTCGTTGGCCTCGCCGATGGATGCGAAGATGTCGTCGAGATGGATCCCCATGGCGACGATCCAGTTGTAGTCCCGGTACAGCTCAGCATAGGTCAGCTTTTCGGAGATTTCTTCGCTGTCCTTTCTCTTGAAGAAGTAAGTGAAAAAAATACGCCCGTCCTTCTTCACTCCCTCCAGTTCGGTCAGGTACGGACGGTTTCCCTTCACGTCCCTGGTTTCGGTGGAGAGAAACGCTCCTTCCGTGTCCCTCAGGTTCGGGTGGACTCTCCGGATGGCGTAGTTCAGTCCGCCGTCGAAGTTCACCACCTCGTTGACCCAGATGTAGGAGTCGAAGGGGAAACGGGAGGCATGAATCTCCGAGGCGATCTCTTTCTTCACGGCCTCGTCGGCCGCTGCCCGGGAAATGCCGAAAAAAGCCCGCAGCCCTCTGAAATCAACTATCTTCCAGGCCGAAAAATCCCTGAACTCCCCTCCGTCCGGCGTACCGGGAAACCCCTTCCGGAGCAGGCCCTTCGGGTCATGGAGCACTGCACCGGCGGCCGGGTCCCAGAGGGCTGCCGTCCAGACAGTGCCGTCCCGGAAGCACTCCCGGAAAAAGGCGATGAACTCCTCCCTGTTTCCGGATGGAAAAGTCTCCAGAAGGGCGCTTTTCTCTTCGAGCCTTGCGATGGCAAGGCCTGCATGGCGCTGTCTTGCCGCGTCGATCCTGGCGATCTGGTTCTGCACAGTGTGCTGGAGGAAGGTTTTCTTTATTTCGAAGATGGCATCCCTGGTGTTGTCACCATAGACGGTTTCTATTTGACGGTCGAAGGCACTGAAGAAAAAAGCGGCTGCCGAGCAGGACAGAAGAATCATCAGGGCGCTCAGAAGGCGGTATTTGCTTTTTACTGCGGCTCTCCTTCCTTTCCCGTCAGCGGTGTGTCCGGTCTGCTCTTCTGGTTATAACCGGCCGGCTTCAGAGAATGTACCCGCTTTTTTCCCGAAGGTCAAGGGAACTGTGCCGGAGATGGTTTTGAATATGGGGCGGATGGATGCGGAAGGAAAGGAGGGGAGAGAGGACAGGGTGCCCCCCTCCCCCGAAAGATTTTCAGGCGTTCTTTCCCCAGTCTTTCGACCGGAGCAGGCCGATGAGGACGACCGGCAGGATGAGCAGCGGGAAGGAAAGGGTTCCCATGTAGCCGTACCCCTTGGCAACCAGCGGGATGAGGCCGAACAGGGCGATGCCCCAGGTGATGAGGACATAGATGAGGGATGCGGCGATGTTCACCTTCCTGTCGCCGGCGACGGAGGAGCCCCGGGTTCTTCCCCAGAAGGCCACGATGCGCCTGGCGCCGCCGAAGATGAGGCTCACGCCGGTGGAGATGACTGCCAGGAAAATCAGGAGGGACACGATGGCCGTGCCGAAAGCGCCGCCTCCGCCGTGGGCCGCCACGTACAGCACGGGCACGCTTTCCTGGAGGATGGCCGGATAGTGGAGAAGCACCCCCGCGGTGGCAAGCCAGAGTACTCCCGCGTTGATGAGAAAGCCCCAGACGGATGTTTTCCGGGCGTCCTCCCTGGTCGTCAGGGCATCGGCCACGGCGATGTAGGCCCCCATGGCGCAGGCCTGGAAACCGGCATACTTCATGGATGCCCAGAAAGCCTCCACAAAGCCCTTCGGGGACGGGGCTGTGCGGATGACCTCAAGCAGCTTGGGGAAGTTTGTCACGAGGTTCGCCACGTAAATGAAGGTCATCCCCGCAATGATGATGACCGCCATGGTGGAGGCGGCCCTCCGCACCATCTCCGCGCCGAAGATGGTCAGGAAGAAGATGAAGACCGCCACGATCACCGTGTTCATTACGTAGGGTGTCCCGAGGATCTGCTTCATCACCGTGCCTCCGGTGGCGAAGGCCACCGCCGACGCGATGAGAAGGATAAGGATGTACATGACTTCGTAGGCGTTGGAGAAGATGGCCTCGAAGGGTTTGAAATACTGGTTGCCCCATGCCCTGTAGTCGAACGTTTTGTAGGTTACGGCGAAGCTCCACGCATAGTAGAGCACCGCCGTGACGATGGCAATGGACAGGACGGGGGTGATCAGGGCGTACCATCCGTAGGATACGAAAAAATCAACGAGCTGTCTCCCGCTGGCGAAGCCGCCGCCGAAATGGGTGGTGAACCAGACAAAGGCCACAGCCAGAATTCCCATGTCACTCTTCGATTTCATGCCGTTCCCTGCTCCTCTCGTGTCTCCTGTTCAAAACTTCCCCGGCCGGGGTCCCGGATCCGGGCCCCGGAACACCTGTCAGCTGCCGAGCAGTTTCCCGGGGTTCAGGATCCCGTCGGGGTCGAAGGACCGCTTGATTCCTCTCATGATCTCTATTTCCTCCGCCGGCTTGGAGTGGAGGAAGATGGGCATCTTCACGTAGCCTATGCCGTGCTCTCCGCTGCCCACACCGCCGAGGCGGATCGCCACCGAGGTGAGGTCGTCGTAGAAGGCCTCGGCGTACTCCGCCCATTCCATGGGTTCCATGCCGGCGGGCTTGAAGATGATGGGGTGCAGGTTCCCGTCGGCGATGTGGCCGAGGATCCCCACAGTGATGCCCCGTTCCTTTCCCGCTTTCCGGATCTCCTCAACCATCTCGGGGACGGTGGACAGGGGAACCACCATGTCGCCGCTCAGGGAGCAGTATGGATCATGGGCCCGCATGGCCTCGGCGAGGTTCTGCCGTATGTTCCAGATCATGCCCGACTCGGTCCGGCTCTCCGCCACGAAAACCTCCAGCGCCCCGTTCTCGAGGCAGAGGGTCCCGACCTTCTCGTACCCTTCCTCGAGCCGTTCGTCCGAGTCTCCCTCGATCTGGATGAGGAGGAAGGCGTCGGCCCTGTCCTGGTAGGGGAGCTCCGTGTTCACGTGGGAAGCGGCGATATTCACCGAGAGCTTGTCCATCAGCTCGCAGGAGATGACGCTGATCCCGGTGCGGACAACCTTCGCCACGCTGTCCACGGCGGAATCAAGGTCCGGGAAGGCCACCAGGAGGTTCACCGTCTTGCCGGGTTTCGGCTCGAGGTTGACGATGACTTTCGTAATAATTCCAAGAGTGCCCTCGGAACCGACCATGAGCTGCATCAGGCTGTAGCCCCATGTGTCCTTCCGGATCCTGCCTCCGAGGTTCAGCACCGTTCCCGTGGGGAGGACCACCTCCAGGCCGAGCACGTGCCGCCGGGTATTGCCGTACCGGATGACCTTGCCTCCTCCGGCGTTGGTGGCCACGTTGCCGCCGATGAAGCTCGTCTCGGTGCTCATGGGGTATCCCGCATAGAGGAACCCTTCCTCGGCCACAGCCTTGCACAGCTCGTTAGTCACCACGCCGGGCTCCACCACGGCCACCCGGTTCACCGGGTCGATCTCGAGGATGCGGTTCATCTTCTCGAGGGAGAGGACAATGCCGCCGCACAGGGGCACCGCCGCACCGGCGAGGCCGCTTCCGGCACCCCTGGGGGTGACCGGGATTCTGTGCTTCGACGCCACCTTCATGACTGCCGCCACCTGTTCGGCGCTTTCCCCCTTCACCACGGCGTCCGGCATGGAGGTGAACATGATGCCCGCCTCGTCGGAGGCGTAGCTCTCCAGGGCTTCGGGGTCCCCGGCCACCACGTTCTTCGCTCCGGCGGCCTCCTGTATCTCCCGGAGGATCTCCGGGGTGATTTTTCCGTACCGCTCCCGAAGGGCGTCGGTGTTTCCGAAAAAGGTGCCCGTCATGATTTCAGCCTCCCTATGAGCGCGGGAATCACTTCAAGGACATCGCCCACGATGGCCAGGTCCGCCACCCGGAAGATGGGGGCCTCCGGGTCGGTATTGACGGCAATGACCGTATCCGCTGCGGACATCCCGGCGAGGTGCTGCACCGCCCCGGAGATGCCGCAGGCGATGTAGAGCTTCGGCGTCACCGATTTGCCCGACAGCCCTACCTGGGAGGAATAGGGCGCCCAGTTCAGGTCGACGGCGGTCCGCGATGCCCCCACGGAGCCTCCGAGGAGACCGGCCAGCTCTTCCAGCAGGGCGAAATTCGCCCCCTTCTTCATCCCCTTTCCGCCCGCCACGATGACCTCGGCGTCCTGCAGGGGTGCGCCCACGTTCTTCTCCGGCAGGAACTCCAGGAGCTTCATCACAGACGAAAGGGAGCCGGGAACGGCCTTCTCGGCAATGATCCTGCCGGTCCGCGACCGGTCCGGAGGAAGGGGTTTCTTCGACCTCGGCCTCACGGTGCACATCTGGGGCCTTCTGAGGGGCGTTTTGATGTCCGCCATCACGTTTCCCCCGATGGCGGGCCTGGTCTGGAGCAGCAGGCGTTCTTTTGTGTCGATGCCCAGTTCGGTGCAGTCTGCCGTCAGCCCCGTCTCGAGGTCCGCGTAGAGCACTGGCATCACAGTCCTGCCGGAGGAGGTGGCCGAGGCGATGAAAATTTCCGGCCTGTGACGGTTCACCAGCTCGGCCAGGGTTTTGGAAAAACTGTCCGCTTTGAAATGAGCCAGGTTCGGGTCGTCCACCACGTACACCTGGTCAGCTCCGTGGACGATCAGTTCCGGAGCCTGTTCCGTAACGCCGGAGCCGAGAAGCACCGCCGACAGGGGAACGCCAAGGGTGTCTGCAAGGTCCCTTCCCCAGGCGAGAAGTTCGTATGAAACGGGATGTATCCTGCCCTCCCGCACTTCGCTGAGGGTCCAGACTCCGCGGTATTCTTCGTTCATGGCGGTTTCCTCCTACACGATCCCGCGGCCCCGGAGCACGCTGAGGATTTCCTCAACGGCGCCGTTCAGGCTGTCTGCGGCGGCTACTTTCTTTCCCGACCGGGTGATCTGGGGATAGGACACCTTCACCACTTTCGTCGGCGAGCCCGGAAGGCCGAGGAGCTCCGGAGGAATGGGAAGATCGTCTGCCCCGAGAACGGGGATCTCAGTCTTCTTCGCCCGGATCTTTCCTCCCAGGGTGCACAGCCGGGGGGTATTGATCTCCTTCACCACCGAGAGCATGGCCGGAAGGGGTGCCTCGACCCGCTCGTGACCTCCCTCCACCGCCCGCCGGACTACAAGGGAGCCCTTTGCGGCCGATTCAACGGCGCTCACGAAGGTGAGCACCGACAGCCCGAGGATCTGCCCCACGGCAGGGCCGACCTGCCCCGTTTCGCCGTCGGTGGCCCGTTCGCCCGAGAGCAGGAGGTCGAAGCCGCCGGCCTTCTGTACTCCCGCTGCGAGGGTCCTGGCGGTGGCCAGGGTATCGGACCCGGCAAACCGCCTGTCGGACAGAAGCAGTCCCCTGTCGCACCCCATGGCGATGGCGGCCCGTACCGCTTTCTGTGCCTGGGGCGGCCCCATGGAAATCACCGTGATCTCCGTTCCTTCTCCGAGACGGTCCTTCAGCCTGACCGCCTCCTCCACGGCGTGAAGGTCGAGAGGGTTCAGCTCCGCCTCTACGCCTTCCCGCACCATGGTTCCCGTCTCTTCGTCGATCCTGACGTTTTCCGTCGCGGGAACCTGCTTCACCAGCACTCCGATCCGCACGGCCGCACCTCCTGTCCAAAAATAAAAGCGAATAAAAAAACATATTACTACGAAAAGTCAATATGACAAGACCAATTTAAAATTGTATTATTATAGAATGCCGGGGAATTTACTTCGCATGAGAAGGATTTTTAGTGCTTTCTGACATTTACGGCACTCTTTCGGAAAAAGAAAACCCCCGGTGGAAGTTCCTCCGCCGGGGGATGATGAAGTGACTGGGCCCCATCATTTTTCCGAGCCGTAGAGCTTGCCGTACTTTTCCCGCAGGTACCGGAGGTACGGCCCGATGTCCAGCCCTCTGCCGGTGACCCGTTCGATCAGCTCGGGGGCGGTGAACTTGCTGCCGTGCCGGTAAATGTTCTCCTTCAGCCACCCGTGAAGTCCGGCGAAGTTTCCCAGGCGCATGTCATCGTAAATGCCGGAGTGGGTTTCCAGGGCTTTTTCAAAAAACTGGGCGGAGAGGATGTTCCCCAGGGTGTACCCCTGGAAGGCCCCGCCGATAGTGCCGCCGAACCAGTGGACGTCCTGCATGCAGCCGTCGGCGTTGTCCTCGGGCGCGATCCCGAGATTCTCCAGGTACGCGGCGTTCCACGCCTCGGGCAGGTCCTTCACCTCCAGGCTTCCCTCCAGCATCCTCAGCTCCAGCTCGAAGCGGATCATGACATGGAGGTTGTAGGTCAGCTCGTCGGCCTCGGTGCGGATCAGGGAGGGCTCCACTCTGTTCACCGCCCGGTAGAAGGTCTCCAGGGGAACGGTCTCCAGGCGGTCCGGAAAGACTTTCTGCAGCTTCGGATAGAAGTGTTCCCAGAAGGGCAGGCTCCGGGAGACCAGGTTTTCCCACGTGCGGGACTGGGACTCGTGCACCCCCGAGCTGGTTCCCTCCGCCAGGAGGCTTCCCTCCAGGTCGGGAGCCACTCCCTGCTCGTACAGTGCATGGCCCGACTCGTGGGTGGTGGAGAAGAAACCGTAGGCGAAGTTTCCTTCGTCGATCCGGGTGGTGATGCGCACGTCGCCCACGGAAAACCGTGTCTCGAAGGGATGGTGGGTCAGATCCTGCCGTCCCCTGGCGAAATCGTAGCCGAACGTCCCGATGACCATCTTTCCGAAGTCGAGCTGCCGTTCTTTGGGGAAATGCCCCTTCAGGCACGAATCGTCGGCCGCTTCCCGGGCCGCGGCGGCCCGCACCAGCGGCACGAGCTGTTCCCTGAGCTCCCCGAAGATCTTCCTTACGCTCACTGCCTTCATGCCGTAGTCGGAGAAGTCGATGAGCGGGTCTGCGATGTGGTCATACCCCGGGAAAAAGTCCGCCAGACGGCGGCTCAGGTCCAGGGTCTTCTCCAGCAGGGGAAGGACCCGCCTGAAATCGTCGGCGGGGCGGGCCTCCGTCCATACCTGGTAGGAAAGGGCGGAATGCTCCGAAAAGGCCGCCAGGAAATCCGCAGGCACGCGGACGGCCTTCCGGTATTCCCGGTCCGCCGCCCGGATCAGGCAGCCATCGTCCGAATCGGGGGGAAGGCTGCCGGCGTAGGGGAGCAGATCGTCGATCAGCCTGCCCACCTCCGGGGCGATGAACTTCTCCTGGGCGATCCGGGCCAGTGTCGCCATCTGGCGTCCCCGGGCCTCCGCCCCGCCGGGAGGCATGTATGTGGCCTGGTCCCAGTACAGCAGAGCCCCGGCGCTGTTCAGGTCGTTCACTTCACGGAGCCGTGCTTTCAGCTCCTCCAGCTTCTTTTCCATGCCGGCCATGAAGGGCTCCCTCCTACCCGGCTGCCCGGAGAACCCGGGTGCCCCGGGGAGTGTCGATGTGCGCCTCCAGGAACGGAGCCGCGCCTTCGGGAAGGGGTTTCACCGACAGGGGGCCTTCCAGAGCCAGGGATTCCAGCAAACGGGAAACCCGCTTCGGATCGGGGTGATGGATGTCCAGCCCCACGAGGGAAAGCCCGTGATCCTGGAGCTTCGACGCGGGATGTACGCCGGGCTGCCACTGGATGAGGGCGGGGCCTGTTCCCAGCGGCAGGGAGCCGTCTTCCGGGATGGTGATGAGCCACTCCAGGGTTCCCCGGGACATGGATTCCACCGGGCCCAGGGGCTCAGAGGACTTTCCCGCCCAGGTCCTGATGTCTTCTGCCCGGGCCACCCATGCGGCGAGGAAGGGAGCGGCGTTCCCGGGAAGGGAATCCAGGGCGAACCATCGGGGACGGTCCGGAGCCGGGGCCGCGGGGTTTGCCGCGATGACCTCGAGGTACACCCGGTCGCCCAGGCGCAGAAGCAGATTGTGGGTTCCCATGCGGGGATGCTCCCCCCCGGCCTGGGGGGAAACTCCCAGAGTTTCAGTGACAAAGGCGGCTCCCGCTTCGAGAGTGGGTGCCGCAACGGCGATATGATCCAGAATGCAGCCCATGACGAATACCTCCTGCTAGAAATAAAGGGACAAGCTCTATTTTCACTTTTTACAGGCAGCGGGGAGCGTCACCGGTGCTCGCTTGGGCCGTCGGCGCAGATTGTCATCCCTGACAACTGCGCCTGAAACCGACATCCCTGTCGGTTTCTCGGCCTTGGCGCTGTCCCCCAGGGGATATTCTCTTCGACCCTGGCGGGTCGAATTCACCTTATGCCCAGTGACACTCCCTCTGCCATAATGGTAAATTCTCCTAATCTCCCATTTTCCCCTTTCAGGGCATTTTCTTCAACGGCCGGATAGGGCCGCTTCTTCCCGCCGCTCCCTTCTCCGTATGCTGGAAAAAACCAGGAGCTGGAAGGTCACGATGGAGATCCAGCCGATCCCCGTGGCCAGCCCCACAGCCTTCAGCCCCAGCAGGGGAGCGAGCCAGTACGAAAGGACCACACGCACGGAAATCTGGAGGGTCGTGCCGATAAAGGGAATGTTGATCCGGCCGGTACCCCTGTAAAAGCCCACGAAGGAGCTTCCGATGTAGGAAAAAATGTAGAAGAAACAGAGGGACTGCATATAGGCCACTCCCTCGGCGACCGCCTCTCCCTGGTTTGCTCCTACAAACAGGATTACGCCCGGACGGGCGGTAACAAACAGCGTGAGGGAAACGAAAAGGCTGAGGAGGGCCAGGGAGGCGAGCCCCTTCAGGAACCCCTTCAGGGCCCTTGTATGATTTCCCGCCCCGGTATTCTGGGCAACGAAGACGGAGATGGATTCAGCCCCGCTTTCACCCACAGCGAGGGAGAGTCCCTCGATCCTTCCCGTGGCGGTGTAGGCTGCGATGGCCGCCGTGCCCAGCAGGTTCACGGCCCCCTGCACCAGCAGCTTGCCTATGTACAGGCTCGACTGGTGCAGAGCCGAAAGGGAGGCGAAAAGGATCGTCTTTTTCAGCAGGGCCCCGTCGTACCGCATATCCTCCTTCGTCGGCACAAGGAAGGGAAGCTTCTTCCTGATGTACGCCATGCAGAACAGGGCGGAGCAGGCCTGGGAAAAGACCGTCGCCCACGCGGCCCCCGCGATCCCGCAGCCGAACAGGGCCACAAGCACGAAGGTCAGAGCCGCGTTGAGCATCACGGCGGTCACCAGGAAAACCAGGGCGTACCGGGTATTTCCGACGGCCCTGAGCGAGGCGGCGGAGAGATTGTAGAAAAAGGTCGCCAGGAGCCCTCCCAGGATGATGTTCAGGTACTGCCTGGTGCCCTCGAATATCTCCGCCGGGGTGTGAATCGCCTCGAGCAGGGAGGGGAGAAGGGCGATGGAGGCGAGACTCACGAAAAGGGTGAACCCTGCCCCGAAGACCACGGCCAGGAAGCACTCCTTCCGCAGATTGTGCAAATCCCCTTTTCCGAACAGGGAGGCGAGGATGATGGACACGCCGGTGCAGCAGCCGGTGAGGACAAAGATGAACAGGTTCATCACCGTCCCGCCGACGCCTATGGCGGCGAAGGCCGCCTCTCCTACGTACCGGCCGACGATGATGGCTGCCACAAAATTGTACAGTTGCTGGAAAATGTTCCCCAGCAGCAGGGGGATGGCGAGAAAGAGCAGCTGGGAACCTATCTTCCCCGACGTCAGGGAACGGGAATGAGTAATGGCGGGACCCTCCTCGGACATGATCCAGTTTATTGTACACGAAAAGGGGATGTCAGGGAAAGATTCGCCTCGAATCTACCCGAATAACCCGGAAGGGACTGCGTCTCTGTGATTTTTTTGAACAAGGCAAGAAACGGCGGGAAACCATTTTTGACATATGTCAATCAGTTCAATAGAATGGTCGAAAACGCACCCCGGAGGGCCCATGGTACCCGATGAAAAAAAACTGAAGCGGCTGACTGCCGCCGCGAAGATGTACTACAGGGACAACATGCTCCAGAGCGAGATCGCCGGCGCCATGGGGATATCCCGCCCCATGGTTTCAAGGCTCCTGACGGAAGCCCGGGAGTTCGGCGTGGTCACCATCACCATCAACGAGGCCGGCAGCGCCCAGCAGATCCTCGCCGAGAGGCTGGCCGCCCGGTTCTCCCTGAAGCGCGCCTGCGTGGTGCCGTCCCGGGGACCTTCTCCGGCGGACGGCAACGGAGAAGTGGTCCGGAGGGCCTTCACCCTCTGGCACGACGAGCTGGAGGACACCGTCTTCACCGGGGTGGGCTGCGGCTACATGGTGGGCCTGTTCTCCGAATACACCGGGAGCCGGCCGTCGGAACCCGCTCCCCGACAGGGCGAGATTTTTCCCCTCATCGGCGGGATCAAGGCATCCTTCCGCAGCTACCACACCAACGAGCTGGTGCGTCTTATTGCCGCCCAGTCCGGCATGAAGGCCTCGTACCTCTACATGCCGGCTCTCTTCGATTCGGAAGACGAGAAGGGGATGTACGAGCAGACCGAGGCTTACCGGGAGATCGAGTCCCGGTGGAATTCCCTGGAGACCGCCGTGATCGGCATATCCAACCTCCACGCCTCCCCCGACCTCGCCACGGCCGCCCGCTTCGGCCGGGCCCTCACCGAGGAGCGGGCCGTGGGAAGAATTCTCGCCCACTATTACGACATGGGCGGCCGATTCATCGAGCCCCGGAACGACATCGCCGTGCAGATTTCCCTTCCCCGGCTGCGGGCCGCGAAAAACGTAGTGGCCCTCTGCGCTGACTACCTCACCCCCGAAAGCCTTCTCGGCGCCCTCCGCACGGGAATCATCACCCACCTTGTGCTGCCGGACACCCTGGCCGACCAGGCGGTCCAGGCGGCCGACCCCCGGTAACCTTCCGGCAAACAGCCCATTTTCCTGTCCCCCGGAGCTCTCCTTCCGGGGTTTTTTAATACCCGTATCTTCCCGGAAATGGTTACTTATGTAACTCTATGGACAGGCATCATTGACCAATGTAAAATAACCCAGGGGTCATGATTGAATTTTGTTTCAAAATATTGTTCGGGGGAGGTCGAAAATGTGACGGTAACCCTGCGGCAGATGAAGAATATGCTGCTCGGCGGTGCGGCGTCCGTAATCGCGGCCAGGGACGAGCTGACGGACATCGATTCCCGCTTCGGCGACGCCGACCACGGCATCACCATGGAAAAGATCATGAAGGCCCTGGGAAAGGCCGTGGACGATTCCGGGGAGGAATGCACCATCCGGGGGCTTTTGAACACAATTTCCATGGCGGTGATGACCATCAACGGGGGGAGTGCCGTTCCGCTCTGGACCACACTCTTCGACGGTCTGGCCGAAGGTGCCCCTGACCGGGCGGACATGAGCGAAGAGGAGTTCAGGGCCATGTTCCGCAGCGGCTACGAGACGCTCTTTGAGATATCGAAGGCAAAAAAGGGCGACAAGACCATGATGGATGCCCTGGAGCCCGCCGTGGATGCCCTTGGAGCTACGACAGGGTGCCTGGCGGACATGATGAAGGCGACCGCCCGGGCCGCAGAGGCCGGAGCGGGGGAGACCGTCAATTTCGCCGCCAGGTTCGGCCGGGCGAAAAACTACGGGGAGCGGAGCATCGGCACGCCGGACGCCGGGGCCATGTCGATGAAGTATTTTATTCAGGGCCTCTCCGAAGGCCTTGACCGGGATCAATAACGCAGGGAGGATGAACGGCATGAAGATGAAGAAGTTTCTCAACGATCCGAACACACTGACCGCAGAGATGCTGGAAGGACTTGCCCTTGCCCATGGGGATATCGTCGACGTGCTTCCCGGAAATCTCGTCGTCTCCAGGACGCTGAAGGACGCCGACCGGGTGACCATCGTGACCCTGGGCGGCACAGGCCACGAGCCTGCCCTTTCCGGTTTCGTGGGCGACGGAATGCTGGACATCGCCGTGGCGGGGGATGTCTTCGCCGCGCCCAACCCCCAGAACTGTTTTGAGGCCATCAAGCTGGCGGACAGGGGGAGGGGCGTGCTCTTCCTGGTGCTGAACCACGCCGGGGACATGCTCACCGGAAATATGACCATGAAGATGTGCAAGCAGGCGGGACTGAACGTCCGGAAGGTGGTCACCCAGGAGGATATCTCGAACGCCCCCCGGTCCAACGCCGACGACCGCCGGGGACTCGCTGGCGCCGTGCCCCTCTACCATATCGCGGCGGCTGCGGCAAAGGAAGGCAGATCCCTTGACGAAGTGGCAGACCTGGCCCAGCGCTACGCCGACAGCATGGCCACCATAGCCGTGGCGGTCCGCTGCGCCACCCACCCCGCCAGCGGCGCGTCCTTCGGTGACCTCGGCGACGAGGACATGGAAATAGGCATGGGCCAGCACGGCGAGGGCGGCGGCGGCCGGCAGCCAATGAAGACCGCACGGGAGACCATCGCCATCATGGCCAATGCCCTCGTGAAGGACATTCCTCTCCGGAAGGGGGACAGGGCTTTCGTCATGGTGAACGGCTCCGGGGCCACCACCCTCATGGAGCAGTTCATCCTGTACAAGGACTGCGTCCGCTATCTCGAGGGTCTCGGCATCGAGGTGGCGGCCAACATGGTGGGGGAGATCCTTACCGTCCAGGAACAGGCGGGCTTCCAGCTTAACATCGCCAGATGGAACGACGAGTTCCTGCGCCTCTGGAACACACCGGCCCGGACCATCGCCTTCAGCAAATGACGGCGCAGAGGCAAAGAATCGCCAGGAGGAGATGAGACAATGGCTGACAATGTCGGAAACAGTTCGGGCAAGGACTACCGCCTGGACGTCCCCCCGAAAAGCGGGGATTTCCACGTGAAGGGGCTCTCCTCCTGCTCCTGGGGGATGAAGAACCGGCTCTCCCGCATCTTCCGCCCCTCTTCTGGCAACACGGTCATGCTGGCCTTCGACCACGGGTACATCATGGGCTCCACCTCGGGACTGGAGCGGCTGGACATTGTCATCGAGCCCCTGCTTCCCTTCGTGGATGTCCTCATGGCGACCCGGGGGGCCCTGCGCACCTGCGTCCCTCCCGACACGAACAGGGCCCTCTGCCTGCGGGCCACCCACGACGCCTCGGTACTGTTCGAGGACATGAGCACCGGGGGAGGGGCAGGCCTGGACATGGAGGACGCCCTGCGGATCAACGCCTCGGCCCTGGCCGTCCAGACCTTCATTGGGGCACAGGGCGAGCGGGATTCCCTGGAACTCCTGTGCCGTACGGTGGACCTGGGCGAACGGTACGGCATCCCCGTGCTGGGTGTGGTGGCCGTGGGAAAGCAGCTTGCCCGGAACGCCAGGTACTTCCTGCTGGCGACCCGAATCCTGGCGGAGCACGGGGCCCACATGGTGAAGACCTATTACTGCGAGGATTTTGAGCAGATCGCGGCGGCGTGCCCCGTCCCCATCGTCATCGCAGGGGGCAAAAAGCTTCCCGAGGACGAGGCGCTGACCATGGCGTACCGGGCCGTCCGGGAGGGCGCCCGGGGGGTGGACATGGGGAGGAACATCTTCCAGAGCGAACATCCAGCGGCCATGGCCATGGCAGTGGGGAAAGTGGTGCACGAAGGATTCACGGACAGGGAGGCCTACGAGGCCTATCTCGAGATGAAGAACCGTTCGTGAGAATTGCATGAAACAGGGGGACGGACATTTCCGCCCCCCTGTTCTTCCATCGTATTTAGCAGGAAAGGAGAGATACCATGTTCGAGATCGTCCACATCGGCATCCCCACCACCCAGAGCAAAGAGGGGGAGACCTATGTCCCCGGGGCGGAGATCTACGTCACTCCGCCCGAAAAGTCACCCTTCGCCGTGGAATACGTCCGTTTCCTTCCCGGGACGGTCTTCCCCGAGTCCATGCACTATGATGTGCACGTGGCCGCGAAGGTCGATTCCATCGAGAAGTACGCGGCCCTGGCCGACGAGATCATCGTCCCCAAGATGGACGGAGGCGCCTGCTGGCTCTGCTTCGTCCGGAAGGACGGCGCCATCATCGAGCTCATGGAGGAGAAATAGCGGCGCCGGGACGGAGTCCTCTCTTCGGCCGAAGGGGCTGTCCGGAGGCTGAAAGGGCTGTTTTCCCTTCAGCTCCCCGGTTTTCTTACGATGTTGAAAATTGTCACTTCCGGCGGAGCGAAGAACCGGAGGGGCGGCCCCCAGGTTCCAGCACCGTTGCTTACGTAAATGGAGCTTTCCCTGGAATTTTCATCCGCGTAGGCTTCTCCTCCCCTTGGAGACGGTGCCAGGGCCCGCAGGCCGGGACGGTATTCATAGACCATGCGGGTGAGCCAGTAGAAGGGCCAGATCTGCCCTCCGTGGGTGTGGCCGGAGAGCTGGAGGTCAAAGAGCCCCACCGATTCGGGCTCCACTCTCGGCTGGTGCTTCAGCAGCACCACGAATCGGTCGTCGGGCAGGGAAGCAAGAATATCCCCCTCGGGGGGAATCCCTTCGCCGTAATACCGTGCCGAGGGGTCGTCCATGCCCACGAGGACCAGTCCGCCCACGGAATGGTGTTCGTTCCGCAGGACTTTCATGCCGGCCCGCTCCTTGAATTCAACGGCCTGCCGGACGCCCACGTGGTACTCATGGTTGCCGGTGACTGCATAGGTTCCGAGGGGCGGGGTCAATCCCCTGAGGAGGGCGATCTCCTCGTCCCGAAACTCCATGTTGTCGTCCACGAGGTCTCCGGTGCTGACTACCAGGTCCGGCTCCGCCGCCCGGACCACGGAGAGGATGCGGTCGAGGCGCTCCTCCTGGATGATCCATCCCAGGTGCACGTCGGTGATATGGGCTACGCGGATCCGGTCCGTTCCGGCCGGAAGCCGTTCCGTTTCGATGGTGACATGCCTCGGATGTACGTTGAGGGCTTCAAACCAGCCGTAGGCGCAGACCAGAAGAGCTAAGCCCACTGCCCCCAATGTCCTGCTCTTCGGAGAGGGAAGCAGCCGCCTCAGGTCCGTGGAGAACAGGGTGTCGGCCAGCCATGCCACAAGCCTGGCCAGATCGAGAGCGACGAAGGCCGTGAAGAGAATGAAGAAGAAGGCCAGCCCCATGTACACGGAGTAGGACAGCACCTTCCGGAATTCGGGGTAATCCCCCAGGTCCACCTGCCAGAGCGCCCGTGACCCGAAAACAAGGAAAAGGGTGAGGCCGAGGTACAGGGCCGTCCATTTCCATCCCGGTCCTATGGCGTTCCGCAGCCTGAAATAAATGTATGAGTAGTGCGCTGCCAGCGTGACGGTGATCAGTATTCCTAGAAGTCTCAATTCTATAGCCCTCCTGATAGCGCAAGCCCCGGGGGCCTGCGGGAATTCTCGATTCTCGAAAGTTACTCTTATCGAACATTTGTATTATATCATCCCGATGCCTGGTCGTGCTGTCATTCCGAGGAGCGGTTTGAGCGACGATCGCGTAGCATCCCCGGAGGGGGGGAATCTCGCTTTTGATTCCGAAGAGACCCAAGAGCGAGATCCCTCGCGTTCGCTCGGGATGACAGCTTGGCTTTGTCGTCCCGAACGAGCGTAGCGATTGCGCAGGGACGAGGGATAGCGGGGTTGATTCCAAGGTTTTAAAACCGAGATCCTTCCGGCGGAAAACACGCCGTCAGGATGACAAACCCGAAATCCCCCCTCCGGGGCTTACAGGTCCACGACCCTGGTGGACACCTCGTCGCAGAATGCCCTGTCGTGCTCCACGAAGACCATGGTGGGCCGATGCTCCAGCAGCAGTTCAGTAATCTGCATCCTCGAAATCACGTCGATGTAGTTCAGCGGCTCGTCCCACAGGTACAGGTGTGCCTGCTCGCAGAGGCTCCGGGCGAGGAGCACCTTCTTCTTCTGCCCTCCGCTGTAGTCCTCCATGTTTTTTTCGAATTGGGTCCTGGAGAAATCCAGCTTTCTCAGGATCGCCAGGAAGAGGCTCCTGTCGATTCCGGACCGCTGCGCATAGCCGCTTAGGCTGCCGGAGAGTCCTTCGGCGTCCTGGGGGAGCCAGGAGATCTTCAGCCCCGATGCCACGGAGAGCCTTCCGCCGTACTCCAGGCTCTCGCCGAGGATCAGCTTCAGGATGCTCGACTTGCCGCACCCGTTCCGGCCCCTGAGGGCGATCCTCTCCCCCCGGCCGATGGAGAAGTTCACTCCTTCGCATACGGTCCTGTTCCCGTAGCGGACGGAGACTTTCTCCAGCTCCGCCAGCCCGGGGGAGTGGAAGGCGAGGGGGAAGAGCTTCAGTTTCTCCCCTTCCTCCACGTTCCGCAGCAGGGCCGATTTTTCCTCGAGAGCCTCCTGCCGCCGCCGTTCCAGGGACTTCGACCGCTGGGCCATCTTGGCGGCCTTGTGGCCGATGTATCCCCTGTCCGGCCGCAGGCCCGAGTTCCGGACGCCCCGTTTCGTCTTCTCCACGGCGTCCGACCAGCCCGACGTCCGCCGGGCTGCCTCCTGCATCCGGCCGATGTCCTTTTTCAGCCGCTCGTTTTCCGCCCGCTCGGCCTCGTCCTGCTGCTGCCTGTTCCGCCACCATGACGAAAAATTCCCCTTCCGGACCTCGATGTCCGCCCGGTTGATGGACAGGATGTGGTCCACGCACCCGTCGAGAAAGGCCCTGTCATGGGACACCAGGATAAACCCCCGCTTGCGGTTCAGGTAGGCGCTCACGGCGGCCCGGGCCTCCAGGTCCAGGTGGTTGGTGGGCTCGTCAATGAGCAGGAAGCTGTTTTCCTTCAGGAACAGGGCGGCCAGCAGTATTTTGGTCCTCTCCCCGTTGGAGAGGGTGCGGAAGGGACGGCGGAGGGCGTCCTCCGTCACGTCGAGCAGGGAGACCTCCCGGGCGATCTGCCAGTCCGCTGCGGCCGGCGCGACAGTCCTGATGAGCGTGGGGGCGTCCATCTCCCCGTCCGGGACGGGGTAGGGGAAATACTCGAAGGCCACGGACGACGTGATGGAACCTTCGTAGTCGTACCGGCCGAGCAGCAGGTTCAGGAACGTGGTCTTTCCCCGGCCGTTGCGGCCAGTGAAGCCCAGCTTCCAGTCCGTGTCGACCCGGAAGCTCACGTTCTCGAAAATCTTCTCCAGTCCGCCTTCGTAGCCGAAGGTGAGGTTTGAAACATTGATCAGAGACATGCATATCCTCCTGTGAACAAGAAAAAGCCGCAGGAAAAAAGCACTCCGGCGGTCCGGAGTTTGCATTCCCTTCCGCCGGGCTCGTTCAGGCCCGGGACAGGACGGGGAATCTCAGCCCTTTTTCCCGGAAATCAATGGTGTTCTTCAGGACGAACAGGGTAGTGTCCTCCTCTTCGCAGACCGTCCGCTCAAGGGCTTCGTTCCAGCAGGGCGAAAAACCGAAGACCACCCTGCGGATCTCCGGACCGAAGGCGGTGACGGCACGATCCAGGTCAACCTCCCCTTCGCAGAAAACGTCGTCCAGCCGGAGAAGATCGCCTTCCACCGCCGCGACGAGATAGGCCCCCGTTTTCGGGTCGTGCCGGACGTGCTCCTTCAGTGGACCCGTCAGGTGGAACATGGCGAGTCCCGCATTGTTCATGCTGAACCTGCTCACTCCACGGGTCGCCCGTATGGCCCGCTCCAGGTTTTCCCGGTTTTCGGGCCGCTCCATGTCCACCTTTTCCGCCCGCATGGGAAGCCCTGCGGAGACTGCGGCGGTGCACTGCACTTCCCCGCTCTTCCGGAAGCCGAACCGGGGATAGAAGTCCAGCACCTCGTCGTTGGCGAAGAGATAAATATCGTCCACCTTGGAGGACCATTCGTCCAGGACGGTCTCCATGAGGAACCGGCTGAGGCCCTGCCCCCGGAAGGCAGGATCGGTCATCACCGTGCCGATCTGCACCATGGTGAGGCCTGAACCTTCCAGCGTCATGGGCATGAAGTTCACCGACACGCTGGAGACCACCTCCCCGTCCCGGGACAGGGAATAGGGGATGTACTGCTTCGTCCAGTAGCCGGACCGGTGCCATGCCTCGAAGTCGAGGCCGAAGGTCTTCCGCGCCAGCGTATTGAAGGAGCGCCGCGCCGGTTCAAAATCCTGGTAGCCTATCAGGAGAGAAAAATCACTGTCCATGGCCGTTTTCTCCTTCGCTGCGGGAATGCCGAGCTCCGGCAGGGGACACCTCTTTCAGAAAAGCGGCGGGCGTGGCGCCCACGATCCTCCGGAACCAGCGGGTGAGATGGCTCTGGTCTGCGAACCCCGCTTCCGCCGCGGCCTGGGAGGGGGTATATCCCTCCCGGAGGAGACGTTCCGCCGTACGTACCCGGAGCTGGATCAGGTAGGCGTGGGGCGGCAGCCCCGTCTCGTCCCGGAAAATGCGGAGAAAGTGCCAGGGGCTGAGAGAGGAGAGGGCCGCCAGTTCATCAAGGGAGATGTTCCGTGTCATGTTCTCTCTCAGGAAGGCGCATGCCGCCCGGACGGAACCCCGGGATGCCCTGGGAACGGCGGCGGGGTATTCGCCGAAGCGCCCGAAAAGCTCGGATATGAAGGCGGTCCAGAGGGAGGAGGCCGTCAGCCTGTCCATGGTTCCGAGCTGGAGTTCCCCGATCAGCCGCCGGAAGAGAGCGGCGAGCTCCCGGGATTCAAGGGCGCCGCGGCCGATGAAGGGAAGGCCCCGGTTTTTGCCCCCAAGTCCGCCTGCTATTGTGCGGACGGATTCGGGGTCTGCGTAGGCCATGCGGTACCTCCACCTCCTGCCGACAGCCGGGTGGCCGTCGTGGACCTCGCCGGGGACAACCATGCCCAGCATCCCCTCGGAGGCGACCACATCCTCCCCCCGGTAGCGGAACGCGAGGGCCCCGCTTTCAATGACGCCGAAAGCGTAGGTTTCGTGGCTGTGCCGCGAAAAATTCATGTCCAGGAATGTACCGTCCAGAAAGAGAACTCCCGGCAGGTACTCCGAGCGCCAGAAACGGGTACGGTTTTTTTCCGAATGTCCGGGCAGGGCATCTCCGTTCTTTTCCATGGTTCCTCCGTGAAGGCTGCAGCAATTCCGTTCAAGAATTTTATTCCGTTCATCAGGTATCATAAACGAAAACGCACAGGAAAAGGAGCTGATCACATCATGATCACCGCATCAAGAGAGTGGAGGACGAGCTTTCCCGGCGCCTGTTTCGGTGTGCTCGTGCTGGAGGGAGTGGACAATTCGCGGGAATGCCCCGCCCTCGAGGAGAGGAAAAGCGCCTTTGAAACCGCCCTCAGGAGCCGCCACGAAGGAAAAAGCAGAAAAGAGATCGGCCTGGAAGAGCCCTTCGGGGCCTACGGCCGGTATTACAAGAGGTTCGGCCAGGGATATCCCGTGCTGCATCAGGTGGAAACGGTGGCGCTGAAGGGAAAGCCCCTCTTCTCGCCGTCCCCCCTCGTGGCGGCCATGTTCATGGCGGAGCTGAAGAACGGCTTTTTAACCGCAGGCCACGATCTGGACAGGGTTTCCCTGCCCCTTTTCCTGGACGTCTCGAAGGGAGAGGAACGCTATACGGCCATGGGAGGCAGGGAACGGATCCTCCTGCCGGGGGACATGTTCCTCACGGACCGGGATGGGATCCTCTCCAGCATCCTCTACGGCCCCGACGACAGGACCTCCGTCACGGCGGAGACGACCCGGGTGCTCTACGCCGTCTACGGGGTGCCGTCCCTTCCGGCGGAAGGCGTGCGGGCTCATCTGGACGAAATAGAGGAGCTGGTCCGTGTCCTGAGTCCTGAGGCGGTCCGCAAAGAACTTGTGATCCTGGGGTAGGCCCGCATCCGGGACGAGACGAAGATCCTCCCTTCAGATCAGCCAGGCCGGTACATACCAGTTCTTCTGATCGAGGGGAAGCAGGTCATTTGCCATACAGACGACGGCGCCGTTCCCTATCCGGAGGTTCATGCCCTCCGGTTCGCCCGGTTTTCCCCGTCCGGCGAGGGGATCAAGGGCCCGGAAGTGTTTCACAGCCTCTTTTCCCGGGGATGCCGATTTTTTGACCTCCACGGGGGAGAGGGTGCCGTTCTCGAAGATAAGGAAGTCGATCTCTCTCTTCTCTTTATCGCGGTACCAGTACAGGGGAGGATCCTTTCCGGCGTTCAGGAAACTCTTGTACACCTCCGAGAAAACGTAGGTTTCAAAAAACGCCCCCGACATGGCTCCCCGTTCCAGCGCCTCCGGGTTGCTCCACTTCAGCAGGTAGGCGCAGAGTCCAGTATCCAGGAAGTGGAGCAGGGGCATTTTGGTTACCCGCTTCAGAATATTGTTTGAATAGGGCTGCACAACCGCTGCGATATCGGACGAAACGAGAATGGAGAGCCATTTTTTCGCCGTGGGCGGCGAAACGCCGCTTTCCCTGGCCAGCTCCTCGTAGACCACCGGCCGGGCCGTCCTGGCCGCCGCGACGGTCATGAAATTGTAGAAGGCCATCTCGTCCGCCACCTGGGTGAGGTCCCTGATGTCCCGCTTGAGGTAGGTGTCCACGTAGGACCGGTAATAGGTCTCCCAGTCGACCCTCTCGTCGGCGTGCAGTCTCGGCATGGAGCCCCGGAATATGCGTCCGTACAGCTCGTTCAGGCCGAGTTTCTTCACTTCCCCCAGCCGCTTTGAGAGGGCCTCGGGGTCCGTGGTGAAGGGCCTCGAAGGAACGCCCAGGATCTCGCTGGTGGACAGTCCCGGAAGCCTGACAATGCCCACGCGCCCCGCCAGGGATTCGCCGACGTTTTTCATCATCACGAAGGATTGGGAACCGGTCAGCCAGAAATCGCCGTTTCGTCCCGAGCGGTCCGCGGCCATCTTTATATATGGGAGCAGGCCGGGAGCGTACTGGATCTCGTCGATCAGCACGGGAGGAGTGTACCGCTGCAGAAAGAGCGCCGGGTCGTTTCCCGCAAGGTGCCGCACGTCCGGGTCGTCCAGCGTCACAATTTTGCGCTCCGGTTCCGCGAGGCGTTCGAGAAGGGTCGTTTTGCCCACCTGCCGGGGGCCGGTCACAAGCAGGACCGGAAATGTATCGGCGATCTTTCTGACCGTATCTTCGGCGGCCCGTGGAATATACACTGTGTTCACCCCCCTTTCCGACGGGAACGGAACATGATTTCGACTAAAATAAAATATAACTTTATTTTAGTCGAAAAGCTGCCGGAACTCAAGACCCGGTATCCGGTTCTCCGTTCTGTTTTTCCGCCGGAGATTCCTTCCGGCCGAAGAATTCGCCGAAGGCCGCGCCCCCGAGGATCAGGGCTGCTCCCGCCATCTGGAGGGGGGCCAGCCGTTCGCCCAGCAGGACCGCCGAAAAGAGGAGGGCCGAGAGGGGTTCCAGGTAGCCGCAGATCGCCACGGACTGGGCCGGAAGGCTCTGCATGGACGAGAAGTAGAGGTAGCACCCGAATCCCGTATTCACAAACCCCAGCAGCAGGAGGGGGAGAAGGCTCCCGGGAGGAATGGCCGTCACCGTTCCCTGCCGGACGGCCGTGAAGACCGCCACGGTTATGAAGCTGGCGGAGAGCTGCCAGACAGCGTTCTCGAAGCCCGTGATGCTCGCGGCCATCTTGTTGAAGATCACCAGAACGGCCAGCAAAACCGCCGACAGCAGGCCGCACACCAGCCCCCAGGAAATGCCGCCCCGGATCACCTCGTCCCCGTTGACGAGGACCATCCCGACGAGGACGGCTCCGAAGCCGAGGATCCTCGAAAGGGCCAGTTTTTCCCGGAATATCACGGGAGCCAGCACCATCACGATCACAGGGCCGCAGTAATACGCGAGGGTCGCCGGCCCGACGCCGATCCGGCGGTAGGCCTCGTACAGGAACATCCAGCTCGCGCCCATGGCCATGCCCGAAAGGAGCAGAAACGCGAGATGCTTCCTGCTGCGCAGCCCCCCGAACCGTCCCCCGGCCAGCACGAACACCGCCAGAAGAAAGAGGCTTCCGATGAGTGTCCTCCACAGGACGATCTCATGGCTGCCCAGCGTAATATGGCTTGCCACGATGCCGTTTGAGCCGAACAGCAGCACTGACGAAATGAATTTTCCATAGTTCCTCTTCATGAAAAAACCTCCCGAAATAGTGTAGAAAACGTGCCGTCCGTCAGCTCATCGGCCGCAGTATAGCATTTTCAGCTGCTTCACTAAAAGAATGTTTCACATGCAGTTGATGCTACAATCGGAAGCATCGCGAGCACAACGATAGCGCAGTATCCTGCGGAGATGTGCCTTTGCTGTCATTCTAAGGGCGAAGCCCGAAGAATCTCGCCCTTGGTGGTCGAAGGATCAAAACCGAGATCCTCCCCCTTCGGGGACGTGATCGGGCAGGAAACGTCCTCAGGATGACAGAAATAGTGCCGCGAAAAAAACACCTTCTCAGGATGACAGGATAAAGGGGCGCGTCTCAGGCCGGTGTATTCAGGAGAGAAGAAGATAATTACCGAAAGGGGTGGCATTCATGCAGTGTTCCAAGTGCGGAGCGGACCTGGCGGACGGGGCGAAATTCTGCCATACCTGCGGGGCGGAGCAAGAGGCCCAGGCGGGTTGCGGAAAGGGGAAAAGGGGCGGACGGGTGGGGTACTCTGAGAAGATCCACGACCCGGCGTTTCAGAAATATCTGAAGAACACCAGCCGGTGGTCCTCCATCTTTGCGGCAGGTCTTGCCGTCATTGCCGTGGCCGGATTTTTCATAGCGGGTGAGACCGGCGCGGGGGGCATGGAAAACCCCGAGTCCCTCTACATTGGCTTCGGGATCGGCGGGATGTTTCTCGCCATTGCCTTCTTCCAGATTTTGGGCAGAAAGAGAAGCACCACCTGGGACGGCGTGGTCACCGACAGGACGGTGAAGCAGAAGCGCCGCAAGCAGAGCACCGGCGGCGACAAGAACGATTATTACTGGGTGAACTACACGGAATACACGGTGGAGATCAGCTCCGACGGCGGAAAGAAGCATTTCATTGTCGTCGACGACGACGACACCCTCTACAACTACTACCGGTTGGGGGACAGGGTGCGCCACCACGGTGGGCTGAAAACGTTCGAGAAATACGACAAGTCCCGGGACGGCATCATCTTCTGCAACGCCTGCGCCACGAAATGCGACATCGGCGACAACGTTTGCTTCCGGTGCGGCTGCCCGCTGCTGAAATAATATACGCCCGAGTCCGGCCGAAAATGCCGGACTCCCTTTTTTCTACCGCAACGTTCCTGAATACGGGGTCTTTTGCCGGGACCGGTTTTTCGCGAGACAGAAGAAAAATGGTATACAGAACGACCTGAAAGGTGTATAAAGGATGCCGGAAAATGATCCGGCTGCCGGGGGCTCTCCAGTGGGCCGGGTTCTTTTTGTGCCAGGGCCTTAATCCGCAGGCAGCGGGGAGCGTCACCGGTGCTCGCTTGGGCCGCCGGTGCAGATTGTCATCCTTGACAACTGCACCTGAAACCGACATCCTTGTCGGTTTCTCGGCCCGGGCGCTGTCCCCCAGGGGATATTCTCTTCGCCCCTGACGGGGCGAATTCACCTTATGCCCAGCGACACTCCCTCTGCCAGGAAAAGCTGCGGATTTAGGCAGGGGGTACCTATTTTTTCCAGCGGGAGTGGTGTTCATGAAACAGCCGGTCCGTATCCTTCTTTTGATTCCGTTCCTTTTCTCCCTTCTGTGCGGGCTGCCGTTCCTGGAGGCCGCGGAGAAAGACGCCCCTGAGGATTGGACCTTTTCCACCACGCCCTATGTCTGGTTCTCCGGCCTGAACGGAACGGTGGGTGTGAAGGGGCACAAGGCCCGGGTCAGCCAGAGCTTCTCCGACATCCTGTCGGCCATGGACGCCTCGGGGATGCTGACCTTCCAGGGGCACAAGGGAAAACAGTACTTCTTTTTCGACGGCATGTATCTCGACCTGTCGGACACCGGGCAGGTATCTGCCGGGCTTTTCACCGACGTGGGGGTGACCACGACCCGCCTTCAGGCCGCGTGGGGCGTGCGCGTAAAAGAATGGGAATCGTCATCGCTCCACGTTTTCGCCGGCCTGAGATACTGGAACCTGAAAAACGAGCTGACCATCAGAACAGCCTCCGCTCCCCTGAGGCACTTCAGCGACACGGAGTCCTGGCTGGACCCCCTCATAGGCATCCGGTTCTCCACCAGGCTTTCACCCAATCTTACCTTTACGGCCATTGTCGATGCGGGCGGGTTCGGTATGGGCTCGGATTTCACCTGGGGAGGAATGGCGGACTTTTCCTGGCGGATCTCGGAACGGACGTCCCTCGAAATCGGGTACCGCTACCTCTACGTCGACTACGAAAAGGACGGCTTCGTGATGGACGCCTATAACGACGGCCTGTTCATCGGATTCACCTGGAAGCTGAAGTAAGGCTGTACGAAACGCTTTTTTCCACCATGTTGCCCAAATAACACTCCACATGAAAGGGAATGAAATCCAATGAGAAGAGCCTGCATCCTGAGCATCATGATCCTCTCCGCACTCCTGTGCGCCGCGTCCGGCGGCTTCGCTTCCGCCCCGCAGTCCGCACCCTCGAAGTACCCCTTCACCCTTGACCAGGGCGGCATTCCGGGGATCGGTGGAGAGCGGTCCGTCATCGTCGTCATCAGCGACATTCACCTGGGAATGGACGACCGGTACGCCGAAATCCAGAAGAACCGGGCCCCTCTCGCTGACTTTGTCCGGAAGATCGGGAGTGCTCCGAACGTCAGGGAGCTTGTCATCGCCGGCGACTTCATGGACGAATGGTTCATCCCCGCCGGCACGGACACCTACGCCGGAAAGACCCAGAAGGAGTTTGCCCAGGCCGTCGCCGCCAACAACAGGGAAGTAGTGGACGCCTTCAACGCCGTCATACGGGAAGGAAAGGTCAAGGTGACCTATGTCCCCGGGAATCACGACCTTCTGATCGACTCCGAAAGCATGCAGACCGTTTTTCCGGGAATCTCCGAAGCGAGGGACGTCCGTGGGCTCGGAACCTACTCTCCTGAAGGCCATCCTGAGATTGCCATCGAGCACGGCCACCGGTACAACTTCTTCTGTGCTCCCGACCCTCTTTCGAACAGGGAGATAGCCCCCGGCTCCATCCTGCCTCCGGGATACTTCTTCACCCGAATCGCCACCCTCTCGGTGGTCGAAGGCAAACCCGAGCCGTCAAAAATCAGGCCGATGGTCACGCCGAATTCCCTCGGCGAAAGCCAGGACCTCGAATATCTCTACTGGAAAATATGGGAGGGGCTGATGAACGAACTGCCCATAAAGGAAGACTTCGAACAGAAGATCATCAGGACAAACATCGACGGTTTCACGCAAGCCTACGCCATGAGCGACCTCATGCCCCGCCAGGCCCAAGCGGGCGGCCGTATCGACGTGAACCTGTTCAAGGGGATCCAGGACACCTGGGACGAACGGCAGGCCCTCAACAAAGTAGCCGTCAAAATCCCCGTTCGGGAGGCTCTCGTCAAGTCGGCCTCCGCAGCGGGGACGGACGAGCAGGCGGTGGTGCAGTACTTCAGGAACCCCGCGTCCGGAAAGCGGATCGTGATCTTCGGCCACAGCCACGAATCCAGAATGATCCCCTCGGAGACCCACGACGGGAAGAAGGCGCTGTACGTGAACTCCGGCACCTGGATCGACAAGAACGCAACGCCCACCATGACCTTCGTCACGGTCATCCCGAAGGACGGGGAGCGGCACGTCGGGCTGTACCAGTACTCTCATGACGGAAGTATCGGGACGCTGGACAGCATGGAGGTTCCCGGCTTTTAACGGGCCGTTCCTGCAGCAGGAAACAAGAGAGCCCGGCGGTTCCTTCGCCGGGCTCCTTCGTTTATTCTTTCAGCCGGATATTCACCTTCACGCTCACGGGGCCGAAGCACCTCGTCCCGCCCGCCTCGCTGACGATCCGGAGCAGACGGTCCACGTCGGTGAAGCGCCGTCCGGACAGCATCGTGACCCCCCGGTCCCGGAAAATGTCCGGCAGCAGGGGAGCGGACGGGCCGATGACGCAGATCTCCCTCGCCCCCGAGGCCATGGAAAGAACATCGTCAAAGGTGCCGTTAAGCAGGGTTGTCGCCGAGAGAAGCACCACGCTGCACCCGGGAAGTTCCTCCCACTCCAGGTCTGTGGAGGTGATGCCTTTTTCTTCATTTTTCCCCTCGTCGAAGACCACGCAGTGCCCGGCATGGTCCCGGATCATCCGGAGGAGGGGCATGATGTCCCCGACCATTCCCACCCTGTCCTTCGGGGTTATGCCGAGCATCTCCACCAGGTCGTCGTTGGACGATTCCCCGGCTTCGCCCTCGTCAACCAGGGCGTTCAGGGCCGCGAGGCCGATGGATGCCTCCACCGGGTTGGGGGAGCGCAACAGGGGAAGGGCACGGTCGGCGGTCATTCCCGAGAGGCTTCCCGCTTCGGGGAGCAGGGAGCAGGAGCTTTTCCCCAGGCGGTGCCGCAGCATGCAGGCCACTCCCGCCCTTTGGGTGTCCAGCTTCACGGCGGTGTACCCGAGCCCGGCCCGGATGTCCTCCAGGCGCTGGCCGTTAACAAGAGAACGTCCGTGGTCGATGAGCGTATCGATGATGGGTTTCATGCTGTTTCCTTCTTTCCTGACAGTTTTTTTAGGGAGAGGGTTTCTGCATCTGCTGTTTTCCCGGAGCTGCCTTCGGCTTTCTTTTGACGGCCAGCAGAGCGGCTGCGTCGTTGAAGGCACTGTCGTTTCCAATGTCCAGCAGAACCCATTTTCCGTCGTGGCAGGTTGCGGCCTCGGAGTACGCCTTTCCCGTCTCTTCCGACAGCCGGGGCAGGATCGCTTCAGCCTTCGCCCGTTCCTCCGCGCCGAAGACGATCACAAGAGAGAAACGCTCCCTTTCCGGGACCATGGTGCAGAAGGACCTGCTCTTTTTGTACCTCAGGGACCAGCCGTGCTTCTTCCCGCCGAAGAGCCATTCGGGAGAGAACACGCCGGGATAGGTCTCCCCGATAAAGCGGGAAAACCGTTCCCAGAAAGAATACGCACTGTTCCCGAGCCATTCCCCGAGTTCCTCGGGAGTCGGGGGATGATCCGCATCGGTCATGCGGAGAGCCTGTTCGTTCATCATTTTCCCCTCCTTCTCTTCCGAGCCAACGCCGGTCTGCGTCATCCCCTCTTTTCTTTCGCCGTCTTCGGAGGATTGGCGGATCTCAGTGTCCGGCTTCGGAATCCAGGAACTTCTTTGTCCGAAGTTCGGCGTTCTTCTGGAGATTCCGGAAAAAGAAGGCGTAGTCGTAGGGGTGGTAGAACTCCGGAATCTGGATTGCGTCCAGGTCTTTCACGTTGGAAGGCGCCGGAATCACGAAGGCCCCGTTGATGGTCTGCCCTCCCGTATAATGCGGGATTTCCCGGACCCCCTTCTCGTCGCAGAACACGGCCCCCAGGTTCAGCCCGGCATCAGCGGGTTCTCCCGTGATGGTCATGGTGAGGGGGTTGACGGCGACAGCGCCTTCTCTGACGATGCTGTACCCCGGTTTGGGCCCCTGGGTGTTGTAGCTGACGATGCAGCCCGTCTGGTCCGGGGTCTCCGCCATTTTCAGGTGAGGATGCCGGGCGAGATCGTCACGGGTTACGGACCAGCCGATGATATAGGCCGCGACAAGCAGTTTTCCTGTTTCGGGGTCGCCTAAACGGCGTTCCATCAGGCGCAGTAGGTGCTGCGAGCCCTGGCTGTGTCCGGCCAGGATGAAGGGCCTGCCCCTGTTCCAGGTGGACATGTAGGTGTCGAAGGCGGCTTCCACGTCAGAATAGGCCGTGTCGAGGGACTTCCTTTCGGGGCTGTCTTCCGGGGTGTGCAGGACGGCCAGGTTCGCCTGGCGGTAGTACGGGGCGTACAGGCATGCGGAGGTAGAAAAGACTCCGGCCTGTCCCGACATGATGCCCTGGACCTTGCGGTCGGCGGCTTCTCCTTCAAGTGACTGGTTCCAGTTCTCGTCGCCGTTATAAGTCGTGGGGTGGACGAAGAAAACATCCACGGCGAAAGGGAGGGGTGCCTTCGGCAGTACCGCCCAGCTCTTTGGTGACGAGTAGTCGGGGGGAGGGGGCGCCAGGTTCGGGTCGAAAGAATACCCCGGTGCGGCGCAGGAAGGCCCGGAAAAAAGGGGGATCAGGAATAGTGTCAGCACCGCAGTGAGGATAAAAACAGATCGTTTGGACGTAATGATTCTCTCCCTTCGTTTGTGCATGGTCAAAATTCCGTTGCAGGACCTGAAGTGCGCTGTTTCCGGATTTGCCTCGTCCCGCCTTCCGAAATCAGCGGCGGACAAGGAACCGGCCAAAAAAACAGGGGCATCCCAAGACAGAAAATTGCCTCACGCCGCACCACTTCCTTCCCCTTTTCCTGTGGTTTGCCGGTGTTCTTTCCGGATGGGGCTGGCGTTCCGGAAGGTTCCGTTTATTTTCCTCAATAATAGTACAAATATGCACAAAGAGAAACGTGAACTTCCGGCGGAGAGGCGTTTTCGGCCGAAAGGTTGAGGAATGAAACACGGCGTTTCCGGGGGTGTCCCGGAAACGCCGTGTTTGTATAGCTGCCTGTTTCCCTGATGACTTTTCCGCCATCGGGCTGAAGAGCTTGCCCCGGGCTCACGCCGGGAAATCAGGAAAGGAGAGGCGTCCGCCTACTTCCTCACCACAAGCCCCCGCTCATCTTCGCTTATCCTGAAGCGGGACACGGCCTGCTGCATGGCATTGCTCAGGCTCACAAGCTGCTCGGAGGAAGCGGCTATGGCTTCCACCGCCTTTGTCTGCTCCTGCATCGAACTGTTCACGCTGGCTATCTGCGCTGCTATCTCAATGCTCGACTTCGATACGCTGTCCATACCTGCGGTCATTTCCTGTGCGCTTGCCGACTGCTCTTCGACGGTGGCAGCTATGGTCTGGATGTTCTCCGTCACATTGTTCATGCTCTTCACGACATTGTCGATCGCGCCCCGTGTCTCCGAGGCCTTCGCGACCAGCTCCTTCAGGATTCTGGACGAACCTTCCGAGTCTTTCAGCGCACTCTCGGTGCGGGACGTGATCTCCGAAATCAGTTTCCCGACCTCTCCGGCGGAGCGGTTGGACTCCTCCGCGAGTTTCCTGACCTCTTCCGCCACGACCGCGAAGCCCCGGCCCGCCTCTCCGGCACGGGCGGCCTCGATTGCCGCATTCAGTGCCAGGAGATTGGTCTGGTCCGCTATCTGGGTGATGGTGGCAACAAAACCGGAAATGTTTTTCACCGTTCCGGCGAGGTTCTCCACGGCGTTCCCGACCTGTTCTCCTGCTTTCGCCGTCTGGGTGATCATGTCGGCCATTTCCTGGACGGATTCTCCGCCCTTCCGGGCTGCCTCAGCGATCTGCGCGGCTCCTTCGCCGGCTTCCGAGGCGGCCTTTGCGGCTGCCTGCGCTCCCGCGGCAACCTCCTCAACTCCGGCATTCGTCTCCTGTGCGGCTGCGGCGGCGTTTTCCGTCTGCTCATTCGTACGTTCGGCGATGGCCATGACTTCCTCGATGGAAGCCGTTGATTCCTCGGCGGCGGCGCTCAGGTCTTCGGACCGTGCCAGCACCTGCCCGGAATCCTCCATGATCTCCCGGATGGCCCCTGACACGAGGGTGATCATGGAGTTCACCGCACCGACAAGCGTCTTGATTTCCTTCATACCGCTTTTCAGCTCGAGGGTCGAGGTAAGGTCTCCCCCGGCAACTGCATCCATTTTTTCGGCAACCGCCCGCACGGGATTGGCGATGCTGTTCGCCAGCCACAGCGAGACGGCGATGATGAGCAGCGCGACTATCGCGACGGAAATCAGAATCGCTGTCTGGATGGCCCGCACAGGGCCGAGGAACTCCTCCGTGGGCGTGGTGACGGCGGCAAGCCAGCCGGTGAATGGAACGGGAACATAGGTGTTCATCTGGTCCCTGCCGTTGAAGAAATACTCTATTCTGCCTTTCCGTCCCGCCAGGCCGTCACGCATTCCCCGTGCAAGTTCTGGAGCGACCTTGTCGCTTTCGACCGATGGATTCAGCGTTCCGACAAATTCCTGTACGCGGTGGGCTATGATAACGCCCGACCGGTCCAGCAGATAGGCATACCCGCTTTGGCCCCAGACCAGGGAACCGGCGGTTTTTGCAAGGTTTTCCATTTTGTCCCCGGCAACAAGGACGGCAACAACCTCCCCATTTTGAATGACGGGAGTCGCGTAGAAGAAGGACAGGGCACCGGTTCTCCTGTTCACGGCGGGTTCGGAAACAACGGACTTCTTCTCGTTTTTCGCCTTAAGGAAATAGTTCCTGTCCTTGACGTTTACTTTCTGGGGGCCGAGCTTGACATCCTTTGTGGCTCCGTCGAGGTCAGCAACGAAGATGTCCGAAAAGTTAAACCGGTCATAGAGAGGTGCAAGCGCCGGCTGCTGTTCCTCCCAGTTCATCGAACGGACGGAGTGTAGTCCTGCGAAAATCTCGAGAATTTTGGCACGCTCCTGGAGATAGTCGTTTACATCCATGGCGAGTGCAGAGGCGTATGCCTCTCCCTCTTTCCAGGCGCTGTCGATGATGGCCCGGCGGGCCCGCGTCAGTGAGAGAAACCCGACGGCCCCCACTCCGGCGATGGCCACAATAAGAAAAACGGAGATCAGTCGTGCACGAAGCGTATTCATTTCAATAGCCCCCTTTTGGAATTCGGACAGAAACGGAAAGTTCTGTCAAGAAAGTATCCCGGGAAATTTCCATGCCGGAGAGAATGCGTCATTTTCCGTGAAATGAGCGAAAGAACATCACACCCCTTTAAAACATTTTATATAATGTCGTATGTATATTGTCGGCGAATCAGGTTCCCGGCTAAAAGCGGAATGGACGAAATGAACTCTGTGTGTTTGCCGTTTCTGCAGAATGGCGGGGGAGTCTGGGGCGGCTGTTTCCCTATCATGGAGATCTTTTTCCTCGTTGTCCCTCCCCGGCTTTGTTCCCGGCGGGTCGAATCGGTGAAGGAAGTGTACAGCAGGTTGTGTGTGAATGTAAGGACTAATGGCCATGAAAGAAAAAACAATATGAACACTCTGCACAAAACAAGGAAAGAGAGAATTGTCAATGGTTAATATTTCTTTTTTGTTATATTTTCGGCGGAAAGGACAGGAGAAGACAGAAGAGGCAGGCCGCAACGAAAGGTTTTAAAGGAACTTTTTCTCTTCTTCCCTGAACCTTTTGTCACAGAAACAGTGGTGCTTTCATTCATGTTGAATGCAGTTCAGGATGCTATACTCATGAAGCGCGGAAATTCATCGGCCGGGGGCCTTCATGTTCGATACCTTCGTATTCCGACTTCCTGTCTGGGATCTCTCCACATTCTGCGGAAGGATAGCAGAGGATGTGGTGTCTCCGAAAGGCGCTCTTCTCCTTCCCAAGGGCGCCGATTTTGCGCATATCGAACCTCCGGGCCGCAGAAACCTGGCCGCTACCCTTGCCAGGCAGGGAGTGGATCGTGTTGCCGTCCAGGAGCGGGCCGAACAATCTCTGGATGAGATCCTGGATATATTCCGCACCGGGAAGCGCCCTTCCGCCGGGGACGAGAGGAACCTTTTCGAGGCCACCCTCCAGTTCGTGACGAGCTACTGCAAGGATGTCCTCTTCGGTTCGCCCGGCAACATACATGTTTTTCCCCTGCTGCGCATCGGCCGGTTTCTCGCCGAGTCGGTGTCGGCCAACCCCGAAATATTGCTATGCCTTGTCCGCGAACGGCCGAGGGACTATTTCCTCCTCTCCCATTCACTCAGCGTCGGGCTGCTCTGCGCTTTTCTCGCCCACCGGCTTTTTCCCGAACAGAACGAAGTGATTACTTGTGCGGCAGTGGGCGGTCTGCTTCACGACATAGGGAAGCAGTTCGTTCCGGATGCCGTTCTGAACAAGCCGGGAAGGCTGACGGAAGGAGAATTCGCCCTCATCAAAAGACATCCGGAAGTGGGGGAGGCGCTGCTGAAAAGGGCGGGGATCGACGACCCCCTGGTCCTGAAAATCGTGCGCCATCACCACGAAAAGATGAACGGCTCGGGGTATCCTGACGGGCTCGAGGGGCGTTCCATTTCAATGGCCGCAAGGATTGCCGCTGTAGCTGACGCCTACGACGCCATCACGTCGGAACGGTCCTACAAGAAGCGTCTGCCCGGGTACAAGGGAATTTCGGAGATCATCGCGAGCGCGGGGAACCATCTGGATCCCCTGGTGGTGCGGACCTTCGTCAACGCCTTCGGCATGTACCCACCAGGGACGGAGGTTGAGCTCTCCGACGGCAGGTGCGGCGTGGTGGCCGCTCCCGGCGAGCTGAGCATCCTGAAGCCGAGGGTCTGCCTCCGGACCGGCAGGGACGGAAGCCATTACTCCCATCCGGTGCTGGTGGACCTGGCGGCGGAAAAGAACCTGTTCATCCAGAGGTGTGTCTCCCAGGGCGGAAAGCCGGAGAACTGCTGAAAGACAGGACCGGGGCTCTGTCATCTCAAAAACAGCGAAAAAAGAATCGGGCAGCGAGCCGCAGCTTTCAGGGATTTGGCCGGCGGGCGGCACTACATAATATTGCAGTCCGTGAAGGAGAAAAAGAGATGGTCTCCAAAATCTTTGCTGAAAAAAACGCCCCGTGTCCGTACTACTTTCCCGAGCACCTGAGAAAAGCCCTCTCTGCGATCCCGGACTATCCTGTCACTTCCATCGAAGCGGACTCCGGTTACGGCAAGACGACCGCACTGCGGGAATTTCTGCGGAACCTGCCCGGAAATTCCCGTGCCGTCTGGCATACCTGCTTCGGTGAACCTCCGGCGAAGACATGGGAAAGCATCTGCCGTATGTTCGGGGAGGTGGACGCGGAAGTCTCGCGGCAATTGAAGGAGCTGTACCCCCCGACGATGGAAACGCTCTCCGACATCGCCGCGTCGGTGCACGAACTTGGCTGCGGCGAAGAAACATTTCTCGTCATCGACAATTACCAGCTCTTCCGGAACACCATTCCATCCAGACTGATGGACGCCTTCTCCGTGCACACGAATCCCCATGTCCATATCGTCTTCGTCACCCAGCCCCTTGCGGCAAGCCCCATGAGCGTCCACAACCCCAACATCCACAGAATCAGCACGAAGGATTTCCTGTTCGACCGGTACAGCATCGCCCAATACTGCCGGGGGGCAAAAATCGATATTTCCGAGCGAGAGATAGAGTACATAAAAAGTATTTCCGAGGGGTGGATCGCCGCCATATGCCTCCAAACCGACAACTACAGAAGAACGGGTTCTCTGGTGAAGACGAACGACATGAACTTCCTCATCGAAAATACCGTGTGGAACAGGGTGCCCGGGAGAAGCCGCGAATTTTTGACGGCCCTCTCTCTGCTCGACGGCTTTACCCTGAAACAGGCGGCCATAATGGGGAACCGGCAGTCCGTCCCGGACGACATGGTCCGGCTGCTCAGGGGTAATTTTTTTATTCCGTACGTCGAGGACAAAGGCGTGTATTCCATGCACAGCCTTTTGCGGGATTATCTGCGGAGCCGTTTCGACGAATTCGAGCCTGAAATCCGGCGTGAGCTGCTGCACCGGGCTGGAATCGTCCTGTCCGAAGCCGGAGACCTCTTCGGCGCGTCCCGTTTTTATTTCGAGTCCGGGGATTACGGGGCGGTAATCAAGCTGCCCTTCACCGTGCGGTATTTTTACAACAATTTCGATGTCGGCATGCTCGGCTTTCTCGAACGATTCGTGAAGGAATGCCCGGCGGAGGTGATCGGCGGGAATCCCATGTTCCTGGTCATGGCGGCGTATTTCATGTTCAGGAACGGGCGGCGGGAACAGTTCAATGAGCTTGCGGGCCTGATACGCTCGTTGCTGGACGATCCGAACCGTGCGCTGGACAGGGATTTCCTGAAAATAAAAGGGGAGTTCGCGCTGCTGATGTCGTTTTCCAGGTTCAACGATATCGTGGAGATGAGCGCGTATCACAGGGAGGCCCTGCGGTTTTTCGAGGCGGCGGGGGAATGTCCGCCCCGGTCGTCATTTTTCGGCGGCAACATTCCGTGGACATTCGGCTGTTCGTCGGTATTCTCCCTTTACTGGCGCACATCCGGCGATCTGGACAGGGAACTCGAAGTAATGGACGAGTGCGTGCCCTATTACGTGACCATTTCCGGAGGACACGGCGCCGGCGGGGAGCACGTCATGCGTGCGGAGGCGATGCTCATGCGGGGCGACGACAGGGCGGCGGAAGTTGCGGCCCACAGAGCGATTTATCGCGCTTCGGAGGAAAACCAGATCGGCAATCGCATCTGTGCGGAACTCGTTTTGGCGAGGCTCGCAATTCTGCGCGGGAACAGGGCGGCGTACATTTCCCTTCGGGAGGAACTCACGGCTCGTGCACGGAACGCCGGGCAGAGGGCGGTGTTTTTGCTCGGCGAACTGGCCCGGGCTTCTCTCGACGCTGTTCTCGGCCTGCGGGACGAAATCCCCGATTGGCTGCTCACTGCGGACGGCATCAACAACATGCTGTTCCTTCACGCCCGGCCGTACGCATTTTCCATCCTGGGCGCACTGCTGCTGGCTGACCGCCGTTACACGGAACTCGAAGCCCTCACCGACCCGGTGATGGACCTGTCCCGCAGGGTGAAGTTTCTGCTGCCCCGGGTCAGTCATCTCCTGTATCTGTCGGCGGCGGAAAAACGGGAGGGAAGGAAACGGGCAGCGTTGAAAAAACTATCCGCCGCGCTTGAGATGACACTGCCCGACAGGGTCTGTCTTCCCTTCGCGGAGTTCGGAAACGAACTTGTGCCGCTGCTCGTGGAACTGAAGGGCACTTTCGATTCGGAAAAAATGGACAGCATCATCGCGCTCTGTGAAAGATTTTCGGAAGGAGCGGCGAATAT
>JAHDLC010000038.1 GCA_018436595.1 Synergistaceae bacterium | reverse complement strand
GATAAACTTGATGTGATCGAATGCTTTGAGCATCCGGGACAGAAGCTGCGGGTTGGTGAAGTTTTGGAGAAACAGAAACAAATCTATGCCGCGCTGGGTGTTCCGCCTCCAGGCTCGTTATGAGTGGGCGGGAATCCAGGTCATACGGGTAAATGAACCGCTTTCTAACCCCGTTCCCTTTTTTTCTCCCTTTTGGGAGTTCGAACTCTTTTTCCTTTCTTAGGAAACGCTGCAGACGACAGGTGTACAAAAAAAAGGAGCCCCCAGAGGGGGCTCCCGTACTGCGGAAGAATGATCAGCCTTTCTGGGGCACCTTGCTCCACCACTCCGCGAGGAGGCCGGAGGCCACGTAAATGGAGCTGTAGGTCCCCACCAGGATACCCACCAGGAGGGCGAAGGAGAAACTCCTGAGCACCTCTCCGCCCCAGAGATAGAGTGCCACCACGGGAAGCAGGGTTGTGACCGACGTGTTGATGGTTCTGGAAAGCGTCTGGTTGATTGAAGAGTTGAGCAGATCCACGATTCCCGTTCCCCTGAGGTTTTTCCAGTTTTCCCTGACGCGGTCGAGAACGACGATGGTGTCGTTCAGCGAATATCCCACGATAGTGAGAATGGCGGCGATGAAGGACGAGGAAATTTCCATGCCGGTAAGGCTGAAAATTCCAAGGGTGATGACAGCGTCGTGGAGAAGGGCTGCCACGCTCACCACGGCAAAGCGGAACTGGAACCGGACGGTTATGTAAGCGAGAATGCCCGCCAGGGCGAGGATCAGGGCAATAAAAGCCTCCTGCCGCAGTTCTTCTCCCACTACCGGACCGACCTTTTCGAGCCGGATGACCTGCATGCCCGGAAATTTCGACCGCAGGGACTCCACGGTCTGCCTGCGCGCCTCTTCTTCATTGGCGCTGATCCGGATGATGACCCCCCGGTCGCTGTAGGACTGGATGACGGAACCTCCCTGGCCGACGGAGGTCAATACCTGGCGGATGTCCTCAATAGCCGTGGGCTGTGTGAATTCTACCTGCACCACGTTCCCCCCGGTAAAGTCGATGCCGAGGTTCAGTCCCTTGACGAAAATGAGCCCGAGGCTCGCCGCGATGCAAAGAAGGCTGAGCATCAGGGCTGCCTTCCTGTGTTTCATGAAGTCGATGAAAAAAGTTCTCATGGTCGTCTTTCCTCCCTCTCAGGAGCGGTGCAGCATGGAACCGGCCGCACCCCGTCCTCCCATGAAGTGCTGGAGGAGCGCCCTGGTGACGAGTACGTTACAGAAAACGCTCGCCACGATGCCGATGCTGAGGGTCACCGCAAAACCGCGGACAGGTCCGCTGCCGAAGTAGAACAGCACGGCGGCAGCGATGAGCGTGGTGATGTTGGCGTCCAGAATGGTCGTCAAGGCCTTCTTGAAGCCCGCGTCAACGGCTGCCAGGGGCGTCTTTCCCGCCCTGGTCTCTTCTCTCATCCGTTCATAGATGAGTACGTTGCCGTCCACGGCCATGCCGATGGTCAGCACGATACCCGCGATTCCGGGGAGGGTGAGGGTGGCCTTGAGGGAGATAAGGCCCGCGAAGACGAGGAGAATGGACACGGCAAGGGCCGCGTCGGCGGCAATGCCGAGGGTCCTGTAGTAGAGCAGCATGAAGAGAAACACGAGGGAGGCGCCGATAAGGCCCGCCCTGATTCCGGAGTTGATGGAGTCCTCGCCGAGGCTCGGCCCCACCGACCTGTTCTCTATGACTTCGACGGCGATGGGGAGCGCGCCGGCCCGGAGCATGATGGAAAGCCGGCTTGCCTCCGCGGGGCTGAACCGTCCCGAAATCTGGGCATTTCCGCCGGTGATCCGCTCCTGAACTACGGGAGCGGATATGACCACTCCGTCAAGGACAATGGCGATCTGCCGTCCCACGTTGTCAGCCGTTGCCCTGTCAAAGAGCTTGGCCCCTTCGGAGCTGAAGGTCAGTCCCACAACGGCCCGGCCGAGGTTATCGTACTGGGTCTTGGCATCAACGAGATCTTTTCCGCCCACGAGCACGGGACCAAGAAGGTAATACCTGCCTTCGTCATCCCTGGAAACCCGGGAACCGGCGAGACCTTCGCCTTTTTTCGCAAGGCTTTCCCTGCCGCTCTCGATCTGGGCCTTGGCCTCGTTCCACCGGGTCTGGGCCCGCTGGAACTCTTCGTCGCTTTCGTAATTCTCCCGATGGGGCCCCGGAGGCACCGAGGCCGTCGATTCCACGACGGACCGGAACTCGAGTTCGGCGGTCTTGCCTATGAGTTCGAGGGCCGCATCAGGATCCTGTATTCCGGGAAGGTCAACGATAACCCTGTCCCTGCCTTCCCTCTGGATGACCGGTTCGGCCACGCCGTACTGGTCAACCCTGTTCCGAAGGACGGCAAGGAGCCTTTCGATGCTGTCTTCAGTTACCTTGCTGTCGGCTGATTCTTTTGCCTGAAGGACGATATGGGCGCCGCCCTTCAGGTCCAGCCCGAGGTTGATCTTTCCCGAAATGGGAAACACCGTCACGAGAGCCGCAACTACCACGATGGCGACGATTCCGAGCCGCCAGCGGTCTCTTCTGAGCATTATTCTTCCCTCCTGGACACTCCGCGAAATTAGTACATATCAAAAGACCGGAAAAAGCGGAGCGGCCGCCGGAAGGCGACCCTCTCCGCACCGGTGTCGTTGTTCACCTGGGAAAAGGTCAGTTCTTTTCCTCTTCGGCAGTACCGGATTCGTCCCTGGGGGCGGATTCCTTCTGCTGGGGGGCGGCCGCGGCGCGCTTGGTGGCCACTGCGGATTTCAGTATCCGGACCTTGACTCCGTCGGCGATCTCCACGACGATGCTGTCATCCTTGACTTCCCTTATGGTGGCGAAAAATCCGCCGATGGTGACGATCTGGTCGCCCCTGGTGAGGGACGCCAGAAGCTGGTCCTGGGCTTTCTGCCGCTTCTTCTGGGGCCTGATGATGAAGAAATAGAAGATAACGACAAATATCGCGAGAGGGAAAAGCATTCCCATAAGACTGCCCTGTCCTCCAGCTCCTCCTGCTGCCTGTCCGCACTGCTGTTCCATAAACAAACGCCTCCTCAAAGAAATTTGGTTCGAAGGCCCCGACCGGGACCATGATATTCTATCAAATACTACTCGTCTTTGTGCTTGAGAAAGAAAAGCAGTTTCTCGAGTTCAACGGATATATCGACGGCGGCGAGAAGCACATCTCCCGGAACGGAAAGGGACACCGGGGCGAAGTTGAGAATTCCCTTGACAGTTCCCGCCTGGAGGGCCTTGTCGGCCACATGCTGCGCCGCAGTCCCCGGAACGGTGATGATGATCACTTCGATCTTTTTTTCCCGGACAACCTCCGAAATGGCATCCGAGGAATAGCACGGAATGCCCTGTATGTCCTTGCCGATTTTGTCCGTGTCCACGTCGAACAGAGCTTCGATGCGGAATTTCTCGCTCTGGAACGCCTTGTATCCCAGCAGCGCTTCTCCGAGCTTTCCCACTCCGACGAGCCCGATGGACCATTTCCTCGGCGAAGCCAGTATTCGGCTTATATGCTTATGGAGACGGTCCACGTGGTATCCGACGCCTCTCTTGCCGATCTCCCCGAAATAGGAAAGATCTTTTCTCACCTGGCTGGCCTTGAAAGAAAGCATCTCCCCCATTTCCTGGGAGGAAACCACTTTCTGGCCTTCGGCGACGAGCTGCTCCAGCAGGCGGTGGTACTGTACAAGCCGTTCAACGGTGGGTTCAGCAATCTTCATTTCCGCACTTCCTCCAGTGGAGTGAAGGGGCGGAGAAACGTCTCCGCCCCGGGAGCTATTCTTTCCAGGCGACGACTTCGATTTCCACGAGGGCGCCCTTGGGGAGGGCGCTTACTTCCACGAAGGATCTCGCAGGCGGCTCCTTGTCGAAGTACCGCGCGTACACTCCGTTGACAACGGCGAAATCGCCCATGCTCACAGCGAAAACGGTGGCCTTGATCACGTCGGAAAGGGAGTAGCCCGCCCCTTCGAGAACCGCCCTGACGTTCTTCAGAACCTGCTCCGCCTGCTGCTCCACTCCGCCCTCGACGAAATTCCCCGTGGCAGGATCGATGGGAATCTGTCCCGAGCAGAAAAGGAAATTCCCTGCCCGAACGGCCTGGCTGTAAGGTCCGACGGCCGCCGGGGCCGCCGTGGTGGAAATTATCTTCTTCATCGTGTGTCCTCCTTGTGATGTTATCTGTACGGGTTGCCCCGGAACTGGGAAAGCCGGGCATAGGGTGCCCGCTCCAGGTCTTCGGCGATGCGAAGAAGCTGGTTGTACTTGGCGACCCTGTCGATCCGCGCCGGAGCTCCCGTCTTGATCTGGCCCGCTCCCGTGGCGACGGCCAGGTCGCTGATAAAGGAGTCGTCCGTCTCGCCCGAGCGGTGGGAGATGATGGTCCCGTAGCCGTACCGCTTCGCGAGGGCGATGACGTTAAGGGTCTCGGAGAGGGTGCCGATCTGGTTGAGCTTGATGAGAACCGCGTTCGCGACCCCTTCCTCAATGCCCCTGGTGAGCTTTTCCGGGTTGGTGACGAACAGGTCGTCCCCAACGATCTGGATTTTCTTCCCGAGCCTTGAGGTCATGACCGACCAGCCTGCCCAGTCGTCCTCCGCCATTCCGTCCTCGATAGAAAGGATGGGATAGTCACGGCAGAGTTCCTCCCAGTAGTCCACCATCTCCTCGGCCGAAAAGACCTTGTTCTCGCCGGTGAAATGATACTTGCCGTCCTTGAAGAACTCGGAGGCGGCAGGGTCGAGAGCCAGGCTCACGTCCTTGCCTGGGGCGTATCCGGCCTTCTCCACCGCCTCGAGAATGAGGTCGATGGCCTCGCGGTTGCTCTTCAGGTCGGGGGCGAAACCGCCCTCGTCACCTATGGCGGTGCTGTATCCCCTGGCGTTGACTGTCTTCTTCAGGGAATGGTAGGTCTCCACCCCCATGCGGAGGGCCTCGGCAAAGGTCTCGGCACCGTGGGGAACGATCATGAACTCCTGGATGTCCACGTTGTTGTCCGCATGGGCCCCGCCGTTGATCACGTTCATCATGGGCGTGGGGAGGGAGAAGGGCCCGAGGCCGCCGATCCACGCCCACAGGGGCATGTCGTGGTCGTCGGCGGCAGCCCTGGCCGTCGCGAGGGACACGCCCAGGATGGCGTTGGCGCCGAGTTCGCCCTTGTTCGGCGTTCCGTCGAGCTCCATGAGAGCGGCGTCGAGCTCGGCCTGGTCGTCGGCGTCAAATCCCATGATCTCGGGGGCAATCTTCTCGTTGACCCCGTTCACGGCCTTCAGAACCCCCTTGCCGTTGTACCGCGGACCGCCGTCCCGAAGCTCCACCGCCTCGTAGGTGCCGGTGGACGCGCCGGAGGGCACTGCAGCCCTTCCGGAAGCCCCGCTGTCAAGCCAGACCTCCACTTCCACCGTCGGGTTTCCCCGGGAGTCTATTATTTCTCTTCCGTGCACTCCTATAATACTGCTCACCGGTCTCAGCTCCTTCGTTCTGTTGGTTCGTTCTGTTCCTCTGTTCTGTTCCTTCGTCATCCGTCCAGGGATGATGTCCTTCCGCTACCACGGTTTTTCCGCCGGATCCGCCCGCCGTTCCTCCCGGACGCCGTAGGCTCCTCCGGGAGCGCCCCGCTTGAGCACGTTTTCGTCATCACAGAGGATTTCCACTGTCAGGATTCTCGAGGGGTAGGCTATGTCGAGGACATCCCCCGTCCGGATCTCGGCAGCGGGCTTGCACTGCCTTCCGTTGATCCTCACGGCTCCGAGGGTGACCATTTCCTGCGCCACGGTGCGCCTCTTGACGAGGCGGGCGAGTTTCAGATATTTGTCCAGTCTCATGATTCTTTTTCCTCCGGTAGTAAAGCCATCGAAAAGTATATCAAACCTGGTCCGTATTTTTCAATTCTTTCACAAAGTCATTTTTCCTTTTCCGCAGGGCTGCTCTTGAGCAACCGGGCAACCTCCTGGAACCGCAGGAGATCTTCCCTGTCCGCCTCACCCCGGGAAAGTTTTTCCCTGATACGTTCATATTCCCGCCGGGCTTTCCTTTTGCCGAGAATGTCCAGGACAACATCCCAGGCCGCCCGTGCGTCACCGAGCCCCTCGCACCAGTCTCCTCCGCGGGCGATGGCCCGGAGGGGGAATGTCTCCCCGAGGGAATGCCAGCGGGCTTCCACATCCTCCCTGGACGGGGCGGAAAGAAGGGCTGCCGCCACCGTCTGGATACGCTCGTCCTCGACAAGGGAAAGAACCTGTATTTCGTCCGCGGTCCTGCGGATATGGTCATCCTTCCACAGCAGGGCACACACGGCGGCCTCCACTTCGTCACCTTCGTCCTCCCTCCTCGGGGCGACGGGTCGTTCCGTGTCCGCAGCGGAATGTTCCCGGCTTCCCCCCCGCTTCCGGTATTCTTCCAGCAAAGCGCTCAGTTCGTGGGGAAAGATGCCCATGGAGGCGGCAACCCTGGGCAGGTAGGGGGCCACGTCCACAGGGGACAGGCTGCCCAGGCCCGATAGAATCTCGTCGGCGGCCTTGCGGCGCTTGTCGGGAGACCTGAGCATCTCGCCCCGGAGGAAGACATGATGGAGAATCAGCGGCCTGGCCGAGGCCAGGGCCTTCTCGAAAAGCTCCCTGCCCTCGGGAAGGGAGAGGAGATCGTCGGGGTCCTTTCCCCTGGGAAGTTCCACGACCCTGACGTCCAGCCCCGCTTTCTGGAGCACGTACATTCCCCTCATGGCCGCCTCCTGCCCCGCGAGATCGGAATCGTAGCAGATGCAGCACCGGTCCGCCAGGCGCCGAATGAGTGCCGCCTGCTCTTCGGTGAGGGCCGTTCCCAGGGACGCGGCGGTCTCCTCGAATCCTCCCAGGTGGAGCCGGATGGCGTCCATGTAGCCTTCCACGAGGATCAGCCTTCCCGTGGCCCGGGCCGCTTCCTTCGCCCTGTGGAGGAGGTAGAGGTTCTTTCTCTTGCTGTAGAGCGCTCCTTCCGGGCTGTTGATGTACTTGGCCCCTTCGCCGTCGATGAGCCTTCCCCCGAAGGCGAGAAGCCTACCCGCAATGTCCCTCACCGGGAAGATCACCCTGCCCCTGAAGCGGTCGTAAAGCCCCCCCTTCCCTTCCAGGACGAGCCCGGCGTCCAGGGCCTCCTTCGGTGGCACTCCCTGCCTGAAAAGACTGTTCCAGAGGGAATCCCACGATGAAGGAGCCCAGCCGAGCTCAAACCGCTCCCAGGTTTCGGGGAGCAGGTTCCTCCTCCCGAGGTAGGCCCGGGCGGCTTCCCCTTCCGGTCCCCGGAGCAGGTTCCGGTAATGGGAGCAGGCCATCTCCATGATGTCCGACAGGCTGCGGTCCCGCTTCTCTCCGCCCCTGGAGGCGGAAAGGGTCACTCCGGCCCGTGCGGCGAGGACTTCCAGGGCCTCCCTGAAACCAAGGCTCTCCTTCTCCATGACGAACGTGAAGATATCGCCTCCCTGGCCGCAGCCGAAGCAGTGAAAGGTCTGCCGGGAAGGGGATACCGTGAAGGACGGGGTCTTCTCCTCGTGGAAGGGACACAGGCCGATAAAGTTCGCCCCTGCTTTCTTCAGGCGGACATGGTCACCGATCACTTCCACGATATCGAGCCGTTCCTTGATGCGCCTGACGTCATCGGACTGCTGCACCCCTGGTCCTCCTCACCACACAAAAAAATTCGGGGGGAAGGTTTCCCTTCCCCCCAGTATTGTACTCTTCTTTTACCCTTACACGAACAGGGGCGCGAGGACGAGAGCCACCACGGACATGAGCTTGATGAGAATATTGAGGCTGGGCCCGGCGGTATCCTTGAAGGGGTCGCCCACCGTATCGCCGACCACGGCGGCGGCATGCTCGGGCGTTCCCTTGCCGCCGAAGTTGCCCTCTTCGATGTATTTCTTGGCGTTGTCCCATGCACCGCCGGAGTTGGACATGAAGATGGCCAGCATCACGCCGGTGACGATGGAGCCGCCGAGAAGCCCGCCGAGGGCCTGGGCGCCGAGGGTGAAGCCCACAACCACGGGAGAAAGGACCGCGAGAAGGCCGGGGATGATCATTTCCTTCAGGGCAGCGGCGGTGGAGATGTCCACGCACTTCTCGTATTCGGGCTGCCCTGTGCCTTCCATGATTCCGGGAATTTCCTTGAACTGGCGGCGCACTTCGTCGATCATGGCTTCCGCCGCACGGCCCACCGCCTGGATTGACATGGAGCTGAAGAGGAAGGGAAGCATCCCGCCGAGGAAGAGGCCCACCATGACCTTGGGATCGTTGAGGTCGATGGCGGCGAGCTTTACGGAATGGGCGTATGCTGCGAACAGGGCCAGGGCGGTGAGGGCGGCCGAACCGATGGCGAGTCCCTTGCCCATGGCGGCGGTGGTGTTTCCGATGGCGTCGAGCTTGTCAGTGATCTTGCGTACTTCCTTGGGAAGATGGCTCATCTCGGCGATGCCGCCGGCGTTGTCGGCAATGGGACCGTAGGCGTCAACGCTCAGGGCCATTCCAGTGATGGAAAGCATGCCCACGGCGGCGCAGGCGATGCCGTACAGGCCGCTGAAATAGTAGCTGACGAGGGTGGCGGCGCAGATGAGAACCACCGGGATCACCGTGGATTTCATGCCGACGGCCATTCCGGAGAGAATGACCGTGGCCGGGCCGGTCTTGGAGGATTCGGCGATGTGCTTGACAGAAGAGTAGTCGCCGGAGGTGTAGATTTCAGTAACGAAACCGATGAGCACGCCCACACCCACACCGGAGAGAACGGACAGGAAGAGGCCGAATTCCCTGAACATGGCGAGGGTGACGAGGAAAGCGCCGGCAATCATGATGCCGCCGGTGACGAAGGTTCCCATACGGAGGGCGGCAGCGGCGTTTCCGCCGTCCTTCACCTTCACGAAAGTGGTTCCGGCGATGGCGGCAAGAATGCCCACGCCGCCCAGAACGAGGGGATAAACGACACCTTTCGATCCGAAGGCCGCAAGTCCGATGGCCATGGCGGCGATGATGGAGTTCACGTAGGACTCGAACAGGTCGGCACCCATGCCGGCAATGTCGCCCACGTTGTCGCCCACGTTGTCGGCGATGACTGCGGGGTTTCTGGGGTCGTCCTCGGGGATGCCGGCTTCAACCTTCCCCACCAGGTCGGCTCCGACGTCGGCAGCCTTCGTGTAGATGCCGCCGCCCACGCGGGCGAAGAGGGCGATGGAGCTGGCCCCCATGCCGAAGCTGGTGATGAGGGTCGGATCTTCAAAGAGAGCGTAGCAGAAAAGGATGCCCAGGACACCGATGCCGACTACGGACATGCCCATGACGCTGCCGCCCTTGAAAGCCATGGTGAGGGCGTCGTTCATGCCCCTGGTGGCGGCGAAGGCCGTCTTGCCGTTGGCCTTGGTGGCGACCACCATGCCCGCGTATCCGGCCGCTGCGCTGCAGAGTCCCCCGATGATGAAGGAAAAGCCGGCCGGTCCGCCGATCTGGACCCAGAGGAGCACGCCGACGATGACAAGGAAGGGAAGAAGCCATTTATATTCCCTGTACAGGAAAGCCATGGCCCCCCTGTGAATGATGTTCGAAAGCTCCGAAACCCTTTCGTTTTCAACCCTGAACATATCGATGCGCACATAGGATATGAAAGCGAACGCAAGTGCGGCGATTCCGGTGATGCCGACGATCAACAACAGTAAAAAGTCCATTTCCACTACCTCCTCGTTTTGATGGGACCAGCGTCCACAACTCCCGAAAAAAGAAAAAGCCCGGTGCGAGAGCAATTATAGGGAGTAAAAATACAAAAAACAAGCGTTGATTGCCAAAAAACGGCTTATTTCCGGCGTTTCAGGTAGATTTCCGCTCCACCTTTCAGCGAGTTCACACCTTTCAAAGGAAGCACAAGTCCCGCCAGACAGCCGGCGATCATTCCCGACACGAAAGTTTTCAGGGGAATCTTCTTTCCCTGCACGTACAGTGTGGCCGGGGAATTCCCCCCGGTTCTTTCGTACATTCCGATGATCATGGCCGCAAGATCCTTCTCCCGGCCGGGGAAGAAAACCTTCTTTCCGTCACTGCCGGAAGCGGTGCGGTCAAAAAAGGCGAACACTCCCTTGAGATCCGGCGGCACGCCGCAGGGATCTCCCACCCAGATCCTGGGCAGGGGCAGTCCCTTGGCTCCCTCCACGATCACGATGTCCTTCCCGGGGAAGAACTCCAGGATTTTTTCCCTGGAAATCTCTCCGGCCCGGGCTTCCAGGAGCGCTCCATCCCCTCCCCAATAAAGGGAAGGGATCCCCATGGCGGAAGTTTTTCCCGTATCCGTTTCTTCCGGCGGCAGGACGTCCTTTTCCGTATGTTTTACAAAAGCGGCCGAAAGCCCGGCCGAGAGGATTTCCCTGAGCAGACCGAGAGCGAGGGTGGTCTTCCCTCCGTTCTTGAAGCCGGACAGTGCGATCACCAGAGGCATGAATCTAATCCTTCCCTTCCCGCAGGGGATTTGTTTTATCAGGACGGCAGCCAGTGTTTTTCGTCTTTCCTTCAAGGTACGCCTTCCACATGATCCTGTAGCTTTCAAGAAGGAAGGCGAAGAGGCAGATCACCAGGGGCCCCATGAAGAGCCCGAGGAATCCCCAGGCTGCAAGGCCGCCGAGAACGCCTATGAACACGATAAGAAGATGCACCTTGCCCCCTCCGGAGATGAAAAGGGGCCGGAGGAGGTTGTCCGCCATGCTGACGACGAAAATTCCCCAGAGAAGAAGAAAGACTCCGTCCCCGACGTTTCCCGCGTAGAGGAGGTATATTCCCGCCGGCCCCCAGAGAAGCGCCGTTCCCACGAAGGGGATCATGGCCAGCAGCATCATCAGGGCACCGAAAAACATGGGGCTGTCGAGGCCTGCATACCACCAGCCCGCCGCTCCGAGAACACCCTGAACAAAGGCCGTGACGATGACGCCGTAGACCACCGCCTGAAGGACCTCCTTCGCCCTGCGGAAAAAAGCGTCCCGCTCTTCCTCGCGAAGGGGGAGGATATCCTTGAGGTATCCGATGATGAGGCTCCCGTCCCGTATGAGGAAAAAACAGGACACCACGATCACCGCGAGGTAATAGGCTACGGTCAGGGTGCTCCCCAGCACTTTTCTGAACACGGTCACTGCATGGGTTGCAAACCAATCCCTGGCCTGCTCCGCCATGCTCGCCACCATGGGGTATTCTTCGCCCCACGACCTCAGCTTCTCCGCCGCGAAAGGGGGCAGGAGGGAGGAAAGGTCAAATTCTCCGGACAGGTCAGCGTTGGAGAGCCAGCCGGAAAAGGACTCGAAGAGCTTCATCCCTTCCCTGGCCGCCACGTACCCTGCGAAAACTGTGGGCAGAACGATGAGGAGTACGATCCCCCCCGTGGCGATGGCCGCAGGGACGTTGCCCGATCGGGAAAAGGTCATTATCGGCCTCATCCGGGAAAAAAGGGGATAGACGATGAACGACAGGAGCGCCGACCAGGCCAGGGGCGCCAGGAGAGGAAGGGAGACCAGGTAGGAAAGGTAGGCCATGGCCATGAAGATGATGAGGAACGGGAGAAACCAGCCCCTCGCCTTCCTGCCGTACGTTCCGTCCTCCGTCAGCATGTCTCCTTCCCCCATGTTCATCCTACTCCCACTCTATGGTGGAGGGCGGCTTGCTCGTCACGTCCAGGGCCACCCGGTTCACTCCCTTCACCTCGTTGCAGATCCGCCTCGCTGTGCGGTCGAGAATGTCGTAGGGTACCCGTACCCAGTCGGCGGTCATCCCGTCGTGGGACTCCACCGCCCGGAGGACGGCCACTTCCGAGTAGGTCCGTGAATCGCCCATGACGCCTACGGTCTTCACGGGGAGGAGGACGGCGAAGGCCTGCCAGATGGACGGGTACCCCTCCCAGGAGGCGATCTCCTCCCGGAAAATGGCGTCCGCGTGGCGGAGGGTATCCAGCCTCGTCTCGTCGATCTCGCCTAAACACCGAACGGCAAGGCCGGGACCGGGGAAGGGCTGCCTGGAGACAATTGCCTCCGGCACGCCGAGAAGGCGTCCCGTGGTCCGGACCTCGTCCTTGAAAAGGTCCCGGAGGGGTTCGAGAACCTTCAGCTTCATGTCATCCGGCAGTCCGCCCACGTTATGGTGGCTCTTGATGACCGAGGCGTTCTTTCCCTTGTGGCCGCTCTCGATGACGTCGGGATAGAGGGTTCCCTGGAGAAGCCAGGCGGCGTCCTCGAAGCGGGCGGCTTCCTTCTCGAAGACCCGGATGAAGGTTTCGCCGATGATCTTCCGCTTCCTCTCGGGGTCGGTGACTCCGGCGAGGGCGGACAGAAAGGTTTTCGAGGCGTCCACGTAGTGGACCTTGAGGCTGAGCTGTTTGTACTGCTCCAATACTTCCTCGGCCTCGCCGAGTCGGAGCAGACCGTTGTTCACGAAAATGCAGTCCAGTCGTTCGCCGATGGCCCGGGCCGTGAGAACTGCCGCCACCGAGGAGTCCACGCCGCCCGACAGGCCGCAGATCACCCGGTCGTTGCCGGTCTTCTGCCGGATCTCCTCCACCATGATGTCGATCCAGTTGCCCAGGTCCCAGTCAGGCGAGCAGGAGCAGACCCGGAAGAGGAAATTGGAAAGGATTTCGGTGCCGAAACGGGTGTGGACCACTTCCGGGTGGAACTGGAGTCCCCAGATGCCTTTTTCGGGATTCTCCATGGCCGCCGGAACGCCTTTCGCGGTCTTCGCGACGAGCCGGAAGCCCGGGGCGAGGACATCGATGTGGTCACCGTGGCTCATCCAGACCTCGAAAGAAGACGGCACGCCATCGAAAAGAAGGGATTCTCCGGAAAGGGAAATTTCCGTACGGCCGTACTCCCTCGCCGTTCCCGATGTGACCCTGCCTCCCATCATGCTGGTGACGAGCTGCATCCCGTAACAGACGCCCAGCACGGGCACCCCCAGGGAAAACAGTCCTTCCGGAACGGCGGGGGCGTCCTCGTCGGTGACGCTCATGGGGCCTCCGGAGATTATGACGCCGCTCGGCCTGCGGCTTTCAATCTCCCCGAGGGAAACATCCCAGGGAAGGATTTCGCTGTGCACCTTCAGTTCCCTGACCCTGCGGGCGATAAGCTGGGTGAACTGGGAACCGCAATCAAGAATGACAATGTTGTCCAAAAATCCATTCCTCCCGAATCAATGGGGTGTATAGCACAGGTATCTTATCAGAAAGCCCTTCTTCGTTCCACAGAAGAGAACATTGACCTGAGTCTCCGGGCAAGTAACATTACTCCGGTCTGCCGGGGAATGTCAGCAGAAACTCTCCCGTTCCTTCCAGGAGGATGTCTCTCCGTCCGGCGGGGACGAAGGCGCTGTCCCCAGTGCCGATCCCGAGTCCGCCTCCGGACGATGAGAGACGGGCTTTTCCGTCGAGACAGAGCAGGGAAAGGAAGAACTCGTCCCCCATTTTTTGCGAAAAACGCCCGTTCAGTTCCAGCACACTGCAGGTGAAGGATGGGCAGGAGCACAGGAGACGAAGCTCCCCTCCGGGAACGGAACGGAACCCTATTTCCACGCCAGGAGGCGGAGGGCAACCTTCATCCAGGCGGAGGACATCCAGGGCCTTCCCGATGTGGAGGGGCCTGGGCCGTCCGTCCGCACCGGCCCTGCCGTAATCGAAGACCCGGTACGTGATGTTGGAGCTCTCCTGGACCTCCGCCAGGATGATACCTTCCCCGATGGCGTGGATCGTTCCAGCAGGGATGAAGAAAACGTCTCCCGGCTCCACGGGGACGGAACGGAGAACCTCCGGCAGAGTGCCCTCCCGGATCCGCTCTTCCACTTCCCCCCTCGTCACCGGCAGGGAAAAACCGCAGTAAAGAAAAGCACCGGGGTCGCTCCGGAGGACGTACCACATCTCCGTCTTGCCCCGGTTCCCTTCCGTCCGGCGGGCGTATTCGTCACCGGGATGAACCTGGACCGAAAGGTTTTCGGCGGCGTCGATGAGCTTCACGAGCAGCGGGAATGGTTCTCCCGGGGGAACTGCCGTCCCTGCCGCTCCGGGATGGCTTTCCAGAAAGGCCGACAGGGTCTGCCCCCTGAACGGCCCGCCGGCGATCACCGATTTCCCGTCGGGATGGGCCGACAGTTCCCAGCTCTCGGCGATCCGTTCCGGCCCACCCATCTTACCGAAGAGGGAGGCCAGCCTGTTCCCTCCCCACAGGTAGTCCTTGTATGCCGGCAGCAGCAGAAAAGGAGCCGGGAAGTCCGTCATTCCGGAAACATCTCCGATTCAGCGAAGGCGCAGAGCAAATGATAGACGGCCCCATGAAGCTCCTGGATCCTGAATGTCCGTCCGTCCGGGACGGGAATCCACAGGTCCGCTGCATCCCTCAGCGCCCCTCCCCCTTCGCCGGTAAGGGCCATGGAAAAGGCGCCCCTCGCCTTCGCCGCCATGAAGGCCCATTTCACATTCCGGGCGTTCCCCGACGTGGAAATGCCCAGAACCACGTCTCCCGGGCCGGCGTACCCCATGACCTGCTGGGCAAACACGAGGCCGTAATCGCCGTCGTTGGCCACCGCCGTCACGAGGGCCTGCTGGCTGCAGAGGGATATGGCGGGCAGGGCTCCCTGGAGCTTATCCGCCAGAGCCGCGCCTTCCGGGCCGAACAGGGAGCCGAAGAGTTCCCTCTCCGCAGGCGGCAGGGGGCGCTTCAGAAGGAAGCCCTTCATGAGCTCCCCCACGATATGGTCACTGTCGGCACAGCTTCCCCCGTTGCCGCAGACAAGAAGCGTACCGCCCTCCAAAAATCGGCGGACCAGCACATGGGCGGCCTCGAGCACCTGATCCCTAACAGGTTCCAGGCCGGTGTTTTCAGCAAAAAAACAGTCAACGAGCTTCCGGGTCCGTTCGTTCATGCCTTCCTCCGGGAACGTCAGTTTTCCTGATCATACACCCCGGCACCGGAAGAGGCCAGATCCGCTCCGGAATGGGCCTCCATGTGCAGAATCCGGGTCTTTCGCGTGATCCTGTAGTTTTCAAGAAGAAAAAGAAAGAGGCTCATCACGGGCGGTCCGATGAAAAGACCGAGGATTCCCCAGGCGGCAAGGCCGCCCACGATGCCCACGAAGACCACGAAGAAGTGGATCTTTCCTCCGCCGGAAATGAAAAGGGCCTTCAATACCCGGCCGATGGTTCCCACCACCAGAACGCCCCATCCAAGCAGAATGAGGCCGCCGGTCCAGTCCGAAACTGCCAGCAGGTAAACCCCACCGGGAAGCCAGACAAAAGCTGTCCCGAGGAAGGGAATCAGGGCAAAAAACGTCATGAGGGCGCCGAAGAGCACCGGGTTGGGAAGGCCCGCGATGAGCCACCCGAGTCCACCAGCCGCCCCCTGCACCAGAGCCGTGAGCAGGACACCGTACACCACCGCCTGGAGCGTCCGATTTCCCCGGTCGAAAAAGCCCGCGGCCTGATCCGGGGGAAGGGGGACGATTTCCCGCAGGTAGGAGACGATGTACTTTCCGTCCCGGAGAAGAAAAAAGCAGGATACGGTGATGATGGAAACGTAGTAGAGAAACAGCGCCGCGTCTCCCGCCGCCGACACCGCCTCCACTGCGCCCCGGGCCGCCGTCTCCCGTACCCACCCCCGGATCGCCGGATACCGTACCATCCACGGGCGGATATGCTCCACGAGCCACTCGGGAAGGAGGGTGGCCAGGGCCCCTTCACCGGTGGATTCCATGGCGGCCAGAACTTCGAGGACAAATCCGTGGAGACGTACACCTTCCCGCAGGGCCAGGACGAGGACAAAGATGCAGGGAATGACGGCGAACAGGACGATCATCCCCGTGGCAGCGGCGGCGGAAAAGCCGTCGGACCGCCTGCGGAACGGCCCCTCCCTCATTTTTTCGAACAGGGGATAGACTGAAAAGGAAAGGAGCACCGACCAGGCGAGGGGCTTGATCAGCGGAAAGACCACGGCAAGGGCAAGGGAGGCCACTGCCGCTAAAACGCCGAAAAAGGGAAAAGCCTGTCCGTCCGCCCCGGGTGCCGGTATTCCGGCCTCGCCGTCCGTTCCCGGTTCTTTCATGAACGCCACATCCTTTCCGTGAAAGAATGAAAAAGCCTCCCGGATTCCTCCGGGAGGCTTCACTATACCATTTCTTCATTCCCTCGGGGGGATGGATTCTAGTACATATCCTCCATGCCGCCCATGCCGCCCCTGGGCATGGCGGGTTCCTTCTTCTCGGGCTTGTCGGCGACGATGGCCTCTGTGGTGAGGACCATGGCGGCGATGGAGCCCGCGTTCTGGAGGGCGCTGCGGGTAACCTTCACGGGGTCGATGATGCCGGCCTCGATCATGTCGACATAATCACCGGTGGCGGCGTTGAGTCCGTGTCCGGCCTTCAGGCCGCGGACCTTCTCGACGACCACGTCGCCCTGGAAGCCGGCGTTCTCGGCGATAAGGTGCAGGGGAGAGGTGAGAGCCTTGAGGACGATGGTGGCGCCGGTGCGCTCGTCGCCGGCAAGGGTGGCGACAAACTTCTCGAGGGCGTCGATGCAGCTCACGGGGGCGACTCCGCCGCCGGCCACGATGCCTTCCTCGACTGCGGCGCGGGTGGCGTTGAGGGCGTCCTCGATGCGGTGCTTCAGTTCCTTCTGCTCGGTTTCCGTGGCAGAGCCGACCTGGATCACGGCCACGCCGCCGACGAGCTTGGCAAGGCGCTCCTGGAGCTTCTCCTTGTCGTACTCGGAGGTGGAGTCCTCGATCTCCTTCTTGATCTGGGCGGCGCGCTTCCGGATTTCCTCGGAATTGCCTGCGCCTTCCACGATGGTGGTCTCTTCCTTAGTGATGCGGACCTTCTTGGCCTTGCCGAGCATGGAGAGTTCGGTGCTGTCAAGCTTGATGCCGATCTCTTCGCTGACGACCTGGCCGCCGGTGACAATGGCGATGTCCTGGAGCATGGCCTTGCGGCGGTCGCCGAATCCGGGAGCCTTCACGGCCGCAACCTGCATGACGCCTCTCAGCTTGTTCACCACGAGGGTGGCAAGGGCTTCGCCTTCCACGTCCTCGGCGATGATGAGCAGGGGCTTGCCGGTCTGGACAACCTTCTCGAGGGTGGGAAGGAGATCCTTGATGTTGCTGATCTTGCCGTCGTGGATAAGGATGTAGGCGTCGTCAAGGGAGACTTCCATCCTCTCGGGATCGGTGACCATGTAGGGGCTGATGTAGCCCTTGTCGAACTGGAGGCCTTCCACCATTTCAAGGGTGGTGCCCACGGTCTGGCTGTCCTCCACGGTGATGACGCCGTCCTCGCCCACCTTGTCCATGGCCTCGGCGATGAGCTGGCCAACGCCCTTGTCATTGGCGGAGATGGAAGCGACCTGGGCGATCTTGTCCCGGTTCTTCACGGAAATGGCCTTCTTCTTGAGCTCGTCGACCACAAGGTCGATGGCCCGCTCGATGCCGGAACGCATCAGCATGCCGTTGGCTCCGGCGGCCACGTTCTTCATTCCCTCGGCGATGATGGCCCGGGCGAAAACGGTGGCGGTGGTGGTGCCGTCTCCGGCGATGTCGTTGGTCTTGGAGGCCACTTCCTTCACCAGCTGGGCGCCGGTGTTCTCGTACACGTCCTCAAGCTCGATCTCCTTGGCGATGGTCACGCCGTCGTTGGTGATGGTGGGAGAGCCGAACTTCTTCTCGAGAACCACGTTGCGGCCCTTGGGGCCGAGGGTGACACCCACGGTGTCGGCAACTTTATCGATACCGCGGAGCATCGCGCGGCGGGCTTCTTCTCCGAAAATAAGAATCTTAGCCATGATTTTCTACCTCCTCTGGAAGATGGAACTACTTCTCGATGATGGCGAGCACGTCCCGCTCGCTGAAAATGACGTACTCATCGCCGTCAAGCTTCACTTCGGTGCCGGCATACTTGCTGAAGATGATCCTGTCGCCGACTTTCACTTCAAGGGGAAGCTTCTGGCCGTTCTCGAGAACCTTGCCGGTGCCGACGGCGATGACTTCGCCCTCGGTGGGCTTTTCCTTGGCGGTGTCGGGAAGAACGATGCCGCCCCTGGTCTTTTCCTCATGGTTGACGACCTTGACTACGATCCTGTCTCCAAGCGGTTTCAGATTCATGGTACAAATCCCTCCTAAGAATGTTTTACAAAATGCTAGCACTCCTTCGAGTCGAGTGCTAAATGACCGGAATAGATATTACGGATGAAGGGGGGGAATCTCAACACCTGTAGAGTGGAAATATGGGAGATTATGGAGGAATATCTCGTTTTTTTTCTTATTTACTTCGATTTATCGAGTTTTTCACTTCAAAGATGCTTCACCAGAGCTCCCACGATGGGTCGGGAGCAAAATCGATGGACGTCCGGACCCCCCGCAGATAGGCGCTGCAGCCTGCGGCGGCTATCATCACGGCATTGTCGGTGCAGCGGTTCACGGGAGGCAGAAAGACGTTCCATCCTTTTTGGGCCTTCAGCGCAGCCCGCAGGGCGCTGTTGGCGGCAACCCCTCCCGACAGGGCCACGTTTTTTACCCCGGTCTGCTTCACTGCCAGGGCGAGCTTTCCCACCAGGGAATCCACCACGGCCCTCTGGAAGGATGCGCAGACATCCTCCACAGGGACGGGTTTTCCTTGGGCCCTCAGGCGGCCGATTTCCGTCACCGCCGCAGTCTTGAGGCCGCTGAAGCTGAACACGATTCCCGCCGAACTTCCCCGCATGGGGACGGGAAAATCGAAAGCCCCCGGATTGCCTGAAGCGGCGAGACGATCCATGACGGGCCCCCCGGGATAAGGCAGACCGAGAACCTTGGCGACTTTGTCATAGGCCTCCCCGGCAGCGTCATCCCGAGTTCCCCCCAGGAAGACATATTTTCCGAAATCCTCGGCCAGGACAATCTCCGTATGCCCTCCTGAGACGATCATGCAGATGAACGGGGGGGCAAGCTCCGGAAAGGAAACAACGTTGGCGAACATGTGCCCTTCGAGGTGGTTCACGGCGATGAGGGGCACGTTCCAGGCAAGGGAGAGGGCCTTGGCAGCCATGACCCCCACGAGGAGGGATCCCATGAGCCCCGGCCCGGCGGTCACGGCAATGAGTCCGATCTCCTTCGCCGGCTCCCTGACATCGGCCCTCCGGAGAACCTCCTCGGTAAGGGGAAGAAAGGCCTCGAGGTGCATCCTCGCAGCAAATTCAGGAATAACCCCTCCGTAGGGGGCATGGGACTCAACCTGGCTCGAAAGCAGCTCGGCAACCACATCCCTTTCGCCCCGCAGAAGGGCCACAGCGGAGTCGTCGCAGCTGCTCTCGATTCCGAGGGTAAGGAGTTCCCGCTCCGGTGAAGTCATCTCCTGGGCAGCTCCATTTCCATCGAATAGTCCCCCACGGCAAAACGCACTGTCTTTCCCTTCACCGAAGCAGCGGGAACGGCCACGGCAAATTCGGCCGTCAGATCGGGGGGCAGTTCCCCCACGGGAACGAAGTGCCGGTTGGTGAGCACATCCGCCGGAGTGAGTACGTGAGAGCCTATGGAAATCATGGAATGATCGAGGGTGAGGTTTCTCACCGTTCGAACCCGGATGATGAACATGGCTTTCTTCCTGGTTTCCTTGCTTCCGTAAAAACTCGTGTTGTTTTTCAGCCACTCAGGGGCCATGGGATCTGACCATGCCGCATCGACGAGCTTCCCGTCCACGTAAATGAAGGCGAACTGCGCCCTGGCCCCGATGATGAGGTCACCGAGGGCCTCCCCTTCAAACCACAGGTTTGCGGTCCGCTGTTCCAGCAAGCGGTCCGTATCCTGCGCACCTGCTGCACCGGCGGCGGCGAAAACCAGCAGAAGCAGGAGCGCTCCTATTTTTTTCAACGTCATGGTTCATTCCTCCCCGTCAGATCGTTTGGCTTCCCTGTCACTCTTTTTCCGGGACAGGGCGCCCCGAAGCCAGCCCCATTCCTGGAAGCGCAGTAATCCGGTGCTCGCCCCATAGGCGGCGCAGGACGCCAGGAAGATGCCTCCGAGCCACGCCGCCCGGAGGGAAAGGCTTCCCTCCGCCGGATAGGGCATTCCAATAGTGTACACGAAGACTACCCCCGCGGTCACTGCCAGGGAGGCTGCCATTTTTCCGGCCCAGGAGAGGGAAAAGATCCCGAGGCCGGTCCCGAGGTTTCTGGAGAGCAGCCTCACCCCAACCCACCCTGAAAGACTGAAGGAGAGAGAGGTGGCCAGGGCAAGCCCCCCGAAGGACATGGGTTTCATGAGGATCAGGGAGAACAGGGCCGTGGCGGCCACGCTCGTCAGGGTGACCCACAGGGCCTGCCTGGGAAGGCTGCGGGCGTAGAGCCCCCTCATGACCACGGTGGAGCACGCCATACCGGGAAGGCCGACGGAATACATGGCCAGCGAACGGGCCGTTCCTTCCCATGCCCACGTCCCGAAAGCACCCCGGAAGAAAAGAAGGTGGACGATTTCCCTTGAGACCAGGATCATCCCGAGAGTGACCGGGAGAACCACGAACAGGGCAAACCGCAGAGAATCCCTCATGATCTCCCGGAATTCGTTCACGCTGTCCGAAGAGCACCGGGAAAGCTGGGGAAGCACCGCCTGGGAGACGGCGATGACGAAGAGCCCCAGGGGAAGCTGGATGACCCGGTTCGCATAGTTCAGCACCGAGATTGCCCCCTCCTGGAGAAAGGAGGCGAGCATCCTGCTGAGAACGGGGTTGACCTGGTTGAGGGAGAGCCCGGCGGCGTAGGGAAGGAACAGGGAGAGCATCCTCCGCAGGTCCGGATCCCGGAGGTCGGGTTTTGCGGGAAGAAGGGAGACCCCCATTTTTCCCGTCCAGCCCCACTGCAGGGCAAACTGGCACGCCCCCCCCGCGAGGACGGCCGCCGCGAGGCCCCACACCCCCCAGGAGGAAGCGGCCAGGAGCACCAGGGCGATGTAGACAAGGTTGCTCAGTGCCGGTGCCAGGGCCGGCACGAGGAAGGACCCCATGCTGTTCAGCACTCCCATGGCGAGGGCCGCCAGGGAGACAAACATAAGGAAGGGAAACATCCACCGGGTGAGGGACACCGCAAGGGAGGTTTTGACAGGATCGAATCCCGGGGCCATAATGCCCACCAGGAGAGGCGACAGGACGATACCGGCAAGAACGGCCAGGCCCGTGGCCGCCAGGAGGACGGTAAAGGCCTGTCGGGCAAGCCCTTCCGCCGCTTTTCGTCCCCTGTCGGCCAGGACCCTGGAAAAGACCGGAACGAAGGAAGCGGAAAGGGCTCCCTCGGCGAGAAGCTGCCGGGCGAGGTTCGCGAGAGTGAAGGCCACGTTGAAGGCATCGAGTACCCCCGAGGCACCGAACCACGCGGCGGTGACGATCTCCCGGACCAGGCCGAGTATCCTGCTCGCCAGCGTTCCCGCCATCATGAAGAGGGCGTGACGCACCATGGTTGAAGTCGATCTCGCCACTGTCAGCGGCCTCCCCGTATTTGATCCGCACTCCGTCCGGCGGACGTGCAAGGAGCGTGAAAAAACGTGAACAAAACAATCCTCTGGTGCATAGGAAGCCCCATCCTTCTGGACGACGGCGCCGGCCCCGCTCTTTTCTCGGAGCTGGAGGCCTTCCCGGCCGAAGGAGTCGTCCCGGTGAACTGCGAAACCACGCCGGAAAACTGGATAGCACCCCTCAGTAAAAATCCGCCCCAGGTCCTCATGGTGGCCGACGCCGCCGACATGGGACTTCCGGGCGGATCCATCCGCCGAATGAACCTGGAGGACACTGGAGGCATTACCTTCAGCAGCCACGGCATCCCTCTGTCCCTCCTCCTGGAACCCCTGAAAAAAAGCGTTGAAATCGAGGTCATCGGGATCCAGCCGGAAAAGAGAGGCTTCGGCGAAGGACTCTCCCCGGAAGTGTCACGGGCGGTGCAGTTCGTGGCAAAGACCATCCGCGAAGGGCGCACCGGTGAACTGGAACGCTACCAGGAGAACCGGTCGCCCAGGTAGAACTTTCGTGCCACTTCGCTCTCCGCTACGTCCTGGGGAGGCCCCTCGATGACGATTTTTCCCTGGTGGATGAGGTAGGCCCTGTCCGTGATGGCCAGGGTATCCCTGACGTTGTGGTCCGTCAGCAGGATGCCGAATCCCTTCCCCCGGAGGGTGAGGATAATCTGCTGGATGTCGTAGACGGCGATGGGGTCTATGCCGCTGAATGGCTCGTCCAGAAGAAGAAAGTCCGGCAGGATTGCAAGGCTCCGGGCGATCTCCACCCGGCGGCGCTCCCCTCCGCTGAGGGAATATCCGGGGATGTTGGTGATCTTCTGGAGGCCGAAATCCTCTATCAGCCTGTCCACCATGTTCCTGGCCGGTTCTTCGGGGGGAGGGTTCTCCTGGAGGACCAGCTCAAGGTTCTCCCGCACCGTGAGGTTCCGGAAGATGGACGCCTCCTGGGGGAGATAGCCAACGCCGAGACGGGCCCTGCGGTAGACCGGCAGGGCCGTCAGTTCCCGGGAATTGATCGAGACCGCTCCCGAATCGGGCTTGACAAGCCCGACGATCATGTAGAATGTGGTGGTTTTTCCCGCACCGTTCGGACCGAGCAGCCCGACGATCTCGCCCATGTGGACGTCGAGGTCAACTTCAGAAACCACCGTGCGGCCCCTGTAGGACTTGCAGAGGGACCGGGCGGCTATCGCCTTGCTCATTTTGATCCTTCCATCTTGAAGATAAGCCTGGGCTTGCCCGAAGCCTCCACCCGGTTCCGGTCGGGGAAGAATATCAGGGTCTCCGATTTCAGGGACCTGGCAGCCTGGAGGGCGGTCACGCCGCCGGACACCACCAGGGTTCCCCTCGTCTTTGAATAGACGGCCTTGCTCCCCCGGATCTCCGTGGGATCACCCTTCTTCGGGGTGGAAAGAAAATAGACGTTCCCGGCAGCGGTGAATTCGGATATTTCGCCGTTCTCAAGCTTCCCCTCCAGGGCGTCGCAGACGAGAACGTATCCTTCCTTCGTGTCGGCGTACCGGCGGAGTTTCGTTCCCCAGAAGTAGTCGCCCTTCATCCTGAGCTTGTCCGCGTCAACCTGACGGGATCCCCAATACCCCTTCACCCCGCCGTCGAAAATGTATTCCTGGGGCTCGGTGAACACGCCCGAGAGGGTCTGGCCCTTCATGTCCACCTTCTCTTTCTGCCAGGAGCCGAAGACGTGGACACCGCCCTTCATGGTGAAGATTTGCCGGTTCATGTTCCCGTCCGCCGTCTTGGAGGTGGCCATGATGGTACCCCGGGTGACCTTCACGTTCCCGTCGGCCCAGAAATCCCCCGTTTCCGACTCGTACCGCATCTTGTCGGAGGTGAGCTCCAAGTCCTCGGCAAACAGGGGGGAAACGGCGAGGAGAGCCAGCAGAACAAAGAAAACGAAAAAGCGAACATATTTCATGGGACAGCCTCCCATACGGTATTTTTCCCTATTGTACAGGAATTTTACTCTCCGCCATAGGGGTCAGGAGCGGAGAAACGACTGTGAAAGGGCGGAAGCGGCTCCCTCCATGTCGGGGGAAGCCACGATACAGGCGATGATCGTGGAGGCCGCCGCTATCATGTCGATGTTGATCCTGCATCCTGCCAGGACGGAGAACATCTGGGACGGAATCTCCGGGCAGCCGGAGAGGAGATCCCCCTTCAGAGCCACTTTTGCCACCTCCGCGTCGAAGGTAACCCCCTGGGCCCCCACGCCGGAAGCGAAGGACCTGCAGATGGAGATAGCATCCCCGAGGAGGCTCTGCTTCACGATGAAGGCGATGTCGTTCATCTGCCCCCTCATGACGCTCTGGACGATCATTTCCGCTCCCACCCCTGCAGCGGCAAGGTCGGAGAAGAGCCGGGCCGCTACTCCCGGAACGTCGGGCACGCCGAGAACTGCGATCTTCGCCACGTCGCTGTCGCTGATCACTTCCTCCACGACGCACCTGCCGGAACCGTCTACGCCGAAAGCCATGGGAAACACACTTCCTTTCCTTAGAGGGCGGAAAATATCGGTACCGCTGACGTTTTTTGCCACCGTCACCCCGGCGGAATCCTCCGAGAGGACGAAAAACCGGGACCGGACACCTGACCGGGTGAAGATGGAGCACATGAGCTCCGCGACCCTGTGGGCTTCGCCCCGGGAAAAAGCCAGTACGCTCGGCCCCGAGCCGCTGATGGCCACCCCCGAGCACTGGGGAATCCCGCGGACCTCCTCGAGAATCGCCTCGCCGCCTGGAAAAAGCCGTGCCCGGAAGGGCTGGTGCAGCCGGTCATCCATGGCCCAGGGAAGATTATCCCAGTTCCCGGTGGCCCAGGAGGCCGCCAGCAGGGCAGAGCGGCTCAGGTTGTAGACCGCGTCTTTCATTGGAACTTCCTTCGGCAGGGCTTTCCGGGCATCCTCCGTGCTCAGTTCCACAGCCGGCACGGCCACCACGGCGACCATGTCCGGCGGAAGGGGGGGCATCCGGACGAACCTGAGGTTTCCACCATCCCAGCAGCTTACCACCATGCCGCCCAGACAGCAGGGCACCACGTTGTCCGGGTGGCCTTCCATGGCCACCATCATGGGAAGAAGATCCTCCTTCGGCAGGGGGCGTTCGCGAAGCTCGTTGGCGATGGCCACTCCCCCCACGATGGCCGAGGAGGAACTGCCGAGCCCCCTTTTCATGGGAATGGCGTTCAGGGTCCTGAGACGGAGCCCGGGAGACTCCATGCCCCACTCCCTGCAGGCCCGCTCGTAGCTTTCGATCACTCCGTTGCGGGTCATAAGGGTTTCCTCGCCGCCGCCCTCCCCCACCACGTCGACCTCGTATTCCCCTGAGGGGAGGATCTCCAGGACATCGAAGAAATTATAAAGCGAAAGGGCCAGCCCCACCGTGTCAAATCCGGAGCCGAGGTTTGCGCTCGACGCGGGCACCTTCACCCGAAGCAGGCTCACAGCCCGAGCACCTCCGCCAGGGCCTCGGGAGTTCCGTCGATCTCCACAGGGAGGTCCACCCTGCTCACCGCGGAATCGGGGTCTTTCAGGCCGTTGCCGGTGAGCACCAGCACGATCCGCAGCCCCTTCGGGAGTTTCCCGTTCTTCCGGAGCTTCACCAGGCCGGCCAGGGGCGCGCAGGACGCCGGCTCGGCGAAAACCCCGTCGGAGGAGGCCAACAATTTCTGGGCGTCCAGGATCTCGTCGTCGGAGACGGAAAGGAACTGACCGTTCGTGATTTCCACGGCACTCCGCGCTTTTTCGGCGCTCACGGGGTGGCCGATCCTGATAGCCGTGGCCACCGTTTCCGGCTCGTCCACAGGGCTTCCCTTCACCAGGGGAGCTGCTCCCTCGGCCTGGACACCCATCAGGCGGGGCAGTTTTTCGATGCGGCCGATCTCCCGGTAAAACTCGAAACCCGCGCAGTAGGCGCTGATGTTTCCCGCGTTGCCCACGGGCAGCACCAGCCAGTCCGGCGCGTCGCCAAGCTCGTCGCAAATCTCCCACGAAGCGCTCCTCTGGCCGAACAGCCGGTACGGGTTCACCGAGTTCACGATGGCGAGGCTTCCCTTTTCCCTGGAAGCCTCCCGGGCCATTTCGAGGGCCCGGTCAAAATTTCCCCGTACGGCGATGACCCGGGCGCCGTAGATCAGTGCCTGGGCCAGCTTTCCCACAGCCACCTTCCCCGCCGGCAGCAGGACGAAGCAGGGAATTCCCGCGGCAGCCCCGTAGGCCGCAGCCGAGGCGGACGTGTTCCCCGTGGACGCGCAGATGAGGGCCTTCGCACCCTCCTCCAGGGCCTTCGACACAGCAAGTACCATCCCCCGGTCCTTGAAGGATCCCGTGGGGTTCAGGCCGTCATACTTGCCGTACAGTTCCACACCAAGCTCCCGGCCAATATTCCGCAGCGGAACAAGGGGAGTGTCGCCTTCGCACAGGGAAAGACGGGGAGTCCGGTCCGTCAGGGGAAAAAAACGCTCGTATGAATGCAGAATGCCTTTTCTCATGAATCTCCCTCCTGAAAAAAAAGCCTGCATCGTCCACATGCTGGAGACGATGCAGGCTCATCGCGGTCCCACTCCACTTCCGAAATAATCGGCTGCTCGATCCCGCTGTATGGGGCGGACCCCGGCGCCTTCCCTCCCTCAGGACTTCGGCGCCCGCTCGGGGGTGGTCTTCCCTTTCCCGCTCCGGAGGAGGATTCTCAGCCTGGGTCCTCCCTCTCTGTCCGCCGCCGGAAAAAGGTACTCTTCCCTTCATCGCGCAAATGGCATATTATTGGAAACGAAATTGATTCCTACTTATACTCGCGAGACCGGATTGTGTCAAGGGTGCCCAGTTCTCCCCAGGAGGGGCAGGACGAGTACACTACCAAATGGAAAGGATGCATGCAGACATGAAGACATTTGACATGGAAACCGTCGAAAAGTTCACCGGAAGGCCGGGTTTCATCGGGAAATTCATCCACTCCGAGGGCTTCACCTTCGCCCAGTGGGAGATCAAAAAGGGAACAGAACTTGTTTTCCATGACCACCCCCACGAGCAGACCACCCTGCTGCTCGCCGGAAAAATGGAACTCGGCACTGCCGACAAAAAGGTCACCCTCACCCCGGGGCAGGGCATCGTCTTCGCCGGCGGGGAGGCCCACGGAGGCTTCGCCCTGGAGGACTGCCTCGTCATCGACGTCTTCTGCCCCGTGCGGGAGGACTTCAAGAAGCTGCAGCAGGAGCAGAAATAGCATCCCCGTTGCCTGTCGTCCCGAGCGGAGTGAAGAATCTCGCGCCTTTTTTTTTCATTCCGAACGGCGAAGCCGGATCGCGAAGCATCCCCAGAGGGGGGAAATCTCGGTCTTGAGGCAGTACAGAATCAAATGCAGGTCCCTCCTCGCTACGCTCGCTCGGGACGACAGAAGGGGTTGTCATCCCGAGCGAATGCGAGGAATTTCACCCTTGCTTGTCATCCTGAGCGAAGCGAGGATCTCGCTTTTGTTTTTAGCCTTCCTCAAAAGCGGGATCCTCCCCCTGCGGGGATGCTGCGCGATCGTCGCCTGCGGCTCCTCAGGATGACAACAGACCAGTGTCATCCGAGCGAATGCGAGGAATTTCACCCTTGCTTGTCATCCTGAGCGAAGCGAGGATCTCGCTTTTTTATGATTTTCCAGCCTTTTCCTCCCATTTCTCGAACATGACGATTTCGTCCAGCTTCTTCCGCGGGCGCTCCCCGGGAGTTTCTGCAGGATACCCCAGGGGCAGGATGGCCACCACAAATTTGTCGGCCGGAATGCCGAGGATGGGACGGACGTCCGCCTGTTCGTACCACGCCACCCAGCACGTTCCCAGGCCCAGGTTCTCCGCCTCAAGAACCGTGTGCTCCACGGCGATGGCCGTGTCCCGGATCACCTGCTTCAGGGCGAACTGGGGGCTCGTCTCCTTCACCTCGAGGCCGGGCTCGTCCTGTATGCGGCACCGCACATCGGCCACACAGACGATAAACACGGGAGCCGCTTCCATCCACAACTGACCATGGGCAGCCTTCGCCAGCGCCCGTTTCGCCTCGGGAGACCGCACCACGATAAACCGCCACGGCTGGGTATTGTGCCCCGACGGCGCCACCCGGGCGCTCTCCAGAAGCTGAAGGACAAGCTCGTCCTCCACGTTCCTTCCGGTAAATTTGCGCACGCTGCGCCTCGTCCTGACGGCTTCGATCATTTACATTCCTCCCCGGAAATTTTCCATATTCCGATTCACTCAACTGACACAGAAAAACATGTCAATCAGCCTTTGTGCACAACTATTTATAGATCTCTGATCGATGAGCAAAATCAACAGCAATTATTACCAGTTGATGATCGTTAATTTCCACAAGAAGGCGGTAATCCCCCACACGGTAACGCCATAATCCAATATGCTGATATTTCAGCGCTTTCCCGAATACTCTGGGGTCCTCAGCATCAACAAGATGCTTCTGTATGTATTTTTCCAGCATTTTTCGGACTGATTTGTCGTATGCAGCAATCTTCCTAGCCACCGGTTCAGGGACTAAAAAACGATAAGTCACTTCCATAGTTCCTTTGCTTCATCCAAGGTGAGCATTTTACAGTTGTCTTTGTATGCAAGGTACTCACTATAGGCTTGTATATCGTATTCGTCTTCGATCAGGCCCAGTATGGATTCCCTCATAAGTTGAGAAAGACTCATCCCTCTGCTTTCTGCGTAGCCTTTCATAACCGCCTCTTCTTCCTGAGAAACCCGCAAAGTAATCATACCCATGACAACACCTCCTTGCCATGTATTACATTGTACAACACGCTTGTATTTCCGTCAAACTCAGCAAAACCGTGATCTTCCCAGGCACTCTTCCCGACATTTCGGCCAGCAGTCTGTTCGATGAAATTCTTTTCAAGGAGCGGAAGAATTTATCCTACAGCCCGAATTATTTCGTACAAAGAGTATCCTGAAACAGCAGGAAAAAACAATTACTCCAGGTTCGTTCCGGGGACCGGCCTGGTCATATCGTACCCCAGCTCGTAATAGTGGTTTCCGTTGAAGTCGAAGGTCTTGATGAGGTCCATGCCCACCTTTCGGGTATGGGCGTCGAAGGACCGGGGGTTGATCCTGTTGATGAAGGTAACCATCACCGGATAGCGGGACGCCATCTGCCGGCGGGAGAATTCGAAAATATGCTCCAGCACTCCCCGCCCCCGATACTCCCCGGCGATGCAGACCGGCCCGTACTGGTAGGAATTCTCCGTGGAAAGGATCCTCCCGAGGTATTCGATGTTCGGCAGGTCGGCGATCATGTGCCGGAACAGGGGCCATGCCGACCAGTATTCCCAGGACGCCGCCATGGCATAGGAAATGATTTTGTTGCCGTCGCACGCCACCGCCAGTCCGTTTTCGTCCTTCATGAGGGACAGGAACTGCTCCGGGGTGAACAGGGTGGTGACGAACCCGTCCGCCTTGTCCTCCTCCCGGATGGTCGAAATGTGGTACCGCTTCTGCAGTTCGGCGACACCGTCCAGATCGTCCGGCACCGCGTTCCGATAGATGATCATGGGAAAGCCTCCTTCAAAGTTCCTCGGTGATTTTTGATAAGAAAATAAAACGAGACACGTTATCCGGTTCAAAAGACCGGAAAGCTAAGGACGGACAATTACTCGAGCCATCGTGCCAAATACCCTTCCTGTTTTTGTATACCTAAAATTTCCGAACCGCCATAAACACGACCGGCCCGCCGTCATATTGCTCAGACGCATTTTTAAGCAATTCGTACTCGCTTGCTCTGGCTTTGAGTTTTTTTCTGACATTTTCAGATATTTCACGCCCAAAACTGCAATACCAGTCTCCCTGAGCATTTCTCTCAAAGAGAAACAAAGAGATGTCAGCATTGGTGTACGGCTTGAGCGAGTCAATATGTAAAGGACCCGCCGGGCCGTCAGGGTTTTTTTCAAAAAACATGTGCGCGGCAGCCCTGACCGCCCTCAAACCCTTGATGATCTCCATCGCTCTGTACTCGTCTTCATCTCTGTCGGGAACCACAGGGAACATGTAAAAAAGAGCCAACAGCACGACAATACCTGCAATGGCAAAAGGTACCGCCTGCCTGAAAGAAAAGTTACGCAAAGCATGTCGCACGACTTTCATGAGTGCTTTCCCCTCCGGAGTTTGGAATTCGGCATTTCGGAAACTGACACTCCTTGGATAGCGGAAATTTTACTCCTGTTGCCACTTCGGCAGGTTCCCCGGCTAGTGCAGTAAAAGCTTGTAGATCAACCGGCAAAATACCGGCAAACGCAATTTTTGAATAATAATTATCATAACACTTTTCCTGATGGAATCAGCTTGCGTGTCTGAAAAGCGCAGAACAATCGATACGTGTTTTTCCATCCTGGCAGCACCGTCAGCCTCTCTTTCCAAATTTGAGCGATTCGGATGATCGTTGTGTTTATGAAAGCGCCTTGTGACCCTTCCGGCACGATGGGGCCAGTCACTTTTTTCCACGACGGTCGATCAAAAAACGTGCAGAGCGCCTGTGTTTTTCCTGGAAATCGGGTGAATAATTTAGGTCTGGAACCTCTTTCCTGACCGGCGGACCGTGGAAAGCTACCTCGGGAAGGGACCTTCTATCTCATGGTGCCTCCTGTAATTTGTCGAATAAGTATCCTTTTGTTACAATGAGCCCGCCCCAACAGTTTGCCGATAGCCACATATTTCTCTTTTTTGCCGCCCAAGACACGTTTTAAGCAGTTCTCCGAAACCTTTTCAAAGCTGCTTTCGCGAGAGTTATATTCAAAAAACGTCCCTTCCATTTCGTTTTGGAAGAGATCTTCGATCCGTTTTCTGAAAGAGAGCATTTCGAGGAATATTTCTTGACCTTGACACAGTGTGAACGTTTAGAATGAATCCGAAGCCGACGACACGGGAGGACCGGGCAGTTTCACCGTCCATTCCGCGATGGAGGGGTCGAATTCAAGGGAGGTGCTGAGGATGTGCATGGAATCGGCAGCGAGCTTGTTCGGGTGTGCCGCGCCGGGAAAGAGTCTTCTTCCTCCCGGGGACACGGCATGTTTTTCCCGCGACCGCGCGGGGGTGGAGCCTTTGCTCTATGCGGGGCTGGAAGGTGAGATTGTGGCGGGAAAAACCTATGAAGCGCTTTTTGCCGCAGGCGTTCCCAGGAAATGGCGTTCCGAGGCGCTTGTCGATTTCCTCGCGACGGGAACGTGCGTCTTCCCCGGCGGCAAGACATTCTTCGAGGGAGTCTTCGAAGTTCCCCCCGGACATGACCTGATCGTCTCGGAAGGAAGCGCCTCGGTCGTCGAACGGGAGCCGCTTCCCGAGGCATCCGGCGAGCTGGGGGAGGAGACGCTCCCCTTGCTGCGGGACCTGCTGGAAGAGGCTCTTGGTGATGGGTTGGAAACAGCCGCGCTCTGCCTGAGCGGCGGATTGGACTCGTCGTCTTTAGCCGCTGCATGGGCAAAGAGGGGAACTCCCCGCTGCTTCGTCTACGGACCGCCAGGCGCACCCGACCGGGAGCGCGCTCTGGAGGTCGCGGAATCTCTGGGTGTCAAACCCGTCCTGCTGGAACCGGAGGGTCCCGCAACGCTTGATGAACTGAAGGAACTGTTCCGGATCCTCGAAATCCCTGTCCACATCCCCGGCGCTCCCCTTCCGCAGTTCCGCCTGATTCGCGCGATGGCGAACGATGGAGTGAAAACCGTCCTCAGCGGTCAGGGAGGAGATGAACTGCTCTGCGGCTACCCCTGGCACTTCCCCCTCGCGATGAAAAAGCTGCGAAGCGGTGACCCCGAGGCTGCGGCAAGGCTCGAAGCGCTCCACGAGAAGAATCCCCCCTTCGGCCCCATCGAACTGCGGATGACACGGCGCTGCTTCACCCGAACATCGAGCTGGGTCGTCCTGAACGACGGAGGGGCGTGCGGCGCCCTCGGTCTCTCGCGGGAAGAGGCCGCCGAACGGGAGGGCGTGCGCTTCTTCGGCGCGGACCTGGACGACTGGGACGCGCTGCGACGACACGGAATGACCCGGAGGAGTCTGCGCTACCTTCTGCACTATGACCACCATCTGGCGCGCCATTTCGGGGTCGAGGGGCGAGCTCCCATGCTGAGCGCGGACGTGGTCGATCTTGTCTCGCGCTTCCGGCTGGACTTTCTCTACGGAGAGGGATTGCTCAAATACCCGTTGCGCCTGCTCTTTCCAGAGCTTCCGGAAAGTATTCGCTTCGAGGCCCGCAAGACGGGGTTCTGGCATAACGGACCTTCCCTTCCGAATTTCCGTGGCGAAGTGCGGCGCATGCTGGAGACGACGCTCCTCGGCGATCTGGTCATCCGTCCGGAAATGGTGGAGAAGATGACCCCCGCTGCCCTTTGGCGCTTCTTCTCCGCGGGGACGCTCCTGGAGGATGACACGCTGATCGGTGGGTGATTGTGACACAGAGAGAAGAAGCGGATTGAAACGAATAGAAGATCTTCCAGAAAGAAAGAGAACATACGGAGGTGTTGTATATGTCCATGGAATCGGCGGTTGCGTTCTACGAGCGGGTGAAGAAGGATGTGGAGTTGCAGAAGAAGCTGAAGGAGCTTGGAAGCAAGGAGAAGATCCAATCATACGTAAAAAACGATCTGGGCTACGATTTCACCAAAGAGGAGATGCAGTCGGTGCTCCTCGAGCAAAATCCCGAGATGACAGACGAAGATCTGGAGGCGGCCGTCGGAGGAGTCGGTTATTCGCAATTCGACGGTTTCATTTACATCTCCGCTGCCTACGTCTGATTGCTCTCGGAGGAGTACGCGAGAGCGGAGGTATTTTTGAAGGGAAGTGAACGAATGAAACGGGAAGCGGCAGGAGAGGCGAAAAGAGAACAACCACCGGTCTTGTTCCGGGGCGAAGAGCTTCAGTTGCGGAAGATCGTCGACGAAGAAGGAACCTCTGCGCATCCCGTGGGGGCGGAAGAAGCGTGGGAGCGCTTTGAGCCGTTTTTGAAGCGCACGGGTGTCACACGGGTTTCCGACATCACGCAGCTCGACCGGATCGGAATTCCGGTATTCAACGTACTGCGCCCCAGCGTCAACGGGTACACCGCGGCCCACGGCAAGGGGTTCACCAGGACAGCGGCGCGCCTCTCGGCCGCCGGCGAGTCACTGGAACGCTGGTACGCGACGTGCACGTCCACCCCCTCCTTTCGGGGAACGTGGAACGAACTGTCCGCGACGTACACCATGATCCCGCCGGAGCGGATGGCGATGACGCCATATTCGTTCTTTCACAAGGATCTGGAGATTCCCTGGACGCTCGGGTGGGACATCGTGCATCAGGAGGAGATTCCGCTGCCGCTCGAGCTGGTCCGTCTCTCCCCCGGAGGCCCCGACAGCGCCCTGATGAGCCTCGACGAAGGGTTTCTCTTCCAGTGCAGCTCCAACGGACTCTCCTGCGGCGTCCGCTTTCTGGAGGCCGTTTCACAGGCGCTGCTGGAGGTCGTCGAGCGCGACTCCGTTACCGCATCCACCATGGGGGCCCGCGGCAAGGGGATCCCCGGCGCGGTCTTTCGCGCCGCCCTGCCGGAGACGATTCCGTTTCCGAAGGTGCAGGAGCTGTTCAAAAAAATACGCTCGGCCGGTGTCGAGGTACTTCTCTGCGACAACGGGACTGACGTCGGCGTGCCGACCTGGAACTGCTACCTCTTCGATATGGAGGACTCCCCGGGGGAGATAGGCGGGGTGGCCCACGGAATGGGAAGCTCTCTCGACCATGAAACCGCGATGATCCGTGCTGTGACGGAGGCTGTTCAGGGGAGGTGCGTCTTCCTCTCCGGTGTGCGCGACATCGTCCCGTCCAAGGAGTTCGCCGGATTCATGAACGTCGGTGCGCGCACCGCGTTACATGCAATGAAGAGCTCCGTCGGCGAATGGCTGGACATGAGCGGTGTCAAGGACGTTCCCTTCGCCACGTTCGAGGAGGACGTTCACGAGACGGTCCGGCGGCTCTCGGCCGTGGGGCTCGACCGGGTGATCGTCTACCGCCTTTCCCGTCCCGACGATCCGGTCCAGGCAGTGAAAGTGGTGGTTCCCGGAGCGGAGGGGTATATCCTCCCGTACTATCAGCCGGGAGAACGGGGCGTCGCGGCAATCCGCCGCGGATTCGAAGAAGGAAGCCCACTCTTCAGAACGGAGGGATTCTCATGGTAGCGGTCATCTTCGGCGGTCCCTCCCTGGAGGGCGTCGACAGAACAAAATCGAGCGCGCTCTTCCTGCCGCCCGCCGTACAGGGGGACCTTCTGCGGGCAGTTCGCGAACATCGCCCGTCGGTGATAGGGCTGCTCGACTGCGGTCTGCCCTACCGGAGTCTGCCGGCGTGGCACAAGGAGATCCTCTTCGCTCTCTCCCGCGGAATCGCGGTTGTGGGTGCCGCGGCGGTCGGGGCGCACAGGGCCGCCGAGCTGGCGCCGAACGGCATGGAGGGAGTCGGCGGAATCTACGAACGCGTGTCTTCCGGCGAACTGGAGCGCGACGACGAAGTGCTCTGCGACTGGGAAGAAACGCCGGACGGAATCCGCCGCCTCACACTGCCGCTGGTAACGATGCGCGCCGCTCTGTCGGCGGCGAAGGATGCCGGAGTCCTCTCAGGGAGGAGTGCCGCTTCGCTGCTCTCCCACGCGGAAGGGCTTTTCTGGAGAAAGCGCACCTGGAAAGCGCTCTTCGCCGTCGCAGACGACATTTCACAGGACGAGCTGCACTCGTTCGAATCGTGGCTGCCGAACGCCCCCGACCCTGTGAAGGAGGACGCCGACGCGCTGCTGCGCCGCGTGGAGGAACTCGCCTCCAAGAGCGGGGAATCCGGTAGTCCTCTCCCGAACGATTCCAATGGAACAGGAGATCCCGGCGAGGCCTCCGCGCTCTTCAAGTCGCTGGACCAGCGCGACCGCCCGGTGCCCACGTCGAACGGCACAATCCGCCAGTGGATGATCGGCGACATGGTCAGCTTCGCCCACCCCGAGGCGGAGGACATCAACGGCAGAGGGCTGAACCGTCGTCTCGCGCTGCTGCTCGCCGCACTCTGGGGGATCGTTCCCCGCACGGAAGAGATTGAAGCAGAGAAACAGCGTCTCCGCCGCCGCTTCAAATTGAAGAACGACGAAGCGTTCACCGCCTGGAAGAAGGAGAACGACCTCGACGAAGAGGAGATGTCCCGTCTTCTGAAAGAGGAAGCGCTGCTCCACAAGCTGCACCGGTGGTACATGCAGGGGCGAATACACGGCAGGAACACCGGCGCTGTGCTCGACGAACTGAAGCTCCGGGGCGGATATGCGGAGTGGAAGGAGCGTGCCGGAAGACGCGACGCATTGCTGCGCAGCCGGCCGGAGGTTCTCCGGGAGGAGCGGGAGCGCTCGTGTTCGACTCCCTTCATGACGCTGGTGCGTGAACACATGAGGGCGGAGGGCTTTCCGTGGCACGGGGCGATGCTGCCCGAGGCGATACCGGAGACCGGGATGGAAGCCCGCGACCTTCTGGATGAGCTGCTGCTGGCCCGCGCCGCCCGGAGGATTCTGGGGAACGCGACGAACTGCGGCGCCGGAGAAGCATAGAGAGTTCCGACGCCCGTTCCGCATGGAAGGGCGAATTCACAGGGAGGTGTTGCAGATGTCCATGGAATCGGCGGTTGCGTTTTACGAGCGGGTTGAGAGTGATGTCGAGTTGCAGGAGAAGCTGACGGAGCTTGGCACGAAGGAGAATGTCTCACAGTACGTGAGGGATGAACTGGGGTACGACTTCACGCTTGAAGAGATGCAGAAGGTGATCTTCGAGCGCCATCCGGAGATGACCGACGAGGAACTGGAAGCAGTTGTCGGCGGAACAACAGCATCCGAAATAGGCCAGGCGGCAGCAACGGGTGCTGCTATAGGCTTGGGACTCTGTGCGCTGGCATCATTATTGGCAGCAGCAGCGGCATAGCTGAATCTGCCGGGATTCCCGGTTTCGGAGGTGTCCTCTGTGTTAACCGAGCGTCTTTTTGAAATCGAATATCAAGAACAGTTTTATTGAGGAGGGGAAATTCTCCCCTCCTTTTTTGTTAATGCCGCAGCTCCGTACAACCGGACAGTGCGCCGGGGGAAAAAAATGCGCAGGCATCTCTGTTTCTCCCGGAAGTGTCGGGGTATAATTCAATGCATAATAGGAGTTCTCGTGCGCATACCGGGAAAACCGGAATAGACGCTTTCTTGAAGGAGCGTGTCCGACCGTGAAGAAACAGATTTTCCGCCAGTCGGCTCTCGACAGGCTTTCCTCTCCCGAACAGCTCGACATGCTCTTTCAGGTCGTCCGGCCGGCATACTGGGCGGTGCTCTCCGCGCTGCTGCTTTTACTCTGTGTGCTGGTCGTCTGGGGGTTCTACGGCACGGTGACCACGATGGTCTCCGGGCAGGGCATTTTGTTGCGGGAGGGAGCGCGTGTGGACGCCTCCTCTCCGGGGAACGGGCGCCTGGAGGCCATCTTCGTCGATATCGACGACTCCGCCGGGAAGGGGCAGGTAATCGCGCGGCTCGCCCAGCCCGACCTGCGGCATCAGATCGCCGAAATGCGCGGCAGGGTGGAGATTCTGCGTGCAGAGCGTGCGATGGGTACGGAGATGGGTGTCGACAAAAAGATGCTGGAATCGGAATACCTCGCCCGGCGCAGACAGGCTCTGAATTCCTCCATCAAGGTCGCCCGGGATCGTGCCAAGTCGCTGCGTGAACAGCTGGAGCAATACGATGCACTCTACGCGAAAAAGTACATAACCCGTACCCAATATCTCGAGGTGAAGGATCGCTACAACGCTGTTCTGCAGGAGATCCTCTCCTTCAACGAGGAGCTGGCCAGGCTGCCGATGACCGCCGCCGATACCGCCTCGCAGATAGAGCGGCAGCGGATTGACGTGGACATGCGCCTTCTGACGGCAGAGAAGCAGCTTGCAGCACTCGAGGAGCGCTACGATCTGGAGACATCCATCCGCAGTCCCGAAGCCGGGCGCGTGCTGGAGATTTTCAAGCTGGAAGGTCAGGTCATTTCCGCCGGGGAGGCGCTGCTCTCGCTGGAAAAGAACGACGATACCGGTGCGCCTCTGTACGTGCACGCCTATGTCCAGCCGCAGGACGGCAAAAAGATCCTGCCGGAGATGGAGGCGCAGATTTCCCCGTCCGTGGTGAAGCAGGAGGAGTTCGGTGTGCTTCGCGGACGGGTGACGCAGGTTTCCTCATTCCCCGCGTCCGCGAGGGGAATGGCGCGGGTGCTGGGAAACGAGCAGCTCGTCCAGACGCTCTCGCGCGGCGGTGCACCCATAGCCGTGACAATGGAGCTCTACCCCTCGGACAGGACGGAGAGCGGCTACGTATGGTCCTCCAGGGACGGGCCCCCGCTGGCCCTCCAGAGCGGCACCCTCTGCGGCGTGACCGTGGTGGTCCGCCGTCAGGCTCCGGCGACGCTGGTCCTCCCCTTCCTGAAGAAGTTCTTCCTCGGCGTTGGAGAACAAGAGCACGACGGAGGGGCGAAAGATGCCTGACCGCCCGGCGGCGATAAAAACGCCCCCCCCTAGGGGGTCTTCCCTTGCCCCTTCGGGGCAATTCCCCTCATGGAAAAACAGGCGCGTTGCAACGCCGACGATGCTCCAGATGGAGGTCACCGAGTGCGGGGCCGCCTCGCTGGGGATAGTCCTTGGCTACTACGGCCTCCATCTGCCTCTTGAAACGCTGCGCGAGGAATGCGGCATCAGCCGCGACGGCAGCAAGGCGACAAACCTTCTCAAGGCCGCGCGACGCCACGGGATGGAGGCGAAGGGGTACCGCAAGGAACCGCAGACTCTCGGCGATCTTCCTCTTCCGATTATCCTTTTCTGGAACTTCAATCACTTTCTCGTGCTGGAAGGCATCAAAGGCAATACGGTCTACCTGAACGACCCCGCAGCGGGGCCGCGCACGGTGGACCGCGAGACTCTGGACCGCTCGTTTACCGGGGTGGCCATTTCCATCGTCCCCGGAGAGAATTTTCATCCCGAGGGCCGTCCACGCAGCCCCTGGGCCGCACTCGGAAGAAGGCTCGCCGGCGCGCGTACGGCGCTGCTCTTCGCCGTGCTCGCCGGGCTTGCGCTGGTGATCCCCGGCCTCATGGAACCGGCCTTCCAGCAGATCTTCGTCGACCGTCTCCTCGTCGAGGGGCGTCTTGAGTGGTTCCGCCCGATGCTGACCCTCATGGCGATCGTTGCGCTCGTCAAGGGTGCGCTGACATGGCTCCAGGGGTCGGTGCTGCTCCGTCAGGAGCTTGCGATGGCGATCCGGGATTCAGCCTCCTTCATGAACCATCTGCTGAAGCTCCCCTACACCTTCTTTCTGCAGCGGTACGCCGGGGAGATCGGCAACCGCGTGCAGCTCAACGACAGGGTGGCGCAGCTTCTCTCCCGGGAGCTGGCGACCACGGTGCTCCAGTGCATCCTGGTGCTCTTCTACGGGGTGATGATTACCCTCTATGACCCTCCCGTCTCCGTAATCGCCCTCGGCGCGGCGGGAGGCTGCGCGCTGCTCATCATCTCGGTGAACAGGCGGCGGACCGACCTGAACGAGCGCTTCACCGGCGAGGTCGGAAAATTCGCCGGGGCGGCGATCGGCGGTCTCTCCGTCATCGAGACGATCAAATCCTTCGGCGGTGAGGAGGACCAGTTCGCCCGTCTCGCGGGGTACCTGAGCAAGATCGCGGACTGCCGTATCGAACTCTCCCGCCTCGCGGTGCGAATTCAGGCCATCCTGCCGATGCTGACCGCCCTCGCAGCGGCAGGGGTGCTCTGCTACGGCGGCTTTCGGGTGATGGACGGCGTGCTCACCATGGGTATGCTGCTCGCGCTGCAAACGCTGATGACGCAGACGATCAACCCGGTGACGGAGCTGGTGACCCTCTGGGACTCTTTTCAAACCGCGCAGGGGAACCTGAACCGTCTCGACGACGTGCTTCGCTACCCCCGTATGCCGGAGCGGCCGGCGCTCGAAGACGGAGCGATGGCCGCTCCGAAACATCCGGGACAGGCAAGGGCACGTTCAGTGCGCCTTTCCGGACGCCTGGAGCTGCGCGATGTCTCCTTCGGCTACTCGAAGCTCGGCGAACCGCTGATCCGGGACTTTTCCCTGACGCTCGTTCCCGGCTCGCGTGTTGCGCTCGTCGGCGGTTCCGGCTCGGGCAAGTCCACGGTGGCCCGTATTGTCTGCGGTCTTTTCGAGCCGTGGTCGGGGGAAGTGCTGCTTGACGGCCGCCTGCTGGCGACCATATCGCGGGAAGAGACAGCGACCTCCTTCGCTTTCGTCGACCAGGAGATCTCCCTCTACGAGGGGACCATACGGGAGAATCTTTCGCTCTGGGACCCCTCTGTGCCGACGGAGCAGCTCGTGGCGGCGTGCCGCGACGCTGCTATCCACAAGGATGTCATGGCGCGGCAGGGGGGGTACGACGGGATCGTCGAGGAGAACGGGCGGAACTTCAGCGGCGGGCAGCGTCAGCGGCTGGAGATCGCCCGCGCCCTTGTCCGCTCCCCGTCGCTGATCGTTCTCGACGAGGCTACAAGCGCCCTTGACGCCCCCACCGAGGAGGCCATCGACCGGGCGCTGCGGAGGCGAGGGTGCACCTGCCTGATCGTTGCGCACCGTCTGTCCACCATCCGCGACTGCGATGAAATTATCGTGCTCCATCAGGGGAAGGTCGCGGAGCGGGGGACTCATGAAGAATTGCTGGGGCTCGGAGGGCGCTATGCAGGGCTCATTGAGAACTGAGCCGCGCCTCGAAAGAGGCGGATTCCCATGGTAGGCCCCCTTCCCTTCGAAGCGCTCCGGCCTCTCGGGACGGAGCAGGAGATTACCGGGAAGACCCCCTTCTTCCTCGATGATCCGGAGACTGTCTGGTGTATCCTTTCCGGGCAGATTGATGTCTATGTGACCGCACGGGAGGGCGCTCTGCAGACGGGGGGCAGGGATCATCTCTTCACGATGGAGGCGGGAGAGGCCCTTTTCGGGGTTGAACCCGGTCTTTTCGGGGCGAGCATGGGGCTCCTGGCGGGAGGCATTCCGGGAACAAGGGTGCTGCGGATCTCCAGATCGCTTCTTCTCGAACAAACGGACGGAGAGGGAACCGCGATTGCGGCGTTCCTCGCCGACAGGTTTTTGGAGGGGCTGGGGCGGGGCATCGTCAAGGATATCGTACCGCTTCCGCGCATAAAACAGTCCATTCCCGCCGGAAGGACGGAACTCGGGCCGAACAGGCCGGCCGGAAGTGAAACGCTGCTCTGGACAGAGATGGAGGAAGGCCGCGCGCTTTTCGTCGGCACCGAGGACCTTGCGCCGGGAAGCGGACTCTTCGCCCTTCCTCCGAACTGCTGGATCGTTCCCCTGGAGCAGTGCGTGGTGCGGTCGATTCCAACCGGCGAGCTGCTCCGCCGGGGCGAGTTCGCCGCAGTCTTCGACGCGTTCTGCGAGATGATCTTCTCTTCGCTGGCGATGAACGCGCGGCTCCGGGCTGCGGACGACCTTGGAGCGCTCCGCCAGATGCAGATGTCCAGCAGGAGGGCGCTCTCTTCGGCCCTCGGAACGCTGGCCCGGGCGCTTTCAGGGAAACGCCCCAGGGAGTTTGCCTCCAGGGAGGAGTCGCCGATCCGGCGAGCTTTTGCCACGGTCGCCGTTTTTCTGGGGCGGAGCGCCGTTTTCCCTCGAGGCGGCGAGATTGCCGCAGCGCAAGGAGAAGGACGCGAATCGCTCCGCGACCTCGCACGTGCATCCAACCTCCAGCTCCGCCGCGTGACGCTCGCCGGACCGTGGTGGACCTCAGACGGCGCGCCGCTGATTGCCTTCATGAACGCTCCTGGGGACGGCTTGTCCGGAAGAGGAGACGGAAGAAGCGGGACGCCCGTCGCGCTTCTTCCGTCCGGACGGGGTTATCGTCTGGTCGATGACGATGAGGAGCGTCCGGTCGACGAACAGATCGCCGTATCCATCGCGCCTGACGCTTACCAGGTCTACCGTCCGCTCCCCGGCTCGCCGCTGGGCGGCAGGGATCTGCTCCGTTTCGGCCTCGCCGGGGCGAAGAGAGACATGGGTGCAGTCCTCCTCATCTCTGTTTTCCTGGCTCTCCTTGGACTGATCTCCCCCGAGGTGAACCGGCAGATCTTCGGCGAAGTCATTCCTCAGGCCGAACGGGGGCGGATGCTCCAGCTCTTCGCCATACTCGTCTCAGTCGCTGTTTCATCCGGTCTGCTGCACCTGGCGAACGGGACGGCCTTCCTCCGCACCGAGAGCGTGATGGACCACGACGTCTCCGCAGGGATCTGGGACCGCATACTTCGCCTGCCGGTAGGATTCTTCCGGAAAACGACGTCAGGCGACCTCGCAAACCGGGCCCTTGGCCTCTTCATGCTCCGCGAGACCGCGTCGAGGACGGTGAAGACGCTGCTCGTCCAGAGCGTGTTTCTTGTTTTTTTCCTCGGACAGTCTTTCTGGTACGACTGGAGGCTGGCGCTCGCCGGACTCGGATGCCTTCTCGTCCCGGCAGTGCTGATGGTGGCGGTGAACCTTTTCCAGCTTCGTTTTCAGCGGAAGATGATCGGCCTGCAGAACCGGCTTTTGGCGCTGACGTTCCAGATTATGACCGGCATTTCAAAGATTCGCGTCGCGGGCGCCGAAGAGCGTTCCTTCGCCCGCTGGGCGGAGTTGTTCGGAGCGCAGCGGATGCTGGGGACGAAGGCGAGACGGCTGGAAGTTTTTCTGAACACGGTCATGGCACTCTTCCCCCTCTCCGTCGCCATCGTTATTCTCTTTGCCCTTGTCCGCTGGAGCGCTGCGGACGCCTCGTACGAAACGGGGCGCTTCATGGCCTTCTGGTCGGCCTTCGGGGCGCTGCAAGGGGCCTTCTTTCAGATGGTCAGCTCGTTTACAGCCACGCTGAACATGCTTCCGCTGGTGGAGAACCTCGCACCCATCCTCCGGGCGGAGCCCGAGACCGGCGACATGAAGACCGACCCGGGCGAAATCACAGGTCGTATCGACCTTGAAGGGGTTGTCTTCCGCTATCTGAAGGACGGCCCTCCCGTGCTGAAAGGACTTGACCTCCACATTGAGGCAGGGGAGTTCGTCGCCGTGGTCGGTCCCTCCGGGGCGGGCAAGTCCACGCTTATCCGGCTGCTCCTGGGTTTCGACCAGCCGGAGTCGGGAGGCATCTTCTACGACAACAAGGACATTGCCGAACTGGACCTGGGGAAACTGCGGCGGCAGATCGGCGTCGTCCTCCAGAGCGGCGGACTGCTCTCCGGGGACATAGCCTCCAACGTGCGCTGCTCGCGCAATCTCACGGCCGGGCAGATAGAGGATGCGCTTCGCACGGCGGGGATGGAAGAGGACATCGCCGCGATGCCCATGGGGATTCATACGGTCATCACGGACGGGGCGAACACGGTTTCAGGCGGACAGAAGCAGCGCCTCCTGATCGCCCGCGCCGTTGCCGGGAAGCCGCGTGTGCTCATCTTCGACGAGGCTACGAGCGCCCTGGACAACAGAACGCAGGCGATGATCAGCCGGAGCCTGGAGAACATCCAGGCGACGCGCATCGTCGTTGCGCACCGGCTCTCCACTGTCATCGGAGCGGACCGGATCTGCGTTCTGGAGGACGGCCGGCTCGTCGAGGAGGGGAAGTACGACGAGCTGATGGCGAAGGACGGTCTTTTCGCAGAGCTGGTCCGCAGGCAGACGGTATAGAATCTTGTCCGCTTCCCCCGGAAGAACGGGAGGGGTCTGTGCTTTTTCGGAATGCCGGATGCGCTTCGGCCCGTATGCCTGTTCTTTTTGGCTACACCACGAAATGGGTCAGCCAGTATTTAGAATCAAAACGATGCAGCATATCGATGAGCTGCCGATGGAATTCCCTCTCGTTTTCATACGAGCCGCCGAACACCTCATAAAGCTCGGTCTGAATTTTCTTCAGGCTTCGTTTGCCGGCGCAGCGCAACAGCAGTTCATACTCCAGCGGCGAGAGCGCCATACCGTCCAGCTGCGGAAATCCGTCGGAAAACGTCATGGCGCGCCATAATTCAAAGGTCCGCTGGGGATAATCTCTGGAAAAATCCAGGGATTCCTCAAAGGCTTGGCCCTCGTTCAAAAAAAGCACATAATAATATTCGTAGGCCCTGGGATTGGCCGAAATTTCCGCGAACCACCGGCTTCGGATCCCGTATTTGAATGCGGCTTCGAACTGCTTCCTCACCGCGTCCTCTTTCAGCCCGCGGTGTTTGATTTTTTGCTGCATGCTGCGGCGAATCACCCTGTTGAGTTCCTGGCGCTGGCGCATCACCTGGTCCTGGCTGCATCCGACCGGCGTTACGAACGGGTAGTCGTCCCCGGTCCGGCGGCCGGATTCGTCATGGAGCTGCAGGTTGAATTTTCCCGGGTTCTCGAAGATCTCGGTCCCCGGGTAGGCCCGTAAAAAACCGGTAATGATATCGATGACTCCGGGGGCCCGATCGATCAGGGTCCGGATCAGCGAGGCGGTCGCCCCGTCTTTTTCTGCGGGCCCCCCCACGATGAAGTTTGTGGCGATCTGGGCGAGGCCGCAGTCGGCCGCGTAGGTTACAAATTCAACGATGTCGTCGATTTTGACGTGCTTGTTGTACTGGTCGATGACGTTCTGATCACCTGATTCTATCCCGATCTGCAGACGGATCAGCCCGGCGTCGATCATGGCGGGCAGGATATCCATAAAGTCCCTGATTCGGCCGACATGGCATTCACAGTACCAGACCAGGTCACGCTCTTTCCGCAGCTCCGTCATGCCGCGGCAGAATTCTTCGATCCGCTCCCGGCCGAGAGTGAAGGTGTCGTCCATAACGATCAGGCACTTCAGCCCCGGATTGTTTTTCAGATTGACTTTGATTTCCTCCAGTACCAGCGGAATGCTTCTCAGGCGAACCTTCCGCTTGCCGGGGCTGGGGGCGCAGTATGCGCACCGGTAGGGGCACCCCCGGCCGGTAAAAATCAAGTTGCCGTAGGCGTGGTCCGCATGCAGCGATGCTGAGTACGCCGGCAGGGGCAGAGCATCCAGATCCTCGATGATCTCGGGCGGGTTTTCCAGAAACACTCCGTCCTGAATTCTCGCCAGCCCCTTCACCCCGTCGACATCCCCTTCATCCTTCAGGACCGCATCGAGCAGTCTGGGCAGAGAGACTTCGCCTTCGCCCCGCAGGATATAGTCAGCCCCGCTTTTTTCCAGAAAATCCCTTCCCAGAGCAATGCTCTGGGGCCCGCCCACAACAACGGGAATTCCCCAGCGCTTCTTTATTTTCCCTGACAGGTCTTCGATGACCCGGACATTGTCGAAATCACAGGAAAAACCCACCGCCCGGGGCTTGTTCTTTTCTATCTCGTCCAGGAGATGTTCCGGCTTTCCATGAAACACCAAAGGCTCAAAGCCGGCCTCTTCCAGGGCGCCCGCCAGGTAAAAAAGCCCCACATAATCATGGGTGTTTGTATCGTACTTTTTCGATACGTTGCAGAGAAGAATCTTCATCGCATCACCTTTTTCTAGTACGGAACGACAAGCAGCCAGTATTTTCCGTCAAAAGCCTTCAAGGTTTCAATGATTCTCTCCATCAATTCTTCCCGGGTTTCTCCGAACGGCTTTCCGAACCGCTCGTGGAGGATTCCGGCAATATCGGCGATGGTGCTCTTTCCAGTGGAGTATTTCAGCACCTCGTATTCAAAAGGCGACAGCGCCTCTCCCCGCACGAGAGGATAGCCCCGGGAAAAATCCACATCCCGCCACATCTCGATCAGCCGCTGGGGGCGCCATCCGGGAAGCTCATCCGGCTTCACATCCGCGATGCGGTAGGCTGCCTCCCGTGCCAGCAGAGTGTAATAGGTTGTGAGGAAAGGTTTATGGTGGGCTATGATATTCACCCAGTATTTCGCTCCCTTTGAATTCATGGAGGCGCGGTGACAGCGCAGAAGATCCTCATGGCCGAGCTCGCCGCTGTTCAGCATCGCCTTCACTTCGTCCACAAAGCTCTGAATGTACTCCTGGTAGGCTGCCATGATCTCCCGCCGATCCATGGTTTCGCTCTCCATGAGGGGATAATCGGAGATGCTTCTCAGCCCCTGCCTGTCGTAAATCGTCAGCCCGTATTTTTCGGGGTGCTGCCCGATATCGGTCATTGGATAGGGCATCAGGATACTGGGTGCGATTTCCATCATCCCCGGCCCCAGCCGCAGCAGCTTTGCGCAGAAGGCTTTGTTCTTTTCGATATGCCCGCGGTTCTCGAAGGGCCCTCCCACCAGGATCGCGCCGAAAACCTGCTGGACTCCGGCGTCATACGCCGCTTTCACCACTGTTTCCACCATTTCGGGAGTGATGTTTTTGCGGTATGTCTTCAGCATCTCCCTGTCGGCGGATTCTATGCCGATCTGCAGCCTGTTGAGCCCCGCCGCCACCATGTCCTTAATGACCCCGGGTCGTCTGCTCAGGGAAGCGACATCAGCCTCGCAATAGAACTGGAATGGTCTGACGGCCTGAAGCGCCTTTACCTCCCGGCAAAATTCATCCAACCATTCGGGGCTGGTGACCAGGGTGTCGTCGCAGAATAAAAAGTAGCGAAGTTCCGGATATTTGAGAAGCAGGGAGCGCATTTCAGCGACGACATTCGCGACGCTCCGCCGGCGAACGGGCCGTTTCAGGGCGCCTTCATGACAGAAGACACAGTGATAGGGGCAGCCCCGGCTGGTCATGATGTACAGGTTGGAGTAATCAATGGGCGTCATGGTTTTATCGTAGTCAGGGAAGGGCAGCTCATCAAGATTTTCCACCACCGGCCCTTCTCCCCTGTCGATGCACTTCCCGTTTTCGTCGATGAAGAAGATTCCGGGAATATCACCGAGGCTCTTCTTTTCTTTCAATGCATCCAGTACCGCCGCCATGGCCAGTTCACCTTCGCCTCGCACGACAGCGGCTGCCTTTGATCCGCGCAGGTACTCCTCATCCAGAGAAAGAGCTTCGGGGCCGCCGATCAGCACAGGTATCCCGCAGGATTCCGCTATGGAAGCGCTGATTTTTTTCACTGCGTGCCTGTTCTCGAAGTCCACCGAAAAACCGACGCAGCATATTTCACCGGACGGAAGCCGCCGAAGATGCTCCGTGACCTGGTCCGGCCTGCATTCGCAGGCAACGGCGTCATACCCTTTTTCATTCAGGTAGCTTACCAGGCTGTAGAGTCCCAGAAAGGCTCCGTTTCGGCTGAAGCCGGCTATCTCCATACTGATGGTCGATACTTTGAACAGAATGACCTTGTTTTTCACAGGGCGCTCCTCTGAGTGTTTTTGATTTTTCCATTCCAGATCGGCCGCTTTCGGCTTCAATGAGCCGGACAGCACGCACATTCCCGCCGCTTCCAGTTTTTTGACGGTTTCCAGCAGATGGAGCCTGAACATCTCAAAACTTTCGAAGCTCGTCTGATACTTGGGGAAAAGCGCCTCCGCCATTTCGAGCATGGACAGTTTGCCGGAGGTGTACGTCAGGACGTCGAATTCAAAGGGCGAGTAGACAAATCCGTTCAGGACCGGAATTTCCGCCGCCAGCTCAGGTGTCAGGGAAAGCAGGGCAATGCGCTGGGGATGGGTTTCAAACACCGTTGAAAGATCATAGTCCCGTGTGAGCTTATCCCCGCGGACCCGCGCCTTGTTCTGGGCGTCGAAATAGGGGTATCTGGCGTACGCAAGACTCTGCCACATCCCGCTGAGACCGTATTTTTCACTCAGCTCGCAGCTTTTCAGCACGGTCTCGTCCGGGATTTCGCCGTCGCGGAACATTTTCCGCATAACTCCGGTCGTCCCTTCAAAAAACTCGTTTCGGGCCGCGCAGATTTCTTCGATGCTCAGTGTCTCCGTCTCGATCACCGGAAAATCCCCCACCGAGGTGAGCGCCTTTTCGTCCCTCACAAAAAGGCCGTACCCGCCGGGATCCTTTGACATGGCGGTTTCCGGAAAGGGCATGTAAAAAGTGCTGACCACTTCCACCATTCCGCGGCCCGCGCGCAGCATCTCATAGACGGTGTCGAAGGTAAAATTCAGCGTTTCCCGCGTTTCCAGAGCCCCGCCGATGATGATGTTGCCCACCAGCTGCGGAAGTCCGGCCGCTTTGCATATCTCAATGACTTCGAAGAACCCTTCCCGTTTCACGTTTTTGTTATAGATGTCTATGATGTGCTGGTTGCAGCTTTCAATGCCGATCTGCATCCGGACCAGGCCGGCGTCCACCATCATCTTCACCATTTCGGGATATTTGATGACCACGTTCACATGGGCGTCGGCGAACCAGACGAAATCGTGCTCTTTCCTCAGCTCTTTCAGTTCATCACAAAAGGCGCGCACCCGTTTCATATCCAGGGTGAAGGTATCGTCGCAGAAAAAGAGATACTTCACATTGGGATTCTCCCGCAGGCGCCGGCGTATTTCCTTCATGACGCACGCCACGCTGCGCTGCCTGACGTTCTTGCTGTTGGCCCCCTCGTAACAGAAAGAGCAGTGGAAAGGACACCCCCGTCCCGTCATCACCGCCATGTGATTGATGCCGCGGTGCTGGGCCGATTTTATGGTTCCCGAAATGCCGGGGACGGCGTCCAGATCCTCGATGACGGGATAGATCCCGTTGTCGTACCAGGTCCCGTCCTTTCTGAACGAACACATCCCGGGGATGGTCTCCCACAGGTCCCTCCGGTCTTCTTCCAATGCGCGGAGAGCGTCGTGCAGCGAGTACTCCCCTTCGCCCCGCATGATCCCGTCAGCCCCGCTCGCCCGCAGGAACTCTTCTCCCAGCCCCACGGTCTGGGGTCCGCCCACCAGAACGACGGCGCCGAAACGCTCCTTGACCACCCTGGAAAAACTCTCGACCGCCGACTGATTCTCGTAATCACAATATAATCCCACTACCGTGTTCCGGCTGCAGCCAGCCGCGTTCAGGAATTCCAGGCCTTTCAGCAGCTCTCCTGAAAAAACGGCCGTTTCGATCCCCTTGCCGGTCATCATCTCCGCCAGCGACATAAGACCGATGGGCTCGATCTGGGTGATCGAATGGGTTCTCGTTCCGCGATGAATCAGCATCAGTCTCAGGTTGATCGTTTTCACGCCGCGCCTCCGAATGTTAAATAATTATGCGCAACCTGCTGCCGGCCCTTCGAGAAACCTCCCCCGGCGCCCACGTCAGGGCAGGCATCCGGCCGACAGGATCGCTCGCATCTTCAGATACTGCCTGCAGAACCGCTCACATGTACGGTGCCTCAGAGGCAGGGGGAAAATAACACCAGATGACGGCGGCTCAGTCCTTCAAGGTACACGGCCATTTCCTCAGCCGATACGGCCAGCTTCTTCGCCATCTCGTCCACCGAATACAAACCTGCATCCAGAAGAATTTCCGATTCCATCCCGTTCAGGCTTTCGAAATCCACCTGCGAAAAATCCGGAATGCGCTGGATGACATACCGTTCCTTTTGAGCACCTTCAAGCTCCTCCCATTCCTTCAAAAGCCCCCGGTACTCCGTAAGTTTTCGATAGTAACTCACCATGACCGGGTTCCGGCCGTAGATAAACTTCAGGTACCCCGCCGCGATGCCATATCGAAAGGCAAGCTCGAAGTCACGGCGAATCCGCCTTTCGGGAATCCGGCCGTTCCTGAACTGCTCTTTCATGGTGTTCGAAACGCGTGTGAGAAAGGCGGAGCGTGCCCTGCATATTTCCGGCAGGGACAGCTCCCGGGTTCGGTTCACCGGAAAATCCTCCATTGAGGTGAGGCAGTCCTGGTCTTCCAGCACGATATCGAAACGCCCGGGATCCCCGGAGATCAGGGTACCCGGCAGCGGCGTCAGAAAGGTAGTGGATAAATCCAGCATCCCCGGAGCCCGCTCGAGCAGGTCAAGGGCAAAACGGGTGGTTGCCTCGAGGGTGTGCGGAGTTTCAAAGGCCCCGCCGATGATAAAGTTTCCTGCGAGCTGGGGCAGTCCCTCTCGGTAGCAGGTATCCACAACATTCTTCACGTCCTCCGGGACGGCCTGCTTCCCGTAGGCCTGAAGAACGGAATCAGCTCCGGACTCCATCCCGATCTGCATCCGGACCATACCGCTCTCCATCATTTCTTTGATCAGCTCCGGGCGTTGTGAAAGAAACCCCGGATGCCCTTCGCAGAACCAGACAAAATCAAGTTTTTTTCGAAGGCGTCTCAATCCTGCAAGCAGCTTTTCCAGCCTTTGAGGATTGGCGGTGAAGGTGTCGTCGCAAAAAAACAGGTACCGGGGACCCCGGCTTTTCTGCAGCCGTGTTTCGATTTCGAACAACACATCGTCCGCAGTCCGCATTCTCAAATTTTTCGAATTGCCGCCTTCGAAACAGAATGCGCACCGGTAGGGACAGCCTCTGGCCGTTATCACCGACATCAGGGGTCTCTCCGAATAATCCGGCACAGCTTCATCCTGTGGCAGTTGATAGTGAGAGAAATCCTCCAGATAGACGTACTCCGGATTCTCATGGGGAAGGATTTCTCCCGGCACGGCGGCCGTTTCTCCCGAAATGCGCGCCCCCAGCCATGCGGGCAGGGATTCTTCCCCTTCTCCCTTGATGATGGCGTCCGCGCCGTATTTTTCCAGATCCCGTTCCGTCATGTGCAGCGTGTGCGGTCCTCCCAGCACTACGTAAAAGGCATTTCCGGCTTCTTTTTTCAGATCATTGATAATGGCTGCCACCGCCGACTGATTGTCGAAGTCGCAGTAAAAACAGACAGCGAACAGGCGGTCTTTTATTCCTCCGATGGTTTTAACGACATCGGTGGTGATACCGGTATAGGCTTTTGCGTCGAAGCCGCCGGCATTGAGCTGGGCCGCCAGGGTGAGAACCCCCAGGTTCCCGATCATTTCAAAGGTTCGCCCCGGAACAAGCCGCTGGGTGTACACGAGGAGAACGAGGGGCGGCCTTTTCATGCTTTCTGGTAGAGAATCCATTTCTTCTTTTCCAGGAAATTCAGCGATTCTTCCGCCCGTGTGTAAAAATCAGGCCGGCACCCCGAAGGGTCAAGCATCATTTTCCCCTGCTGAAGTACTTCCCGTTTCGAGAGTTTCCCGCTGCATAATTGAAGAAGGGTATAGTCTATTTCGTCCAGAACTGTATCGAAAATCTTCGGTTTTTCCCCGCCGATGTCGGTATACAGCCACAGTTCGAAGGTCCGGTGCGGGATGGCGTCCTCCTGGCAAGCTCCCAGTTGGCTGCTGACGGCATACCCGCCGAAAACCCGCATTTTCCAGTAGGCATCGTCAATGGGCAGATTTTTGTACACATAGTCGTTCCAGCGGGTAAACACTCCGTAGCGCCCTCCTGAACGGTACGCATCCAGAATCACGGCCTCGGGAATCTTTCCGTCGAGATAGATCTTCCGCATTTCATTCTGGAGTCGCCTGTTGGCCTCAAGCCGAATCTGGGTAAGATCGAGAAAATCCAGCGTTTTCGTTCCTGATAGAGGAATGTCTTCGTTGCAGCAGTCGATGAGGTCCCCGTAAATTTCCATCCCGAATTTTTGAGGATTCATCGTAATAGGCGTTTGGGGAAAAGGCAGAAAGGAGAAATAGGCGGTTTCAAACTGCCCCGGCGCCCGGTGAAGCAGTTCCATGATCAGATCTTCGGATTCCCGAATGGTTTCCCGGGTTTCGTGGGGACCTCCCAGGATAATATTGCCGGAAATAGCGGAAATACCCGATGCAACGCAATGCTCGATGACGTCCACCGCCATTTTCCGGGTTATTTTCTTGTTATAGCTTTGTAAAACCGCGTCGCTGCCGGATTCCAGACCGAAGAAGATTTTTTTCAGCCCTGCTTCCGCCAGATTCCGTGCCATGTCCCGGTGTTTGTCGATGAGTGAAATATGGGCGCTGGCAAACCATACGAAATCATATTCTTTCCGGATTTCTCTGATCTCTTCGCAAATCTGACGGACCCGTTTTGAATCCAGCGTAAAAGTGTCATCAAGAAAATTAATATACTTTATGTCCGGATTGCGTTTAAAATTCGCCCTTATTTCCTTCATCAGCGAGGGAACCGAGTGGCGGCGCACCCGTTTGGCATTGGCCCCCTCGTAACAGAAGGTGCATCCGAAAGGACAGCCCCGTCCGGTTAAAATGGGGAGAAGCGCGTAGTGCTTATAATCGTTGGTCAAGGTGATGTCCGGCCAGGGAATATCATCCAGATCCTCCGGCGGGGTTCTCGGGGGTGTTTTCACAAGCTCCATCGAGGCGTCCAGAAACGCTATTCCCTGGATCGCCTCCAGAGCACCGCGATGATGGATGAAAAACTCCATGAGCTCCGGAACCGTTTCTTCCCCTTCTCCGATGCAGACAGCGGCAATACCCGTCTCTTTAAAAAAAACGGCGTCCATGTCGACAGTTTGAGGACCGCCTGCCAGCAGAATCACTTCGGGGTACTCTTTTTTCACTTCCCGCGCAAAGGTCTTCACCCAGTGAACATTGTCGAAATCACAGTAAAAACCGATGACTTTCGGCCGGTCCTCGCTGTCCATGAGTTCTTTCACATAATTCAGGGCTTCTTTGGCATAGCCCTGGTACATCCGGGCTGAATATCCTTTTCGTGTCAGCAATTGTATCAATATGTTCATTCCCAGGTTGCTTCCGGGAATATAGCCGCTGACATAGCGATGCGATTTTATAAAAAGTACCTCCACGTGATTGCCTCCGCCCTGAAGCGGAGACCGGACAATTTCCGGTCTCCGCCGCTACTGCTCGTGAAGAGGGAAACCCCCTTCGTTTATTTTGATGTTTGAACAGCTACAAATGCGTAATCCACACCGACAATGCTCAAACCGCCGGACGCCTGGTCCAGCTGCTCATCAGTGAGTGGCGTGTTTTCCTGTGCCTCTTTGAAGGCAGCCTCAAATTCCACCGCTGTGCAGGTGTACCCCAGTTTTGCAACCACCGCATTAAATTCCGCCTCGGTTTTCGCGTCACCCAATTTTTTCGCCAGAGCTTCGTCCGTTAAAACTTTTGCAGCCAATGCCTTTGCGCTGTCAATCGTCATATCCGTTCTCCTTTGTTGAGTATTTTGGCTGAAACGTACAATGCCTCAGCCAATACTTGAAATCGAATTGATATAAAATACCAACCGATCGATTTATGAACCTGCGTCTGGCTATAATACAAAGATACCGGTAGAAAATAGGCGGCCGTCATCTGCTTCTTGCGCACCACATTCACAGTCCCGATCAAAGACCTCTGAACGATGGCCGTTCCGGGGAAAACAGATTCCAGCGATTCGTCGGAGAGCAAAATATCCGCTTTTCAAAGGCCGACCAAGTCGATAGAATATACCGGAATAGTATGACAAAGCTTGGCAGTGTTGTCAATCAGCGGCTCGCTGAACAGCTGCAGAACCGGGTTTCCCCCAAAAAATCCTGCAATATGATCAGACTGCAGCGTTTCCGGCAGTGATTTGGTTTCTTTTTTCACCGCACCTTTTCCTGTGTATACCTTTACGGTCAGCGCCGGTTATGCAGCAGTCTCCGGCTATGATTTTTCACGGATTCTGCGCGCCGTATGGATTCATTGCTCCCCCAAAGAGTAGAATGGATTCCGAGAAACCGAAATTCCCATCCTGCCGAAGTGACGACAAGGAGGATCCCATGAAATTTACCATGTTCTTCGCCGCACTGCCTGCGCTTCTTTTTCTCTTTCCCGGCGCGGTCTTCTCCGCGCCGATTTCGGAAGCACAGTACCTGGCGCTTGTGATGGAGCGAAACAACGACCTTGCTGCGATCAGCCAGGAGATCGAGGCGCGGCTTTTCTCCGCCAGGGCGGAGCTTTCCGTTCAGCGCCCCTCTCTTGGGCTCTCCGCCGAGGCAAGCAAGTGGCTCGACCAGGAACGGGGCGATCAGCAGATCGATCTTTCCCTCTCCCACCGCGTCAACCTCTCGGGAACCTACGGACTCCAGGAACGGGACCTTCTCCTCGGAGTCGAGATTCTCCGGAACCAGTACGCCGATGCGGTCAACGAACGGCTCGCCCTCGCCGCGTCCGCCTACCGCCAGGCGGTGATGGCTGCATTGAACCGGGAGGCGATGGAGCAGATCGTGGCAAAGCGCCGCGAGTCGATGCTGATCACCCGCGAGAAGTTCGACAAGGAGCTGGTCTCCCTGCTGGAGCTGCTTCGGGCTCAGTCGCAGGTTGATGACGGCGAAGCATTTCTCCTCCAGGCACGCCAGAAGTACGAGCAGCAGCTGGTCGAGATGAGCGCCCTGGCAGGGGGAGTTTCGGTCACGCCGGAGATCATGCTCCCCCAACTCGAGGAACTGCGTCCCGACATCGACGAGAAGAAGGCATGGGGGCTCCGTCCGGACGTCGCCTCGCTTATGCTCTCCAGGGAACGCGCCTCCGTACAGCGCTCGCTCGCCGCGAAGGGGCTCTCTCCGTTCGTTGACCTCTCCGTCGGGCTGCGGGTGAGACAGGACTCCTCCTCTGCCATCGCCGATGAGAGGGCCGGAGAGGTTTTCGTCCGCGCCGTGCTGACAGTTCCCCTGACAGACGGGGGGGAAACGGCCAACACAACCGAGGCGGCCGCGCTGCTTCTCCGAAAGGCCGAGTACGAACTGGAGGCGAGGCGCGACAGCCTGAAGAAGGAGGCGGAGCTCGTCCGCGAACGATGGGGACGGGCGCTCGAAATCGTCACCATCCGCCGCCGCCAGGCCGAGCGGGCCGACAAGGAGCTGGAGATCGCCGAGATGATGTACCGCGAGGGGCTGGGATCCCAGCTTGACCTGATCACAGCGCAGGAAGCCGATCAGAAAAGCAGGACGGAGCTGATAAACGCAATCCAGGAACTGTGGCTCGTCCTCGCCGAAGCCGACAGGGTGATGGGGCGGTGGGTCCGGCGCGGGGAGTAGTACCCGACCCCATGGAGGCCGAAGAAGACCAGTCCTATGAATTCGAACAACCGGCCTCCACCTGCGGCAGCTTCCTGCTCAGCGTCGGTCATCTCCCACAATTCCATCTCTTCCCGACGGAACGGACAGTTCCTGAAGATTTCCTCTCTCTCTTTTTTCGCTACGCACCCGCAGCGGCGATCGCAAGGGCGATAATCCCCAGCCCACCGCCGATGCCGACGCCGATGGTAATCCCCCACATCATATCGTTGCTTGCTCCTCCGATGACAGCCTCCAGCTCTTCGTCGGTCATCTCCGGATTCCGTTCGAAAACCACCTTCTGCATCTCTTCCTTCGTGAAGTCATAACCAAGTTCCCCCTTCACGTACGCTTCCACCTGATCCCTGTTCCCCGCCGCCTTCAGGTTTTCCTGAAGCGTCGCGTCACTCTGGAGACGCTCATAGAACGCCGCTGCAGATTCCATCGACATATAATACGACCTCCTTTTATACGCTCTCCCTTTTCGGAAGAGGTTATATACACACCTGCAATTTCTGCGGCAGCCTCAAGTTCCTCGTCGGTCATCTCCGGATTCTTCCCGAAGATCACTTTCTGCATCTCCTCCAGCGTGAAGTCGTGCCGATTTTTTTCCAGAAGCCCGTAGAACGCTGCCGCAGATTCCGCAGAAATGTTCAATCCTCCAAGATATACAAAAACGAAAAAATCCCTTCTGGGACAGTATAGACATTGACATCGTGTCAATGTCAAGTGCGAAATTTAAAAATTTGTTCCTGGATTGCTTGAAGGAGAAAAAGCTTCATGGCATACTTTGTGTACTTTGACGGCACCCATCCGATGTCGGCGGATCATCGAAGAAATCCGGGAGGATTGACTCTCACATCGTGTGAAGGTGTACGATGACGCCGTTTTCAATCGGGTATCCAAAGGGGGGAAAATGATGGATGAGTTCGGCCGGTCGCTGCGTTCGTTCGGACTGGACCCGGAACGAGTCCGCAGCGCCTTGCGGGACGGAGATGTCAGCGCTGTTCTGGCCTCCCTGAAAAAGGAGGAGGATATGCTCCTTCTGCGGAACATCGAGTTAGCCGACCTCCGCGAGCAGCTGCTCGCCATGGCCGGAGAAGAGGGACGAAGAAAGAACGATGAACTTTCCGATGACGATGTCGATCTGCTGAGCGCGGCAGGCCAGGAACCGAGAAGCATCCCATGAAGACGAGAGAAGCGTTTCCGTCCGTACTGCTCATAGGGCAGTTCGCGAAGCTGAGCGGCCTATCGAGCCGGATGCTTCGTTTTTATGCGGAACGGAATATCCTTGTTCCCGCGTTCACCGACAATGCAACGGGGTATCGGTACTATCTGCCGTCGCAGCTCATCGAAGCAAAGCTGCTGCGACGGTTGCGGCAGGCCGACTTTTCACTCGACGACATTGCCGTGATTCTCAATGGACTTGAGACGGCGCAGTGGGGAGAGTGCGTTGCTGCCCAGCGCGAGTCGATCACCCGGAAGATAGCGGCAATGAAGATGGCGCTGGAGGAGCTGGAGCACCTCGAAAAGCACCGGGGGCCGGAGGAGTGTGTGCTGGCCCGTTTCGCCCCGGTGCGCGTTCTCTCCGCCCCTCTGGCCGGCGAAAGACTGCGGCTTCGCGAGATCGCGCGTACCGAAGCTAAACGCCTCTTCGGAGAAGACGGCGCGAACGCGCCTCTTTTCTGCCTCTACGATCTGCACGAGGGACCGGCCAGATCGACGATCTGCATTCCGGCGGAGGAGCCCTGCGGGGAGATTATGCCGGAATGCGTGCTTGCCGTCTCGCTCCACAGAGGAGCGTACGAGACGGTTCCGGCCACTCTGGAGCAGCTTCTAGCGTGGGTGAAACAAAACGAATTAAGAACAAACGGGCGCGTGCTCGAACGGTACTTTCCAAGCGGGGAGGAAGATCACCCCCACGGAAGGGTGGAGATCGCCGTCACCCTGGAGGGAACACCTCTTCCCACGGCCTGAACGGGGCATATTTCTCAACGGAGCGGTTACTTCCAGCACAGCGGGAAGTAACCGCTCCCCTATGGCATGCGCCGTTTCCGCAGCAGACGAATAAAGAATCTACTTTTTCCCCGGCATGGACTGAAGAAAGCCCGAAAGAACCAGCCCCGCAACGCCCATTCCGGCAACCAGAAACACACCGAATGACCCGACTTCGCCGACGGCGCCGAGTCCCCTGTACAAGAACGCCTGTCCCGCATTTGAAGCCCTTATGAAACCACCGATTATGCCGACGAGAATACTGACCGTCATGAGGATGCCACCGATTCTGGACAAACCGCCTGCCACCGGAATATCCTCTTCATTCATAACATCGGTCCAGAGAAGATTCCACCTCTTGATCACCGGGTAGAGGAAGATCAGTATGGGAATGCCCAGAACGGCCGCAGGAATCGAATTGTTGAGCGAGATGATGCTGCCGAGGGCAGCGAAGGGGACCATTCCCAGCACATCGAGCCCCCACGCGATCACCAGGGCGCATGCGAGCGAGCCCAGAACAGCGACGGTCACGTACGCGGCGATCTTCCGCTTCGACTTCAGGTCGGGTTCCCTGTCGTTCTTCGGGACCAGCCCCAGGTTGATCCAGAGCTTGTACGGCACATAGGCGAACATGAAGTTCCCCACGAAACCGAAGAGACTGCCAGCACTCAGCGAGCCGAAAAAGTCACCCACGAGATTCCCTATAGCCGCCCCCCAGGCCCCTGCGGGACCAAATAACAGCCCCATCGTTACGGGAAGGGCACTCGCAGGACGAAACTCCGTGATACCCTGAATCAGCACAAAGCCCTTGAAAGGGATCAGCAGAGCCGCGTACAGAGCTGCGCAGAGCACCGCAAGAACAACCATCTTCATATTCTTCCACATTGAAAACACTTCGTTCAAAAAGACCACTCCTTCATGAGGATATACTATGCTCCGTCATATCAACATCCGAACGCTCTCAATCCGCCTGGGGCGTTCGGGTTTCCGATCCCCTATAGCGGAAGCAGAGCAGCGTGATGTCGTCCGACTGCTCCGCCTCACCTGCGAAGCCGGAGATCCTCCGGCGCATCTCGCTGACAAGCGCCTCGCTTCCAAGGGAGCGCATCTCCGAGAGCCAGCGGTCCATAACGTCTTCACTCAGCAGGGCTTCGTCCGCATCGAAGGCTTCGGTCACCCCGTCGGTGAAGAGGAAGAGTCCCTCACCCTCCTTCAGCTTTCCCGAGCCTTCTTCGAAGAACATTCCCCCCATAGCCCCCACCAAAGGTCCTTTTACGGGAGGAAGCGAAGCGGCGCCTTCGCTTCCGAAAAGCCTCGGAAACGGGTGTCCTCCGCCGGCGTACCGGAACGATCCGTCCCGGAGATCCACAAGGACGAACGAAAGGGTGACGAACATGCAGGCTTCGTTCCCCTCGACGATCTGGTCATTGACCGCTGCCATCAGTTCGGCAGGCGAGGGGCACCCTCCGGAAGCCGCTGCGATGGCTTTGACGAAGCTTCGCGTCACCGCCATGAAGAGCGCTGCGGGTATCCCCTTGCCGGAGACGTCGCCCACAACGAGCATCAGGTGATCTTCGTCCGTCCGGAAGAAGTCGTAGAAATCTCCTCCCACCTCGCGGGCCGGCTCAAGACGGGCAAAGAGGTCTATTCGCCCGTCCTTCGGAAACGGCGGGAAGGTTCGGGGAACGAGGCTCATCTGGATCGACCGGGCAATGTCCAGTTCGCTGGCAATGCGTTCCCTGGCCGCCGTCTCGTTCTTCAGGCGCTCCACATAGAGAAGGAGGTTCTCCCTCATGGAGGCGAAGGAGACGGTCAGGAGCGCAACCTCGTCACGCCCCGAGATCGGCGGGAGGGGAGCGTTCAGGTCGCCCGAGGAGAGTCGCTGCGTGGCGTCCTTGAGCCTGCGTATCGGTCCGCTGATCCTTCCGGAGATGAAAAAGACCATGAGGAGCAGGGCAAACGTTCCGCCCAGGCCGAGGAACGTCTGCACCCGGCGCAGGAGGATGATGTCGTCCAGCACCTCTTCCTCGGGAAAGACGATGCCGAGGGACCACCCCATGTCCCCCACGGGGCGGAAGAAAACCAGCAGCCTTCCGCGGAGGGGGTCGTAAAGGGAGTGCACGCCGGTCTCCCCGCCTATCATGCTGTGCCCCAGGGGTATCAGGTCGGGGCGGTTCTCCATCTCGGCTACGGTAAAGAGGGTCTCCCGCATCAGCAGTTCCCGCCGCGGGTGGGATACGAAAGCGCCGTTCGAGGTCACCAGGAAGACGTAGCCGCGGCCGCCCACCTCCATCGCCGAGATGATATCGGCCAGCCAGTTCAGTTCCAGCGAAGCGCCGACCGAGGCCAGGTAGCGCCATGACGAATCGTAGACCGGAACGGAGTAGTTGACCATCATCGCTCCGGACCCGTCGTCGCCGAAGAAGGGCTCCGTCCAGAGAGGCTTTCCCATCTGGAGGGGGAGCTGGTACCAGTCCTGCACCGTCCAGTCGAGTTCCTGCGCGAGATCCTGGTAGAGAATCGCCCCCCCTCTCCGGAAGACGATAGGGCAGAAGTTCCGCAGCAGCGGATCCCCCGCCTGCTTCGAGAAACCTATCGAGAGTCCGGAGACCTCGGGATGAGACTCCAGAAGCACCTTCATCATTTCGGGAATCTTCCCGGGAGGAGGATTGAAAAAGGTCAGCACGGAGACGAGATCCCGCGTCACCGCCTCGGCCACGCGAGGGATCTGGCGAAACTTGCTCTCAGCGGCGTTGCCGAGGTTCTCCATCCGTGCGCTGAACTCCTCCTCCAGGACCGCCCTCGATGTCGAGTAGCCGTAGAAGACGATCGCGAGAAAGATGGCGCCGACGCCCGCGATGATCATCAGGGAAAGCTTGGCCGCGATGGAGACTCCCCTGCGGCCGTCGGGAAAGAGGGGAAAAAGATGCTCCTTCATCGCTCGCCGCTCCCCGGAAAGAAAACGCTATAGGGAACCCGCTCCGTCATCTCGACGAAGACAGTCTCCATCATGTCGAAGGTGCGCTCATAGTCTGCCCTGGAGAGCACCCCGGGAGTCCACTCCGAGGAGTCCTCCGGAAATATCGACGGAAGGATCGTGTCGAGCATCCGGCGCAGCAGAAGACGGTTCACGATGTACCCTGCCTCATCGGCCTTGCGGAGGATCAGGTCGACGGCCTCGTCGGGATGTTCGGCCGCGTAGCGCCACCCCTCCAGCGATGCCTCGCGCATATCCCGGGCAAGACGCGGATTCCTGAGCAATGTCTCTTCCATGCAGTAAATACCGTCTTCCGGAAAGTCGTACCCCTCCTCCCGGAGAGAGATCACCACGAGATCCTCGGGGCGCCGTCCGGCATGGAGAATGCGGATATACTCGTTGTAGCTCATGGCGCAGCAGGCGTCCACTCCCCCGCGCAGGAAGACCTCCACCGATATGAGCTGGGGGAAGATCACCGGCCAGATTCCGTTGTCGCTGAAGAGTTTCTTGTATCCGCCTGAAAAATGGTCTCCCCACAGGCTCATCTTGCGCCCGTTCAGATCCCTGACCGTGCGGATGCCGCGGTTTTTGTACGCCACGATAAGCAGATTGCCCCTGTTGACGATCTGCCCGACGTTCACCAGGGGCAGATCCTTCGATCGATACCGGATGCCCGCAGTGAGGAAGAGCGTCGCGAAGTCGGTCCTTCCGGTGCGGAGATCCCCAATGGCATCAACGTCGGAGCCTCCGCGCCGGATTTCGAGGTCGATGCCCCGGGCAGCATAAAACCCCTTCTCCAGCGCCATGTAATACCCCGCGAACTGTGTCTGGGGATACCACTGAAGGGTCAGGGTCGCCTTCGTCAGGGGGGGAGCCGCTTGCTGCCCCTGCGCTCCTCCGGCGAAGAAGAGGAGGAGAAGGACAAAAAGAAGGAAAGCCGGCAGGCGACGGGCGGCCAAAGAGCCGGGGAACACCTGAGACGCCTCCCTACCTTTCCCGGGGCGTCTTCACCACGATACGGAGACTGTTCAGCGTCCCCTTCCGGGAGTAGTGGACCTCGTCCATCATCCTCCGGACCAGGAGGATGCCCAGGCCGCCGGCATCACGCTCTTCAAGCGGACGGGTAACATCCGGCTCGTCCACCTCGAGGGGATCGAACGCCACGCCGTTGTCCAGAAATTCGACGGCGAAAGCCTCGGGAGACTCTTCCACCCTGATGGTGAGTTTTCCGGGAGGAGTCTCGTAGGCGTAGGAACAGATGTTCACCACGATCTCCTCAATCGCGACATCCAGGTGCGCAACGCGCTTCGGGGGAAGACGCTCCTCTGCTCCGTTTTCCTCCAGGATGAAGGCCCGGAAGCCGCCCAGGCAATCAAGAGAGGCTGGAAAAGTCCGTTCTCTTACAGTGGATTCCATTCACATCTCCCCCTCTACACCGCTCCGACGATTCGGAGGGCATCCCCGCGGCTACCGGCCACGGGAAGAAAGCTGTCGAAGCCTGAGACACCGATGACTTCTTCAACGACACCGGACATGCCGCAGAGAACCACCTTGCCGCCGGAAGGAGCAAGGCGCTTCGCAAGGACGAGAATGGAGCGCAGACCCGCACTGCTGATATATTCGAGATTCGTGAAGTCGAGGACAAAGTGGACACTCTCCCCGGCCGCATCGACAGCAGCTATGGCTTCCTTTTCAAAATCGGGCGCTGATCCTGCGTCCAGGCGCCCTGTGAGTGAGACATCCCGCCCCCAGGACTCGACCGCAATTTTCATTTCGAACATCGTTCATTCCCCCAGGGAGAGCGGCCGAAGCCGCTAATATTGACGCTAAAATCCATATGCGGCCATTGTGAGTGTTTTCGCCGGACGTGTCAAGAAAACTTCAGGGAGAGACCATTTCGGAGCAGTTCCAACGAAATTTCATTCTCCCTCTCTATAACCGACTTCTCCCGGCCTGTCCCGATGTTCCCGTCCGTTTCGTTGATTGGAAGGCAAACCACTCCTTTTTGGAATGTATTCTGCCTGTAAATAAAAGCAGATATTGATCAGGTTATCCGGAGCAGGCAGCGGAAAACAAAAACTCATCAAAACCGCTTAAAGACTAAAAATTCCGATTCTTTGCCATCGAAAAATATTCACGCCCGCCCCTTGTCAAATGCCTGATTTATGGTAATATACTCCCCGCACAACCCATAGCACCATAAATCGCCGAAGTTGGGGAATCGTCCAATGGCAGGACGCCTGACTCTGGATCAGGTAATCTTGGTTCGAATCCAGGTTCCCCAGCCAGCAAGCAATGGCCCCATCGACTAGTGGCCTAGGTCGTAACCCTCTCAAGGTTAAAACACGGGTTCGAATCCCGTTGGGGCTACCATAATAGAAAAAAGAGGCTGTCTCTTCGGAGGCAGCCTCTTTTTTGTCGTTCCTCAAAAAAGTTCCTTCCCCGAGGCATTTTAACATTGAGCCTCTCTCCCTGAAGTGCTAGGATTAGCCATCAAAAAATAAACGGATCGAGGTGCTTTCTGCCAAATGTCATTCTGTTATTTCAACGGAGAATTTATCGAGGGGGCCCGCGCGGCGCTTCCTTTTTCCGATCTCGCCCTCCAGAGGGGTATCGCTGTTTTCGACGCGATTCGGACGTACGGCGGCCGCCCCTTCGCGATGGGGCGCCATCTGGAGCGGCTTGCGGAGTCGGCACGGCTCTCCGGCATCAGCCTTCCCATGCCCCCGGAGGACATAGCCGCTGTCCTCCGGGAGGGGGCGTCCCGCATCCCCGGGGACAGCCTCGCCAAGCCCTTCGTCACCGCGGGCGACATGGAAGAGAACGGCACATTCCCCCATCCCCGATTCTTCATCCTCTTCTCTCCCCTCTCCCCCGTTCCCGGAGAAGTGTACTCATCAGGGCTGGCCCTTTCGCTTCTGCCCCAGGAAAGGGAGCTTCCCCGCATCAAGAGCATCAACTACATGATTCCCTTCTGCCATCGTGAACCGGGAACTTTCGAACCTCTCTACTGTCCCGGGGGCGAGATCACCGAGTCCGCCACGAGCAGTTTTTTCTCCGTCGCTGGGGACAATCTCATCACGGCGCCGGACCACAGGGTCCTCCGGGGCATCACGAGGGAGATCATCGTGGAGGTCGCCCGGGAGATCGGCCTGAACGTGGAACTCCGATGTCTCCACCTCGACGAGCTGGAATGCGTCTCGGAAGCGTTCATCACCGGCAGCGTGAAGGAAGTGGCACCGGTAGTGAAGGTCGGAGAAAGGATGATCGGCGGCGGAACGCCGGGACCCGTGACCGGGAAACTGATCAGGCTGTTCAGGGAGCGGATCCCGCTGTACCTGGACTGAAGAAAAGGTATAATGCTGGCATGCATCAGCCATTTGCCCAGTGAAGGAGGGGTTTCCTTGGAGAACATTCTCTATGTCCTGCTCGCTCTTCTTGCGGCGGCAGTACTTTACGCCGTGTACATCTACAATTCCCTTGTCCGGAAGAAGGCCCATGCCGACAACGGCTGGAGCCAGATAGACGTGCAGCTCAAGAGGCGGTACGACCTCATACCCAACCTGGTGGAGACGGTGAAAGCCTACGCAACCCATGAACGGGAGATTTTCGAGCGGATCGCCGCCCTGCGGAGCGCCTCCCTCGCCGCCACCACGGTGGAAGAAACCGCCCCGCTGCAGAATCAGCTCACCGGGGCGCTCAAGTCCCTTCTGGCCGTGTCGGAAAACTACCCCGACCTGAAGGCGAACCGGAATTTTCTCGCCCTGCAGGAGGAACTTGCCTCCACTGAGAACAAGATCGCCTTCGCCCGCCAGTACTATAACGATGCGGTGAAGGAGTACAACATCGCCATTGCCGTTTTCCCCAACAACCTTATTTCGGGGAAACTTGGCTACGGCCCCAGGCCTCTCTGGGCGGTGGACGACGCTTCCGAGCGGAACGCCGTCGACGTTTCCTTCCGGTAGGGGGCTGAGATCATGGCAAGCTTCAACAAGCTGATCGACCACAACAAGCACATGAGCATCCTCCTCTTCGGGGTCATGGCCGTCCTTTTCGCCTTTTTCGGGGCCTCCCTCGGAGCCTACTGGGGCGGCGACTGGCTCACGGGAGTGATTATCGCCGTGGCTGTGGCGGGGCTGTACTTCTTCATCTCCTGGCGGTTCGGCGCTTCCATGATCCTGGCTTCGAGCGGCGCGAAGGAGATCTCCCACGACGAGGCCCCCCAGCTCTGGAACGTGGTGGAGGAGCTTTCCATCGCGGGAGGGATGCCCATGCCGAAGGTGTACCTCATCGAGGACGAGGCCATGAACGCCTTCGCCACCGGGAGGGACCCCCAGCACGCCAGCGTGGCCATCACCAGGGGGCTTCTGGAAAAGCTGAACAGGGAAGAGCTCCAGGGAGTCATGGCCCACGAGATGTCCCACGTGCGGAACTATGACATCCGGTTCGCCATGCTCATGGCGGTGATGGTGGGGTCCATTGTCCTCCTGGCCGACGTGGTCCGGCGGAGCCTGTTCTACAGTTCCTTCGGCGGCAGAAGGCGGAGCCGCGATTCCCGGGGCGGCGGGCAGGCCCAGGCAATCCTCGCCATCGTTGCCGTCGTCCTGTCCATTATCGCCCCCCTTCTGGCGTCTCTCATCCAGCTCGCGGTGAGCCGCCAGAGGGAATACCTGGCCGACGCCTCGGCCGTGGAACTGACACGGAACCCGGCAGGGCTCATCTCCGCCCTGAAGAAACTCACTGCCGACACCGCCGAGCTGAAGGGGGCGAGCCAGGGGATGCAGCACCTCTACATCGTGAACCCCCTCCTCAAGAAAAAGAAGGGGAAGGACAGCCTCTTCAGCACCCACCCGGCCCTTTCTTCCAGGATCGAGCGCCTGGAGGGACTTATGGGAGCATCCGCCTGACGGTGGAACGGCATCATTTTCTCGTTGAGGGAAGGGTGCAGGGAGTGGGCTTCCGTCACTGGACAGCCAGGACTGCCCTTTCCCTCGGGCTCACGGGATGGGTCCGCAACCTTCCCGACGGTTCCGTGGAAGTCCAGGCCCAGGGAGAACGGGAATCCCTGGAGAAAATGGCGGTCTGGCTGCGGCGGGGCCCCTCCTCCGCCCGGGTCACACGATTGACGATCATTGGGAAGCCCCCCCAACGCGGGGAGGAGTCCTTCGTCATACGCCATTTCTGACATTTTATCCGGAGGTTATCCCCCATGACAGGTCTTCTCCTCGTCTTCGCCGCAGGAATCAGCGGCTATCTGTTTTTCCGGCACTTCAGGCTGCCCGTCCCGGGCGTGCTTGGGTCTCTTTGTTTCGCCGCCGCCCTGAACCTGGCAGGTTTCTATCCCGAGTTCCCCCTCCGGTACCTGGTGTGGTTCAGCAACATTGTCATCGGCACCTACGTTGGACAGAAGGTGACCCGCACCTCGGTCCGCTTCCTGCGGGACCTCCCGGTCCCCGCCCTTACGATTTCGGCGGGAATGCTGGCCATTTCCCTTACGGGAGGCACACTGCTCTACTTCATGAGCGACCTGTCCCCCGTCACGGCATTCCTGGGTTCCACCGCCGGGGGCATTTCCGAGATGGCCCTTCTTTCCATGTCCCTCGGCGCGGACGTGGCAAGCGTTACCCTACTGCAGGTGTTCCGGCTTCTCGCCGCCATTCTGGCCACCCCCGTCTTCTGCCGGAAATGGACCGCCTGGCACGAAGGCAGGACGCAGGGCGCCCTTTCCCGGGTCTGCCCTCTCCCCGCGGACATCGGGGATATAGGCGATGACGACCTTCCTCCCTCCCCCGGCAGAAACAGGCCTTCGGCCCGGGGGTATGCCATCCTTGCCGCCGCAGCTCTCGCCGGAGGCTTCACGGGGTACCGCCTCCACCTTCCGGTCGGTATCCTGACAGGGGCCATGTTCACCGTGTCCGCCATGAACCTGGCCGGGAAGGAACAGCCTCCCCTGCCGGGAGGTCTGAGGACCGCTGCCCAGATCGGTATCGGGATCATCATCGCCGCCAACATCACCACGGACACCCTGAGACAGTTCACCACCATGGCCGGTCCGGTGATTCTCATCACCCTCGCCATGCTGGCGGGCAGTCTCTCCCTGGGCTTCCTGCTCCACAGGATGACGGGATGGAACTACCCCACCTGCCTGCTGTCCACTTCACTGGGAGGGCTCTCCCAGATGTCCATCATCTCGGAAGAAATGGGGGCGGACCCCCTGAAGGTGAGCATTCTCCAGACAGTCCGCCTCGTGACGATTCTGATGGTATTTCCCCTTCTCATGACCTTTCTGTTCGGCTAGGGGCGGGTCACTCCCCCGTTTTCGGCCAGGTCCCTGAAGCGGCGGTTCCAGGGCAGGAATTTTTCGTGGAGGGTCCGGTCGGGAAAGACCATGGTTCCTCCGCCTCTCATGTCTTTCAGCTCTTCCGGCGGAAGGAAGCCCGATGCGGCAGCGGCCAGGAGGGCATCTCCGTAGGAAGCGTCCACATCCCGGTGAAGACGGAGTTTTCTTCCCGTTATGGAACTGATGATCCCCATGAGAATCCTGTCGTTGCAAAGCCCCCCGGAAACGTCAAGGACGTCCGGAACGGGCCGGAATTCCCCGATCTTCGACAGCAGGAAAGAAAGCTCGTAGCCAAGAGCTTCCCTTCCTGCCCGGATCAGGCGCTCCGGGGTCGCGGTACCGTCTATGCCGGTGAAGGTCATCTTCCCATCGGGGTTATGGAAAGGGGTTCTCGCCCCGTCGAGCCACGGGAGGATGAGAATGCCGGTGGGAGACTGCTCCCGCTCCGGATCCCCGGAACGGAACGTCCGGTTCATCCACTGGAGGAACCGGGATCCCGAAGCCGTGGCAGCCCCGATGCGATAGGTTCCCTCCAGAAGGGACATGCCCGAGACGAAACCCGGAACCTCAAGGGGGGTATCCGTGGTCAGGAGCATGCTCACCGTGGAGCCGAAGACCACCACGCAGTCTCCCGGGAAAAAGGCCGTGGCCGCTGCCGCCTCCGCGTTGATGTCACAGGCCCCGACCGCCACGGGAATGCCTTCGGGGAGTCCGGTTTCCCGGGCCGCACCAGCTGTTGTCCTTCCCAGGACGGAAAGAGGCCAGCGGAGAGGGGGGAAACGGTCCGGATCGACTCCTTCGGCGGCGAAGAGGTCCCGGGGCCACTCCAGAGCGGGCCGGTCCACCAGGGTTGTTCCGGCGGCTGAAGGGTAATCCCAGGCCTGTTTCCCCGTGAGGCGGAAGGTAACGAAATTGTTGGGTTCCAGGAAATAGTCGCTTTCCGCGAACACTTCCGGACAATGCTCCCTCAGCCAGAGAATCTTGGGAAAGACGGAATGGGTCGTGAAGGATCCACCGAGCCTGGCCGCCAGTTCCGGGCCGTATTTTTCGTTCAGTTCCTCAGCCTGTTTGACTGCCCGCCGGTCAATGCCGTACAGGATGGCGTTGTGGGTCTGGCGCCCTTCGCCGTCCACCGGGATGAAGGACCCGCACACGGAACTGACGCAGATCCCGGCGATATCCGACAGGGGAACGGAGCGGGAAATCTCCCCGCAGAGGGAAAGGAAGCCCCGCCACCAGCATGCTTCTCCGTCCACCTCGTACATACCCGGAGCGGGAGAAAGAGTCTCCGACGGGACCTTCGCCCTTGCGGCCGCATGGCCTTCTCCGTCGATCACACAGGCTTTGAGGGAGGACGTTCCCATATCCACTCCCAGAAACAGGGGCATAGGCTTCATCTCCTTTGAAACGGGCCGCCCGGAAAGATCTTCCGGCGGCCCGCGGTGTGCTGCTTTTCTTTCCCTTAAGGGATGTTATTCCGGCAGGTTGGTCCTGTCAATGAGAGGAGCGTCCATGTAGAAGATCTTCCGCCCTCCGGTGGCTTCCTCAACGGTTTTTCCCTCCACGGCGAGGGAATTCACCAGCTCGATGGCCTTCCCCGCCATGGCTTCGAAGGGCTGGGCCACCGTGGCGGCCATCTGTCCGGCGCCGATCCGCCGGAAGGTCTCCTGGTTGCCGTCAACACCGACGATTACTGCCTTCTTGTTTCCACGCTCCTGAAGCACGTCACCTGCCACGTAGGCAAGCTGGTCGAAGGCGCACCACACGCCGTCGATCTGGTCGCCGAAACGGGTCGCGTAGGTCTCCATGGCTGCCCTGGTATCGTCCATGAACCGCTTGGTAGCCACCACGCTGTACTCGGCCAGGACCTTCACTCCGGGGTACTCGGTGAGCACCACGTCGAGGACCTTTCCCCTCCGGCGGGTGCCGTAGTGCTTCTCGAACTTGATGACGATGATATTGCCCTGGCCTCCGATGGTGTCCATCAGGAAGGTGGACGCCTTCGCCCCCATGGCGAAGTTGTCTGCCGTGATGTCCGCCACCACGCCGTCCACGTACCCGGAGTCGATGGTAATCACGGGGATCTTCGCCTCCACGAGCTTGTCAAGGGCTGGGCGGATCTCCTGGGGATGGGCCATGGCCATGACCACGGCGTCAACCTTCATCTGGTACAGGTTCTCGAGCTGGTTGGACTGGGTCTCGATGGATCCGGCAGAGTTGAGCATTTTCACGTCCCAGCCCTTCTCCTTTGCCAGCTTCTCGAAGGAATTGGCAACCCGCGCCTGGGCTTCCGCCGAGAAGTTCGTGGCGATGAAGCCCACCGAAATCTCCTTCGCCGCTCCGCACCCCGCCGCCGCGAGGACAACCGCTATTGCCGCCAACAGTACCGCCGTTCTTTTCATCGTTCTTCCCTCCCTGATGTGTGTTTCGTTCCAGAAAAAAAGTGCTTCCCGGGCGCGGTCAGTGCCGCGCCATCTTTTTCGCCTGAAGGGACGTTATGGTGACGGACAGCAGGATGATGAGCCCCTTCACGATGTCCTGGGTGTAGTAGGGCGCCCCGGCGAGGGTCATGCCGTTGTTGATGACCCCGATCATGAGGGCGCCGACGAAGGTGCCGAAGGGATTCGCCCGGCCGACGCTGAGCACCGTCATGCCGAGGAGGGCCGCCGCGAAGGCGTCCATCATGAAGCCTGATGCACCTTCGGGGTTTGCCGAGCCGAGGCGGGACGTGAGCAAAATGCCCGTGAAGGCGGCAGCCAGGCCGGAGAGGCTGAGGGCGAATATCTTGCACCGGTCGATGTTGATGCCCGCGAGGCGGGACGCCGCCGGGTTGGCCCCCGTGGCCTGCATGTACTTGCCGGTGCGGGTGCACGAGATCATCACCTGGGCCGCGGCAACCACGGCGAACATGATGAATATGAGCGAGGGCACAGGTCCCACGCTCCCCCTGCCGAGGGCGAGGAAGGACGGGGGCATCTGGCCGTAAAAGGAGACTCCCTTGGTATACATGTAGACCATGCCACCGGCGATAATGCCCGTGGCAAGGGTGGTGATGAGGGACGGGATGCCGATCTTGGTCACCAGCAGTCCCGCCGCCAGGCCGAAGGCGATTCCCACGGCCAGGGAAATGAGCACCGCCGCCAGAGGGTGCATTCCCCCGAAGATGAGCCCCGCCACAAGGGCCCCGGACAGGCTGGCGATATGGGGAAAGGCCAGGTCCAGTTCACCCACGATGAGGCACATGGTGAAACCTTCCGAAATGACCGCCAGCAGGGCGATCTGCCGGAGGATGTTCATGATGTTTTCCCCGCCTGCAAAGCCGGGGACTGCGAGGGCAAAGCCCGCCGAGATGACGATCAGGGCGAGTATGGTGCCGAACCTCGTCAGCGACCGCTGGAAATTCAGTTTTTCCTGGGACATGTCAGCTCTCCTCCCCCATCATGGTGGCGAGTATTTCTTCGCTGTCGCAGGGAGGGCGGAACTCCCCGGCGATGCGGTTGTTTCTCATAACGATGATCCTGTCGGCCATGGCGAGCAGCTCCCGAAGGTCGGAACTGATAAACCACACGCCCGCGCCGCCCTCGGCGAGGTCCTCCATGATGGAGTAGACTTCCCGCTTGGCGTCCACGTCAATCCCCTGGGTGGGCTCGTCGAAAATCCAAAGTAAGGAGGGTGTGCCGAACCACTTCCCCACCGAGACCTTCTGCTGGTTGCCCCCGCTCAGGGTCCGCACGTCCTGGGACAGGCCGGCCGACTTGATGGACAGCCGTTCCGAAACCGAGAGGGCATGTCGGGCGGCATCCTTTTTCCTCAGGAAGCCCAGGGATGTGAAATTGCCCAGCAGGGGCAGCACCAGGTTCTCCCCCACGGACAGGTCGGAGACGACACCTTCTTCCCTGCGGTTCTCCGGTATCATGGCCATGCCTTTCGCGATGCTCTCCCCCGGGCTCCCGGAGGTGAACGGGTTTCCGGCGAGGCGCATGATTCCCTCCTCGAAGGGGAGACCGCAGAAGACGGCCCTGGCGAGTTCCGTCCTGCCCGAGCCCACGAGCCCGGCAAACCCGACGATCTCACCACGGCGGACGGAAAAGGACACGTCCCTGAACCTGCCCGCCGCCGAGGAGCATCCTTCCATGGCGAAGACCTCTTCCCCCAGTGCAACGGGCCGCTTGGGGTACTGCCCGGCGAGGTCCCGGTCGATCATCAGGCGGATGAGCCCCTGCTCGTCCACCGAGGAAGCGTCCAATGTGTCCACTTTTTTCCCGTTCCTGAGGACCGTGACCCGGTCCGCCAGGTCAAGCACCTCGGAAAGATGGTGCGAAATGTACAGTATGGCCAGTCCCCGGGCCTTCAGGTCCCTGATGAGGGCGAAGAGGCTTTCGCACTCCTTCACGCTCAGGGGAGCGGTGGGTTCGTCGAAGATCACCACTTCCGGATCCCGGAAGAGCACCTTCAGGATGGAGAGCATCTCCTGTCGTCCGCTGCCAAGCTCGGACGCGGGGGCGTCTAGATCCACGTCCATGCCGTACTTTTCAGCGAACCGGAGGGCATCCTCCCGCATCTTCCTCTTCCGCAGGAACCCGGCCGAGGAGAACTCCAGGCCGAGGAAGAGGTTCTCCCAACCCGAAAAATGAGGAACAAGCTCTCTCTCCTGGTGCACCACGCCGATGCGCTCCGCCGCATCCCGGGGAGACCGGAAATGCATCTCCCCGCCGTTCAGGAGAAAGGATCCCGAGGTAGGAGTGTGAACCCCCGCGAGGATCTTCACCAGGGTGGATTTCCCCGCCCCGTTTTCGCCCACGAGCCCATGAATCTCTCCCTTCTCCAGGGTGAAGGAGAAGTCGGAAAGCGCCCGTACCCCGGGAAATTCCTTGGTGAGGTTCCGGGTCTCGAGGACGGTCATTGCAGTCTGTCCCTGATGTCCTTCGCCCGGCGGATGAACTCGGCTGCCTTCTCCGGATCCACGGGTTTGAAGGTGTCCCTGCCGAACTTGATGCTCGTTCCCATGATCACGCCGTCCGCCAGGGAGAGCATCCGCTCGGCGTTCTCCACGCTCACGCCGGTGCCGGCGATCACGGGGGCATCCCCCGCCCCCCTGCGGGCGGCCCGGAGGTCTTCCTCGGCGATCTCGCTCCCGGCGGTGGTGCCCGCCAGGCAGACCGCGTCGGCGAGGCCGAACTTCACGGCGCCCCGGGCGATGTCCTCGAGCTTCCGGCCCCCCAGGGGTTCAGTGTGGCCCGAGATGTTGGCGAAGACCTTCATCTTCCCGGACAGGGAGGCTTTGAGCCTCTGGATCTTCCCCGCGTCAGGGTCCACGATGCCCCAGTCGCCCACGAAGACCCAGGAGAGAAAAATCCTTACGAAGTCTGCTTCCACAGCCGCGCCGATGGCCACGGCTGCCTCCGGGTCGGCGAGGACCGAAAGGCCGAAGGGCACGTCGAAGGTCGCCGATGTCTCCGAGATGACCCTGCTCATGGCCGCCACGGTGGCGTTGTCAACCTTTGACAGGTAGGGCCGGTCTCCCTCGTTGCTGAAGACGATGCCGTCGAAGCCCGCCTTCACCAGGGCTTCCGCGTCCCTCAGGGCCGTGTCGCGGATTTTCTGCATGCCCGCCACGGCGTCGTAGAGAGGGGATCCGGGAAGGGGCGGAAAGTGCACCATCCCGAGAAGGGGTTTCTTTACCTTGAACAGTTCTTCAAATACCGTCATGTTCCATCGCCTCCAGGTGCAAGAGATATTCGCTCGTCTCGTAATCCGTGATGAGCACGTTCACCAGTTGTCCCGCCAGGGCGGCGTAGATTCCCCGGTACTTCTGGGGCCCTCCGCCGATGCCCACGCGGCGGGGAATGTTCTTCAGGGTTTCGAAGGGGATGCTCACCAGCCTGCCGTTGTAGGGGATGGGCACTTCCCTTCCCTTTCCGTCGATGATCCTGCCGAGCACGTCGCCCACGCCTCCCGCTCTGCGGGCCTTTTCCATGTCGAGGTACTCCGCCGGGATGTAGGGAAAGAACATCCTGTCCAGCTCCGGACCGATGGAGAAAAAGGCTGTCTTCACCGACTCCCACAGGCGTGTTGTAAGCTGGATCTGGGGCTCCTGCAGCAGGAGGTCCCGTACTTCCGCTGAACTGACGATGGCCGGTGCCAGCAGGTAGGAGAAAGCGCACCCCAGGATGGTGCCCATGTCACTGGCGAGGCGGTTCGTTTCCCTTTCGGGCTCCTCCTTTCCCCACCCTCCCAGAAGGGGGACGATCCTGAGGTCGGGGAAACGGCGCGACCGGTCCAGGGATTCGATCATCTCCCGGATGGTCACACCGCAGCCGATGCCTATGGTCCCTCCACGGTCGCAGAATCGGGGCAGCAGTTCGCTGGATTTCTTGCCGAGGAGCTTCCGGAGGAAATTGCCGTCGGTGTCCTGGGGAACCTCCACCACCACGGCGTCCAGCAGGCCGAACTTTTTTTTCAGTTCCTCCTCGGCATCGGCCGTCCGTGTGAGGGTGTCCCGAATGCGGACCTCGATGACGCCCCGTTCCATGGCCTCCTGGAGGATGCGGGAGACCGTGGGGGCGGAGACGCCCAGCACCCGGCCGATCTCGGCCTGGGACATCCGGGAGTAGTAGTAGAGCTCAGAGGCTTTTACCAGCAGGGCGTCCGAATACATGGGGATCCTCCACTTGAAAGATATTCCTGAAATAATTTTCTCTTAAGGCACAGTATAGGCAAAGGGCGGCGGGAATGCAAGCCCTGAAATTTGCGGTACAGGAAGGGCAGCGGGGAGCGTTACCGGTGCTCACTTGGGCCGCCGGCGCACATTGTCATCCGTGACAACTGCGCCTTAAACCGACATCCCTGTCGGTTTCTCGGCCTGGCGCTGCGCCCGGCAACACTCCCTCTGCCGTATTTCCTGCAATCGTTACAACCTGAGCGAACGATGCGTCATTCCCCTCTCTTCCGGTCCGGGGAGTTGTCTGCTATCCTGTGGTGAAATGCCGGAAACCGTCCGGCGAGAAGGAGCTGACGACCATGAAATATTTTCCCTTCGGCACCACAGGAGTCTCCGTCTCCGAACTCGGATTCGGGGCCATACCCATCATCCGGCTGTCCTTCGCCGAGGCCGAGCGGACCCTCCGCCGGGCCTACGACCTGGGCATCACCCTCTTCGACACGGCCAACGCATACCATGACAGCGAGGAGAAAATCGGCCGGGCCCTTTCACCGGTGAGAGACAGGATTTTCCTCGCTACCAAGACCATGAAGCGGGACGCCCCCTCCGCCGCGGAACACATCGACCTGAGCCTCAGGCGGCTGAACACGGATCATATCGACCTCTTCCAGTTCCACCAGGTGGCCCTCGAAAAGGACTGGGAGAAGATCATGGCTCCGGGAGGCGCCATGGAGGCGGTCCTGGAGGCACAAAAGGCGGGGAAGATCCGCTTTATCGGCATCACTTCCCACAGCCTCTCCATGGCGAAGAAGTACGTGGAATCGGGCCTGTTCGTCTCCATCCAGTTCCCCTTCAACTTCATCGAGACCGATGCGGCGAAGGAACTCCACCCCCTTGCCCGGGAAAGGGGGGTCGCCATCCTCGCCATGAAGCCCTTCGCGGGCGGGGCCATCACCGAAGCTGCCCTGGCCTTCAAGTACCTTCGCTCCCACGGGAACCTCTTCCCCATCCCCGGGTACGACTCGGCGGAATCGGTGGAGCAGATCGTCTCGTTCTACGGGAAACCGAACGAAGTCACCGCCGATGACCTCACCGCCATGGAGGCGGTAAGGAGCGAACTGGGAGGCCAGTTCTGCCGCCGCTGCGAGTACTGCCAGCCCTGCCCGCAGGGAGTCTCCATCACTCAGGGAATGATCTACCCCCTGCTGGCGAGCCGCATGTCACCCGAGGTGGCCTCAGAGTTCGCCTCCGCGGGCATGGACACCCTGCCCAAATGCACGGAATGCGGGGCCTGCGTGAAAAAGTGCCCCTACACCCTCCCCATTCCGGCAATGCTGAAAAAGCATTACGAACTGTACCTCGGCCACAGGAAGGCAAAGGCCTAGAGAGTCATGGCGGAGAAGCCCCCGGTATCGCCCTGGCTCGTCCTGTCCGTGGGGGTGTTCGCCATCTCCACGGGGGCCATCTTCGCCCGCATGGCGGACGCCCCGGCCCTGGTGATCGCCGCCTACAGGACGGGGCTCGCATCCCTCTTCCTTCTGCCATTCACCGGAGCGGGAACCCTTCGGGAGGCCCGGGACCTCTCAAGGAGGGATCTCCTTACTGTGGTGCTCTCGGGGGGCTTTCTCGCCCTGCACTTCGCCACGTGGATCTCCTCCCTCTTCTACACCACCGTGGCGAGCAGCGTGGTCATCGTGAACGCCATTCCCCTGTGGACGGGCCTGCTCTCCCCCCTGCTGACGGGAGACCCTTTTTCCTCCCGGCTGAAGAAGGGTCTGCTGCTCGCCCTTCCAGGAGGGGTCATCATCGGGTGGGGGGATTTTGCCCTCGGCGGGACCGCCCTGTGGGGAGATTTCCTCGCCCTGCTGGGAAGCTTCTTCGCCGCCCTGTACATCCTCTTCGGCAGGAGAGTCCGGCCGAGGATGTCCCTGACGGGCTACGTGACCCTGAACTACGGCACTTCGGCCCTTGTCCTGTGGGGTATCGTCGCCGCCATGAGGCTCCCGCCCTCGGGGTATTCGGGGACGACCTGGGCCGCCTTCTTCCTCATGGCCCTGGTGCCCCAGATCCTCGGCCATTCCAGCTACAACTGGGCCCTCCGCTGGCTTTCCGGGGGGACAGTGGCCCTCTGCCTTCTGGGAGAGCCCCTCGGCAGCACCATCCTCGCGGCCATCTTCCTTTCCGAGCCCGTGACCTGGGGCAAGGCGGCGGGGGGAGCCCTCATCCTGGCGGGGATTTTTATCGCGTCACAGGAGGAACAGAACGAACCGCACAAGAGAAGAAAGGAAGGATAGACATGCTGGAGGCAAAAACAGAGAGGATCAGAAAGGACATCGAAACCATGGCCGGGTTCACGGCCACGCCCGGAAAGGGGATGACGAGGTTCTCCTTCTCGAAGGAGGACCGGCTGACCAGGGACTACATCGCCTCGGAGATGAAGGGGGCCGGCCTGGCGGTCTTCGAGGACGCGGCGGGAAACCTGTTCGGCCGACGGGAGGGAACCGTCCCCGGGGCGCCTGCCGTCATGATCGGGTCCCACTTCGACTCGGTGAAGAACGGCGGGGCCTTCGACGGTCCCGCGGGGGTGGTCATGGGCCTGGAGATCGCCAGGATCCTCCATGAGAACGGCATCGCCCCGGAACACCCCCTGGAGTTTGCCGCCCTGGTGGAGGAAGAAGGGGCCCGGTTCGGCGGAGGGCTCTACGGCAGCAGGGCCATGACGGGCAAGGTCACCAGGGAGGCCCTGGATACCTTCAAGGACCGGGACGGGGTGTCCGCCGCGGAAGCAATGAAAGCCTTCGGCTTCGATCCCGACAGAATCGGAGAGGCGATCCGGACCGAGGGCAGTCTGAAGGTCTTCATCGAAATGCACATCGAGCAGGGCCCCATCCTCGAGAGCGAGGGAACGGACCTCGGCCTGGTCAAGACAATCGTGGGCATCAGCCAGCGGGAAGTGGAGATTCTCGGCAGACCCGACCATGCCGGGACCACTCCCATGGACATGCGGTGCAACGCCCTCCTCGCGGCCTCCGAGGCGGTACTCTTCCTCGACCGGGCGGCGAAGGAGGCCGCCGGGGGAACGGTGGGGACCGTGGGGAGGATGGAAGTCTTCCCCGGCGGGGCGAACATCGTTCCGGGGAGGGTGTTCTTCACCATCGACGTCCGGTCGGCGGACATGTCGAAGCTCGAACAGGTGACCGGGTCCTTCGCCGCCTTCCTGAAGGACCTGGAGAAAAAGCACGGCGTCACCATATCCCTCACCGACAAGCTCACCGTCCGGCCCGTGGAGATGTCGGCGGAGATTCTCGGCCTTTTCGGGGCAGAGGCGGCGAAGCGGGGCTACTCGTCGAAGGTCATGCAGAGCGGAGCCGGGCACGACGCCATGATCATGGCATCGGCCGCGGACGTGGGCCTAGTCTTCGTCCCCAGCAAGGGAGGGCGGAGCCACTGCCCGGAGGAGTGGACCGACTACGGCCAGATCAAGAAGGGCGTGGACGTGGTCCTCGGCGCGGTGCTCTCCCTGGCGAAGGCCGCGGTCTGAAAAACACCGCAATTGACAAGGGGCGGACCCGTCCGGTTCCGCCCCGTTCTTTACCGTTCCAGCTTCAGCAGCAGCATCCCCAGTGGAGGAACGGTGAGGCACAGGGAGTGTGCGCTCTCTTTCCACCGAAGTTCCTCCGAGTGGAGGCCCCCGTAGTTGCCGAACCCCGAACCGCCGTATTCCTTTGCGTCGCTGTTGAGGATTTCCCGCCAGAAGCCTCCGCAGGGAACGGGAATGCGGTAATGGAGCCTGGGCACAGGGGTAAAGTTGAACACTGCCAGGACCATGTCGCCGGAAACGCTCTTCCGGACGAAGGAAACCACGCTCTTTTCCCAGTCGGAGAAATCGCACCACTCGAAGCCATCGGGAGTGAAATCCCGTTCGTGGAGGGCGGTTTCCTGCCGGTACACCCGGTTCAGCTCCGCCACGAGAAGGGAAATCCCCTTGTGCTCCGGGAAGGAGAGCTGGTCCCACTGGAGGCTGTCGTCGTGGTTCCATTCCTTCCCCTGGGCGAATTCGCACCCCATGAACAGAAGCTTCTTCCCGGGGTGGGCGAACATATAGCCGTAGAGCACGCGTAGACCGGCAAATTTCTGCCAGGCGTCCCCGGGCATCTTGCCCAGCATGGATCCCTTGCCGTGGACCACCTCATCATGGGAGAAGGGAAGAAGGAAGTTCTCCGTGAAGGCGTACATGATGCTGAAGGTGACCTTGTCGTGGCTGTACTTCCGGTACACCGGGTCCTTCTCCATGAAAGAAAGGGTGTCGTGCATCCACCCCATGTTCCACTTCATGCCGAACCCCAGACCCCCGACGAAGACAGGGCGGGTGACCATGGGCCACGCGGTGGACTCCTCGGCGATGGTCTGCACGTCGGGAAAATCGCCGTAGACGGCCTCGTTCAGCTTCTTCAGAAAGTCGATGGCCTCGAGGTTCTCCCGGCCGCCGAACCGGTTGGGGATCCACTCCCCCGCCTTCCGGGAATAGTCCAGATAGAGCATGGAGGCCACGGCATCCACCCTCAGGCCGTCGGCGTGGAACCGGTCGAGCCAGAAGAAGGCGCTGCTGAGCAGAAAGCCCCGCACCTCGTTCCGGCCGTAGTTGAAAATCCAGCTTCCCCAGTCGGGGTGGTAGCCTTTCCTGGGATCCTCGTGCTCGTACAGGCACGTGCCGTCGAACTTCGCCAGGCCGTAACCGTCCGCCGGGAAGTGGGAGGGCACCCAGTCGAGGATCACGCCGATACCCTTCTGGTGCAGCACGTCCACCATGTACATGAAATCCTCCGGTGTGCCGTACCTGCTGGAGGGAGCGAAGTAGCCCAGGGTCTGGTATCCCCACGAGCCGTAGAAGGGGTGCTCCATCACGGGAAGCAGCTCCACGTGGGTGAACCCCATGGACAGGGCGTAGTCTCCCAGCTCGTGGCCGAGCTCCCGGTACGAGAGGGACCGGAACCCTTCCACGGGATTCCGTCTCCATGAACCGATATGGACCTCGTACACCGACATCGGGGCGTTGAGAGAATTTTTCTCCTTCCTGGAGGCCATCCATTCCCCGTCTCCCCATTCGTATTCATGGGGCCAGACGATGGACGCCGTCTTGGGCGATACTTCCCAGAAATTGGCGAAGGGGTCCCCTTTCTCGATGACCTTCCCCCGGCCGGTGCGGAGGGAGTACTTGTAAAGCGCCCCTTTTTCCACGCCCGGGATGAAGCCCTCCCAGACGCCGGAGCTGTCCTTCCGGGGAGAGAGATAGTTTACGGTCCTGTTCCAGCCGTTGAATGTGCCGGTCACGCTCACTTCTTCGGCGTTGGGAGCCCAGACGGCAAAGTATGTTCCCCGCTTCCCGCCGTGTTCCGTGACGTGGGCGCCGAGTTTTTCGTAGAGGCGGCAATGGTTCCCCTCCCGGAAGAGATACGAGTCCATCTCTCCGAAAAGAGAAAAATCATACTCCGTTTTTTCTGCTCCGGTCATGGTTCTCTCCTCCCCCAGGTGGTGCATCAATCTGAAAGTTATTGTACCCTATGACGGCGGAGAGAACCGTTTTCCCAAAATCACCGAAGGAGTTATTTCATGACGAAAAAGAAACTCTTCGATTCCCGGCGAGACGGAGAGCAGGCGGCATCAGCCCTTCTGGACTGGTATGACCTGGTCCGGCGCCCCTTTCCCTGGAGGGGGACCACTGACCCGTACCAAATATGGATTTCCGAGGTGATGCTGCAGCAGACCCAGACATCCCGGGCAGCGGACTACTACCTCCGGTGGACCGGTCTCTTCCCCACGGCGGAAGCCCTCGCCCGGGCCCCCGAGGAGGACGTTCTCAAGGCGTGGGAAGGCCTGGGCTATTACGGCAGGGCACGGAACCTCCTGGCGGCGGCGAAGGTGATCGCCGGCACACTCGGAGGCAGGCTTCCGGAGTCCTACGAAGGACTTCTTGCCCTTCCCGGCGTGGGCCCCTACACCGCCGGAGCGGTGGCGAGCATCGCCTTCGGCCTTCCCGTTCCGGCGGTGGACGCCAACGGAAAAAGGGTGTTCTCCCGTCTTCTCGACCTCGAAAATCCCGTGAACCGTTCCGCCGGAGAAGAGACCATCCGGGAGGCCTTTGCCCTCATGCTCTCCCATGACCGACCCGGTGACTTCAACCAGGCGGTGATGGAACTGGGAGCCACCCTCTGCCTCCCCCGGTCGCCCAAGTGCGGAAAATGCCCCCTTTCAGGGATCTGCCGGGCCCGTGAACGGGGGACGGTCCTGCTCCGCCCGGTCTTTTCGGGAAAAGAAAAGGGAGAGACCGCGGAAGGGAAAATGATCGTCTTCCTCAGGGAAGGAAAAGCCTTTCTCCGGAAGCGCCCTTCCCGGGGGCTCTGGGCCGGTTTCGAAGAGTTCCCCTGGGAAGCACCCCCGGCGGAACCTCCCCTGCCCCCTGCGCTTTCTCAGGCGGAAGGGGCCGATTTCGGCCTGATCCGGTGCTCCTTCACCCGGTGGCGCATTACCCTTCGAGTGGTGATCGTTCCCGCTCAGGACGGCATGGAACAGAACACTCCCGGAGGGAGATGGGCCGGGGGCGACGAACTCGCCTCCCTTCCCCTCCCCTCCGGGAGCGCCAGGGTACGGAAAATGCTCTTCAGGGCGGGGCTTATCGCCTGCCTGTCCCGAAGGCCGGAAGCCGGGGCAGAATGAGGTGCACCAGCACGGCGGACACAACCAGTGTGGGAAGAAGGAAGGAGCCGTTGTAGACCGAGGAATAGAGCCACACGTTGCTTCCCTCGGGGGCAAAGCTGCCGAAAAAGATCACGCCGGAAAGGACATGGCATCCGAATCGCAGAAGCCCCGAAAGAACCATTCCGGCCAGGGGCCTGCCCGCGAAAAATCCGGCCAGGCCGAGAACGCCGAAGGCCGCCGGATAGTCGAGCACCGCCTGGAGGGGATGCACCACGTAGCCCCCGGTCATGAGCTGCAGAAGGCCCGAAACGGCCCCGGCGAAGCATCCCGCCTTCCCTCCCCTCCGCAGGGCGAAAAGGAAGAGAGGAACCATCTCCAGGGTGATGGAGCCGCCCTGGGGCATGGTCCACAGCCTCAGGGCCGAAAAGACGACCGACAGGGCCACCGCGAGGGCCCCTTCCACGAGAATCCTGTTTTTATCACCGGCCATAAAAAAATCCTCCTTTGCAGATATGCATCGGAGGAATGTCCTTGAAGCGGGCACCTTCCCTTCGCCGGCATAACCCGGATCAGGTTCCAGGGGTCGGGGCGGCGATGCCCCCTCTCAGTCCTTTCCGGACTCCCCCGATGCGAATAAGCCTATTATACTCCACTCTTCCTTTCCGGTCATTGTCCCGAGAGCCGGGGAAGAAGAAGCCGGATGAGCCCGGTGGCCGCAAGGCGTGACGTTGTTCCCGTCGGGTCCAGGGGAGGAGCGACTTCCACCAGGTCAACGGCTCCGGCGGACACAGTGCGGAGGGCATCCATAAGCTGAAGGAACTGGAAGGACGTAATGCCTCCGTAGACATAGGATCCCGTCCCCGGGGCAAAAGCATGGTCCACCACGTCGATATCGATGGTGACGTAGAGTGAATCGCATCCTGCGGAAGCGATGGCCGCCGCCCGGCGGACCACTTCGCCGACGCCCAGGGATTCGATATCGGCCATGGAGAACTGGACGGTCCCCGAATTCTGCAGGAAATCCCACCTGTCCCTGCTGACGAAGCCTCCGCTCGCGCCGATCCAAACCATGTTGGAAGGCGAGAAGCACTCGAGCTCGCTCACCCGCCTCGACGTGGAGCCGTGATACAGCCTGCCCCAGGCCTCCGTGTCATCGGTCAGGTCGAGGTGGGAATCGATGTGGATGTAGCCCAGTTTTGGAGCGTTTTTTTTCTTCTTCCACGCCCGCTCGAACCCCTCGACGGCCGGAAAGGTGACGTAATGATCGCCGCCGAGCAGCACGGGAAAGGCGCCCCTCAGGACTATATCCTCAACTCCGTCCCTCACGGAAGCGGAGGTGCGCTCCACGTCGGCGGGATACACGGTGAAGTCCCCAAGATCCCGGAGGATGTTCCTGAAAGGGAACCGGACCGTCTCTCCCGTGACGGCGTTGATCATGGTCTTGTCCCCCTTGTTCAGGGCGTCCATCTGGTAGACGAAGTGCAGGCTTCCCTCGCGGATGCCCCTCGGCCCGAAACGGGCCCCCTGGCGGGAGCCGCAGGTGGTGTCGAAGGGAATGCCTGCGATGGCGATATCCCCCTCCCGCAGGTCGTCCGGGGTGATTGCGGGGGCTCTCAGGAACGTGGCAATGCCGGCATAGGCCGGGTCGGTAAAGGGTTTCACTTTCAGTCAGCTCCTTTTCATTTCTTCAGCCGCCGGGAGGGGCCATAGGTAGGGCAGGTCCGGGCCCTCGTCCCAGCCGAACCGGCCGTACCATTCGGGATCCTTTCGGAGAAGATTCGACCGGTGGGACCGGTGGAAGGTCTCGTCTCCGAACCAGGGGGGCAGGAAATTCCGCCCCTTTCCGGCGAGGGCCTCCCGGTAGCGCTGCTCCAGCCGGTCCTCGTCACCGTCGCCGCCCATGATATTCAATGCGCCCAGAATTTTGTCCCTGCAGGTATCCCGGTAGCCCAGCCCGGTCCATCGGCGGCAGACCACCACGCCGTAGAAGGCCAGGGCCGAGGAGTGGCCGCTCCACATGGTCCGGGCGGGATGGTTCCGCCATCCCCGGAGGGCGTACTCCGGAGAGAGTGCGTTCAGAAGCTGGAGGGCCTCCACCCGCTGTTTGCCCAGCCTGCGGACGTCCAGCACCTCCGCGGAGCGGAAAAAATCGGGGTAGGGAAGAAAGGTCTGCATGATGTCTCCTTCGGTTCACTCACTGCCTGTCGCTGCCCGGACCGGCATCGTCAGAGGTCCACGCCGAGAACGAGCCTGGCGGCGTACCCGATGAGGAAGGAAATTCCCGCCACGCCGAGGCTGATGGAGAGCATCTCGAGAAAATTCTTCCGGAAGGGCGCGTCCCGGACCACCGACATGAAGAAGGTGAAGAACAGGATGACACCCACGCCGTTCAACAGCGTGAGCACAAGGGCGGCAAAAGGACTCTCAAAAATGATGTAGGGAAAGACCAGCACCACCACGGTACCGAGATACGCTATTCCTGTGTAGAGGGCCGCCTTGAGGGGTTTCCGGTCCCCCTCCTCTGACTTCTGGGAAAGATATTCCGACGCGGACATGGAAAGGGCAGCGGCAATGCCCGTAATGGTCCCCGCCATGGCCACCACTTTTCCGCTGCCAAGGGCGAAGGTAAAGCCCGCAAGGGCCCCGGTCAGCTCCACCAGGGCATCGTTCAGCCCAAGGATCATGGAGCTCATGTACTGCAGCCTCTCCTCGTCGATGAGGGCGGCAAGGGCGGCTTCATGTTCCGTCTCCTCCCGCAGAATGATAGCGGCCTCGGGAATGGCCTCTTCCACCGCGCCGTAGTTCTTTTCCGCCCGCTCCTCTCCCTTTTCCATGAGTTTGATGGCGAAGGTGATGCCCATCACCGCCGCCAGGAGGACAAAGAACAGCACCTTCCATCGCTCCGGTGCAAGGGAAATCCCCGTATAGCGCTCCCAGATGGAAGCATGGCGCTTTTCGTCCTCACCGATCTTTCGGAGAAGATCACCGTTGGGCCCCTTCACCCGCCGCGCCAGGGCAGAGTAAATGGCGTGTTCCGTAATCTCCGTCTGCTGGAAATCACGGAGGATCGATCGCAGTTCTTCAGTCATCGAGACCATTGCACTATCTCCCGGAAATCAATATTTGCCTCCCTCAGGGAAAGAGAAAACAGCGATCCGCGGCCGCTCTTCCGCTCCGGACAGGCGTATTTTTGCTATTATACTCCACGATATGATCTCTCCCCGCCGCTCCGCTGCGGGAAACTTCGGAAGGAGACACCGCCGTGTCCGAACTGTCATCCCTCTTTCGGGAAATGACGGGAGCCGTCGTCCTCGGGGTCAATCCCCCGGTGCACGACTTCACTTTTTTCGACCTCTGGGCCAAACCCCTGGGCCTGCTTTTTCTGCTGGATTACCTCCGGGAAAGGGGAAACCGGGTTTTCCTCGCTGACTGCATCTTCGAGGGGCGGACGGGAGAGCTTTCCTTCGGAAGAAACGCGATCAGGAAGACGGAAATTCCGAAGCCTGCCTGCCTCGCCGCCATCCCGAGACGGTATCACCGCTTCGGTCTCGGAGAAGAGGACTTCCGCACCCTTCTCGAAAGCTGCCCGGTTCCCGACTACATCCTCGTGACCTCCATGATGACCTACTGGTACGGCGGAGTCTTCAGCTGCATCGACACCCTGCGGCAGGTCTTCCCCCGCGTCCCGGTGATCCTGGGGGGGATCTACGCCCGGCTTTGCCCGGACCATGCGAAACGCTCCGGAGCGGACATGATCCAGACGGAGCCCCTGGATCTCGAGTTCTCCCTGCCGGCCACCGATCTCTACCGGGGACTGCGGTACGGCGTCCTCGCCACCACCTTCGGCTGCCCCTTCCGGTGCGAATACTGCGCCTCCCGCCTTCTCGAACCGTCCTACCGGAGAAGGGATCCCGGTCTCGTCCTGAAGGATGCGGCCCGGCAGCTCTCGGGCGGCGGGGCAAAGGACCTCGCCTTCTACGACGACGCCCTCCTCGTGGGAAAGGAGCGGCATTTTTATCCCCTCCTTGAGGCGCTGAACAAACGGCACCCCGGAACAAGGTTCCACAGCCCCAACGGACTCCACGTCCGGGAAATCGACGACGAATGCGCCGAAATGCTGAAAAAAAGAGGCTTCGAGACCCTCCGCCTCAGCTTCGAGAGCTCCGACCCCGAAATGCAGCGCAGGGGGTCGGACAAAACATCGGACGAGGAATACGTGGCGGCCCTGGCATCTCTCAGAAAGGCAGGATTTTCCGGCGGGCAGCTTGAGACCTACATCCTCGCGGGAGTACCGGGGCAGTCTGTCGAGTCGGTGGAAAGATCCATCCGGTTCGTCCTGGAGCACGGAGGAAATCCCAAAATAGCCGAGTTTTCGCCCGTTCCCGGAACACCCTCCTTCAGGCGGGCGGCCGAACTGCTTCCCGGCCTGACTGACGAACCCCTGCTCTCCAACAAGACGGTCTACTCTTCCTATCTTGCCGGTAATATGTCACCCACGGAACTCCAGGCACTCAAGGATCTGGCGAAAGGCCAGAGGGAAGAGCGGAGCAAAAAGCCCAAATTTGCAAAAAGAACTGCATATTATCCTTGACATCAGCAATAAATTGGAATACTATAAGGAGAAAGAGTCATCGAAAGGAGGGCAAAACAAGTGAAGGACATTCCTGAACAGTTTACGAAACAGATCCGCAGTTTCAACCGATACTACACCGGAGTCATAGGAGCGGTCAACCAGTCGGTGCTCAACAGCCCCTTCTCCCTCGCCGAGGCGCGGGTGCTCTACGAGATCAAGCACAACGAGTCCCCCACGGCCAGCGTCATCAACGTCCAGCTCGGCCTTGATCCGGGGTACCTCAGCCGGATCATCCGCCGGTTCGAGCATGACGAACTTCTCGAAAAGGAACGGTCTCCTCTGGACGGCAGGGCCTACATCCTCCGCCTCACCCCCCGGGGAGAACATGTTCTCACCGCCCTCGAAAAAGCCTCGGACCAGAGGGCGTCGGAACTGCTGACCCCCATGCCCAAGACTGACGTGGAAGCCCTCCTGAGGTCCATGGAGACCATCCGCGGCATTCTGTCCAACGATCCCAGGGAAGTGACCGTCCGCACGGCAAAGCCCGGAGAACTCGGCATCGTCGCCTCTCAGCACATGGACTTCTACATGAAGGAATACGATCTTGACAGTTCTTTCGAATACTATCTCTTCGAAGGCATGGCACGGTTCCTTAAAAACAGGGAAGCCGGAAAGGGAGGCGTCTGGGTTGCGGACCACAACGGCACCGTTGTCGGCTCCATAGCCATCGACCACGAGGACGACACAACGGCCAAGCTCCGCTGGCTTCTCGTCCACCCGGAATTCCGGGGCATGGGCATCGGAAGGCACCTCATGGACGAAGCCATGGAATTCTGCAGACTGAACCTCTACAAGCGAATCTTCCTGTGGACCTTTTCGGAACTCCGGGAGGCCCGCCACCTGTACGAAATGTACGGGTTCTCCCCCACCGAGGAAGCGAAGCATGTCATCTGGGGAAGGGAAATCACCGAAGAACGGTGGGACTACCTGCTCTTCGACCCAGAGGAAGAGGAAGCGTAGACTTCGTTTCCATGTTTCGGGGGACGGATCCGGCAAAGAAACCGGACCTTTGAGCTTTCTGCAGACAAACGTGAACATCGTCCCCGCAACGGAAGGAGGATGAGAAGGGCATCATGGGCATCCGCTTTCGGAAAACCATCACCATCGCGCCCGGAATCAGGATCAACCTGAGCAAGAGCGGCGTCAGCGCCACCGTCGGCCCGAAGGGAGCCACCCTGGGAATAGGCAGGGGAGGCGTCCATGCAAATGTGGGCATTCCGGGGTCGGGCATCTTCTACCGAAAGAAGCTCCCCATTCCCTGGCCCGGCGGCACGAAAAAATCCGGCCCGGCGGCGGGAAGCCCTCAGGCAGATGAGGGAAGAATCGCAGCGGAAGAGATGAACAGCACCGTCCAGGAGATCATCGACATCCACCTCCGGACCCTTCCGCCCTCGGCCGCCCCGGCCTATACCCCCCGGGAATACGGTGAGCCCGTTCCCGGCCTGCCCCCCGCCCCCTTCCCCCTCTGGCTGCGAGGAGCGGTCCTGGCGGCGGCGCTTGTCCTCCTCTACTTCACGTGGGGACTCTCCTTCATTCCCTGGGCGCTGTGGGAAGGATACATTTACTATGTCAGAAAGAAGGGGCACAGCCTGCTCCTCGCTGAATGGGAGGAACGGAAAAAAGCCTTTGAACAGGAGGAAACCCGGCGGGCCGTCCGCTTCAAAGAAGCCGTACAGCTCTCCGGAGAAAAGCCCGAGGCTGCCCTCGAGGCGGTGATCTCCTCCATCGAATGGCCCAGGGAAACCCATGTCTCCTACCAGGTGGACGGGACCATAGCGTTTCTCGACGTGGACCTTCCCGAAATAGAAGACATGCCCCAGGCGGTCTACGGATACTCGAAACGTTCCGGCCTCACGGAGTCGCCGAAAAGCGAAACCCAGATACGGAAGGATTTTGCACGCCACGTCCACGGCGTCGCCTTCCTGCTTCTCGGGGAAGTCTTCCGGACCATCCCGTCCATCACCGAAATCGTTCTTTCGGGGTACACCCAGAAGATCCAGCCCTCCACGGGCCGGGAGGAAGACCAGTATCTTTACAGCCTTCGGGTCCACAGGGACCAATGGAAGGACATCAACTTCTCCGCCCTGTCGGACATCGACCCCGTGGAAGCCATCGGCGGCTTTGAGATCCGCCGGAACATGACGAAAACGGGCATCTTCAAAACTGTGGAGCCCTTTTCCCTGTAAGGGACCGGAGAGGCAGCCCCGTTCATGAAATACTACGACATCACCCGGGAACTGCTCTCGTCGCCGGTCTACCCCGGCGACCGGGAACCGCAGCTGGAAACAGTCTTCGACATGCAGAGGGGAGCGGACTTCAACCTCCGCTCCCTTTCCTGCAGTCTTCATGCCGGCACCCACTGCGACGCTTTTCTTCACTTCTGCCGCGACGGGAGTGACATCGCCTCGATGCCCCTCGAACACTTTATCGGGCCATGCCTCGTCCTTTCCGTTCCGGAAAACAGACTCGTCACGGAAGACGATCTCAGGAACCGACTCCCCGAAGGAACGACGCGGCTGCTGCTGAAATCGGGAGGCACATCCTTCCTCGCACCCTCGGGAGCGGCTCTTCTCCTCAGACGGGGGGTCATTACTCTGGGCACGGACGCCTCGTCCGTGGCCCCGCCGGACAACGAAGCGGGCATTCATATCCCTCTCCTCACGGGAGGCGTTGCCCTCATCGAATCCCTGTGGCTGGAAGAAGTTCCCGACGGAAACTACTTCCTCTCGGCGGCCCCCCTCAAGATCAGAGGAGCGGAAGGGGCGCCGTGCCGGGCCGTGCTGTTCGTCCCGGAAGAGGAACCACCGGAAATCCCGTAATGCCGGCGGAGGGAAAAATGATCTTCAAGAGCGTGAGACGCTGGGCCGAAAACCACCCGTTTATTTTCGCTCCCGGTTTCGTCGGAGCGGCGACCCTGCTGTTTCTTCCCGGGCGCGAATTTCTCGGCAAGGGACACTGGGCCCTTCTCTACCTTCTGGTGATTTCCGTGGTCGCCTCGGTGGCAGGATCCCGGCCCTCCTTCCTGGCAGCTCTCTCCGCCTTCCTGGCCTGGGACGTGTTTTTTCTTCCCCCCTACAATACCTTCAGGGTAGACGATCCCAAGGACTGGATCTCCCTCGGCGTCTTCCTTGTGGTGGGAGTACTCATCGGTCTCACCTCAGGCAGACTGAGAGAAAGGGAGGCTCTGGCAGTCGCCCAGGAAAGGGAGATGGCCCTGCTCAACAGGCTGACAGGACGTCTTCTCGCCATACAAAAGCCCCTGGACATGGCCGAAACCCTCTGCGCGGAAATCGAGGCGGTCTTCTCCCCCCGGTTTATCCGTTTCCACCTTACGGACAGCGCAAAAAACAGGGCCCTCCTCTTCGGAATGAGAAACGACCTCGACGAAGACCCCCTCGAAGAGGATTTCCTCAGGGAAACGGCGGAACGGTCCGTCGGGATCGCCTCTCCCGCCTTCGAGCCGTCCCGCCCCGCACCGGGTGAGGAAAGCGGAATCATCCGCCATTCCGGCCTGTTCCCCTCCGTCTCGCGAAACGACGTATTCCTTCCCGTGCTGTCTTCCAGCAGGCTCGAAGGCATACTGCACATCGGGGAACGGAGGAGCGAAAGAAACTACAGCTGGAACGAAATCCAGCTTCTGTCGGCAGCGGCCCACATGGCAGGAACATTCCTGGAGAGGAACAGGCTCGATGAATCGGCCCGCCAGGCTGAAACCCTCAAGGAAGGGGACAAGCTCAAGTCGGCCATCTTTTCCTCGGTTTCCCACGAACTGAAAACGCCCCTTTCCTCATTGACGGCCACCATTTCCAACATTCTGGAGAGCGACAGGACAGGTGATCCTGAACACGTAAAAAAGGAGCTCGGATCGGTCAAAAAGGACCTGGACAGACTATCCCACTCGATCGGCTCCCTCCTGGACCTTTCGAGACTCGCCGCCGAAGCATGGAAACCGGATCTTCAGTGGGTGGAACCCGGAGAAGTCCTCGGCTGGGTTCTCTTCCGGCTGGAACGGAACGACCGCGAGCGGGTCAAAGCGGAACTGCCGGAGAACCTCCCTCTCATTCTGGTGGACTTCCAGCAATGGGGCAGAATGCTGATGCACATCCTGGAAAACGCCCTCTCCTACAGCCCTCCCGACAGCCCCGTCACCGTCGGAGCTGAAAGAAGCGCGTCGGGCCTCGACATCCGCATCAGCGACAACGGCCCGGGGATACCTTACGACGAAAAACGCATGATCTTTACCAAGTTCTTCCGGGGAATCCATTCGGGGCTTCTTCCCGGCGGAACGGGACTCGGACTGCCCATCGCCCTGGAAATTGCCCGGGTCCACGAGGGAACGATCCGGGTCGAAGACAATACGCCTTCAGGAACGGTTTTCATCATTTCCCTGCCTTCAGGCCACGTCAGGGAGGAAACGGAGGACGACCTCTCATGAGTTCCCCGGAGAGAAGCATCAGAATACTGGTCATCGACGACGAAGAATCCATCAGGAGGGCACTCCAGTCCATTCTGTCCCTGCGGAAGTACGACGTAACCCTTGCCTCCGGCGGCGCCGAAGGGATCGAAAAGGCCATCGAGACCAACCCGGAACTCGTCATCCTCGACCTCTCCCTTCCCGATATGGACGGCCTTGATGTCTGCCGGGAACTGCGCACCTGGATGAACTCCCCCATCCTGATCCTCTCAGTCAGGGGGAACGAGAGCGACAAGGTGCAGGCCCTTGACCTGGGGGCCGATGACTATCTCACGAAACCTTTCCAGGCGGGGGAGCTGCTCGCCAGGATACGGGCCATTCTCCGTCGGGCGGAATCGAGGATTATCCAGCCTCCGGAGATCGTTGCAGGCGACCTGACCATCAACCTGGCAAAACGACAGCTCCTGCGGAAGGAACAGGAAATTTCCCTTACGAGGACGGAATTCGAGATTCTATCCCTCCTCGCGCAGAACATCGACTGCGTGGTAACCTACCGCATGCTGAGCGAAAGAATCTGGGACGACAGGGAAGAACGGGACCCATCCCTTCTTCGCGTCCACGTGAGCAACCTCAGGAAAAAGATCGAACCGGATCCCTCCCTTCCGCGGTACATCCATACGGAACCAGGAGTGGGATTCCGCTTTTCCTCCCAGTGATCCCCTTTCTTTATTAAAAATTTACGCCTGCGGCTTCTTTCTTGACGGTGTCTTAATTTACCCTCTGGTAGTCTGTACCGGGTGAATCCCGCCATGCCGGAAAAATACGGCGGGAAATCGTGAAAGGAAGGAGATGGGAAGGATGCTGTGTCTTGGTGATCTTGCCGAAAAGCACTGCTCTTTCTCCTTCGATGAAAACGGCTGCCTTCGCCTGTTTTTCTCGGATCATTCCGTCGTTCTGTATAAAGACGACGATGTCATAGTCTTCGCCGGGGATGGGGATTTGTCTCCGAGCGAGGCCGAGCGGTGGGTCAAAACCCACTGAAGCCCAACGGCCGAAGCGGCGCCTGAATCCGGCCATCTCCCGCAGGATGGGCGAGCCGGTATCTTCTCACTCGACTCCCTGGAGGAATGAACATGAAAAAAGAAGAAAAAGTGGTGCTGGTCGTCGGTTTGGGCCGGTTCGGTCAATCTTTGTGCAAAACGCTCTCAGAGTTCCACAACCAGGTCATAGCGGTGGACACCGATATTGAATGCGTCGAGGAAACCGCCGGTCTCGTTGAGCTGTGCGTGCAGGCTGACGCAACCGACGCCGACGCTCTTGCCAAATGCGGCGCCAAGGAAGCCGACATCGCCGTGGTCGCCATAGGAGAAAGCGTCGAGGCCAGCATCCTTGCCACCACCATCCTGAAGGATCTCGGTGTTCCCTACGTCATCGCCCGGGCGGAAAACGACATTCATGCCCGGGTTCTCGCCAGGGTGGGAGCCAATCGGGTCATCTTTCCCGAGCGGGACATGGGAGAACGGCTGGCACAATTGCTTGTCCACCCGTGGATGTCCCACTTCGCCCAGGTCCCCGGATCGCTCTTCTACGTGGGCGAAATCCGCCCCATCCCCGAAATGCTGGGCAAGACCCTCGCAGAACTCGATTTTCGCGTGCGGTTCAATGCAGTGGTTCTTACCATAAACCGCGGGGGGAAACGGTTCATCCCCAGGGCGGAGACCACCATCGAGGCCGGGGATATGATCCTCGTCGCCGGTCAGAGGGAAGACCTGACAAAGTGGGTGGAAGAATAATAATTTCCGTTCGGGCAGACCGTTTTGAGGAAGGACAGGATCGTTCCAGGCATCCCGAAAGGGTCAGCCGATAACCGTCAATCCTGCAGGTCCGGAGGGCAGGGGATCACTTCCCCTGCCCCTGGTTCTCTACGAAAAATCCCGCCGGTAGGCATCATCTGCCCGCTTCACTTTCAGTCACGTTATATCCCGGATTCCTCATCCCCCGAAATTCCGCTCTTTTCATCCAGATAACCCGATCATTGCTGTCATTCCGAAGGAAGCTCCCAGGAAAACCGCTCCCTCCCCCCTGCCGTTAATTTCCATTCCAGAGCCGACATGCTTTTTGGGATTTTCCCAGTAATTTCCCATAAACACAGGGACTTTTCGCTCATTTCAGCCAATCCCAAAGGACCGGATTCTAACTATTCATGCCATTTGCAAGTATTGTTAATACTAATATATAAAAGTATGCTAATTAACGAAAACAGTCGTTTTCGCGAGATAACTTCCATTTTACCGCATTATTCTCCTTCGTGGAATTTTGACTCGTCCGCGATTGGATGTGATCATGTAGTTATTGTTTTTGCTGAGAGGTTGTACTTTCACCTTTGAAGGAATACGTCTTTCCAGCATTTGTCGCAAGGATCTCTTTCCGTTCTCTCACGCCTTATCAAGCTCTATCCAAAGCATAATGGTGGTGAAGTACCGTTTTATCTTCTCCTTCCCCGATCTTCTCCGGGAAGGGGCAGAACAGCGGCGTTACGACTGTGGCTGCCTGGCCGCACATAAAACATCAAGGGGGAAGTTTAAGTGAAGACGTTCAGCAACATGAACACCAAGGGGAAAATTCTTGCGCTTGTTTTGATTATGGCAGCACTGCTGTCAGGGGTGGGATTCCTCGGGTACAACTCGGCCACGAAGGCCGATGAGGCGATGGAAAGCATGTATTCCGACCTGCTCATTCCCGTCGGACTCATCTTCGACAGCCTCGTCCACGGCAGGGCAATTCAGGCGAATCTTTTTGCTCTCATTCTCAACACTGACGAAAAGGAATACAAGCCGCTGCTCGACGATAACCAGCGGCGCAGAGACACGGTGGACCGCAATCTCGCCGAATACGAAAAGACGGACCTCACTGATTACGAAAAAGAACACCTTTCCAAAGCAAAGAAATCATTAGCGCAGTACAGGATCATTCTTGCACAGGCCACCGAACTCGCCACGGCGAACAAGAATGCCGAAGCCTTCGAACTCGTCAAGACAAGTGCCCTTTCGGTTTTCAACACGTACCAGGCTGAAATGCGGACTCTGGGAGAATTCAACCGTGAAACGGCTCTGAAGACCTATCAGGAGAACAACACGAATTCCAGGAACACAATCCGCACAATAATTGGGATTTCCTTTGCAGCGGTGATTCTCGCCGTGCTTTTGGGCCTCCTCATAGCCTCCAGGATTGCCGGTCCCCTCAACCGCCTCCGGTCAGGAGTTGAGCGATTCGCCTCCGGCGACCTCACTGTGAACTTCGAAGCCGTTACAAAAGACGAAATCGGCCGCATGGGCGCTGCTCTCCAAGAAATGGCTGAAAGGCTCAGAGATTCCATGAAAGCCATCGCCGCCGCTGCCGAGCGGCTGGGGAGCAATTCCGAGGAGTTTTCCGCCCTCGCCGAGGAGTCCAACGCCGGGGTTGAGGAATCCCGGGCCGGCATCGACGACGTTTCCTCCCAGATGGAGAACCTCGCCGCCGCTTCCGAGGAAATCAACGCCTCAGTGGAGGAAGTGGCCAGCGGTGCCCAGTCTTCCGCCCAGAAGAGCACCGAGATGGCCACCGAAGTGGAGCAGGCAAGAGTCGCCGGAGAAGAGGGGACGAAAGCAGTCGACAAGGTTGTAAAAAGCATCTCGAAGGTCGCGGAGGACGCCGGCAGATCGGCCCAGGAAGTACGGAGCCTTGGAGACCGTGCCCGGGAGATCCAGAGCTTCGTGTCACAGATCGGCGGCATCGCCGACCAGACCAACCTGCTGGCCCTCAACGCCGCCATCGAGGCGGCCCGGGCCGGTGAGGCCGGAAGGGGCTTCGCCGTTGTGGCGGAGGAAGTCCGGAAGCTCGCCGAAGAGAGCAACGAGGCGGCGAAGAAGATCGCCGAACTTGCCTCAGGGATAACCAAGGACCTGGACAGCGTGATGACTTCTTCTGAAGGGAACGCGAAGGACTCCGTCGAGTCGAGCACCCTTGCAGAGGAGACAAGAACGACGATTGGCCGAATGATGGACGCCCTGTCAAGAATTTCGTCCTCGACCCAGGATCTTGCGGCTGTCTCCGAGGAGCAGGCGGCGTCCAGCGAGGAGATCGCCGGGGCGGTGCAGAATATCGCCTCCAGGGTCAGTGGGGCCGCATCCTCGTCGGACATGGTACGGGGCCAGATGGCCGAGGTCGCCGCGTCTGCCGAACGGGTGGCCCAGGGGTCCGAAGAACTTGCGAACCTGTCGGCGGAACTCCGGAAACTGGTGGGGTACTTCCGGTTCGACGGCGGAACGGAAAACCGGGGGCTTGTTCCCTCCCTTCCCGGCACATCCGCTGAGAAAAAGTTCCGCGCCAAGAAAAGATAGGTCCGGGATCATGCAGGAACGACAGCTTGTCGTCTTCGCCCTGGGAAAGGAAGAGTTCGGCATCGAGATCTCCCGGGTCCGGGAAATCGTCCGGCTCCAGAACGTCACCGCAATCCCCCAGGCCCTGGAATACGTCATGGGGATAGTGAACCTGAGGGGGCAGATCGTACCCATCGTGGACCTGAACACAAGGTTCCGCATAACGGAAAATGGAAATTCGGAAGAGTCGCTGAAACGCATCATCGTGGTGAACATGGAAGGTCAGGACATCGGCATCCTGGTTGACGGTGTTTCCGAAATCCTTCGAGTACCGGATGAATCCATCGACTCCACGCCATCTATCATGTCGGGCGGCATTTCAACCGACTTCATCGAGGGGATCGCGAAAGTGGACGACCGGCTCATCATCGTCCTCGAGCTGAACAGAGTTTTTGAGCTTTCCGGTCACACCGCTCAAGAATAGGCACACCCGAAAAGGCGAGGCAGGGAAAAGTTTTTTTCCTTGCCTCACCTTTTGCTTTTATGTATATTTATCAGGCGAGTCAGCAAAGAGAAACCTGCCGGAATTTCATTTTTCAAGAGAAAAGAAACACCAGGACCTGATCCGGGGGACAATAACATGCCAGATAATACCAGTGATTTTGAAAGCGTTTTGTATAAGGAAATGGTCGAGTCGAGCCCGGACCTCGTTTGCCGACTCCTGACCGACGGTACCCTCACCTTCGCCAACGATACGTTCTGCAGACTTTTTCAAACGGAAAAAGGACTGATTCCGGGACGTCACCTGGACCGTTTTCTTCCGGAAAAAGGGGCGGAAACCTTTTTGGAAAAAATGACGCTCCTGGCCCCGGAAAATCCCTCGGAATCCTTTCGGATTACCGTCATGCTGCCTCCGGACGAGAAGCGGTATTACCTCTGGAGCATCCGCGGGCAATTCGCACCGGAAGGGGAAACAGCCATGGTACATGGTTTCGGCAGGGACGTCACCGACCGGGTGCAGGCAAATGAAATGCTTGCCGGGAGTCTGAGGAGGGAAAAGGTCGCCTCGCAGATCATCTCCGACTACGCCTTCTGCCGGAAGCAGGAAGATTTTCACAGGGTAACCGATAATGCCCTATCCATTATAGGAAATGAAAAGGGCGTGGACAGGGCGTATCTCTTCCTGTACCGGGACAACCTGATGGACAATACGAACGAATGGTGCGCCCCGGGGATTGTTCCCCAGCAGCACATCCTCCGGAACATCCGGCAGGATGTTTTTCCGTGGTGGACCAAACAGCTTCAGAAAGGTCCATTTTGCATCAACGATGTACTCTCTCTCCCCGCGGAAGCCCAGACAGAACGAGACCTCCTTCTTTCCCAGGGAATCCGTTCTGTAGTTGTCTTCCCCGTTGAGGCGGAGAACCGGGTTATCGGTTTCGTCGGGCTGGACAACATTCCCGCGAAAAGTTCCGACCCGGAACAGGAATACCCCATGCTTTTCAGCATTTCAAAGGTCATGGGAAAAACTCTCGAGCTGATCCGCTCCGAAGAGGAACTGCGGGCAACGAAAAACAGGTACCAGAGCATTGTGGAGACCCAGTCAGAGCTCATCGTCCGTTTTCTGCCCGATTGTACCATCAGCTTCTGCAATCCCGCCTACGCCCGATATATCGGCGGACAACCGGAGGATTTCATCGGGAGAAACCTCGGTGAAGTGAGAAACAAAGATGTCTCCTACCTTGTCAAGGCCTATTCCGGCCTGACCCCCGAATCCCCCACGCGGCTTTTTGAAAACAGTACGGTTATGCCTGACGGAACCGAAAAGTGGCAGCTGTGGAACGACACGGCTTTTTTTGACGAGTCGGGAAAAGTGAAGGAAATCCAGTGCGTGGGGTGGGATATCACTGAACTGAAAAAAGTGAAGCGCGATGGTGAGATAGAGAAAGCAAAGGCCCTCGCCCTTTTCGAAAATTCCCCCGAGGGTCTCCTTGCAAGCTGGGACGGAATCACGGCCCATCAGGTCAATGAGGCATTCTGCAATCTGACCGGCCTCACGGCGGAGGAAATAGTGAACAAACCTCTCACGGAAGGTTTCTTCTCCCACGGCCGGGGTTCGGCCTCGCTGGCAGAAGTGCTGAAAAAGGCCTTTCTGGGAGAATCGTCGGTGGAGGAAGGCTGGTTCATCACGAAGGGGGGAACAAAGCTGTACCTTTCCGTCCTCGCCCTCCCCCTTCCGGACGCCTCTGACCAGGGGAAAGGCTTTTACCTTTTTTTCCGGGATCTCACGGCGATAAAGGAAAAGGAGAAACAACTGCTGGCCAACATCGAGAGATTGCATACCGCTTTTTCCCAGACCATAGACGTCCTTGCCCAGACTGTGGAAAGCAGGGATCCCTATACCGCAGGACACCAGCGGAGGACGGCCATTCTCTCTGCCGAAATCGCCCGGCACATGTGCCTTGGCGAGGAGACCGGCAGAGGCATTTCCCTGGCGGCGGCTATCCACGATGTCGGAAAGATCAGCGTTCCGTCGGAAATTCTCAGCAAGCCGGGAGTGCTTCACGACGTTGAAATGGCCTTGGTCAGGACGCACTCCGAAGAAGGATACCAGATCCTCAAAAAAGTGGATTTCCCATGGCGTATAGCGGAAATAGTCCACCAGCACCACGAACGGATTGATGGCAGCGGATATCCCAGGGGGCTGAAAAACGGAGAGATCCTTCTGGAAGCAAAGATACTCGCCGTGGCCGACACGGTAGAGGCCATGGCCTCCCACCGTCCATACCGCCCGTCCCTTGGCGTGGAAGCCGCCCTCCGCTTCGTGGAGGAAGGCAGGGACCGGCTGTTTGACGGGGTTGTGGTCGACGCCTGCCGGGAAGTCTTTGCCGAAGGATTTTCCTTCGGGGAGTGAGATGCTGGCATATCATCCCGAGATCAGATTCATGGCTGATAGTGGGACATCCCTCGTAGCTCCTCAGCCAACGCTTGCAGTTTCTCAATATCTCTTTCAATATTTTGGAGAGCACAGGCAACGCAGTAATGCTCTGGTGATCTGCCATTTCTTACCTTCAAGCGTTGTTCACCGCATTGAATACGATGTGCTGCATTATGCTGGCAATTGTGTGCTCGTTGAGCTCTATCGACCTCTACTTTTTGAAGAATAGACTTAGGTCTAGGCATCGAATACCTCTTGTTGGGCGGCTTTGGACAGTTCGGAGAAACATTGATCTATGGCGTCTAATTCGATCCGTGTGAATTCCGATCTTTCACCCAAAGGACGTCCGACTGCTTCAGCGATTTTTCTGTCGATCTCTGATTTGATTACCACAAAATTTGTTTTTTGGTGGAATTTACGATCAAAACTTCTTCGCGGAGTCAAGAAAATGTTTCAAACATGAAAAAAGCTTAGGCCATCCAAATTAAGCGCTTTGGTGATCAAATTTGCATTGACGAAACCACCCAATCAACCCCATTCCAACCACCTCACAAAACCGCCTCCTTTTGCTGGAGATGGAGTCCTCACGCCCCTTCCCCCCACTCGTAAAAGAGCTTCAGCTCGCTGTTGAGATAGTGTGTGAATGGCAAAATCCCGTCGTGCTGCAGGCGTCCGAGGAGAATGCCGGGGGCGATGCCGATCTCATCGGCGAAGCCTACGAGGTCAGCGCGCGTGAAAGCCTTCCTCTGAAGGAACGCCTTCAATGCTGCCGGAGGAATGAGCTTATCGCACGCGAAAACGTCCGCTTCTTCCTCTTCCTTTTCTCTGTCAATCCCCTTGAATTCGATGAACACGTCTCTACGGCCGTGCTTGAGGATGTGCCCGACCTCGTGGAAGAAGGTGAACCAGAGGTGATCGTTGCTCTTGTAGCGGAGGCTGAGCTGAATGACGGGATTGTCGCCGATCCAGCGCGTGGCGCCGTAGACGCCGCACTTCGGCAGCTCCGGCACGAAGAGCACGACGACTCCGGCGGAAGAGCACAGCTCTTTCAGGCGCGGTACGAAGTTTTCCGGCTGCTCTCGCGTCAGGCCGCGGATATCCTCCAGCACCTCCTGAAAACGAGCGCGGTCGAAGGGAGCGCAGGAGACGCCCTGCGCGAGAATCTCCCCTCTCCGCAGCCATGCGGAAAGAGACTCTTCGGAAAACGCGAAGCTCTTCGTCTGCCGGTAGGAGACCTGGTATCCGCGGTACACGGTCTCCCATTGATCGGGGGAGGCGATTCCGAAGAAGCGCAGAAGCGACTCCACCTGATCCGTCTTGTCCTTGTGCTTGGGGAGCCATCCGAGATCGGTCATTTTTTTGACGAAAAACCTCTTCAGCCACGCTATGCCGGACTCCATCCGCTCTCGTTCGGCGAGGCGGGCCTTGTCATCCTGATACTGGCGTTCAAGGTTGCTCCAGAAATGCGCGGGGCGACCCAGAACCTTCTCCAGCTTCCGCGCGGTTTCGGGAGTGATCTGCGACTTCCCCTTCACAATTTCGTTGACTGTCTTTTTCGCAAGCCCCGTTCTGTCGGCGAGTTCGGCCTGCGTCATGCCGAGATCTTCCAGATATTCCAGAAGCACCTCGCCCGGCGTCGTCAGGTAGTCGGGGCAGTATTGATTGGTTCGCGTGCTACTCATGAGTGTTCTCCACCCCCAGAATTGTGACGGCAGTTACTTTAGACCAATCCAGACCGCCGTCATCATGCGTCGGGATCGGATCGTGAGCAGGAGTGAAAATCAAACGGTACGGGTGATCCAGATCCACAGAAAGATGGAATTTGCCCTTCCGTTTCCCCTCCGTCAGCTCGTGGCAGCGGGAAGGCCCTGTCTTCGGAGGCCAGAAATCGAGGAGCGTGACGGCCGCTCGAATTGCCGCCATCCGTGTGCCTATCTTTTTGGCTCTTTCCGGCCCGTACGTTTTCACGAGCCGCGCCCCCTCGTTGAATTCCTTTTCAAGCTTCCTGCTGATAAAGGATATCTCCAAAATCGCCCTCCGCAAATAAACATTAACCCTTAAGGTTAATAAAAATCACGTCTATCTGATTTTAGCACAAGCAGTAAAGCTATGTCAAAATTGTTTTGAATTCATATGCTATGTGAAAGACAACCGACAAAAAGCAGTACTCCACTTCTGGCGGCGATCAGAGAAAGAAGGAAGGAGGAACAACAACGCCCCCCTCCTGGAACTATGAAAGGAGATTGGTGATACTGCGGTGGGCGGACACAAGGTCCGACACGTTACGACGATCTATAAACTTCCCCGCATGAAAGGGAACACGGGTTCCATTATCTCTAGCCTGCATAAAAGCTTGTCTTGCTGCCCATTCAATCTGCAAAGAGGGGCAGGCTTCCGTTGTTGCACCGGCCGCGCATACAGGTTCACCGGGATTTTGGGTCTGCAAGAGCGCAGTAGACCTTCTCCATCCTCTGAAACACCGCCTGCCACGTGCTGTTTTTCAGCCGTTCCGCCAGTTCTCTGTACGATTCCGCCGAAGGCAACCTTTCGAAGATGTCCGTCAATGCCTTCCTCAGTGTTGCGGCAATGTCGCTGACGAATTTCGGTTCGTACCCCGGCGTGATGGTATCAGCCCCTTCCAGGGGAGGGCAGGGGATCAGCCGGAGCCAGTCCTTTCCCGCGATTTTGAGGATGTCCCTGACACCCGGCAGGTCGGTGGCAAGACAGAGGCAGCCGGAAGCAAGAGCCTCGGGGAGCACCAGGGGAAGCCCCTCGTAAAGGGAAGGGAGAATGAACAGGTTTGCCCCGGACAGGGCAGCCGCGAATTCTTCCTGTCTCAGAGATCCTGCAATGACTGCGCGGTTTCCGAGCCTCCCGGCGAGGTCGAGGCATTCGGCCCGTTCGGGATCCGTTCCACCTCCGGCAAGAAACAGCGTCCACGGCAGATCAGTGACGGAAGCGAATGCCCGGAGCATCCAGGGTACCCCCTTGGCGCGGCTGAGTTTTCCCCCATAGACGATTGTCGGAATATCCGTCTTTTTCTCTCCCGGAACAAACAGCCCGCTCCGGAATCCGGCGCCTGTGACGTGGATCCGTTCAGGAAGAATTCCGTAGAGCTGCCGCACCTCCTCCACCTGCCCTGAATACAGCGCAAATACCCCGTCAAGACCGGAGCACCCTGAGACAACGTCCTGCCTGAATCGGGAGCATGCATGCATTTGCCGAAGATCTGTTCCGTGGCACGTTGCCACCATGGGAATGCCAGGAAGGGTGCGGCGGGCGAGAGAGGTGAGCAGCCAGAGGTGGTTCGAGTGGATAATGTCAGGCTGGAACAGGGCCGCAGCCTCCAGGACAGCCGCCCTGAAGGCATCGTTGTAGGAGGAAAGCTGCCGGTCCGTCAGGTCGGAGAACCGCATGGACGGATAGGGCATGACGTCGCTCATGCCCGGTATCGGGAAGGGGAGGTCTCCTCCCCCGAAGGTGACGAAACGGGTCCGGAGATGTGAAAGACCGGGGAAGATCGGGGGAGAGCCTTCCTGTATGCCCGCCACGACCATGTTATCATGTCCGGATTTTTCCGATTCGGTGAGGATAGACTGAAGCATTGTTCCACTTCCCGTAGAATCCGGACGCTGGCTCAAGAGGTGAAGAATTCTCATTCTCACCCCCCCTTCCCGGCAATGGCGGTCCCTATTCTCCTGATATGGCCGTTTTCTTCGTGTTCAAAACCCGAGTCGTGAAGCAGCAGGGCCGCATCCTCAGTTCGCCCGGCACGAAGCAGATGCCTGCAGGAAAGATAAACCAGCTTGCAGCAATAGGCCCTGAGCGAAGGAACCAGATGATCCGGCACTGCTCCTTCGGAAAGCCTGGCACGGGCAGTTGCAACAAAGGGCAGTTCCCGCTCCCGGGAAATGCGCACGCACAGGCGGTTTCCGGCGTCTTTTCTGTAACAGGAAGGGCCTGAATGACTGAACGCCACCGGGTACTCCAGGGCTATCCGTCCCCAGAGGTCAAGATCCTCTCCAAGATGGACGCCCTCGGCAAAGAGCCCTGCCTCGTGCAGCACTTTTTTGGGAGCTCCTGCAGCCGAAGTAAAGACCGGCGGTTTGCCCATGGCCGCAGCCCTGAAGTAGTCAGGCAGGAGCCCTTCCCAGGGCGGACCGGGAAATCCGGAGAATGTAGGCATTCGCATGGTCCCGTCAGGCAAGATGAACATGTAGGACGTGGCACATATTCCTGCGTCCGGGAAAGATGAATGGAGGCGAAGCAGGGTTTCCAGGTGAACGGGGCGCCATTCGTCATCCGCGTCGAGAAAGGCGATAAAGGGAGAGCAGGCGGACCGGATTCCGTTATTCCGCGCCGAGGAAACGCCGCCGTGGGACTGACGGATCAGGCGGACGCGGGGGTCACGAAAGGCCGCCGCCTGTTCGGGACCGTCATCCGAGGAACCGTCATCCACGACCAGGACTTCAATATCCTGCAGCCCCTGGTTCAGGACGGATGAGAGCGCCCGCCCGATATAGGGCCCCTTGTTGAAAAGCGGAATGACAACGGTCGCTTCGGGCATGGCATTCCCCTCCTTTCGGGCTCCGCCGGACCGGATAATCGTAGCATAAAGTATGCCAGAAAAGAGATGTGCCTCCCCGAAGAACGCGCTCTCCTTTGACATTCAAAATATTAATAAGTATAATTCCATTCAATGTGCTTTCATCACATCCAGATAACGGAGCGGGCCATGATTCTCGATACCCATGTTCATTCAAAAGAATTTTCATACGATAGTCCCCTTCCCATCCGTGAGGCCATACTTCGCGGAAAGGCGGCAGGCCTTGACGGCTTATGCGTCACCGATCATGAACACATGGGAATGCGGCGGCTTGCGGAACAGCTGACCCGCAGGCATGACTTCCTGGTGCTGGTCGGCATGGAATTCCTGACCTTCGAGGGAGATCTGCTCGTCTTCGGCCTTGACACGGTTCCGGATCGCGCGATGCACGCCGATGAGCTTGTTTCCCTCGTCAACAGGCAGGGAGGGTGCGCGGTTAGCGCACACCCATTTCGTGACAACGGCAGGGGGCTGGGAAATGAAATACGGGGGCTCCATGGCCTGCACGGTCTTGAAGCCCTGAACGGAAGCACCCGCCCGCATCACAACGCCATGGCATCGGATCTCGCCTTCGAACTGGGCCTGGCGCGCCTCGGGGGAAGCGACGCCCACCTTCCGGACCGTGTGGGGCTCTGCGCGACGCGGTTTCTTGAACCTGTACGAAATGAGCGGGACCTGATCAGGGCTGTCCGGGCAGGCCTGGTTGAACCCGTTGTGCTTGAAGACGGCCGGTATCGCACCTCCACAGCACAGGCAGACCGGGTACCTGTTCTTGACGCCTCTTCACGGCGGACGGAACAGGAACGGCAGTACGTTTCCTGAACTTCATCGTTTTTCTCCGTCCGGGACGACGGAATCAGTTTTTCATCCCGAGCGGACGTGAGGGATCTGGTTTGGTTTTGTCTGTCGTCCTGAACGAAGTGAAGGACCTGTTTCTAGAATCCTTAAAATCACCCCGAGATCCTTCGTCGCTGCACTCCTCAGGATGACAAAACGGGGCTTCTTCCTCTCCGGGGACGCGATCGCTTCGCTCGCTCGGGACGACACTAACCCGGTTTGTCATCCCGAGGTCGGCTTCATGGCCGAGGGATCTCGGGCTTGAGTCTCACCAGGTTCAAAAGCGAGGCAGCAGTATCCCCCTACCCCGCCTCCGAATTTCTTCTGCACCCCGGGCCGGTGATCCGGCTTCTGCCCCCGGTCCGGGGGACGACCTCGATCCGGGCGCTGATCCGCTCCTTGAGGGCGGGCACGTGGGAGATCACCCCGATCAGCTTGCCGTCCTGCTGCAGGCCCGCGAGGGTTTCAAGGGCGGTGTCCAGGGCTTCCTCGTCCAGAGTGCCGAAGCCTTCGTCCAAAAAGAGGGAGTCCACCCGGACGTTCCTGCTCGCCATGGAGGAGAGCCCCAGGGCCAGCGCGAGACTGACGATAAAGCTCTCTCCGCCGGAGAGGTTCTTGGTTGACCGGATTTCTCCGGCCTGGTAACCGTCCACCACGTTCAGCTCCAGGGGCTGTTCCCTGTCCCGGACCAGCAGGTACCGGTCGCTCATCTTCTGTAGCTGCCGGTTGGCCTGTCCGATCATCATGTCGAAGGTCAGTCCCTGGGCGAAATTGCGGTATTTCTTTCCGTCGGCGGAGCCGATCAGCTCATGCAGGCTGTCCCACCGGCGGCACTCCCTGCCCTGGGCCTCCAAGGCCGCCTTTTTTTCCTTCACCCGCTCTCGGGCGGCGGCATTCTCGTTCAGCCTGTGCCTGAGGCCCGAAACTTCCTCCCGCAAGGTCTTCAGGGCGTCCTCGCATTCCCGGAAACGGCTTTCCAGTTCCTCGGGGGTTTCGTCCGTCACCTGCCGGGCCCTTTCCTCCGTCAGCTTTCTTTCCCGGTCCGTCCGCATGGCCGCCAGTGCCGTCCGGCGGTCTTCCAGATCCTTCTTCCCCGCAGAAAGGGCGTTCCGCTGCTCCGCTTCAAGCCGGGCTTCCAGAAAGTCCTCTTCTCCTTTAAAACCTGCCGCAGAAAGACCGGCGGTAAAAGCGGCCTCCGCCCTGTTCACTTCCGGCTGCCTCCGAAGAATGATCCTGTTCAGGGATTCCACCCGGGATTTCGCCCCGTCTTCCCGTTCTTTCAGCCCGTCCCGGAGGTCCCGAGCCTTCTTTTCGGCCTCCCCGGCGGCTTCCAGGGCATCCTTCAGACGGTGCTCCTCCCCGTCGGGATCCTTTTCGCCGTAGAGTTCCTTCCGCTCATCCAGAAGGCGGTCATACTCATTCAGAAGAGTTTCGAGGCGCTTTTTTTTCTCGTCAAGGGCGCGGGTCAGGGTTTCCAGGGTGCCGTCCAGCCATTTCAGGTCGCTTTCCAGAAGGCCGATTTTCTTTTCGATCTCCGTCTTCTCCCGGACCTTCTCCTGCCACGACTTCAGCCGTTCCCGCAGGGAGCCCGCCAGGGACAGCAGATCCTCCTCAGGAATTTCCGAAATGCCGAGGGGCTGCAGCCTGTTCTCAAGAAGACTTTGAAGACGCAGGCAGTCCCCCCGCAGTTTTTCCAGCCCTTCAGCGGAGAGAGCCAATGCCTTTTCCGCCGCCGTTTTGGCTGAAAGGGCCGCCCCTTCGTCCTTTTCCCCGTCCGTCACCAGCTGACGGGCTGCCGCCTCGGCTTTCTCCAGCCTCAGCACGGCGGCTTCCCGCTCCTCCGCCTCCCCGATGAGTTTTTCAAGGATGGAGATCTTCCCCTCCGTCTCGTCGGGCAAAGGAACGTTCCCCTCCGCAAAGGGGTGTTCCAGCGAACCGCAGAGAGGGCACGCCTTGCCGTCCTCGAGTCTCGCCCGGTAGTCCTCCAGCTCGGCAATCCTGGCCAGGAAGGCCATCTCCCGGAGCAGGGCTTCTTTTTCCGCCCGGTATTCCCGGAGCAAGCGGCCGTCCAGCAGGTGAGCAAGCGCTTCCTGCTCCCGGCTCAGTTCTTCCGATACTGCCTCCAGGTCCCCTCTGCGGGCACCGGTACGCTCCCGGCACTCTTCGAGTTTGGTTTTCGCCTGCCGAAGGGTGTCCGCCGCCCTCTCCAGGGCGGTCTCTCCATCGGCCATGTCCTTTTGGCGGAAAACCAGGGCGTTCACCTGTTCCTCAACTCCCGCCAGGCCGCCCGCCAGCCATTCATCCTGCCGGTGTTCCTCAAGCCAGCGTTCTGCGATTTTCAGCCGGTCCGCCTCACCGGCCAGAAGCTCCGATTTTTCATCCCGGCTTTCCCGGGCTTTTTCCAAGCTTCCGCCGTCCTGCCTGCATTCCTCATCCAGGTCCGAAAGGGCGTTCCGGCGGTCCGCAAGCCGCTGGTCGAGGGACCGGACCTTCGCGATCAGGGGCGCGGCACGGTTCAGTTCTTCCTTCGCCCGGATGGTCACCAGCTCCGCTTCGAGCAGAGCCTGCGCTCCCTCCCGGGCACGGGATTCCAGTTCGGGGAGACTTTCCTGCTCTGCCTTCAGGGCTTCAGAATCGTCGGCCTGCTGCTTCCGCAGGGCCTCGAGGGTGGCATGGGCGCCTTCAAGAGCCGCAGCCCTCAGAGCCCGGTGGAGCCTTTCCAGGTGCGGTTCAAAGGCTGTCCATTCACCCTGCAGCTCAGTCTCTTCCTCCCTCAGGCCGGAGATCTCCTTTTCCAGCCCCTCCAGGGCCGTAAGCCAGTTCAAAGACTTTGCCGTTATCTCCAGCCTCCCGGCGGTCGCCTCTTCCTCCCGCACCTTCTCCGCCAGGTCCCGCCGGAGGGCCTCCTCCTCCTCCGGCTGCAGGACCGTGATCCCCGCCGTCTCCGCCTGGAGCAGGTTCAGCCTCTCCCGCTCGTCCCGGCGGCGTTCGTGGACCTCCATGGAAATGTGGCTGTAAATCTCCGTGCCCGTGATCTGCTCCAGGATGGGGGCCCGTTCGTCCGGGGCCGCCTGCAGGAAGGCGGCGAAGCCCCCTTGGGCCAGGAGCATGGACCGGGTGAACCGGTCGAAATCCATTCCGGTGGCTTCCTCGATCTGCCCGGCCACACCCCGGATCTTGGACTCGAAGAGAGTGCCCGTCTCGCCGTCGGCGATCTCGTGCTTCGGGGCCTGGAGTTCGCCGTCCGGCTTTTTCCGCGCCCGGCGCTGGCTCCAGTGGCACCGGAAGCACCCCGCTCCGGTCCGGAAGGTCACTTCGGCAAAGCACTCCCCCGTCTGGCGGGACATGATCTCGTTGCCGCTTTTCGTCACCCGGTTCAGCCGCGGGGTCCGCCCGTAGAGGGCCAAACAGACGGCGTCCAGGATGGTGGTCTTTCCGGAGCCGGTGGGCCCCGTGATGGCGAAGATGCCGTCGGACGCGAAGGCGGGGTGGGTCAGGTCGATCTCCCATTCCCCCACCAGGGAGTTGAGGTTTCGAAACCGTATCTTTTCAATCCTCATGGCGGCCCCCCTGTTCCGGCTGCCCCCCGCGCTCCAAGAGGGAGAGGACCGCTTCCCGGTAGGCCGCGAACAGCTCCGCATGCTGGTCTTCAGGGACCCGGTTCGCCTCGAGACACCGGCGGAAGACGTCGTCCTCGTCCAGGTCGTCCAGGGTCTCTTCCTCCAGGGTCTGCGCCAGCGCCCGCTCGACGGCCCCGGTGTTCTTCACCCGGAGCACCTCCATGGCGGTATTCTCCACCGCCTCTTCCAGCCGCTCCCGGAGGTCGCCCAGGATTTCGTTCCCGTCGTAGACCACCTCCAGCCATGCCCGGGACCCCTGGGAGGCCAACTCGAAGATCCGTCCGGAGATGCGGTCCCAGCCCCCCCTGATCTGCTCGAGCTGCTGGAACACCGGAACTGGGACCAGGCGGACTGAGGTCTCCCTTCCGCCGAACTCCGCCACGCAGACGCTCTTCTGCTGCTTCGCCTCGCCGAAGCCCATGGGCAGGGGCGATCCGCTGTAACGGACCATTTCAGAGCCGCTCACTTTCTGGGGAACGTGGAGGTGACCCAGCGCCACATAGTCAAAACAGGGCGGGAAGATTCCGGCATCCACGTGGGCCAGAGAGCCTACGTAAAGCTCCCGGACCCCGTCGCCTTCCACTGTCCGGCCTCCTGCGGCGAACAGATGGCCCGTTGCGACCAAGGGGATGGCGCCCCCGAGCTCCCTCCGCTTTCCTTCGGCACAGGCGGCGACTGAGGCGTAATGATCCCGGATGCCGTCCAGGAGCTTGCGCTCCTTGTCTTCGATGCTCTCGCCCGCCTCGGCCGTGCGGATATCCCGGTCCCGGAGATGGGGCACGGCACAGACGATCAGCTCGGGGACTCCCTGGCCGTTCCGGAGCACCAGCACCTCGTCCTCAGGGTTTCCGGACGGGCTGCCGGTGACGTGGACCTCGAGGGCCTTCAGCAGGTCCTTCGGGGCGTCGAGGAAGGAGGGGGAATCATGGTTTCCGGAGATCACCACTACGTGGCGGCAACAGAGGGAAGCCGCCCGGCAGAGGAAGCGGTAATACAGCTCCTGCGCCCGGTTGCCCGGCGCAGTGGTGTCGAAAACGTCGCCCGCCACCACCAGGACGTCGATCCCGTTGTCCCGGATCGTCTCGGCCAGCCAGTCCAGAAAGGCTTCGTATTCCTCGTACCGTTTTCTGCCGTAGAGGGTGCGGCCGAGATGCCAGTCCGACGTGTGGAGGATTTTCATTTCCGGTGTGTGAGAGCCCCTTCGCGGGCTCGAAAAGGTATGTCCCCGGGGCAAAGGGGTTCAGCCGGGGTTCGGAAGAGACTGTCGGGCGAAGGTTTCATTCTTTTCATGGGGACACCTCCGGTAAGGTGCCTCCATTGTCGGCCTATTCCGCCGGGCCGTCAATTCCCGGTGGCCCGGCATGATTGCGGTCCTCAAGGAGCAGGGCGACGAAGGGCCTCATTAGCAGTCACTTCTCCTCTTCAAGCGCATCTTTTTCCCATTTCAGCCTCCATCACGAAAAGTCATTTGTAAAAATGTGTTTAAAAAACAGAAAGTCCCTTGTTTACTTGTTACTCAACTTTCGCAGGACCTTGACAGCCGAAAAACCGTTGAAATGACTGGATAAAAATGACAGGAAGGCCCCTCTTTTGTAAAATTGTAGTCGCGAGATAACAAAACTACAAAAAGGAGGCCTTCCCGTGACTCCCATTTT
>JAHDLC010000017.1 GCA_018436595.1 Synergistaceae bacterium | reverse complement strand
GAGCTCGGCAGGGTTTTCCTCCCCCTGGACGAAGGCGGGCATGAAGAAGTGGAGCGCATCTCCGGCCTCGTCTACGGCGGCCGGGACCCCCGCCTTCCTTTCGGTCCCGCCGGAGCGGACGATCTTTTTTCCCTGAAAGGGGATATTCTCGCCCTCGCTGAGAGCAGGGGCGTTTCACTCGACTTTGAACAGGGCGAAGAACCCTTCGGGCACAAGGGACAGACTGCCGTCATCATGAATGCCGGCCGTGCTGCGGGGTACCTCCTGCGGCTGAAGCCTGCCATCGAGAAGGATATCGAGTGCTCTCCCGTCTACGCCTTCGAGCTTGACCTGGAACCCCTGGTGAAGGAGTCCCTTCCGGTCTTCAGGGAAAACTCCCCGTTCCCGCCGGTGTACCGGGATATTTCCCTTATCGTTCCGGTGGACAGTCCCATGGAGGAAGTTTCGACCGCGATCCGCAGCGAAGGCGGCGAAATGCTCAGGAGCATCCGCCTCTTCGATATCTACTCAGGAAAGGGAATACCCGACGGCTGCAGGAGTCTCGCTTTCTCCCTCGCATACCAGCGGAACGATAAGACACTCACCGATACGGAAGTCGATGCCGTTCACGCCGGTGTCCGGACTAAAATGGAAACCAGGGGATATATTCTTCGATAGGAGGAAGTGCCATGGTCACGATCAGTCATATTGAACAGCTTGCCGACAAGCTCGTTGAGATGGTGGCGTCGCTGAGAAACGAAAGGGACCAGCTTCGCTCCCAGTACAGCGAACTGAAGAACAAATTTGCGGAAAAAGAGCTCGAGTGCATTCGCATGTCGAAGGAAAACCAGCGCAACCTTGAGATCATGGAACGGGAAAAACTTGCGTTCCAGAGGGAAAAGAGCCAGATTGAAGGGCAGATGAAAGCCCTGTACGAAAAACTGAGTTCCCTCATGCCCGAGGCGAGGCAGCCCCAGGCAAACGGCCAGGACGCCAGAGGTGAAAGGAGACCCTAGGAGTGGATGCCTCCCTTCGTGAAGTGACCATCCGGATAGGGAAAAAATCATACTTTCTGAAAACCACTCTCGATGACGAAAGCATCAAGGCTATAACCGACCTGTCTGCCGATATTACCCGGGAGTTTGAAGGTTCCCTCGACCAGGAGAACCTTCTGCTCCTGTCCTGTCTGCAGCTTGCGTGGCTGTTGGAGAAACTCGGAAGAAAACTCGAACGATCGCTTGATGATATTCGGGAAAAGGAGGGGCTATGACTTTTTCGTCCATTTTTGACATTGCCGTTGCCCTGATTGTGGCATCCTTTGCCGTCAGGGGACTGTTCCGCGGATTGTCCGGGGAGTTCTTTTCTCTTCTCGGAACGGTGGGAGGCGTCATGGTCGCATGGAAATACTCGGCCGTGCCTGCGGCCTGGGTAGTCTCCATGTTTCCGGAGGCAAACCCCTCCATGGTGTCGGTGGGGTTCATGGTGGCCATATACATCGGCGTCGTGGTACTCGCAGCCTCGATCTGCCGTATTGTCAAGGCCTTCCTCAAGTTCGCCTCCCTCACTTTCGCCGACAGGTTTTTCGGAGCGGTTGCCGGAGTTCTCAAGGGGGCCGTCCTCATCCTCTTCCTCTACGTGGGCGTCACCACCTACTCTCCCTTTCTTCCCACCGATTGGATGGGGGCGAGCTACGTAATGAGGGGAGCCGATGCCGCATGGCCGGGCATACAGTCCTTTCTCAAAAAGCATAATCTCTTCCCGGAGAATTTTACCCTGCCTGACCTGAACCTCCCGGGCATCTTTCCTGAAAAAGCCGGAGGCGCCAATGGAGGTTAGGGAGGACATTCTCAGAATCCTCGAAATACCGAAGGTTCTTGCCGAGTTCGCCTCCTGTGTCAGGGGCGAACTCGGTTTGTCGGCCCTCGGAAGGCTGAGGCCCCGGGGAGATGTCAAAGCCCTTGAGGAGAGAGTGGCCCTTTTGAAAAGCTGCATGTCATGCAGGGACTCCTTCGGCGAATGGCCGTGGAATTCCTCGGGCTGCATTTCCGGCCTGCTCTCTGAAGCGCGGAAGTCCGGCATGCTTACAGGAGAAGAACTCGCTTCCGTGGCCCGCTTTCTCTCCCTGGCGAAGATGACCAGGGAGCATTTGGCGAAGCACAGGGAGACCTATCCTCTCTTCGACAGCCTCAGCCGGCAGATACGGGACTTTTCGGAAGAGTCGGATGCCCTCGGAGTGGTGGACGACAAGGGCAACCTATACGATTCCGCATCACCCGAGCTCGCGGATATACGGCATGAACTGGAGAGCCTTCGCCGGCAGATACGCCGGTCAGCCCAGAACATCCTCGACAACCCCGCTCTTTCCCATATGCTGCAGGAAAGGGTGACGGCCTTCAGAAACGGCCATTTCGTTTTCCTCGTCCGGCAGGAGTTTGTCAACCGCTTCCCCGGAACAGTGGTGGACCGGTCAGGCTCCGGCAGCTCCGTCTACATGGAGCCCTCCGCCCTCGTTCCACTGAACAACAGGCTTGCTCTGAGAATACGGGATGAAAAAGAGGAAGAGCGGGCCATCTTCCGGAGTCTGACGAAAGTGATCCTTTCCCGCGAACGGCCTCTTTTCGAATGTGAGAACGTTCTCTCCGACCTCGATCTTTTTTACGGCGCAGCGGAAGTCATGGCAAAAAAACGGTGGAAGCTTCCCCAGTACGCCGAAAAAACCATGTTCATCCTCCAGGAGGCCAGACACCCCCTTCTTGGTGATGCAGCCGTGCCCGTAACCATCAAGTGCGGGGACCGTTTTCGCAGCCTTGTCATCACAGGACCGAATACCGGCGGAAAGACGGTTGTCCTGAAAACGGCCGGAGTCTGTGTCTACCTTGCATGGTGCGGCCTGCCCATACCGGCGGGGGAGGATTCCGTGGTGGGAAACATCGGCTCCATTTTCGCAGACATCGGCGATGAGCAGAGCATCGAGCAGAACCTTTCCACCTTCAGCGCCCACGTGAAGAACATCATTTCCATTCTCGAACAGGCGGACCGTACATCCCTGGTTCTCCTCGACGAGCTTGGGGCCGGGACGGACCCCCAGGAGGGGGCAGCCCTGGGGGTCGCCATCCTCGATACCCTGACCAAAGAGAAGGGACTCACCCTGGCCACAACCCACCACAATCCGGTGAAGCAGTACGCCCTCACGGCACCGGGAGTGGAAACGGCCAGCATGGAATTTGACATTGAATCCCTTTCCCCTACCTACAGGATGCTTCTCGGGGTGCCGGGCAAGAGCAACGCCCTGCTCATAGCCGGAAGGTACGGCCTTCCGGAAAAGGTGCTCGAAAAGGCCCGGAAGACCCTCAGTGAAAGGGAAGCTCCCGTGGAGGACCTGATAGGGGAGCTCAACGAGAGGAAAGCCTGGCTCGACAGGGCGGAGGGAGAGATAGCGGCCTTGCGAAAAAGCCTTTCGGAAGAAAAGGAAAAATACGATGACCGGCAGAGAGAAATCGAATTCCGCAAGGACAGGATTCTCTCCGAGGCGGAGCGGAAGGCTGCCTCTATCCTGGAAAAGGCGGAAGAATCAAGCAAAAAGCTGCTGAAGCAGCTTGAAGACTCGGCTAAATCGGCAGTCCACCGCCAGATCCGCGATACGAGCGAAAAAGTCCGTTCCGAAAGAAAACACCTGGAGCAGAACCAGGAAAAAAGGCTTCTTAGCAGCGGCATTGGCACCAAGGGAGAGTTTTCTCCTTCCGTCGGAATGGCTGTCCAGGTCGCGGGAACGGAAATCGTCGGAACCATCGAGTCTCTCAGGGGAAACCGGGTCCTTCTCAGGGCCGGCGTCATGAAGATGGAAGTGGAGGTCAGGAAGCTTGTTCCCACCAAAAAGAAACCAAAGGGAACAGTCACCCCGCCCGAATCTTTTTCCATGTCCCCGGACCGGGTTCCCCCTTCGGTCATGGTCAGGGGAATGAACGTGGATGAGGCTCTCCCCGTTGTCGAACGCTATCTCGACCAGGCCATGCGGATGGGTTACGACCAGGTCACTGTCATCCATGGGCGGGGGGAAGGAATACTCAGGAGAGAGGTCCACTCCCTCTGCGCCTCCCTGAAGTACGTGGCGTCCTATAGGCTCGGAGGTCCGTCGGAAGGCGGCTTCGGCGTCACCGTGGTGGAGTTCCGGAAATAGGGCACGTCTCCAGATCATGGCCGGAATGAGGTGTTCTGTGGAAGAAAATGGTTTCGGCCATTGTGCGCCGTGTTTTTCCCTGTGCAGTTCCCGCCGCCATATTGATAGACTATTCCCCTTGCCTTGACGGTTCCTCCGTTCGAGGGTAGAATAATCTTCGCCTTTCGGGGCATCCAATGCGCCTGTAGCTCAGCGGATAGAGTATCGGCCTCCGGAGCCGAGGGTCTGGCGTTCGAATCGCCACAGGCGCGCCATAGAAAAATCGAAAGCCGGGAGTAATCCCGGCTTTGTGCTATTTTTTCCATCGGCAGGAAAGGGGCGGTGACAGTGAGCTTCAGGGTGACCATTCTGGATGTTCTTGCATCGGACGAAAAAAAGAAGAAATTCACCCTTCTTCTCTCCGGCGGAGAGCTTCATCCTTCCGGCGGAGGGCAGCCCGGAGACTCTGGGGTTCTCTGGGCGGAGAATTTCCGGTTCCGCATCGACGACACGGAAAAAAGGGATGGAGGAGTGGCCGTCTCGGGAAAGGCGGAAAAAGGTTCCCCTGCCGCAGGAATGGAAGTGGAAGGAGAAGCGGACCTTGAACGCCATCGTCTCCTCTCGAGAATGCACACAGGGGAGCATATCCTTTCAAGGGCTCTCGAGAAAGCACATCCGGGGCTCCGGGTTTTCAAGGTTGCCGTGAATAGCGCCGAAACCTCGGTATACCTGACCTGGGACGGGGACTTGGGCTGGGATATGCTCTTCGAGGCGGAAAAGGAAGGCAACCGGATCGTTTCGCAAAATCTTCCCGTTGAAACCGTCATGCTTTCCAAGAAAGAGGCGGAGCACCTGCCCGGAATCAAAGGCAACTGGGACAGGATCGCCGACGAAACCATCAGGGTGGTCCGCATTCCAGGGTATGACACCATCGCCTGTTCGGGGAGCCATGCTTCGTCCACCGGTGAGGTAGGAAACCTCTTCATAACGGCTTTCCGGGGAACCGCGCCGGACTGGGAATTCAAGTTTTCAGTGGACGGGGTGGCACTCCGCCAGGAGTACAGCGAAGCGGCCCGCAGGCTTGTCAGGGGAATAGGCTGCAGACTTCCCCAGCTCGGCCAGGTCGTCGTCGGGCTCCAGGAAGAAAACGGAGCTCTGAAGAAGCTGCTGGAGAGAGCCTCTCAATATGTCTCCCTTCCTGCGGAGGATTCTTCGGCCGGATGGCTGCCGGTCTCCGCCGCAGTCCTTCCCGGTTTTTCAAGGGAACTCGCAGCCCCCGCGGCGCGGAAATGGTCCGATGCCCATCCCGGGAGGGTGCTGCTGCTGCTGATGCCGGAGCCGGAAAAAAATGAGGGCTCTTTCCTCATCTATGGTGGAAAAGAGATACCCGTCGATTTTTCTGCCTTCCTAAAGGAAAGCCCCTCGCTCAGAGCCAGGGGCGGGGGGAGGAACGACTGGCTCAACGGCCTTTCTCCGGTGATGGAGACTGAGCTCTGGCTGGATGCGCTGAAAACCTTTGCAGAGAAAAGGCGGCCCTGACGGGCCGCCTTTTTTCTGCGGGTTTCGGGAACGAGCTATTTTACCGTGGGAACGGTCATTCCTCTTTCAGTGTAAAATCTGGCCGCTCCGGGGTGGACGGGCACGGAAACACCGTCGAGAGCCGTGACAAGGGTGATGAGCCCCGCTTTTGGGTGAACCTTGTGAAGGTCTGCGATGTTTTCCCACAAGGCCTTCGTGAACCTGTAGACCGCATCGTCGGAAAGGCTTGCCTCACAGACAAGCATTGCCATCACTGCAGGCGTCACAATGTCGCTATCTATTCCCCTGTATGTTCCGGCGGGTATGACATCCTTGATGAAGTAGGGATATTCCTCGGTGAGCTTTGTCATGAAATCGTCATTGAAGCTGATAAGATCAATATCGTTCGTGGCTGCAAGGTCGATGATGGAGGACGTGGGATATCCTGCGACGACGAAGCCTACGTCGAGCTGCCCGTCCTTGAACCGCTGGGTGGTGTTGTTGAAGTCAAGAAAGTCGGGACTCATGTCCCCGTAGTGAAGTTCGGCTATCTTCAGGATAGCGGATACATCCCCCAGGACACCCGATCCGGGGGCGCCGACGGACACTCTCTTGCCCCTTATGTCCGTTATGTCATTGACGCCGCTTCCCTTCAGGGTAATTCCGTGAACATGCTCCGGGTAAAGAGACGCCACGACGCGTATGTTCTCGTATCTCTCCTTGAAGGGGGGCATTCCCTTCGAGGCCCAGTAGGCGATATCGTTTTGGGCGAAAGCCATTTCGATCTGGCGGGTCCCGATGAGGTTGAGGTTTGCAGCGGAAGCATTGCCTGTTTCGGATGTAACCTGAAATTCAGGGACATTTTTGCTGATGATTTCCGCGATCCCTCCGCCGAGGGGATAATAGGTTCCCCCCGTGCTCCCGGTGGCGATTGAAAGGAAGACCCTGGCGGAAGCTGCTCCGACAGGAACAGCAAAAAAAACAAAAGCAGTGAAGACCGCGAAAAGCAGTTTCTTCATCTAAAACGCCCCCTTGCGTAAATGAAAGATCTGAGGTTCATGTCCGGAACAGCCATAGGAAACGACATCCCCAGAGTTTTTCCCCAGACAAGTATAAACCGGAAGGTGCCGGGGGACAAGGAATCTATCTCCCTTTTCAGCAATTTTCCTTACCCTGGATCCTCCATTGCAGGAAAAACGGTCCGGGAAGTGACTCTTTTCTCCTGTTCCTTTATAATGCGTACTAGAATTCACCAGAGAGGAGCTGCATGTTCGTGATCTGGAAGAAAATTTTCAACACCCCCCAGGAAGAGTTGGAGGACGAACCTGTGGAAATGGAAGCGGGAGCAGGAGCACAATGTCCTGAAGACGATATACCCAGGGCTTCTCATCAACATCACGGCCGGGAAAGGGAGCCGCTGTCGCTGGATATCAATTCCAGGGGAGGGGAGAGGGATCAGCCGGGAATTGAGCTGAACCTCAAGATTCGGATCGACGACGAAAGCCAGGTGGGAAGGGCGGCCCTTCTTCTCGCCGCGACGACCAGCAACGAGACTGAGTGCGTTTTCAAGAAAGAGCTGTCATCCATTGGCTGGAGATCGGTCGCCACGGAGGTGGGAGGGCTTGCGGGAGATCTTCCCCAGAAAATTACCAGGGCCCTTGTGGGGGCATCACTGAACGCCGGTGTGGTGGAAAAGAAGCGGAACGAAATGCATGCTCTCATGCATGCGGCTCTTGAAGCTCTCGATGGTTTCCTTGTGGTGGGAATGCTCGAAGCAAGCGTCGGCGCAAAAATCGCCATCGTCAGGAACAGCAAGTGGATTTCCGTGGCCGTCATGGGGGATACAGCCTATCATGCCGTGGCACATCACGAACGGTGCGGCCTCGGGGTCATGCATATTTGACGGTAAGCCTGTTTCGACGCTGTTTTCATATAACGGAAGAAGAAAAATGACTCTTGCACAGGGAAGCGTCCTGTGATAGAGTTTCTGTTTGTTTGGTGACAATTTACGGGTCACGATTTTCTTCGGAGGTGTCTCATAGATGAAAAAGGATATCCACCCTCGCTACGAGAAATGCACGGTGACGTGCGCCTGCGGCAATACGTTTGAAACCCGCTCCACCGACAAGGAGATCAGGGTGGGCGTCTGTTCTTCCTGCCATCCTTTCTACACCGGCAAGAAAGGCAGCCGTGTGCTGACGGAGGCGGGACGGCTCGAGAAGTTCCAGAGGAAGTATCAGGGCATCAACTACGGCCAGAGAGAGACTTCCGATCAGTAGGGGAAAGGGGGCTGCGGTCCCCTTTTTTTGAGAGTCCGCTTTCAGCCGGAGCCGCATCGTGATGCGACGCTGGCTGTTTTTTCATTTCGGGTCGGCCTTCGCCGCCGGATTCGAAGCGGAAAGGGGAGAACGATTTCATGGCATGCCGTGTTCTTTTGATTGCTTCAACGCCGTCTCCGGACGCCGTGGTAGCCGCTGCGGCAAGGATATGCTACAGCGACGCCTCAGCCGCCGACCTTCTCGAGGCCGAATCGCCCGAAAAAAGCGGGAAACTGCTGCACCACCTCTGGAAAAGCGGCCACTATTCACCCTTTGAACACGCCTCCTTTACCTTTGCCATGGACGGGCTCAGCAGGGTGGCATCCCATCAGCTCGTTCGGCACAGGATCGCGTCCTTCAGCCAGCAGAGCCAGAGATACGTTGAGATGGGCGAGCCCGATGTCATTCTTCCCCCTTCCGTCGCGTCGAACCCGGACTTTTCGGCCCGGTTCCGGGCAATGGCTGAGGAGGCTCATCGCTTTTACGCCGAAATGGTTGAGGCTGGCATTCCCAGGGAGGACGCCCGCTTCATTCTCCCCCACGGATGGAGCACCCGGCTCGTCATGACCATGAATGCCAGGGAGCTTCACCATTTTTTCACCCTTCGCCTGTGCAGGCGGGCCCAGTGGGAGATCCGTGATCTGGCAAGGAAGATGCTCCGGCTGGTCAGGCGGGCAGCCCCCCTTCTTTTCGAAAAAGCAGGTCCGTCATGCGTCATTTCCGGAGAATGCAGGGAGATGAACCCCTGCGGGAAACCCTACGCTTCCATTGAAGCGCTTTTAGACGAAGAAAATTCCTGAGGTGAAAATGAAAAGACTGCTTGCATTTCTCATGCTGCTGCTTGCGGAAGGATCCGAGGACAGAAGGATACCCGTAGGCGGACAGGCGGTGATCGAAGGTGTCCTGATGAAGGGCCCTGCCCGTTGGGGGCTTTCGGTGAGGAAGCCTGACGGAATGATCGAGAGCGAAAGCTGGAACAACCGTTCCTGGACGTCATCCATGCCGTGGAAGCTTCCCGTCATCAGGGGGGTGGTCACCATGGTGGAGATGATGACCGTGGGTTTCCGGGCCCTGGACAAATCTGCCCAGATAGCCGTCGGTGAAGAAGAAAAGATCACCGCGAAAGAGATGTTCATCACCGTCGCCGTGGCTATATTTGCCGTAGTGGGACTCTTCATCGCGCTTCCCCTATGGCTTTCCGACCTGGCGGTAAAGGCCTGGGGGCTTGCTCCCCTCGGAAAGAATGTGCTGGAAGGCTGCCTCAGGGGCGTGGTGTTCATCGCCTATGTTGCCGGGATCGGACTGTGGAGCGAAATACGACAGGTGTTCCGGTACCATGGCGCCGAGCACAAGACCATCAATGCCTACGAATCCGGAGCGGTGATGACGCCGGAAAACATCCGGAATTTCTCCAGGATCCACCCGCGATGCGGAACATCCTTTCTTCTCATCGTTGTTGCTGTGAGCATCGTGGTGTTCTCCCTTGCCGGATCAGGTTCCATACTCTGGCGCATCGGAAGCAGAATTGTCCTGCTGCCCCTGGTCATGGGCCTTTCCTACGAGATCATCAAGGGGGCGTCATGTGCCGGCCTGGCGGGCAGGGTTCTCATGGCTCCCGCGCTGTCCTTTCAGTACCTCACCACGAGGGAGCCTGACGAGCGGCAGATCGAGGTTGCCCTTGCCTCCCTCGAGACGGCCCTCGGGCGAAAGCTGGTTATGTCCGCGGAGGAGTCTGAATGAACTACCTGGGAAAACTCGAGGCTTTTGAAAAGGACTTCGAGACCATCGAAGCGAAAATGGCCGACCCGTCGACCCACGGCAACCTGAAGGAACTCCAGTCCCTTGCCAGGCGCCATTCGCACCTTGAACCGGTTGTGGCGAAGTACCGGGAGTACCGGAAGATATCCGCCGACATAGAGGAGGCACGGAGCCTCGTCTACGGGTCCGATCAGGACATGGCAGAACTCGCCAGAGAGGAGCTCGCCGAAAAAGAGCCTCTCCTTGAAAGGCTGGAGCAGGAGATACGGATCCTCCTGCTCCCGAAGGACCCCAACGATGAGAAAAGCGTTATCATGGAGATCCGCGGAGGGGCGGGAGGAGAGGAAGCTGCCCTTTTCGCAGCGGACCTTTTCCGCATGTATACCCGCTTCGCGGAGCGGGAAGGCTGGAAAACCGAGGTTCTCGATTACAACGAAACGGGGATCGGCGGGTACAAGGAAATCATATTCCGGATCGACGGAAACGGCGTGTTCAGCAAGCTCAAGTTCGACAGCGGAGTCCACAGGGTCCAGCGGGTTCCCGCCACGGAGGCCGGAGGGAGGGTCCATACATCCACCGCCACGGTGGCTGTTCTTCCCGAGGCTGAGGACGTTGACGTGGAGATCAATACGGAGGATCTAAAGATCGACACCTACCGGTCCAGCGGTGCGGGCGGCCAGTACGTGAACATGACAGACTCAGCCGTCCGGATAACCCACGTCCCCACGGGAATAGTGGTAACCTGTCAGGATGAGCGCTCCCAGCTCAAAAACAGGGTGAAGGCCATGGCTTATCTCAGGGCGAAGCTGTATGACGCCGAACTCCGGAAACAGAACGAAGAACTCGCTTCGGAGCGGCGGGGCCAGATCGGTACGGGGGACCGTTCCGAACGTATACGGACCTACAATTTTTCCCAGAACAGAATCACCGACCACAGGATCGGCGTGACTCTCTACAAGCTTGACCAATATCTTGACGGCGATCTTTATGACCTTATCGAGGCAATGACCGTTGCGGACCAGACGGAAAGGCTGCATACCATAGAGGCGAACTGATGACCCTTTCCGAAGCACGGAGGAGGACAGCGGAAAGACTGCGCGCCTCCGGCCTGGAATCCCCGGCGAGGGAAGCGGAACTCCTTCTTTTGGACGCAGCCGGAATATCCCGCTCCTTTCTTGTTGCCCACCCGTTCTTTTCGCTGGAAGACGCAGTCGTCCGGAAGCTCTCGGAGATGACGGCGCGGCGATGCGCCGGGGAACCCCTGCAGTATATCCTCGGATCATGGGAGTTTTACGGCCGCCCTCTCCACGTTGCCCCGGGGGTCCTCATCCCCCGGTCCGACACGGAGGTTCTCGTGGAACAGGCTCTTTCCTCCCTACCGCACGAAGGACGGTTTCTGGATTGGGGAACCGGCTCCGGGTGCATCCCTCTGGCCCTCCTGGCGGAACGTCCGGACCTGTCCGCGGTGGCAGTCGACGCCAACCCCCGTGCTCTCGGCCTCTCCTGGAGAAATCTGAAAAAGTACGGCCTTCTTTCCCGCTGCCTCCTCTGGCATTCCAGGAATCCGGAGGACATCCCCGTCCGGGACGAAGAACTCGACCTGGTGGTCAGCAATCCTCCCTATATCCCCTCCTCCAGGCTTTCCAGCCTTCCCGGTGAAGTGAGGAAAGAGCCTCTCTCCGCCCTCGACGGAGGAGAGGACGGTTTCTGCTGGTACCGGGAGCTTTTCCGCTGGGCTCCGTCGAAGCTCAGGCACGGAGGGCGGCTCCTCTTCGAGATAGGGGACGGAGAACAGGGCGGACATCTGGCTGAAATTGCTCCATCATGTCTTATATTTACCGGAATATTCCATGATATGTCTCGCAAACCTCGCGCAGTTTCGTGGCTTCGTGTATAATTCCCGTGGTTACTATCGTTTTTCAACTGGAGGGGTGGATTTCTGATGGAAAAAAGGGAGCTTGTCATCATCGGCGCAGGGCCCGCCGGCCTTTCTGCGGCGATTTACGGCAGAAGAGCCGGCCTTGATGTGCTTCTTCTTGAAAAGGGTGTTCCCGGGGGACAGATCAATATTACCGAGGAAATAGAAAACTGGCCCGGAGTGGAACATGCCACCGGTCCTGAACTTGGCGCCATGTTCAGGAGCCATGCTGAAAAGTTCAAGACAGAGTTTCGTGATGTCGACGTGTCCGCCGTGGAAGTCCGGGACGGAGCGAAAATTGTCGTGACAAATAAAGGTGAGATAGAGGCAGAGGCTGTCATCATCGCCACGGGAGCCTATTTCCGCCGCCTCGGGTGCGAAGGGGAGGCCGAGCATATCGGTCAGGGCGTGAGCTACTGCGCCGTCTGTGACGGGGCTTTTTTCGAGGGCGAGGAGATTGCCGTCGTCGGAGGGGGCAATACCGCCGTGGAGGAGGGCGAGTATCTCACCACATTCGCTTCGAAGGTCTACATCATCCACCGGAGGGACGAGTTCCGTGCCGACCGCGCAGCCATAGAGCGGGCCCTCTCAAACCCGAAGATCGTTCCCGTATGGAACTCGGTGGTTGAAAAGATCGAAGGGGACGGTATGGTGGAGAACCTCGTCCTGAAGAACATCAAGACCGGCGAGGTTTCCAACCTCCCGGTGGCGGGAGTGTTCATGTTCGTCGGTCAGTCCCCCCATGACGAACCCGTGAGGGGCCTCGTGGAAGCCGCCAAGGGCGGATGGATCAGGACCAACGACGCCATGGAAACTTCAGTGGAAGGAATCTTCGCAGCGGGAGATGTCCGCGACAAGGGGCTCCGCCAGGTGGTCACCGCCGCATCCGACGGTGCGATTGCCGCCATGAGCGCGTCAGCCTACATTAACGAGCAGGTCCATCTCCGGTCCGTCCTCATGGAACCGGAGCATGTGACCGCCCTTTTTTACTCCAGCATCGACAGGGAGCAGGTGAAGCTCTCCGATGAGGTTGAGTCCCTGGCGAGAAACGCCGGGAAAAAGGTCGCCCTCGTGGACGGCTACAAGAACGCCCGCATGGTTGAGAAACTTGGTCTTCCCTCCCTTCCCGCCATGGTGGAGCTTGCCTCGGGAAAAACGGTGAAAATGGCTCCCGTTGCGGACGCCTCGGCGGCCGAGGCGTTTCTGCAGTAGATCAAAACATTTCAGGGATGTTCCCGGGGCGCTCCGGGAACATCCTGTGCCCGGGGAGGAACAGGTCATGATTCTGACGGTTACCCTCAATCCTGCAGTGGACGAAGAGTACGTAGTGCCTGAATTCAGGCCCGGAGGATGGATTCGGGCAACGAAAAGCAGCCGTTCCCCCGGCGGCAAAGGAATCAATGTTTCGACCCTCCTGGCCCAATTCGGCTATACCTCAACTGCAATGGGGTTTCTCGCGGGGTTCAACGGGGAATATATCCGTCATGCCCTCCGGGCTTCCCGAATAACCACGAATTTTGTCCACATTCCCGGCGAGACCCGAACCAACGTGTATATCATCGATGATACAGGGCACGTGGAAACAGGAATTTCAGAGGCAGGGCCGTCGGTCACTCCGGAAGTCATGGAGCGCCTGCGGAAGGTCTACCGGAGGATTCTGCAGAGGACGAAGATGGTCATCCTGGGCGGTTCCCTGCCTCCGGGCGCTCCCGAGGACATTTTCGCGGAACTCGTCCTTCTTGCCAGGGAAAAAGGAATACCCACCGTGGTCGATGCGGCCGGGCCCCCTCTCATGGCTGCCCTTGAGGCCGGCCCCACCGTGGTGAAAGCTGACCACCGCTTCATGTCAAAAGTTATGGGGCGTTCTCTCACCTCTCTGGACAACCTGATTGACGTGGTCTCGGGATTTCATGAGAAAGGCGTGGAGTGGGCGGTCGTATCCTACAGAACCTACGGCAACGTTTTTTTCTCCCCTGACGGTATCTACCTTGCCCTGGCGGACAGAAAAAGCGTCCGGTCGATTTTTTCGGCCAGTGACGCCCTTCTCGCCGGGCTTGTTGTCGCGAGGGAAGAAGGAATGACAACGGAGGATACGATCCGGTTTGCTATGGCATCGGCCTGGGAGTGCGCTGCCCATGTGGGAAAGGGCATTCAGAACAGAAAAGCGGTGGAAGATTATATTCCCCTTGTGGAGCTTGAGCACCTCTCCTGAAATCTCTTTTTTGCGGGCGGGGTAATGTTTTCCCCCCCGCCGGCCGAAACAGAGGGAGAGGAAGGAGGAATTTTTTATGGACTCCAGGAACGCCCAGAATGCCCAGGCAGTATACATTGCAAACAGAGTGAACACCGCTTCGAGGGAGCAGCTTCTCCTCATTACATACGAAATAGGTGTGAAGGCCTGCAGAAACGCCGAAACAGCCCTTGTCTCCGGTAGCACGGAGGAAGCAAACAGGAACATTCAGAAAGCCCAGGATGTTCTCCGTGAGCTTATGGTCACCCTCAACATGGAGACCGGCGGAGAAGTGGCCGAAGGACTGATGAAGCTGTACGACTTCATGTACCTCCTCCTCGTGGAAGCCAACGTCCGCAAAGAGCCGGAAAAAGTCTCCGTCGTGAGAGGGATGCTCGAGGAACTCAAGGGGACATGGGAGGAAGCTGTCATCAAGCTGGCCGCGGAACAGCAGGAACATCATCTTCCGGGCGTCCCTTCGGCCGATGTATCCAGGGAGCGCCAGGCAGTGCCCGCGGGGGGGCTCAACATTGCAGGATGATTTCCGTGAGAACCTTTCGAGCCTGGCATCTACAGAACTTGCCCTGTACAACGAACTCGCCCTCCTTGTTCAGAAAGAGGGCGAGTGTGTCAGGTCGGGGAATCTCGACTGTCTTCTTTCAATCCTTGTCGAAAAGCAGGATGTGATTTCCCGGCAGGAACTGGTGCAGGAGGGATGGAACACCATCTGCAGCGGCCTTGGCCTTTCCGAGGGCAGGGACGGTCCGGTCTTCTGGGAAAAAGTCGCTTCCCTTCTGGGTCCCGACGGGACGGATGACCTGAAGGCCTCCCTGGTGGTCATCCGTGATGTGGCGGGCAGTGTGCTCGAAGAGGAGCAGGAAGTTCAGACCCTTCTTGAAGAGCACGTGGCAGACCTGAGAAAGGAAATGCTCAGGCTGAACCGGGGAAAGAAGGCCGTCCACGGCTATTACAAGTCAGGAGGGTCGTTCTAGAGGAATTGCCCATGAAATTTTGCAGGAGAACCGCCGGTGTTCTTTTTTTTTGCATGTTCTTTCTGACCGCTCTTCCCCTCCGCGCTTCCCAGGACACCATGAAAAAGGAAATCGCTCTCGGCGAGAAGGTCGCAGCCGATGTGGAAAAGCAGTGGGAACGGGTAGCCGATCCCGCCCTGAGCGCACGGCTTTCCATGCTTCTCGGCCGCTTTCTTCCCCACCTTTCGCGCCCTCTCCCCTACGAAGTCAGGATCGTACGGGAGAAGATGGTCAACGCCTTCAGCCTTCCGGGGGGTATCGTTTACTTCACCACGGGCATGCTTGATTTCCTCCGTACCGATGCGGAGGTGGCGGCCATTCTCGCCCATGAGCTCATTCATGCAGACAGGCGTCATGTCATGATCCAGACAGCCCGGGCATCGAAGATCAATCTGGCCGCCCTCGTGCTGATGATAGCTTCCCAGGGAAGCGCAGGGCCCATGATTCTCACAAACCTCGCCCAGGTAGCGGTGACCAATTCCTACGGCAGGGATCTTGAACGGGAGGCCGACAAGGAAGGCTTCCGCATCCTCCTGGAGGCCGGCTTCCCTCCTGCGGCGATGGTAACCTCCCTTGAAGCCATGATCTATGACCAGCTCAAGCGTCCCTACGTGGACCCGGGCGTCTTCATGACCCATCCCGAATTATCTGAACGGGTGGCTTACATCCTCCAGACAGCCAGGGAGAAAAACGTTCCCATCCGGAGAAAAAAAGCCCTCAATCTTCTCCGTCCGTCAGTGGAATCCAGAGAGGGGAAAACGGTTTTGCTTCTGGACGGCGATCCTGTCTGGTCGCTCCCGGAAAGCGGCGAAAGCCGCGCCGCCGCTGTAAACGCCGCGGAAAAAATCGACGACCTGCTCCAGATGGAAACCGCACCATACGAAATCCAGATCATTTCCTTAGACGGGAAGAATGCTCTCCGCGTGGGGCCTTCGATTATCGCCAGGGAACCTTTGCCCAAAGGCGCCGGGACTCTCGAATCCTTCCGGGAATCCCTGGTGCAGTCCCTTGGGGAAGCCCGAAACAAACACCCCGGAGCGAAATATCTCCACTGATTTTGATGTAGAATAGCATGGGTTTCCGTAGCCGCCCGGCGTTTTCCCCGGTCGGCAATGTTTCTGCTTCGGCTGCAGCCCCATGATTTTCCCGGATAGAGGAGGACGCCCGATGACGATTTCGCTTTACAGACGGTACAGGCCCCGGACCTTTGAGGAGGTTGCCGGGCAGGACATGGCCGTGGACGTCCTGAAAAAGGCCCTCCAGCGAAACCAGGTGGGGCACGCCTATCTTTTTTCCGGTCCCAGGGGATGCGGCAAGACTTCTCTTGCGAGGCTGCTCGCCAAGGCCCTGAACTGTGAAAACCTGAAGGACGGCTACGAGCCCTGCGGCGAGTGCCCGGGCTGTGTCTCCATTACCGCTGGAGAAAGCCTTGACGTTGTCGAAATCGACGGCGCTTCGAACAACGGGGTCGAGGAAATCCGGGAACTGAAAAGTCACGTCTCCCTTTCGCCCTTTTCCTCCAAATGGAAAGTGTACATAATTGATGAAGTGCACATGCTCTCCATATCGGCCTTCAATGCTCTGCTCAAGACCCTGGAGGAGCCTCCTTCCTTCGTGTCTTTCATCCTGGCCACCACGGAACCGTCGAAGGTGCCGGTGACCATCCGTTCACGGTGCCAGCACATTCCCTTCCGGAGGATAACCCCCCAGGTTATAGGTACACGCCTCGTCGAGGTCGCTGAAAGGGAGAATGTTCCCTGGGAAGAGGACGCAGTACGGGAGATTGCTCGCCAGTCAGACGGAGCCCTCAGGGACGCTCTCTCCATGATGGAGCAGGCCCTCTCCCTCGGAGGCGGTGAACTATCCGCATCGGCGGTGGACAGGCTTCTCGGGGGTGGCACCATGTCCGATCTTGAACGATGGGTTGCCTCGGCGAGAAATGACTCGGTGCAGCCCTTTCTTCTGCTGGAAGAGATGTTCCTCAAGGGAGCATCTCCGCAGAGAGTGGTGGAAGGGCTTTTTCTCCTCTTCCGGAACCTGTGGGTTTTCAGGAAATGGGGAAAGGACGTTCTGTCCTCCCTGTCTCTTTCGGCGGCTGAAGCCTCCTTTCTCGAAGAGGAAGGGCCAAAGTGGCCCACCGGGGAGCTTTCCGGGATGATGCTCTTCTGCTCCAGGCTCATCCCCCAGGTCAGGACCGGACTCCGGTCCGACGTCCTCTCCGGTCTTCTCGCCGCACGGATTCTTGAATCCCTGCAGCCCCATGATGAAGAAAAGGCAGTCCCTTCCGGAGGGGAAGGAGAACATCGCTCCCGTCATCCGGAGCCGGCCAAAAAGACTGTTCCTGTGCCTTCGGCGCCCGTGGGGGATCCATCCATCAATACCGCTCCCTCCGAGCGGTTTCGGAGAAAAAATCCGGAAACAGCCTCAGAAAAGGAGAATCCTGTGGCCGAAGCCCCATCACGGTCTCATGAACCTGTTCCCCTGCTTCCGGAAAACTGGCCGGGGTTTGAGAAAGTGCTCTTCGCCAGAGACCTGCTGTTGTACTCCTCCCTGGCCGGAACCTCCGTTTCCCTGGAAAACCGCACCATTTCCATTCATTTTCCGGAGGATTCGCCCTATTGCTTTGAGGTGCTCTCCATAGAGCGCAACGCCTTTTCCCTCGCATCAAGAGCTTCTGAATACTTCGGCGAGGATGTTTCCGTCATTCTGAAGATGGGCAGCCGCGAGAAAAAATGTGCGGGAGGAGGAAACGGAGCCGGTGACGATACTGAATGGCAGAATCCCGGCCCGACAATCCCCCTTTTTCGAATTCCCCGGGATGAAGATGAATCTCCCCGGGAGGAGAGCGGAACGGCACCGGCAGCCTTGTCTCCGGGCAGACCCCTTCCTCCGGTATCAACGGGAGGTGAACCGGATGACCCGGCTGTTCCCTTTGAAGGGCTGGTGAATGAAGTCCTGAAATGGGGAGGCGGAGAAGTCGTCCTCGTGAAGAGAGAGGACAGGGAAGGGGACCTTCCCGACGAAATCGTTCCTCCGGGAGAGTGACCTCTCTCCGAGGCGCCGCAGAACCCGTTCTTCTTACCGATCTTCCCACAAGGAGCGTCAACAATGGCCCGAGAATTTGTTCATCTTCACGTCCATACTGAATACAGCCTTCTCGACGGCGCCATCCGGTGCGACCGCCTCGCCGCCAGGGCCGTCGAGTATGGAATGCCCGCCGTTGCCATGACCGACCACGGAGCCATGTACGGGGCCGTGGAATTTTACGATAAATGCCTTTCCGCGGGCATCAAGCCCATCATAGGCTGCGAGGTCTACGTGGATCCCGAAGGGCATACCACCAGGGACAAAAGAAACAGGAACCATCATCTCATCCTCCTTGCCGAGAACGACGAGGGGTACCACAACCTGGTGAAGCTCACGTCCATCGCCAATACCGACGGATTCTACGGAAAACCGAGGATAGACCATTCTCTCCTCGCAAGGTACAAGTCGGGGCTCATCGCCTCTTCCGCATGTCTTGCGGGTGAGATTCCCTCTCTCATCCTCGAGGGCAGGGAGAAGGAAGCTCTCGACCGGGCGGTACTCTACAGGGACATTATGGGGAAAGAGAATTTCTTCCTCGAGATCATGTACAACGCCATTCCCGAGCAGGCCGTCGTGAACAGGGCTATCGTCCGCATGGCAAGGGAACACGGCTTTCCCCTCATAGCAACAAACGACGCTCATTATCTCTCGAAAGACGATTACGACTGGCATGAAATCCTCCTCTGCGTCCAGACGAAGAGCAGTCTTGAGGACGAGAACAGGATGTCCTTCTCAAGCAACGATTTCTACTTCCGCTCTCCGGAGGAAATGGACATGTTATTCGGAGCGGAGCTGCCCGACGCGCTGGATAACACCGTGGCCATCGCCGAACGGTGCAATGTCCGTCTTCCGCTTGGAGAGAGGGATTACAAGCTCCCGAATCTCAAGCTTCCCGAAGGGGAAACGCTGGAGAGCAATCTTGAAAAGGAGGCCCGGCAGGGCCTTGCGGAGCGCATGAAAGGCAATGTCCCGGAAGAATACGCACAACGGCTGGAATATGAGCTCGGCGTCATCAACTCCATGGGGTTTGCCGGATACTTCCTCATCGTTGCCGGAATCATCGGAGCCGCGAAAAAGCGGGGAATACCTATAGGACCGGGCAGAGGCTCGGCGGCGGGGTCAGTCGTGGCGTGGAGTCTCAAGATCACCGAGCTGGACCCCATACGGTACAATCTTCTCTTCGAACGGTTCCTGAACCCCGAGCGGATCAGCATGCCCGATATCGACACCGACGTATCGGACAAGGGGCGGGATGAACTGCTCCACTACATCTCGGAACACTATGGCTCCGACAGGGTTTCCCAGATCGTCACCTTCGGCCGGATGAAAAGCAGGGCCGCAGTGACGGACGTGGGAAGGGTCCTGGGAATGGCTGTCCGGGATGTGAACGCCATCACCCGGCTCATTCCCCCCATGGGAGTCCATTCCATCGGCGAGGCGGTGGAACAGGTTCCCGAACTCGCCGATTTGAAAAAGAACAATCCCATGGTGGCCAGGGTTCTCGACATTGCCTCCAACATCGAGGGCCTTGCCCGGCACTGCTCCCAGCACGCCGCCGGAGTGGTCATTACCCCCATGCCGGTTACGGATCTCGTTCCTGTGAGGAGGATCGGCGACGGGCAGATTGTTACCCAGTACCCCATGGAGCCCATCGAGAAGCTCGGTCTTGTAAAGATGGACTTCCTCGGCCTCAGGACGCTTTCCGTCATCGAGGAGGCGCTGCAGAACATCTCGCTCAGCGGAAAACCGGTCCCAGACATGGAGCATATCCCCCTGGACGATGAGGCCTCCTACGAAATGCTCCAGAAGGCGGACACCCTCGGCGTGTTCCAGCTTGAATCGTCCGGGATGCGGCAGCTCCTCAAGAAACTCAGGGTGGACTGTTTCGAGGATCTCATCGCAGTCCTCGCCATGTACCGTCCCGGCCCTCTCGGCAGCGGCATGGTGGACCAGTACATCCAGTGCAAGCACGGAAGGGCGAAGGTGGAGTACCTCCATCCCCTTCTCGAGGATGTCCTGAAGGAAACCTACGGCGTGGTGCTCTACCAGGAGCAGGTCATGCAGTGCGCCGCCATTCTCGCGGGATACTCCCTGGGAGAGGCGGATCTCCTCCGGAGGGCCATGGGCAAAAAAAAGGCCGACGTGATGGAGCAGCAGAGGGCCAAATTCGTGGAGGGTGCCAAAGAGCGGGGCATCGACGGAAAAACGGCGGAGAACATTTTCAACATCATCCAGGAGTTCGCCGGGTACGGCTTCAACAAGTCCCACAGCGCCGCCTACGCCCTGATCACCTACCAGACGGCATGGCTGAAGGCCAACTACAGGCCGGAGTTCATGGCCGCCTACCTGTCGAGCCAGATAGGGTCCAAGAAAGAGGATCTTGCGGCTTATGTCAGGGAAGTAAGGAACTCGGGAATAAAGGTGCTTCCTCCCGACGTGAATACCTCCATGGCCAGCTTCACAGCCGTCGGGGACGTGATCCGCTTCGGTCTCGGCGCTGTCTCCAAGTCAGGGCATACGGCGGTGGAGGCCATCCTGGCGGCGCGGAACGAGGGAGGTCCCTTCGCGTCCCTCTGGGACTTTCTCTGCAGGGTGGATCTCCGGGTGGTGAACAAGTCCGTGGTGGAAAACCTCATCAGGGCCGGGGCCTTCGACAGTCTCAACGATAACCGCAGACAGCTCCTCGAGGGACTGCCCGATCTCGTTTCGGCGGCTTCGAAGAAATGCGCCGACGGCAACCAGTGTTCCCTTTTCGAGCTGCTGCCCGAAGAGACGGATGAAGGCGGACCGGACCTGCCCGAGGTGGAGGATTTTTCTATCCACGAACGGCTGGAGCTGGAAAAAGATGCCACTGGCCTCTATATCTCGGGGCACCCCTTCGAGCAGCACGAGGCGAAGGTCCGTTCCTTCAGCAACTGCGCTATTGGAGACCTGAAAAAGTGGAAGGGGAAAAAGAATCCTCCTCTCGTGGGTGGTATGGTCCTTGCCGTAAGAGAGCGGACGACGAAAAACGGGGATCCCATGGGGATAATCGAACTGGAGGACGGAGAATCCCGGGTGGAGGCGGTCTGTTTTCCGAAGACATGGGCATCCCTCAGGGGGAAAATTTCCGCCGGACAGGTCTGCTTCGTCTCTGGTTTTCCCGAGGAACGGGGGGAAACGAGCGTCATAGCAAGGTCGGTGTTTCCCGTTGAAGAGGCGGGCGAACGGGGAAGCCCTCCCTACGTCAGAGTGTCGGTCTTCGAGGATTCGCTGAAGAACGTTTCCGTGAAGGACCTTTTCAGGGCCCTCAAGACCTACCCCGGAAAATCTCCGGTGCTCTTCGAGATCCGCAATGACGATTATTCAGTGACCATGCTTCTCCAGGATGTCCGGGTCGATCCGGGGGCTCCCATAGCCTCGGTCGTCGAGGAGGTTCTTCCGGGAGAAATGTTCCAGATAGGGTAGAATCGTACCGGGAATCGGGGAATCACCCGTCGGGAACTTCGGGGGAGAAGGGGGTTTTGGGGAATGACCAAGGTAAAGATTGTCTGCACTATCGGCCCCGCCTGTTCGAGGTACGAAACCCTTGTGGATATGGCGAAGGCAGGAATGAACGTGGCCCGTTTCAATTTCAGCCATGGAGAGTACGAAGGGCATCTTGGGATGCTGAATCTCGTGCGGACGGTGGAACGGGACCTGAAGGTCCCCATCGCGTGCCTTCTCGACACCAAGGGACCGGAAATCCGGACCGGGAAGGTGGAGGGGGGAACGGTGAGCCTCGAGCAGGGCAGCACCCTGACTCTTACCACCAGGTCACTCTTGGGGAACGCTTCCCTGGTGACGGTGCACTACGAAGCCCTGCCCAGGGAAGTGGTTCCGGGGCAGGAGATTTTCATCGACGACGGAACCCTCCATTTGAAGGTGGAGGAAATCTCGGGCACGGAGGTGGTCTGCAGGGTTATCGTCGGAGGCCTTCTGGGGGACACGAAGGGCATCAACATCCCCGGGGCGGAAATATCCCTCCCGGCCCTTTCGGAGAAAGACGTGGAGGACATCCGCTGGGGCCTTGAACACCAGATGGAGTATATCGCCGTTTCCTTCGTGAAGAACAGGCGTGACATCATGGAAGTCCGCAGGATCATGGAGGAGTTCGGCGGTTCCATGAAGGTCATCGCCAAGATCGAAACCCGGCAGGCTGTCCTGAACATCGACGAGATCACCGACGTGGTAGACGGCGTGATGATCGCCCGGGGCGACCTCGGCGTGGAGATTCCCACCGAGGAGGTGCCCCTCCAGCAGAAGCGCATCATCGACATCTGCCGGGTGAAGGGCAAGGCGGTCATCGTGGCCACCCAGATGCTGGACTCCATGATCCGCAATCCCCGTCCTACCCGGGCCGAGGCAAGCGATGTGGCGAACGCCGTTCTTGACGGCGCCGATGCCGTCATGCTCTCCGGCGAGACTGCAAAGGGGGCCTATCCTCTCCGGTCGGTGGAGACCATGAAGCGCATCGTGGCCCGGGCGGAAAGCGAAATAGAGCTCTGGGAGCGCCCGCTGCACAGCGCATCAAAAACCATGGGTGTCCCGGATGCCGTGAGCAGCGCCTCCGTCCTGGTGGCCCGCCAGATGAAGGCTGCCGCCATCATCTCCATGACCCAGAGCGGCAGCACCGCCCAGATGGTGAGCAAGCACAGGCCTCCGTGCCCCATCCTCGGGGCGACTCCATCCGTTAGGACCTGGCGGGAACTTGCCCTGTACTGGGGTGTCATCCCTCTCATGAAAGAGGAGATGACCGACCAGAACACGGCAGTGGACTCAGCAATCGCCTCCTGCATCAGCGCCGGACTGATCAGGGAGGGCGACCTCGTTGTGGTGACGGCGGGAGTGCCCCTGGGTGCCGCAGGCACCACGAACATGCTCCAGGTCCACATTGCGGGCACAATTCTTCTCAAGGGCCTTTCCCTCCTGAAGCGGGAGGCTAGGGGGCCCGTGTGCATCGCCGGGAGTGCCGCAGAGGCCAATGAAAAAATGACCAGGGGAGCCGTTCTCGTCGTGGGGGCGACAGACAGAGAATATGTTCCGGCCATGAAGCTGGCTTCGGCCATCGTGGCGGAGGAGGGAGGGCTCACGTCCCACGCCGCCATCGTTTCCCTGGAGCTCGGCATACCCTGCGTGGTGAACGCCGAAAAAGCCCTTTCCCTGCTTTCTGACGGCATGATCGTTACTGTTGACGGCTACCGGGGGATGATCTACCACGGCCGGGTGAAACTGACCGTATGAAGGCCTCGTGGAACGGTGCCCGGGAATGGAAAGACCGCATCGCCGGGGTTTTCTCACCTCCCGCGGATCCTCCGTGGGAGAAAGTGACTGCTGACGGCCCGGGAAAGAGCGCTGTGCTTGTCCCGTTCTTTCCGGGACCCGACGGGCCGGAGCTCCTTTTTCTCCGCCGGTCTGCCACACTCAGGCATCATGCGGGGGAGATCTGTTTTCCCGGGGGCATGAGAGAGCTGGGTGATTTCGGCCCGGTTTCCACGGCTCTCAGGGAAACTGCGGAGGAAACGGGCATCCGGCCGGAGTGTGTGGAAACCCTCGGCATCCTGGAACCGGAATATGCCGTCGTTTCAGGTGTGGCAGTGTTTCCCGTGGTAGGCCTGGTTTCCCGGTTCAAGCCCGCCGATCTCGACCTCTCCTCAGGAGAGACCGAGGGCGCCTGCTTCGCAGGCGTTGACCGCTTTTCGGACGTTCCCGTGACGAAGACCGTCGAAGTCCGGGGAACACTGCATGAATACCCGGAATACCGCCTCGAAAACGGCTGGATTATTTGGGGCGTTACCGCCCGGATACTCCGCCGCGTGCTCGGGAGTCTGAAAGGCGGGATGTGCTGATGGCCCTCATTGGAGCCCATGTTTCCATTGCCGGTGGGCTGGAACAGGCCTTTGCGAGGGGAGAGGAACTCTCCTGCGAAGCTGTGCAGATTTTTACGAAAAACCAGCTCCAGTGGAGGAGCGGTCCCATATCCCAGGGGAGGGCCGAGCGGTTCCTCCGGGCGTGGCGTGACAGTGCTATCAGGGAGGTGGTGGTCCATGCCTCCTATCTCATCAATCTTGCCGCCACCGACGCTACAGGCGAGAAAAGCACCTCCGCCCTGGAGGATGAAATCGAGCGGTGCGACATCCTCGGCATCGGGGACCTGGTGCTTCATCCCGGCTCTTCCAGGGGAAATCCCCCGGAAGAGTCCCTCGACCTCGTGGCCGGCCGGCTGGGAACAGTGCTTGGAAGGACATCCCACAAGAGAGTGAACATCCTGCTGGAAACCATGTCGGGCCAGGGAAATAATCTCGGAGCCGATTTCCGTGAGTTCCGCCGCATATTCGAGGCGCTGGACTGGGATCCAAGGCTTGGCATATGTCTCGACACCTGCCACATGTTCGCCGCGGGCCACGATTTCCGGACCGAGCCCGCCTACCGCCGGCTGGTCGGACAGATCGATTCGGCGGTGGGGGTTGACAGGGTCCGATGCTGGCATTTCAATGACAGCGTTCATCCTCTCGGCAGAAGACTTGACCGCCATGCCCACATCGGCGAAGGTGAACTCGGGTATACTCCTTTTTCCCTGATTCTCGGGGATCCCCTGTGGGAGCAGGTGCCCTGCATTCTCGAAACTCCCCAGACCGGTGCCGGGTACGGTGGAGACATTGCCCTTCTTCGAAAACTGAGAGGAGGATAACATGACCGAATGCTGGCCCCGTCTCGTCGTAAACGCGAAAGCAATAGAGGAAAACGCCCGCAGGGTCGTGCAGAAATGCTCCGCGGCGGGAATATCCGTCTCCGGCGTCACCAAGGGAATGTGTGCCCATCCGGACATCGTCCGGGCCATGGTGGCGGGCGGGTGTTCCGAGCTTGCCGACAGCCGGGTGGGAAACCTGGCAGCCCTGAAGGCCATGAACACCGGCCTGCCCCTTCTTCTTCTCCGCATCCCCATGCTCAGCGAACTGCCCCTGGTGGTCTCCCGGGCTGACTGTTCCCTCGTCAGCACCGCCGAAACGGTGGACGGCCTGGAGAAAGCCTGCGCCGCCTCGGGACTGGTTCACGAAGTGATCATCATGGTGGACCTGGGCGATCTGAGGGAAGGCGTATGGATGGACGACACCGGCAGAATCGCTGAAGCCCTGACGCGTTCACGGAGAGTCCGCTGCAGGGGAGTGGGCGTCAATTTCGGATGTTACGGAGGCACCCTCCCGACAAGGGAAAAACTCCTTCAGCTGACAGACATCGGAAAAGAACTGGAACGGGAGCTCGGCTGCCATCTTTCAGTCTTTTCCGGGGGATCCACATCTTCCCTTCTGCTCCTTGAACGGGGGGAGATCCCACCGGGCATCAACAACCTGAGGATCGGAGAGGGCATCCTTCTCGGCGAGGACGTTACGTCCATGAGATCCATTCCCTGGCTCATCCGGAGAACCATGTGGCTCGAGGCTGAACTGGTTGAGGTGAGAAAGAAGCCGTCGGTTCCAGTGGGGCCGGTAGGTGCCGATGCCTTCGGAGGCCGGCCGGTTTTCGAGGACCGGGGACCCCGCACGAGGGCCATTGCCGCTGTGGGGAGGCAGGACGTTCGGGTCGAAGGGCTTGTTCCTGAGCTCGAGGGTGTTTCCATACTCGGTGCGTCCAGCGATCACCTGATCCTGGACGTGGAAGACTCCGCTAGCTCCCTCGCCCAGGGAGACAAACTGAAGTTTTTCCCCGATTACGGGGCCATGCTCGCCCTGGCGACGTCACCCTATGTTCCTTTTGAAGTGGTATAGTATAGTGCGGAATGGTTCCATATTATAACCCGGAGCGAACCCATGCTTGATTTTTTCCGGTGGCAGGACGCCATCGACATAATAGTCATTTCCATAATCGTCCACAGGCTGCTCCTGCTGATCGTCGGCACCAGGGCGATGCAGCTCGTGAAAGGGCTTCTCATCATGGGAGCCCTTGCCGCCGCTGCCCGGATATTCGACCTGAGGACCCTTTCATGGTTTCTGGGAAAGGTTCTGGGAGTTCTGGTCATCGCCATTCCTATCGTCTTCCAGCCCGAGCTGCGGAAAATGCTCGAGGAGCTCGGAAGGGGCGGGAGCCTGTGGCAGAGGAAAAAAACAGGCAAGAAAGCCGAACTCCTCAGCCACGAAGTCGCCCGGGCCCTCAGCTATCTCAAGGGACAGAAGATCGGCGCTCTCATCGTGCTTGAACGGAACACAGGCCTGAAGGATTTCTGGAGAACGGCCATCAAGCTGAACGCCGACATTACCCAGGAGCTTCTGATCTCCATATTCTGGGAGGGAACGCCTCTTCACGACGGAGCCGTCATCATAGACAGGGACAACATTGTCGCCGCGAGCTGCTACCTGCCTCTTACAGAGAATTCCGACCTCTCACGGTGGATAGGCACCCGCCACAGGGCCGCCCTTGGAGTTACCGAGGTTTCCGACGCCATAGCCCTGGTTGTGTCCGAGGAGCGAGGGGAAGTCTCCCTGGCGATTAATGGCCATCTGTCCAAAAATCTCAAGGAGGCCCAGGTGCAGAAGCTGCTGCTCCATTATTTCGCCGGCGAAGACGAGGAAAACAAATCGCTGCTCGACAGATTGCAGGAAGACATCCGGACCCTCTGGACCTGAGTTTTTCTTTTCGCTGAGGAGGCTGCGGTTCAATATGGCCGAAACACCAAAAACCGATGATATAATATCCTCTCCCATGTTCCTTCGTGTAATGGCCGTGGTCATTGCCTTCGCTTTCTGGTTTTATGCTTCCGGAAGCAGGACCACGGAGACGACGAGAAGCCTGTCCGTTCCACTGGAATACCTCAACGTTCCTCCCCAGACGACTCTTAAGGGGCCGGTGAAGGAAGTGGAGGTGGTGCTTTCCGGCACTCCGGGCGTTCTCTCGTCCCTTTCGCCGGAAGCGGTGGTCTGCGAGGTGGACGCCAGGGGGCTCGGCGTGGGAAAATACAGGCTTGCCGTGAGGGCCATCGCCCCCAAGGATGTGAAACTGGTGGATGTGGTTCCGACCCATGTCGACATCGAGCTTCTCCGGTACATCGACAGGCTCATCCCCGTAGAGGTGGCCGTTGACAAGGGCCTTCCCCCGGGGCTGTATCTGGACATGGTGGAAATCGTTCCCAAGGACATAAGCGTGAAAGGAAGCGAGAAAGACCTCGCGAAGATAGGCACCGCTCGGATCGCTCCCTCTCTTGAAGAGCTCAAGGCGGGGGGTGAGCTTACCCTGCCCGTGGAGATCGTCAGGTCCGAGGAATTTGAGGACGACGTGACCTTCGAGCCGAAGCGGGTGAAATTCAGAGCCGTTCTCGCGGAAGGAGTGCCGAAGAAAAACGTTCCGGTGAACGCGAGGATTATCGGCAAGCCGGTGGATGATTTCCGTCTGAAAGCCGTGGTGGTGGAGCCGGCGGTGGTCACCGTCGAAGGTCCTCTGGCGAAGCTCGACCGGGTGACGAAGCTTGATACCGAAACCATTGACATCACCGACATCACCAAAGAGCAGAATATGGTCGTCCCTCTCAGGGAACCTGACGACCCGCTGGTGAAGATCGTCGGGGCCCAGTCCGTGAGGGTGAACGTCCTTCTGACGCCCTTTACGGTGACCCGGCTCCTGTCCAGGGTGGCTGTCGAGGTGGAGGGAAAGAGCGTCTACCCCGGGTGGAAGGTGGAACCTCCCTCGGTGAATGTCACCGTGGAAGGAGTTCCCTCAGAAGTCAATTCCCTGGATGAAAAGGAACTCCTCATCCAGCCCTTTGTCAACGTGACCAACGTCGTTTCCCGCCGTTTGACCGTTCCGGTTCAGATCCGGAACAGGACTGAAGGGAAACTGAAGGTGGTCAGGGTTGAACCCTCTAATATTACGGTCATTGCAGACGTACAGTGAATATTTCTAACCGCTGGGATGGTGAGGCAACATGACGAGCAACCCCGAAAGAGTGCGCTGCCTTTTCGGAACTGACGGCGTCCGGGATGTCGCCAACAGGGGAGACATGACTCCGGAAATGGCCCTGCGCCTCGGGCGTTCCTATATTCTCTTCCTCACGGAAAGGGGAGTTCCGAGGCCCCGAATCGCCGTGGGAAGGGATACGAGGAGATCGGGACAGATGCTGGAGGCCGCCCTTGCCGCCGGTATGACCTCCGCCGGGGCGGAAGTGTTCCTGCTCGGAGTGATTCCGACACCCGGCGTCAGTTTTGCTGTCAAGAAGACCGGCATGCACGGCGGAGCGGTGATCAGCGCCTCCCACAATCCAGCGGAGTACAACGGAATCAAGTTCCTCGACGGTGAGGGCTACAAGCTCTCCGATGAGATGGAGGCCGCCATCGAGGAATACATGGGAGATAACCTCACAGACGACTGGCGTCCCACAGGCGCGTCGGTCGGCGTAATACGTCAGACTCCTGAACTTGCCTGGGAATACGGCGACTGGCTTGCCTCACTCTGGGGCAGGGAGCTGCCTTTCCCTGTCAAAGGCGCGGTGGACTGCGCCCACGGCGCCGCATCCTTCGTGGCTCCTCCTCTTTTCGAGAAGCTCGGCGGCATGTGGACCGTGGTGGGAAACGAACCGGACGGCCTGAACATAAACGAAGGCGTGGGCGTGATGAAAATGTCCCATATCTGCGGCCTCGTTCAGGAAAAAGGGCTGCCTGTGGGGATCGCCTATGACGGAGACGCCGACCGGGTTCTCCTGTCCGACGGAAGAGGCAGGCCCCTTGACGGAGACATTATGCTGTGGATTCTCGGCCGCTGGCTCGCCTCGGCGGGATGTCTCGGCTCGGGGGTCGTGGCCACGGTGATGAGCAACATGGCCCTGGAAGAACATCTGGGAAGGGAGAACATACGGGTTCACCGGTGCCAGGTTGGGGACAGATACGTCATGGAGACCATGAATGCGGCGGGATCCCGCCTGGGAGGAGAGCAGTCGGGCCACGTGATCATCTCCTCGGTGGTCAACACCGGAGACGGCATCTGCACGGGCCTCTATTTCCTGAAGGCGTGCCTTGCTCTGGGCGAAGATATGGACACCCTTGCCGACAGGTTTTCTCCCTACCCCCAGATTCTCCGGAACGTGGAAATTTCGAGGGAGAAGCGAGTGAACGGCGATTTTATAAAAGAACTTTCTTCCGACGTGGAATCGCTTCTTGGGGGAACCGGCCGTATTCTCATCCGGCCGTCCGGCACCGAACCCCTTATGAGAGTTCTCGTGGAAGCCAGGGACAGAAAGCTCATGGAAGAAGTCTCAAACATGCTTGTGAACGCCATTCGCGAGAAATGCATGTAAATATTTCTGCCTACAGGAAAGGTGAAGGATTCCATGCCCTCGTCCATTAAAAAATGTCTTTTCCCTGTTGCCGGTCTTGGAACCCGCTTCCTGCCGGCAACCAAGGAGATCGCCAAGGAAATGCTTCCCCTGGTGGACCGGCCCATCATCGCCTACGGCGTCGAGGAGGCTCTTGCCGCAGGATGCCGTGAAATGGTCATGATTACCGGCAGAGCCAAGAAGGCCATAGAAGACTACTTTGACCGATCCTTCGAACTCGAGGAAATGCTTAAGGCCAGAAACAAGAGAACCCTCTACGACGAGGTGATCTCTCTCTCGGAACTGGCCGATTTCATCTACCTCAGGCAGCACCGTCCCCTGGGACTGGGGCATGCAGTGCTCTGCGGAGAGCCGGTGTGCCGGAACGAGTATTTCGGCGTCATTCTTCCCGATGATGTCATGATCGCCCGTCCTTCGGTCCTCGCCCAGCTCATCGCTGTCCATGAAGAACGGGGGGGCAGCGTCATCGCCCTGGAGGAAGTGTCTCCTGAAGAAACGTCCCGGTACGGGGTGGTCAGGGCGGAAGAAGCGGCCCCCGGCATTTTCGCCGTACGGGATATGGTGGAGAAGCCGGCTTCCGGAACGGCGCCGAGCAACCTCGCCATTATGGGACGTTACGTTCTCTCGCCGTCGATTTTCCCTATCCTGACCGGCCAGCAGGCAGGAGCCGGGGGAGAGATACAGCTGACCGACGCCATACGGACCCTTCTATCCAGGGAACCGGTCTGGGGCGTAGTTTTTCATGGCAGGCGCTTTGACTGCGGCACCCAGCCGGGGTGGCTCTCAGCCAACATCCAGCTTGCCATGGATCATCCGGATCTCAGGGAGGTGGTGCTCCGGGCTGTAGCGCAAATGGAGCAGCGGTAACAAGCGCCCAGGGTGAAGCGCCTGCGCCGGGAGATCTCCCGGCTGACGAGGACGGAGGAGTATCGAAGATTCGGCGGATGCCTCCGGGGCCGCGAAAACAGGCCCGTAAAGCCTTTATACAAAAGCGGGAAGCAATTTCCGCCACAAAAATGAAGGCGGTTTTCTTTGAGCGGAAAAAGGCGGTGTTTGGAATATGTGCGGAATAGTCGGGTATATCGGCGAAAGGAACGTCAAGGACGTTCTGATAAATGGAATGCGGAGTCTTGAATACAGGGGATACGATTCAGCGGGGGTTGCACTCATGGATGCCCCGGAGCTTCATATAGTCAAGGGCGTGGGAAAGGTGGCAGATCTCGAGAAAATCCTGGAGGACCACCCCGTTTCGGGGAGCCAGGGCATCGGGCACACCCGGTGGGCCACCCACGGCGGAGTCACGGAAGTGAACGCCCATCCCCATTCCGACCTCTCCTCGAGCCTCGTGCTCGTCCACAACGGCATAGTGGAAAACTACCGGGAAATCCGCAGGGAACTGGCGGAAGGAGCCTGCGGCGACTACAAGTCCGAGACGGATACCGAAGTGGTGGCCGAGCTTCTGTCGAGGCTCTACAGCGCCAGGGGCAGCATGGTGGAGGCCCTAGTGGATCTCTATGCCCGGCTGAGCGGATCTTTTGCCCTCGTAATCATGGCCAGGGAAGCCCCGGGAAAGATTTACTGCCTCAGGAAAGGTTCTCCCCTCGTGGTTGGAGCCTCCCCGAAGGGGGAAACCCTCTGTGCGTCCGACGTGCCGGCCATCCTCCCCTACACCCAGGACGTGGTTTACCTGGACGACGGTGACATCGCCGAGCTTTCCTCCGGAGGCATTCTCTTCTGGAACGCATCGGGTGAGACGCTGGAAAAAATCCCGACCCACATCGACTGGGACGTCACTATGGTCGACAAGGGAGGCTACCCCCATTTCATGCTCAAGGAGATCAACGAGCAGGGGGCGGTGCTCCGGAACTCCATGGCAAAAAGGCTGACGGAGGGGACGGTGGACCTTTCCGCCGAGCTTCCCTGGACAAAGGAAGACGTGGCATCGTGGAAGAGGCTCCATATCATTGCCTGCGGAACCTCCTATTACGCCGCCCTCGTGGCGGAGCGTTTCCTCGAAACCATAACGGACTTCGACATCAGGGTGGACGTGGCGTCCGAATACCGTTACAGGAACATCCCTCTGGGGCCGGACACTCTTGCCGTTTTTGTCTCCCAGTCGGGAGAGACGGCGGACACACTCGCGGCTGAGCGGATCGCCCGGGAGAAGGGGGCACGATGCCTGGCAGTCACGAACGTCATAGGATCCACCATCGCCAGAGAGGTTCATGACGTGCTCCAGCTCAAGGCGGGACCCGAAATTGGAGTCGCAGCGACCAAGACCTTCATGGGGCAGATGGCCGTGCTCTATCTCCTGGCCATCCACCTTGCCAAGATGCAGGGCAAGCTGAGCCCGGAGCAGGAAAGAAAATACTGCGACGAGCTCACCGCGCTTCCCTACAAGCTTGAATCCGTGCTCCAGAGGCAGGAAAGCCTCCAGGAGACGGCCATGCTCTACAACGAGGCCCGGGATTTCCTCTTCCTTGGAAGGGGTATCTCCTACCCCGTGGCCCTTGAGGGAGCCCTGAAGCTGAAAGAGATCTCCTACGTCCACGCTGAAGCCTACGCGGCGGGGGAGATGAAGCACGGCCCCATAGCCCTTCTCGATCCCAGGGTTCCGGTGGTGGTGATCTCCCCGAAGGACGGGCTTCACGAAAAGACCTTCTCCAACATCCTGGAGGCCAAGGCGAGGAAGTCTCCGGTCATCGCCATCGCGACGGAGGGTGACGATTCCCTTGACGGGACTGCTGACCACATTTTCTTCGTCCCTGAGACCCTTGACCAGTTCACCCCGTTCCTCACCGTGGCTCCCCTGCAGCTCTTTTCCTACTTCTTCGCCAGGTTCCTGGGCTGTCACATCGACCAGCCGCGAAACCTCGCAAAGAGCGTCACGGTGGAATAAAAATTAAGGGCGCGGGAGGAATCCCGCGCCCTTTGCATATCAGCGAAGCCTTTTGATATCACTGTTTCTGGGGCTCCCCGGTGAAGGGGCTGTAGATGCGGAGGTGGGTTACCCGTTCCAGTGCGAAATCCTGCTTCCCGCCCTCCTCGGGAAGCTTTTCCCACGGGCCGCCGTCAAGCCTGCAGAGCACCAGGGGCTTTCTTCCGTAGGTGGACCAGATGTCCCAGAGAACGTCCGACATCTGGCTTCCCGGAACGAGGTTTCCCAGGAAAAGAGGCGCCGTTCCGGGCAATGCCCGCTCCGTTTCGGAGGCGATGATGAGCCACTGGGTCAACTGCCAGGCTCCTCCCATCTCCTTTGACTTCGAGTGGAGGAAGGGAAGTATCTGGAATCCTCCGGTCACCCCCCGGCCGGCAGTGCTCACGTCGATGACTCCCGAATGATTCGCCCTGATCCTTCCCCTGCCCTGAAACTCCGTCCCCCCGAACCTCCCGACGCCCCTCACCGGGCGGATAACCCGGGCAAGGACTTTCGGTCCCGCCGGATACCATCCCAGAACCCGCCCTCCGGGGCGGTTCTCCACGTCGATGATGTAGGGCCGTTCTTCTTCCTCCACGTCAAAAATCAGTTCGTCTCCGGGAGAGGGAAGACCGCTGACCTCCAGGGGAACCAGCAGTCCATCTGCCTTCCGCACCAGGACCCTTGTCCCCACGGGAGGAGCCCAGCCTCCGAAGAAACCGGTGCCCGCCGGAACGTCGAGGGTGATGAAAGCTTTCTCTCCGGCCGCCGGAGCCACCGTGTGGAGCGGCAGGATGCTCATGGTCCTTCCGGCGTCCTTCTCCACCGACAGGGTGAGATGAACGGCATTCACCGCCGAAGCAGCCACCGTTCCCGGTGCGGCCCATTTCGATGCCGTATACCCCGGCCACCGGGTTGCCGTAGGCAGCCCAGTCACTTTCCCCAGGGGAAAAATGCGTCCGCCGGGGAGTTCCGCCCGCGCCTCCTCTCCCCGGACGAGGGGCATCACGATCCTGTAGACGGGCCCTGCGTACACGGGAGAAGAGAAGAGAAAGGCCGCGATAACGGACACAACAGCCGGGAGAATAATGGAACGAATGGATTTCATGGGAAAAACTCCTTTCTTCGTATTCCTCAGAAACGAGGATACAGCCAGATAGACCAGATATTGCCTATCCAGTGGTAGAGAATTGCCGGCAGCACCGACCCGTGGCGGTCCCGGAGGTATCCCATGGCCAGCCCCGGAAAGAAAGCCAGCACCGCAAAGGGAGCGTGAGGTGAGGCCAGGTGGGCAATCCCGAACAGGGCGGAGGCCAGGATAATGCTCCACCCCCGGTAAAAACGGTATCCAAGCATGGTCTGAACCCATCCCCTGAAGAATGTTTCCTCAGCCACTGCCGCCGCAAGCCCGGAGAGGACAGATGCCGGAACCGACCGCAGGGCAGGGGGGAAAAGACGGTCCCCAAAAAAGAAAAGGGAGACGGCCGTCAGGGGCAGCAGGGTCAGAAGAGAAACTGCTGCAACGTCCCGAAGGGCATGGCGGTCTGCTTTCCAGATCAACCCGAAGGATTCCCTGCTGTTTCCGGACAGGGCGCACCAGCCGTAAGGGAAATAGAGAAAAAAAGCGAAGACCAGCAATTCCTTCATTTGTTCTTCCGTCCCGCTTTCCTGAAGACGCTGTAGAGAAGGGCCGGAACAAAAAACACGGAAAAAGCGGCAAGGGGCTGCCCCATCAGAAGAAAAACAGCCGATGCCCCGAAAAAGAAAAGCCCGAGAGCGGCATAAAAGAGCCGTTCCTTTCCGGGGCGGCGCAGAAAAGGAAGGGCTGCCGCAAGAAAAAACAGCAGAAACAGCAAGGGGGCAAGAGGCCGCAGAAAGGAAAAATCGGTTAGAGCATCCAGGTTCATGAGTATCTCCTTTTATCTCGGCAACCGGGTCCGGATGGGCATTGACGGACAACGACCGCCCGCAGCAGGCTTTCTTCCGGCCATTGTATCATTTCTCTCCCCGGCCTGAGCGGCAGACAGAAATCTTTCCCGTCAGAGAGGTGAAAAAAAAGAGAATGGAGCGTAAGATAGAGAAAATTACCTCAGCCGCCCGAAACGCCTCCCTTCAGGAACGGCTGGTTCAGGGAGAAAGAAAGGAGCGGGTTCGATGAACAGGAGCTTTTTCCTTGAAGAGACGGACCTTGCGCTGGACGTGGTGATTCTTCTCATTGCCGGGGTGATGATGGTCCTGACCGGCATCCTGCTTTTTCCCGTGACGAGGGGAGCAATTCCATACTATGAAAACGGGGTCTACGGTCTTGTACTCTTCCTCTTTGCCCTGCAGATCATTCTCCTGGGGCAAACGCCCTTCGGGGAGATGAAACGGTCAAAACCTCTCTTCTGCACCGGTCTCGCGGTGGCGTCAGCCGGAATAGTGACCTGTTTCATTCCAGGCATTTTCAGCCGCCTTCCTGCTGTATTGCTCTTTCTCTGCTTCACTCCCGGAGGGGCAGCCCTTTTGGCCCACCTTTTTCTTGCCCCCGGCAGATTCCGTACCTGGGCCCGCATGGGAGGAACGTTTCATCTCCTGTGGACGGGGTGCGCGGCCGTCTATCTTCTTTCCATGCTTATAGGGGTGCTCGTGCTGAATCAGGGACTGTTTTCCGGGGATGAAACTGCCGTCACCGTTCTTGTTTTCGGTGCGGCCATCCTTTTTCTGGCGGCGGCAATGTCAAAGATTTACAGGAAATATCCCGCCCCCGAAGGAAAAGAGAGCGAGAGTGAAATCTTATCCTCCGAGCATTCCGTCATTCTCCTTACGGGCATCTTCATGATCCTTCTCGGCTTCTTTCTCGTTCCCGTAAGCCTCGGCATGCTTCCTTTCGCCGGGAGTGCCCAGCTCGGCCTCCTCATGGTGATAATGGCCCTTAAAATGATATCAACGGGCAACACCCCCATAGGTGCCTTCCGCCGCACCCGGCTGGTGGTCATATGCGGAGTCCTTTTCGCTGGCCTGGGCATCGTTTCCTGCATAGTGCCCGGAATTCTCGTTTCCCTTCTGACTCTTCTCATCGGTCTGCTGAACATATTCGGCGGGATCATCGGACTCCGGGGAACCCTTTCGGGGCTCCGGAAACAGGGAAGAAATCCAGTTTTGCCTGTCCTGGTACGTCTGAACATCTCCCAGGTCGTCCTGAATCTGCTCTCCATCATGTTCGGAACCTCCATGCTTTTCCCCGGACTGCTTCCCGCCCTCTTGACCGGGCTGATCCTTGCGGCCAACGGCGGGGTTCTCCTCTACCTGCTCCATATCCTGATTCTTCTCGAAAAGATGGCCGGGAAAGCGATTGAAAACCCTTAATCCGGTGAAAGGGGAGGGATTCACGGTCTCACGGAAGCTGACGCCGGGAGTGGATCCCTTGCCGAAAATTAGATGGGCCGGGGGTGCCGGGCATAAAGACCCTTTCCGGGTATAATTAACCGGGTACTCCGTCATGTGAAGAAGGGAGAGTTCATAATGAAGACAATCGGTGTCATTGCAGGCGTTAGCTGGGAATCTTCCATAGACTATTACAGGATATTGAATGAGGAAGTCAGCAGGCGCCTGGGTGGATTGCACTCCGCCAGGATCGCCATGTATTCCGTGGATTTTGAAAATGTGGAAGGTCCCCTGAGCGCCGGGCGCAGAGATCAGGCGGCCGCGACAATTGTGGAGGCGGGAAAAAGCATACAAAGTGCCGGGGCCGATTTTTTCATCATCTGTTCCAATACCATGGGAATGTTCACTCCGGATGTTGAAAAAGCCACGGGAATGAAAGGCATTTTCATAGCCGATGCAGTCGGAAAGGCCATAAAGGACAAGGGAATGAAGAGAGTCGCTCTCCTTGGTACCAGGTTCACCATGGAGGAGTCTTTTTACAGGAATGTGCTTACCGAACGCTATGGCCTTGAACCCATGATCCCTGATGATGACGCCAGAAAGATAGTGGACGGAATTATCTGGCAGGAACTCTGTTTAGGCATCATAAAGGATGAATCCAGGCAAAAATATGTGAAGATCATCGAGGATCTCGCCGCGAAGGGGGCGGAATGCGCAGCCCTTGCCTGTACAGAGATTCCCTTGCTGATACAACAGGAACACGTGTCAATTCCCGTTTTCGATTCCACCCTGCTGCATTCACTGGCGGCTGTGGATCTTGCTCTTGCCTGAGATTGCCGCCGGGAATCCGTGAGTCCTCACGGCGCTCCTTTGGAGACCCCTTTCCGGGAGATAGCTTGGCTGTGCCGGTCGTGCCGCTAATGATTCCTGTACCCGGTCGGCAGATGGATATCCAGTTGTTCACAGAAGAAGATTCTCCAAGGAAAAGAGAAGGCAGATGATTTGTCTGAAAGATGTATAATATTCTTTCTTTGCTAGAGAGAGTTGACCATCAGCGGAAATTCCTATATACTCTCTCTCGCGTTGCCGGAACACCCACGGGCGGATAGTTCAGCGGTAGAACACCTGCCTTACACGCAGGGGGTCACAGGTTCGAACCCTGTTTCGCCCACCAAGGCTTCATTGGAGAATGCGGGGTCGTAGCTCAGTCGGTTAGAGCGTCGGCCTGTCACGCCGAAGGTCGCGAGTTCGAGTCTCGTCGGCCCCGCCATTTAAAACTCCACGTGAGGCGGGATAGCTCAGATGGTAGAGCAGCGGACTGAAAATCCGCGTGTCCCCAGTTCGATTCTGGGTCCCGCCACCATCTTCGCATTATTGAAAAAGGATGCGGAAGTAGCTCAGGGGTAGAGCACAACCTTGCCAAGGTTGGGGTCGCGGGTTCAAATCCCGTCTTCCGCTCCATTTGTTGTACGGCGGCATAGCCAAGTGGTAAGGCAGAGGACTGCAAATCCTTTATCCCCAGTTCGAATCTGGGTGCCGCCTCCACTACACCAGAGATCATTCCTCGGTAGCTCAATCGGCAGAGCGGGTGGCTGTTAACCACTAGGTTCGAGGTTCGAGTCCTCGCCGAGGAGCCAGATAGTTTCCAGGCCATTCTGGAGAATATATCCGGAGTGGCCTGATTCTTTGTATTTGCGGCGTCCACACAACCTGAAGCGGCTGGAACCGAGACATCCCCTTTGAGGCGCCGTTTATTCGGAATTCAGAAAGAGAAAGAGGTACAACCATGTTCAAAAAACTTGTGTTTATGTCGGGAAAGCCCTTCTGGCTTCTCCCGGAGGGCGATTTCCTCGCCGTGGAACAGAAGAACGGCAGGATTGTCGACCCGGTGCTTTTCCGCAAGTCGAACGACCGGTGGAACAGCGAAGTCACCAGCGAACAGGGAAACTAAGAATTTCCCTTTCGCCCCTGTGAAAGCGCAAGCTCCTCCCCATCAGGGGAGGAGCTTTTTTATTCACTCAACTTTCGCAGGACCTTGACAGCCTAAAAACCGTTGAAATGACTGGATAAAAATGACAGGAAGGCCCCTGTTTTGTAAAATTGTAGTCGCGAGATAACAAAACTACAAAAAGGAGGCCTTCCCGTGACTCCCATTTT
>JAHDLC010000048.1 GCA_018436595.1 Synergistaceae bacterium | reverse complement strand
CAAGAATCTCGGTAACAACGCCAGCTCCGACAGTGTGTCCACCTTCACGAACGGCAAAACGAAGTCCTGCCTCCATGGCGATTGGCACTATCAGATCTACCTCAAAGGTCGCGTTGTCTCCCGGCATAACCATCTCTACTCCATCAGGAAGCTTGATACCTCCGGTTACGTCTGTTGTTCGGAAATAGAACTGCGGCTTATAACCAGCAAAGAACGGGGTGTGACGGCCGCCTTCCTCTTTCTTCAACACGTATACCTCAGCCTTAAACTTCGTGTGGGGTGTTATAGAACCTGGTTTCGCTAATACCTGTCCACGCTCTACGTCTTCCTTGTCGATACCACGAAGAAGTATTCCTACGTTATCTCCCGCTATGGCTTCGTCAAGAATCTTACGGAACATCTCAAGGGAGGTCGCTACTGTCTTCGTCGTATCTGGCTTCATGCCTACGATCTCAACTTCTTCGCCGGCCTTGACCATTCCTCGCTCCACTCGGCCTGTAACTACTGTGCCACGGCCAGTGATGGTGAATACGTCTTCTATCGGCATAAGGAAGGGCTTATCTGTCTCTCGCTGCGGAGTCGGAATATAAGAATCACATGCAGCCATCAAGTCCCAAATGCACTTGCTTATAGGATCGCTCTCTTCGCCTGTGCCCTCTTCCAATACCTTCAATGCGGATCCGCGGACGATGGGAACCTCGTCTCCGGGGAACTCATACTTGCTCAGAAGCTCACGAATCTCCATCTCAACAAGATCAAGAAGCTCTTCATCATCAACCTGGTCGGTCTTGTTCATGAACACGACTACGGCTGGAACGTTAACCTGACGGGCAAGAAGTACGTGCTCTCGTGTCTGAGGCATTGGACCATCTGCTGCTGATACAACAAGAATGGCTCCATCCATCTGAGCTGCTCCCGTGATCATGTTCTTAATATAGTCTGCGTGACCAGGGCAATCTATGTGAGCATAGTGACGATTCTCCGTCTGATACTCTACGTGAGAAATGTTGATCGTGATTCCTCTCTCACGCTCTTCTGGCGCCTTGTCGATCATGTCGTACGCCTCAAAATTCGACCAGCCCTTCGTCGACAAACATTTTGTGATCGCTGCTGTCAGCGTCGTCTTTCCGTGGTCTATGTGTCCTATCGTTCCCACGTTAAGATGGGGCTTCGCTCTTTCAAACTTCTCTTTTGCCATTT
>JAHDLC010000021.1 GCA_018436595.1 Synergistaceae bacterium | reverse complement strand
TTTAGCTCAAGAGGGTAAGCATAACGGACGCAGCGACGGCAGTGCCGATAACACCAGCCACGTTGGGTCCCATAGCGTGCATAAGCAGGAAGTTGCCAGGATTCTCTTTCTGACACATTCGCTGTACCACTCGTGCCGCCATGGGAACGGCAGAGACTCCAGCCGCTCCGATCATGGGGTTAATCTTCCCGCCGCTTACCACTTTCATGACCTGCCCCAGCAAAACGCCGCCAGCTGTGCTGCAGATGAAGGCAACGAGTCCCAGAACAATGATCTTGATCGTTCCCCAGGTGAGGAAGTATTCTGCGCTCATGGTTGCACCTACTGACAAGCCCAGGAAGATGGTGGTGGCGTTGAGAATCTCGTTCTGTGCCGCCTGGCTCAGTCGTTCTGTCACGCCGCATTCACGCAACAGGTTTCCGAACATGAGGATACCGATCAGAGGCACCGATGACGGGAGAAGCAATCCCGCAGAGACAGTACACACGATGGGAAAGAGCACTCGCTCCAGCTTGGAGACTGGTCGAAGCTGATCCATACGGATAGCCCGGTCAGCCTTGCTGGTGAAGAGCTTGATTACCGGCGGCTGGATGAGCGGCACCAGCGACATGTAGCTGTACGCCGCAACGGCCACCGCTCCCAGAATCTGGGGAGCCAGCTTCACCGTCAGGTAGATGCTCGTCGGGCCGTCCGCTCCGCCAATGATGGCGATGGATGCCGCCTCCTTCACGTTGAAGCCCATGAGCAGCGCTCCGAAGAGGGCGATGAATACGCCCAGCTGTGCGGCTGCTCCGAGCAGGAAGGTGATGGGATTGGCCAGAAGGGGCGCAAAGTCCGTCAAGGCCCCTATCCCCATAAAGATAATGACCGGATAGATCTCATGTTCCGTTCCGAAAAAGATATACCGCAAAAAGCCTCCGTCGTCCATGATTCCCGAGAGGGGAAGGTTCACCAGCAGGCAGCCGAATCCGATGGGGACCAGCAAGAGGGGTTCAAACCCCTTCACGATGGCCAGATAGAGCATAACAAAGGCCACCCCCAACATGATGACGTTGCCCCACGTGAGTCCCGAGAATCCCGAGGATCGAAGGATCGTTCCCAGTGAGTTTAGATAGACTTCCATAATCGCCTGTCTCCCTTCGGCTTAGCCGAGGACTACCAGGGCGTCTCCGGAATTGACGCTGTCCCCTTCCCGTGCCCGGATCTCTTTCACCGTACCGGCAGACGGGGCGGATATCTCATTCTCCATCTTCATGGCTTCGAGAATAAGAAGCACGTCTCCAGCATTGACTGTCGCGCCGACGCTGACACTTACACGAAGGATCTTGCCAGGCATGGGGGCTGACACTACTTCCCCCCCAGCTACGGGCGCTTCTGCAACTGGTGCCGGAGCAGGAGCTGCTGCCGGTGCGGGTGCCGGCGCTGGTGCTGGTGCTGCCGCCTGAACTGGCGCTGCCGCCGGTGCCACAGGAGCGGTTACGGTCGCTCCACTGCCGAGTTCTTCCACTTCTACGTTGTAGCTTGTTCCGTCCACTGTCACTTTATAGAGTTTGCTCATTCTTTTCCCCTCCACACTGCTGTGTTGTCGTTGTCTTTACCGACCTGACCAGGTCTGGTTGTTTAAGCTTTCGAGCCCTTCCATGATGGCGCTCGATCTCCACAGGCTCACCCGTGGACCACGTCTCTTCGATGATGTGGTACCTGTCGCTTCGATGCTCGTGATGCGGCAGGGCCGGCCCGTTGCTTCCACTAACGCCGCTGTGATAACGGCTATAAGACGTTTCTGGTCTCCTGATGCCGACGGTACCGATACTGGCGCTGCCACAGGCGCTGATGCAGGCTTCGCTGCAGGTGCCGGAGGCGTGCCGCCATTCCCCTTCGGTGCCGTCGGGCTCGCCTTCACACCACCAAAATACTTGATGGCATAGATGATGGCCGTCAGCCCTCCCAAAACCAGAAAAACCGTGGAAAAGGCTATGAGCGCCAAGGTGATCGCCCCGCCTATTCCCGTCTCAAAATAGGTATGAAGATCTGTCACTGCTATCGCCCCTTCCTCGCACTAATGGGGCATGACGCCGTGCTTGCGTCTCGGTCGAAGTTCGCGCTTGTTCGCCGTTCCCTGTAATGCCAGGTAGATCTCGCGGCGTGTCTCTTCCGGCAATATGACCCGATCCACGTAGCCTCGCTCCGCCGCCACGTAGGGGTTGGCAAAGGCCTCTCTGTACTCCTCTATCTTCTTGTTCCGCTCCGCAACCTGGTCTTCCGCCTTTTCGATCTCTTTGCGGAACACGATGTTCGCTGCTCCTTCCGCTCCCATTACGGCAATCTCCGACTGGGGCCAGGCCAGAACCATGTCGGCTCCCAACGATTTGGAGCACATGCCGAGATAGGCACCGCCGTAGGCCTTTCGCAATACCACCGTGATCATGGGAACGGTGGCTTCGCTGTAGGCATAGAGAAGCTTCGCTCCGTGACGGATGATGCCACCCCACTCCTGCTCCGTGCCGGGAAGGTATCCTGGAACGTCTACAAAGGTGACGATGGGAATGTTGAAGGCGTCACAATGCCGAATGAAACGGCTCGCCTTGTCTGAGGCGTCTATGTCGAGGCAACCGGCCATGTTGGCCGCCTGATTGGCGATGATGCCTATCACTTCGCCACCGACGCGACCGTAGCCTGTGACCATGTTCTTGGCCCATAAAGGCTGTACTTCAAAAAAGTCTCCGTCGTCAACCACTTTCTCGATGACGTCGTGAACTCGATATCCCTTGTTCGGATTGGTGGGAACTACGTTGCGAAGTTCCGGCACAAGACGATTGGGATTGTCGTTCGTCTCTTTCCACGGGGCGTTGTCCACGTTGTTGCTGGGAAGATAGCTCAACAACTTCTTCACCTGAGAGAAGCACTCGACTTCACTCTTCGCCATGAAGTGGGCGTTGCCGCTCTTCGCGTTGTGGGTCAGCGCTCCGCCGAGAGATTCGCTGCTGACTTCCTCGCCCGTCACCGCCTTGATGACTGCTGGACCTGTTATGTGCATGATCCCCGTCTTCTCCACCATGAAAATGTAGTCTGTCAATGCTGGGCTGTAGACCGCTCCGCCTGCCGTGGGACCCATGATGATCGACAGCTGGGGAACGACGCCGCTCGCTATGGTGTTCCTGTAGAAAATCTTCCCGTAACCGTTCAGTGCGTCTACCGCTTCCTGAATCCTCGCTCCGCCGCTATCGTTGATGCCGATGACGGGCGAGCCGTTCTTCACGGCCAGATCCATAACCTTGCAGATCTTGTCTGCATGTTTCTCGCCGAGACTGCCTCCAAGGACGGTGAAGTCCTGGCTGAAGACATAGACTCGACGACCGTCAATCTCTCCATAGCCCGTCACAACGCCATCACCAGGGATGGTGTTGCTCTCAAGACCAAAACGATGGCAACGATGGGTGACCAGCTCGTCGAGTTCGATAAAGGTCCCTTCATCAAGAAGCTGCGCGATACGATCGCGCGCTGTCCCCTTCC
>JAHDLC010000045.1 GCA_018436595.1 Synergistaceae bacterium | reverse complement strand
CCTGTCCTGACCAACTTCTCCAATTCTTCCCGTTCACTATCGCTTAACCGGATCGGGTAGTGCTGTTTCCTGGCCATGGTATCCTCCGTTTTTCATAAGGATACCTCATTTCCTCGCCTTCCTGTGTGGTCGACCACTAGTTACATGGTTTTACCTTTTGCTCAAAAACACGCACGAGTCCGTTTGCATCTCCCATGGCTAGAAACCTGCCATCCGGAGAAAACGTCAAGCTTGTTATGGTTTCTCCAGATGAAGTGAGAATCTTTATAAACTCCCCACTGTCCCGACGCCACAACCTCACATCGCCATTTCTATCAGCGAGTGCTAAAACAGTCGCATCTGGAGAAAACGCCAAAGCCATAGTCCCTTGAGGAATCACCTGCGGACGGCCTTGCTGTTCTAGGTCCCAAATCTGTGTTTCACCCAAAAGTGTCGCGATGGCCAATAAGCTTCCATCAGGTGACAACACCATCGGGAACAATGGAAATGCACAGGATTCGATGTCAATACTTAGGTTACGGAACTCCTTCCTTTCTTGAATATTCCAAAGGGTTATTTGTAACCGGTTATCCGGCTCACAAAACCAAGTTAATGCGAATGTCCGCCCATCTGGCAGATACTCAAGGTCAGCTAGGAATTGGTCGGGTTGCCGGGGTGAAGTCAACTGAACTCTTTGGAGTTCCTTACCAGAAATGACATCCCAAATGCGAACGACACTAATGACATTGGGAGAATCAGCTACCGAAGACAAAGGAGTGGTTCCAGTGGCCAAGGCAGCGCCGTCCTGCGAGAATGCCACAATAACAACTCTTTCTCCCGCATGGTCAAGAGTGTGCCTGATATTGACTCTTCCATCCTTGATGTCCCACAATCTTACGACGTCATCCTTCGACGTTGTTGCAAGGTATCGTCCATTGCGTGAAAATGCCGTGCTATACCCTCCTTCATGGCCTAGCGTTTCGACAAAATCACCGGTGCTAATCCGCCATAGTTCGATTTCGTCGTCATAGGAGACTGCAGCCAACAAATCATTGGTCGATGAGACAGCAATCTGCATTATCTGCCCTGCAAGTTCAAAGTCGCTGTGTAGCAGGTCGAAATCTTGATAGGTAGGCAACTCACATACACCGTTCGTCTCACAGACAGTGAAAACCTGCACTCTTGACTCGACTAATGCGCCAATCAGTGCGCCGATAATGGTTGCAGCAGCGCCAATTAGAGCGATTATGATTTTTGTGCTCCTTGACTCGGACATGTCCCACCTCGAAACAACATCATTGATATGCTTAGCAGAACACGTGAGCAAAGAAGAGGAATGAAACACAATGAAATTGAGTGAGGACACGTGCAGTTGTGGAGGCCATGCTATCCTCATTTAAATACATTCAAGGCTGCAATGCAATACTCCTTTGCTCCTAAGTCATCCCCTCGTTGGCTATCTTGCTCTCCTCCACGTACCGCCGTGGCATCGCCAAGCTGGACCACCCGCCCGCCTCCTGGAGCCGCAGCACATCGACCTTGCCGGCCCAGTACGTCGCCCAGTAGTGACGGCAGTCGTGGGCGCTCAGCCCCTCCAGGCCGACCCCCTCACCCAACACCCTGACCCGGTTGGTGATGCACCGCTCGCTCATTCCCGGCGCAGTGAGCGCGCCCCCCTTGCGACTGCCCCGCAGCAGCGGACCGGCTTCCGGCGCATCGCCGCTGCCGAACCATGCATGCAGCGTCCGCAGCGTATCGGCGCTCAGCTTGTGCGTCTGCTCCTTGTCCACCTTGGGCCGGTAGAAGCGCATCTCACCCGCCCTCAAGTCGAAGTCTGATACCTGGAGCCGGGCCACTTCACCCACGCGCAGTCCGTGGTCGAGCAGCAGGCACATCAGCAGCGCGTCGCGGCGGCCCTGGGGCGTATCCGGCTGTTCCTTGAGCTTCCGGGCTTGCTTCTTGTCGATGTGGACGGCGGCGGCTTTCTTATCCCCGCGCCGGGACGTCTCCCGTCGCTCGTCGATGCGCCTGGATTCCTTGCGAGCGTAACCCGCTACGGTGCGAATCATCGCGTGCTCTTCCGCCGACAGCGCCCCGGCTTTCGTCGCGAGCTTGGCGTAGGCTTTGACCGTCGAGAGCCGCACGTTGATGCTGCCCACCGCATCGCCCTGGACGACCATCCAGTTGCGGAACCCCTCCACCAGCCCCCACGTCACACCGCGCCAGGCGTCGGCATCCGGCATGGGTCCATCCGGGTAATCGGCCACCGCCTGGGCGAACCGGGTCAGGGCTGTCCCCAGTTCCAGACCGGCCAGCTCGCCAACTTCGTTGAGGTAGTCCGCGAACCGCGCCAGGTCCGCGGCCTGGCGGCGGATGGTGTTGTCCGCTTTGCGCGAGAGGTAATCCGCGAACACGCCCCGCGCGGCGTGGTAATTGGCCGCCTGACCAGCGAGGGTCACGTTACGCGTAACGTGTGCATCCAGCGCGTCGTCAGCCGGGTTGAGGGGGATGAGCTGGTTGTCGTTTGGGTCCGTCATGGGGGTCCTCCAGGAGATGGAATGGGGGATTCATACTCCGATTTACATATGTAATCGGATACTATTCTAGGGGAAGTTGAGCGGGAATATCAGTGCCTTTCGGACTCTTTTCGGGAGTCAAAAAGAATCTCTCGCGGGCGGGTTTTCTGGTCACGAGTTTCCCGTGCTGTTGAGCGAGTCTATAATGGTTACATTACATTGTACTCCGGAAGCACACCTTTGCCTGACTACCACACTGTGTTGAGGGATGAATTTTCTTCGGAGCCGCCGTGAATATGAAGAACCAGCCGATTGCAAAGACTGTGCTTCTACTCCTGCTCTTGACGATTGTCGTCATCGCTGTTTCCCTGCTGGTTGACAACTTTGTATCGAAGTCCTACGCTCAATGGATTCTTTGGGGTTTCGGGGTCTTCGTGGTGGTCGTAGCTGTTGTTGCGGGTATCGCACAAATAGCGTCGTATTTTCGCGACCAAACAACACCCGGTGGTCACAACACGGCAACAGAAACCGTCAAGGCCACCTTGAAAACGCTGCCAGACGCACGCCCAATACCAAGCAAAACAACTGAAGATGAAGTACATATTCAAGTAAAAGAAGCCATCACCTATGCGCCGTCGGCTTCTCCTTTCATCCATAATGCAGTGGAAAACCTAAACGGTATTAACCAAGACGAATGGGTGAGAACTATCGATGCTCTAGAGTGTTCTGAGGACCCAGATGCAGCCCAAACGCTGAAATTGACGGCGGCATACCACCACACGCGCCATATACGCCACAAAGCAGCTATCGCCCACGTGAGACATACGAAGTACCATGACATCAACTGGCCCACGATGGAAGATGCGGCCTTGCGGGGGGACCAAGATGTTCGTCAGCAAACCTATGACATGCTAGGAAACCTGGGGGGACACCAAGCCGTCGAAGTACTGACCGAAGCGTTGCAGCAAGAAAAAGAACACTTACTGCGTACAAGCATTCTCCGCGCGCTAGGCTTCACTGCGAGAAAAGGTGACTCCTACGCTCTTAAATCCTTGACTGAGTACTACGGTAGAACCACCAATAGCCAGGAAAAAAAGGTCATAATTGAATCCCTGAGCTATTTCAAGACAGACGATGCAACACAACTACTGCTGAGCATCGCCCCTGACCTACAAGGGGAACATCTCAAGGCCGCAATTAGCAGCCTCGTGCAAATTGACACAGAAAACGCCAGGAACGGCCTAATAGACCTTATCCTCAGTGCAAAAAACGTAAATGTCCAAAACCAAATAATCGGATACCTAGTGGTTGACCACAGCGAATTCTAAGGATAAAGACGTGCGAGCTTGGTACGTGCCTGGTGCACATCAAAGCACCAGTGAATCATCGCTTCTTGCTCATTGCGTTTGGCAGCCCAGGCCAATGTTTCCTGATGAAGCT
>JAHDLC010000031.1 GCA_018436595.1 Synergistaceae bacterium | reverse complement strand
GTGGGGCAATGGCAAGCATCGTCTTCCAGAAGGACAAACGCTCCGGGATCACCTACGCCTATGAATCGGTCTCCTACTGGGACAAGGAAAAAAAGCAGTCACGGGCGAAGCGGACCCTGGTCGGCCGGGTCGATGAAAAAACCGGCGAGATCAGTCCCACCGACGGCAGGGGACGAAAGAAAAGAGCCGGGGAGACAGCGGCCAAGCCCGGACCCGTTCCGGCCACCCGGACCGCGAGGCTCTTCTACGGTGCGACCTGGCTCTTCGATGCCATCGGGGAACAGCTGGGCATCACCGAGGACCTGAAGAGGTGCTTCCCGAAGACCTTCAGGCAGATCCTGTCCATAGCCTACTACCTGATTCTGGAGGACAAGAATCCCCTCTACCGGTTCGAGAAGTGGAGCTCCCTTCACAAACACCCCTGCGGGGAGAGCATCACCTCCCAGCGGAGCAGCGAGCTCTTCGCGTCCATCACGGAAGAAGGGAAGAACGAGTTCTTCAGGCTTCAGGGGAGGCGCCGTCTGGAGAATGAGTTCTGGGCTTATGACATCACCTCCATATCAAGCTGCTCCGAGTGCCTCAGGCAGGTTCTCTACGGCAACAACAAGGAGAACGACCGTCTGCTGCCCCAGTTGAACCTGGCCCTTGTCTTCGGCGAAAGCTCCGGGCTTCCCTTCTACTACCGCAAGATGGCCGGGAACATCCCCGACGTGAAGACGGTCAAGCTTCTTCTGTCGGAACTGGACATTCTCGGATACTCAAAGGTCAAGCTGGTCATGGACAGGGGGTTCTACAGCGAGGACAACCTCAACGCCCTCTTCAGGGAGCATGTCAAGTTCCTGATCGCGGGGAAGATGTCCCTGTCCTTCGTCAGGCAGAATCTGGAACCCATATACGGGCAGTTCCGCTCCTACGACCGCTTCAACGACACGTACGGGCTCTACTGCCATACGGTGCAGGCCGAATGGAACTACAGGCAATACCGTCCGTACAAGGGGGATACTGTCTCGGAGCCGAGGCGCATCTACGTGCACTACTACTACAACATCGACAGGGCGGCCGAGGAAGAGAAGGCCTTCGACCGCCGGCTGATCGCCCTCAGGAACGAACTCGAGTCGGGCAAAAGGGTTCCGGAGCACGAGACCGGGTACAGCAGGTACTTCGACATCAGGACCGCACCCAAACGGGGGATCAAAGTCACCGTCAGGGAGGAAGCTGTGGCCAAAGAGAAAGAGCTGTTCGGTTTCTTCGCCCTGCTCACCAACGAGACCATGGACGCAGTCACCGCCCTTGAGCTCTACCGCAACAAGGACCTGGTCGAGAAGGCCTTCGGCAACCTCAAGGAGCGGCTCAACATGAGGCGAACTCTTGTTTCTTCGGAACAAAGCCTCGAAGGCAAACTGTTCGTTGAGTTCATCGCCCTGATTTACCTGTCGTACATAAAGAAGCGGATGCAGGATACGGGCCTGTTCAGGGACTACACCCTTCAGGGACTTCTGGATAAACTTGATGTGATCGAATGCTTTGAGCATCCGGGACAGAAGCTGCGGGTTGGTGAAGTTTTGGAGAAACAGAAACAAATCTATGTCGCGCTGGGTGTTCCGCCTCCAGGCTCGTTATGAGTGGGCGGGAATCCAGGCTGGATGCTGCGCGAGCACGACTCGGCAAAGAGAGTACCGTCAGGACGACAGAGCAATAACAACAGCAGCCCCGGATACTTCGCTGCTGACTTTCCCCGGAATTTTCGGATTCCTATGGAGGCCCGGCAGAGGCTATTCCGTCTTTTTATCATCTGAAAAAAACGGGCGAAGGGCATTGCGCAGCAGGTATATCCTGCGCACATTTTCCAGGCCTGCCAAAGGAGAGAGCCGGTGGAGCATCCTCCATGCCCTGTTCGGGGATATGGCAGCCAGGTGCCACCTTGTGCGGATGTCGTCCTCGAATTCACTCCTCTGAAAGGCATCGGCCTTCGTCCATATCAAAAAACAGGAAAAGAGAAAAACCGAAGCTGCGCGCTGCCTGAGGGCCAGTGAAAACGAGGGCGAGATGTCTTTTTCACCGGATAGGGCACACAGTGAATCCGTCATGAAGAATAGATCCCTGCATCCTTTGGGGTTGAATATCGTCCTGCAGCTGTTCATGAGGGACCCGCGACGAAAGAGCCTTCGTCTGTACAGGACTTCCGGCAGATATTTTACCTTTTGGGCATACCGGAAAACACGGGGGGTCCAATCAACGTCTTCGAAACAAACGCCCTCTAGAAAACGAATTCCCGTTTTTCGAAGAAAATCGGCAGAATACATCCTGAGACAGGCGGTTGTCCTGAAAAAAAACGTCCGGATCCATTCGGAAAAGATAAATTGTCCGTTTCCTTCCACGTTGCCGCTGTAATGGCCCCTTTGCGGTCTGCTGAAAACTCTTTTTGAAAGAGGAATGCGGTCGTCAAAAGAGACACTGTCAAATTCAATGATGTCGTGCTCTTCATTTTCAACAAAAAGGCGCAGCCTCTCCAGGGCCCCCGGAACAAGGCTGTCATCACTGTCCACAAAGAGGATATATTTGCCCTTCACCCTTTCCAGGCCGTTGTTGCGCGCTTTTGCGACTCCTCCATTGTGTTGACTGACGGTATAAAAGTCCGAAAAACGTGCTGCATACTCGTAAAGGATGTCCGCGGACCCGTCTGAAGAACCGTCATCAACGGCAAGTATCTCCGCATCCCCGTCCTTGCCGCAGCACAGCGAGTCAAGGCATTCCCGAAGATAGGGGGCCGTATTATAGACCGGCACTATTACACTGAACAAAGGCATATTTTCCCTCCTGCAGATAATCATCCGTGCTTCCGCCTAAACAAGGTACACACCGTGCCCGCAAGGAAACGGAATTCCGCTGTCCGGCAAAAAGCGGCTGCAAAGAAAGCACTGGAAAGAATGACGCAGACCATGGTTTTTCCGATAACCGCTCCTGCAGTCTGCCCCGGGATCATTTTCGCCGCGGAAAAGGCGGCAGAGGCAGCAAAAAAAAGAAGGAGCATGTTGACTAAATACCGTACAAAATATCCCCTTACAGGACTTTTAAAACCGTGCTTGTACAGAATATATGGCTCCACCCAAAAGGAGGTGACCAGGGTACTTGCGGAGGTTCCCCAAAAGATGCCTGCCGTTCCGAAGAACTGAAACAAGAGAATGGATGCCCCGATATTGATCAATGCTTCGAAGATGGCCTTGTAACGATCCTGCCAGAAAAGACCGTAGGCGGAACGGAAGAGCTGGACACTCCTGCGCATTCCGGTGAGGAAAAAATTGAGCGTAATAACTGCGGTTATGTGCACTGGGAGAATATAGGCCTTTCCGAGCCAAAGCGCAATGAAAGGATTCAGGCACGCAAAAAGACATACTGAAACGGTTCCAAAGGCCCAGAAGACCGCCATGTCGGTCACCCTGAAGAAAAAAAGGTTCCGTTCCGGACTTTCCGTCGCGGCGGCATTGCCCACCGGAGCCAGGAGGCCGTAGAATACACGGCCTAATATATTATTCACTGCCCCTGTCACAAGAAAGTAATTCGAACATATACCAACTTCCTTCAGCCCCACGAGCCTTGAAATGAGAAGGTTGTCCGTTCCGAAGACCACCACGGCCCCTATTTTGTGGAACACCATCGCCATGGTGTTTTTCCCGATCTCCCTGAGGATTTCTTTTTTCAGTGGTTCTTTGGGGTGTTCCCTGAGGTAGGGGAAAAGACGGCCGGCCTGGTCGAAGAGGAAAAGGTTCTCCAGAAGGGTGCACACCAGCAGAACAAGGAGATAGAGCGTGAAGTTGGAGGTCAGAAGCAGGACGCCTATCTGCCCAATCTTCCGTAGAATGAAGAAGCCCTGGTGAAAAAATGTGTCAAGGTACGCTTTTTGCTCAGCAAGTATGAGGGCTCTCCTGGACGCAAAAAAATAGGAGAGGGCGTTGTTAGCGGCAAAGAGAAGAAAATAAAGGCGAAGCTCTGGTATGTTCGGGGGGTCTTTGATAAGGATTTCCAGAAAAGGGGAAAGAAAAAGAGACAGCCCGACGATAAAGAGGCCGACGACCATATACGCTTTCCTGAAAAACGCCAGTATGGCCTGCACCTGCCCTGTGTCACCCAGGGCGACAGGCCGGTACAGGCTGTAGGCTACAGCCGATCCGAGGCCCAGTTCCGCAAGAGAAAGCATGTTCAGGATGTTGCTGAAAAGACCGTCTACGCCGAGGTATTCCGCCGAGAGCATTCGGACGAACACGGTGCGCGCGGCGAAGCTCGCGACAAGCGCCGCTCCCTGGCCGAAGAATGCCGCGCTCATATTGACGGCTGCATTTCGAGTCCTTCCCATTTTCAGCGTTGCACTTTTTGCCCTAGCACGGCACGAAAAACAAGAGACAGAACTTCCAGCCCTATCGGAGGAAAGAAGAAAAACGCCGTTTCCCATTTCCGGTTTTCCGGAATACCGTCCCGGCGCCTTCCGGTGCACAGTTCATTTCCATGCACTAAAACAATGACCGGCAGGAAAAGGATACCCATTTCAACGTCACCTTTCTCCAAGGGGCGACTCTATTACAATAGCCAATTAATCGTTGTAGTTTATTATTTTAGCATTTTTCTTTGGCATTTATTTGTTGTATAATTTTTAATGTTTTTCATGGTGCAGACGGGGCCACATTTCATCCTCATTATTCGCCTGGCTCGAGCACGGAAGGAGACATCATCTCAGCGATGAACCCCCCAGGAGAAATTGCGGTTTCGATAATCATGCCTGCGTACAATTCGGAGCAATTCATCGGAGAGGCTATTGGATCCGTAGTGCAACAGACTTTCACATGCTGGGAACTGCTGATAATTGACGACGGCTCCACTGACAGAACTTCTGAAATAGCGAAATCCTTTGCGGCACAGGACGACAGGATCAAGTACATCAAACTTGAGAATAATTGCGGAGCCTCCACAGCCCGGAATACCGCGATGGACATCGCCGGAGGGAAATACCTTGCATTTCTCGACAGCGACGATACCTGGTTTCCTGAAAAACTTGCCGTTCAGGTCAGCTTCATGGAAAAAAACAACGTGTATTTCACATGCACAAGTTACACAAAAATCCACGAGCGCGGGGCAAATTTCGGGGGGACAGTCACCGCGAGAAAAATCCTTGATTACGAAGGCGTACTGAAAAGATGCCCCGGCAATTCAACAGTTATGTTCAATACCCAAGTCCTCGGAAAGTTTTCCATCCCCGACATACGGAAGCGAAACGACTATGCCCTGTGGCTTCAGGTGATCAAGAAGGCCGGACTGCTCTATGGAATCCAGCAGCCCCTCGGGTGCTATCGGGTCAGATGCAATTCCCTGTCGGCCAGAAAAATACCCCTTGTGGCGTATCAATGGAAAGTGTACCGATCAATCGAGAAACTGCCCTTCGGCAAATCCTGCCGGCTTCTGCTCTTCCTGATCGGGCGCAGGCTTTATCACACCTCCGGGGACTTTTTCAGGAGGATATGGCCTGAAACAGCTCTTGAAGGGAGAAGAGCCCATTGAAAATCACACACATGACGTCCGCCCACAGGCGGAATGACAACAGGATTTTTCTTAAGGAATGCAGAAGCCTGGCTGACGCAGGGTTTGATGTGAACCTTGTGGTGATGGATGGCCTGGGAGACGCCACAATAGGCGGGATCAGGATTCTGGACGCGGGTGGGAAGAGGGGTACACGGTTCGGGCGAATGACCGGAGGAGTCTGGCGCGTTTTCAGGAAAGCCCTTGAAACCAAAGCAAATCTTTTCATACTCCACGATCCGGAACTTCTGACTGTCGCGCCGCTTCTCAGAAGGCACGGGAAAGTCATCTTCGATATGCACGAGAACACCCCCAAACAGCTTGAATCAAAGGAATGGATACCTCGAGCGGTCCGCCGTCCTGCAGCACGGCTGTTCGCACTTCTTGAACGTGTATTGATGAGAGGGCTTCCTGTGATTTTCGCAGAAAAATCCTACAGCATTGAGTATCCATGGATAAAAGAAAGTATAACCGCCCTGAATATGCCGAGAGCAGAAATGTTCGGGGAGATACGAAAATCTGCACGGAAAAGAGATCTATTCACTGTGGGCTACATGGGGGAAGTAGCTGAAAAACGCGGCAGCATTACCGCATTGAAAGCGCTCGGCATTCTCAGGAAGAAACAGCTTCCCTTTTTTTTCGAATGCATTGGCCATGCCGAACCTGGCCATGAAAAAGAACTCCGCTCTCTTTCGAAAGCGTTGGGCATTGCGGACAATGTGAATTTCAGGGGATACTTGCAAAACGAACACGGCTTAAAAATCATGGCCGATTGTCATGTGGGACTTGCGGTTCTCCGCGCTGTACCTAACTATACGAATTCATCTTCAACCAAACTTTTTGAATATGTGCTCCTCGGTCTGCCCGCCATCATTTCCGATTTCCCAATTTACAGGCAGATGGTAACGGAAAACCGTTTTTTTTATACTGTTCCCCCCGATGATCCTTCTGCCCTTGCGGAAGCACTTCAGAATTTAATGGAACTAGGCCACTGCCATGAAGAGCTTGAAAAAAACGCTTTGCTTGCCGCTGATAAATATAGCTGGGCTGAAGAAGAAAAACAGCTTGTCGCCTTTGTGAGGCAAATCCTCGGTTAAATCCCCTCCCGTTCCGGAATCATGGAGTATATCTGCTTCTGTGCCTCGACGACCGTTTCCCACCTGAATTTTTCCGATAGGCGCAGGCACCTTTTCGATGTTTCCTCGTAAGAACCCAGTATTTTGAGAACGGCATCGCATATCGACTCCGGATCGGAGGGGGAGACAGCAAATCCGGCCTCCCCTTTTTAAGGATGAAGCGCTCGCTCACGCCTGGTTACGGCACGTTTTTCCCGGAGGGCCTTGGGTTCTTCTTCCGGAGAACCATGGGAATCCCATGCTGCCGAACCTCCAGTGAGATTGATCTCATTGTCGGGCCTTTATGGAGGTCCGTCAATTCCGGGGAAGGTCATTGTCGTCCTGAGCAACGCGAAGGACCTGGTCTTGCTTTTCCTCCGAAAACCAACCAGATCCTTCGGGCGGTGGAACAGCCCTCAGGATGACAGGGCAAAAGCAGGACCAGCTGCTCTCCCTCCGGGGATGCTCCGCGATCGTCGCCCAAACCGCTCCTCGGGATGACAGCAAAGCTGGATCCGGTGTGGTCCGTCATCCCGAGGCCGGCTTCATGGCCGAGGGATCTCGGGGTGAGCCACTTCAGAATCAAATACGAGATCCTTCGTCGCCAAAACCCGTTCCACGGAATGGTAGCTTTTCACTGCGTTCGTTCGGGACGACATTCCACTTCGCTCGTTCGGGCAGCAGAAATTGAGCAACCAATAACCAAGGCGAGATCCTTCCTCCCTACGGTCGTCAGGATGACAGACCGGGGCAAAGGCAACTCCGAGATTCCTCCCCTCCGGGGAAGAACCTGGGTTTAAGGACTTCAAAATCAAGCAGATCCTTCGGGTGGTGGAACAGCCCTCAGGATGACAGGGCAAAAGCAGAACCAGCTGCTCTCCTCCGGGGACGCGATCAGGCGATGGAACTGCCCTCAGGATGACAACCCTCGGTCGTCCTGAGCGCAGAGATCCCGTTCGGGACAACAATAATCCGCGGCCGGGGGAAAACCCCGGCCGCGGTTGGTATTCTCTATGCTGTTCCTGTTTCAGACGGCGAAGTCGAAGGTTCCGCCTATGCCCTGTTCCTCCGCCCGCTGGAGCACCACGGCCGCTGCGGCCACGTCCATGGCCCCGGTGCCGATGGGGATGCAGAGGATCCTGGAGCCGGACGAGGCGGTGACGGTTTTCTTTCCCGCCGCAAGTTCACCGAGTGTGGCGGTGATGTCCTTTTCGCTGATTCTGCCCGCCTCGGCGAGGTCCTTGAGGGCTCCCCGGTGGAGGCACTGGGCCACGTGGTCCACCACGATGGCGTCCGCAGAGAGCAGGGTTTCGTCTCGGCATTCCTTGTAGGACCCCATGGGGAAGAGGACGGAGCCGGGGGCGAACCATTCCTTCCGGAAGAAGCCGTCCTTGGCGTGGGTGACGGTGATGACGGCGTCCCCTTCGGCGGCCTGTTCGGGGGCTGTGCAGACGGTGATTTTTCCCGTGACGACAGATTCCATGTCGGCGGCAAATTGTGCGGCGGCTTCGGGGAAGATGTCGTACACCCTGAGTTCGTCGATGCCGAAAAGCTCCGCTATGGCCCGGGTCTGGGTCCTTCCCTGGACTCCCGCGCCGAAGAGGCCCACGGAGAGGGATTTCCGCTCCGGGAAGAGGTATTTCAGCGCCACGGCGGTCTGGGCTCCGGTCCGCAGGTTGGTGATGAGGGTGCCGTCCATCACCCCGGTGAAGATGCCGTTCCGGGGGTTGACGAGGACGATGATGGCGCTGACGTAGGGCAGGCCCAGGGCGGGGTTGTCCATCCATCCGCCGGCCCACTTGATGCCCGCCGTGTCCACCCATCCCACGTAGGCGGGCATGGAGTTGATGTCCGCATGGTAGGGGGGATAGGGGCCGTGAGGTTACCCCCAAACACTGGACACAGATTTATGCCCGCAATCTCTCTTTTTCGTACGTTTCCGGGGATTTGTACTCTAGCCCCGAATGCAGCCGCTTTCTGTTGTAGAATATCTCGATGTACCTGAAGAGGTCCGTCTTTGCTTCCGCCCTCGTTCCGTATTTCTTTCTCCCATAGACGCACTCCGTCTTCATGGTCCCGAAGAAGCTTTCCATGGGCGCGTTGTCCCAGCAGTTCCCTTTCCTGCTCATGGATCCTATGATTCCGTTCGCCCAGAGTTTTTTCTGGTAGTCCCGGCTGGTGTACTGGCTCCCCCTGTCGGAGTGGAGGATCAGTCCACGCCCCGGCTTTCTTTTGTCTATAGCCCTGTCCAGGGCTTTCGATACAAGGTCCGTGTTGATCCGGTCGCTTGCCGCCCATCCCACGATGGTCCTGGAATAGAGGTCCATTATGGCCGCTACGTACAGCCAGCCTTCTTCCGTGGCGCAGTAGGTGATGTCCGATACCCATTTCCTGTTCGGTTCATGGGCCGTGAATTTCCTGTTCAGCCGGTTCGGCAGCACGGGGTTCCCGTGGTTCGAGTCCGTGGTGGCCACCCATTTCCGCTTCTGTTTCCCGAAGATGCCCTCTTCGCGCATGAGCTTTTCCAGACGGTGCTTTCCGCATTCAATCCCTTCGCTGCGCAGTACCCGGAGGATTCTGGGGCTTCCGTAGGTTCCACCGCTTTCTTTATGAATCCGGCGGATGGCCTCCACAAGCTCTTCCCGCTCCTTCTTTCGTTCCTTCCTGGCGGCCGAGTTCTTCAGCCAGTCGTAGTAGCCGCTCCGGGATGTTTCGAGCACCCGGCACATCTCCTCCACAGGGTATTCCCTGTGATCCCGTACTACCTCGTACTTCAGCGACTCTGAGGTTCTTTCGAGAAGATGGCCAAGGCTTTTTTTAGGATGTCACGCTCACGCCTGGTGACGGCTAGTTCTTCCCGGAGAGCCTTGTTTTCTTCTTCCGGGGTGAGAACCTTGCCTCCCGATTGGGCAAAGGCAACGGCTCCCATTTCCTTTTTCTCCCGCTTTCTCCAGGCGGATATGAGGTTCGGCCGTATTCCCAGGTCCTCCGCCACTTTGTAGATCGGTTTCCCTTCCGCGACCAGACGGAGCACTTCCTGCTTGAATTCAGGGTCGTAGTTCCGGTGTCGTTCTCCTTCTCCCTTTCCCATGTGAGGCACCTCCAGTGGAATCATTCCCATTGTCGGGCCTTCATCTGTGTCCGTCAATTCCGGGGAAGGTCAGTTTGAGGTCTTTCAGAATCAAGAGCAGATCCCTCGGTCGCTTCGCTCGCTCGGGATGACAGAAAAAAATAGTGTCATCCCGAGGCCGGTTTCATGGCCGAGGGATCTCGGAGTTGAGGCACTTCAGAATCAAATACCAGATCCCTTTCGGGGACGCGATCCGGCAAAAGCGCACCGTCAGGATGACAGGCACGGGCAGATTCCTCTCTTTGGGACGATAAACTACCCCACTCGTCCTTGAGCCTCAAACTCCCCTTCAAGAGTAATTATAGAACTCGCCTCTCACTATTCTTCCACCATTAGACGCGCATATCATGCGCATGGTATAATTGATCCCGAAAAGGGGGAGGTATGCTGATGCCGACATCGAAGGAAGTGATCAGGCAACTTGAAGCAGACGGATGGTTCCCGGCAAAGATAGAAGGCAGCCATCATCACTTCAAGCATCCGGTGAAACCGGGAAAAGTTACGGTTCCCCACCCCAGGAAAAGCCTCCACCCGAAAACATACAAAAGCATTCTGAAGCAGGCGGGGCTTATTTAGCCCCATGAAAAAGGAGTTGACCGACAATGCGAAAAAAGCCGGATAGATACGTTTTTCCAGCCCTGTTCAGCTATGATGAGGATGGTGTTGCAGTTTCTTTCCCCGACCTTCCCGGGTGCAACACCTGCGGGGAAGACCAGGACGAAGCCGTCCTCATGGCACAGGATGCGCTGAGAGGGCACCTGTCCTGCCTCGAGGACGACAAAGACCCCATCCCTGAACCTTCTGATTTCCGGAGCATTCACCCCGGGAAAAATGAAGCCGTCGTTCTCGTCGAAGCCTGGATGGTCCCTCTGAGGGAAAAAACCGTCCGGAAAAACCTGACCATACCGGCCAAACTGGCGTTTCAGGCAGAACTGGCGGGAATCAACTTCTCCGGTGTTCTGACCAAGGCCTTGGAAAAAGAGTTGCAGCGCCTGTAAAATTTTTGAAACGGGGACAAGGGGTGTCTTCAGGCCTCAGGTCGTCCTGAACGGAGTAATTGCGCAGCATCCCCGAAGGAGAAGGATCTTGCTCTGTCGTCCTGAACGTAGCGATCGTGGAGCATCCCCGGAGGGGAAGGATCCGGCTTTGTCGTCCTGAGCAAGGCGAAGGACCTGGGTCTGTCGTCCTGAGCAAGGCGAAGGACCTGGGTCTGTCGTCCTGAACGTAGCGATCGTGGAGCATCCCCGGAGGGGAAGGATTTGGTTTTGGTTTCGATCATCCATCAGCCCCCCTTATTTCAGAACGGAAGCACTATTCTTATTTGTAGACGTCTCCCCTGGATCCTATGGAGGCAACTCGTATTTTTCTGTCCGGCTCGTACACATCAAGAAGGATTCTCCAGCCGCCGATTCGAAGCCTCCATTCAGAACGGCCCTTCAGCGGTTTTATGTCGCCGGAAGGGCCGTTGGAAAGAGCGTCGAGGGCGGTGAGGATTCTTCTGCGGTCGGGGTTGGGGATTTTCTCAAGGCGCTTTTTTACCTCTGGGGAGAGGAAGACTGCCCAGGAGCTCACCATAGTTCCTTCAGGGCTCTTTTCAGCGGTATCTCTTTTCCTTCTGTGAATTCTGCCCTGGAGATGGAGAGGCACTGTTCTTCGTCTGGCGTCAGGGGAGGCTCACGGTCCTCCAACTCTTCCATTTCGACATGGAGGGCATACATTTTCAGGCGCTCCACGCCCTGGGGAGAGAGGCGCCGAAGAACGCGGCGCACTTCATTGCGCTCTTTTACAAGATCAACCATCACGGGCTGCCTCCTTTCTTTTTTTATACTTATTTTACCTCAGGTGTTCGAGTTATTGCCAAAATTTGATGTATAGATCATCAGTTGCGGGTGAGGGGGAAAGGCAATAGTAGGATCCTTTCCATCAGGAAAGAATCTCGTTCCTGTCGTCCTGAGCAACGCGATCGCGGTCGCGGAGCATCCAGAGCGAAGCGGAGGGAGCATCCCCGGAGGGAAAGGATCTCGGTTTGAGGTCTTTCAGAATCAAGGGCAGATCCCTCGGTCGCTTCGCTCGCTCGGGATGACAGAAAAAAGAGCGTCATCCCGAGGCCGGCTTCTTGGCCGATCGCGGTGGCGGAGCATCCCGAGCGAACGCGATCGCGGAGCATCCCCGGAGGGGAGGGATCTCGGGGTTGAGCCACTTCAGAATCAAATACGAGATTTCCCCCCTTTGGGGGAGGATCTTTAGGGAACAGGAAACTTCAAACCTTCTTTGATATAATGATCGAATCAAGGAGGGAGCGCCATGAAAAACAATGTGAAACCTCAGGAAAGCAGAGTTTCTTGCAAAAATATATCCGTTTCCGTTGCCGGAAAAGGGATTTCGAAAAAGGAAACCTGCCTTTCGGACGAAAAACGAAACATGATGAAAGGAATCCTGAAAAAACGAAAGGCCGCTTTTGATGCCCTTGCCAAGTATTGAGTGGCTTTGCGAGGATGAAATTTGGGAAGCCATTTCGTCACTCAAGGAACAGTATGAAAATGATCCTATCTGTATAATCAATTTCAATCCAATAGGATATATCCTAAAACTCGAGGATATATCCTATTATTTTGAGGACAACATACTCTTGCTGGCTTCTGTGATAATACGTTCCATTATTCAAGGACATCCTTTACAGGACGGCAACAAACGGCTGGGCATGTTTCTCGGGACGTACTTTCTCGAAAAAAACGGAATTCTTATCACTGCGACCGACGAAGCTTTTTTTGAGACGGCTATGGAAATGGCCTGCGGAAACATACGGGTGGAGCAGCTTTACTGTTGGTTGCAAACCGTCTGCTCGACTGAAGAATAGGCTGACACCTTCGCGGCGTCCCTCTCGTTACGGACTCCAGCCTGGTTATCTCAGGACTTTCCCCCATCGAAAGACCACCGGATGCCTGTTCCTGCCTTGGGTTTTTCTTTTGGATTGAACAATCCAAAAGGTGGGATGAATTGGGTGCCGTCATCTCGAGGCCGGCTTCATGGCTGGTATCAGAGTATTTCCGAGTGGCTTCCAAGTGCTGCCAGCAGCAGACTTTTGCTCTCCCTGTCGATTCGATAAATCAGGATCCAATCGAACTCGATATGGGCATCCCGATAATGAGCCCATTCGCCTTTAAGAGGGTGGTCTGTATACTGCGGCGGCAATGGTTTCTCATTCATCAGCAAGGATGAGGAGCGTATCAAGTTTACGCATATCTTTCCCCTGTGAAAGACATCGGGCGTAATCCTTTTTAAACGCCTGCTCCAGACTATGGCAAGCATAATCTACTTTTTCATCATCTCGTGAAACGCATTGAGTGAAGCCATCCGCTCCCCTTTTCCTTCATCCAGTTCCTGCATGGCCTTGAGAGTCTCCCGGTTTCTTATGACGCCGTCGAAAGAGAAAGATATTCTGCCCTCGGCCGCTTCCCGCAGGGCCATACGTACCAGGTCGGAAAGCGTCAGCCCCTGCTTTGCCAGTTCCGCCTGGGCCTTTACCTTGAGTTCGTCTTCCACTATTGCCCGAACAACCGTTTGTGCCATTTGCATCACATCCCTATTTATAGCCATAGTATAGCTATTGATCATTATAGCACGGGTGATGCTTTCGGAATTGATGAGCAGGGGCGGCATAGCGTCGTCCTCAGCGATTGCAGAGGATCCGGGTCTTGTCGTCTTGAGCGAAGCGGAGGGAACATCCCCGGAGGGGAAGGACCTGGTTTTAGGGTCTTAAAGACCAAGGTCAGATTCTTCCCCTGCGGGGATGCTCCGCGATCGTCGCATCGCTCCTCAGAATGACATAATAATGGTACCGGCCTCGGGTTGATTGTCGTCCTGAACAACGCGATCGCGGTCACGGAGCATCCAGAGCGAAGCGGAGGGAACATCCCCGGAGGGGAAGGACCTGGATTTAGGGTCTTAAAGACCAAGGTCAGATTCTTCGTCGCATCGCTCCTCAGAATGACATAAAAATGGTACCGGCCTCGGGTTGATTGTCGTCCTGAGCAACGCGAAGGACCTTGCTCTGTCGTCCTGAACGAAGTGAAGGACCTGGGCTTAAGGCCCTCAGAATCAACCAGATCCTCCCCCTTCGGGGACGCGATCAGACTATGGAACAGCCCTCAGGATGACATAAATCAAAGGTGCCGCACATCTGAATGAAAGTGTTTGGGGAAAACCGCATTCATCATGTCTGATGATTGTGATCTTCCTGACTCCGGATATGTTCAACAAAGTCCGAAACGATCTTTTCTGTGATGTGCTTCGGATTCGACTGCCTTATGGCTTTGGCGAGCGCCTCCGCCTCCTTGCCGGTGATGCCTCCAACCTTGTGGAGTTCGATCAGGAGCTCGAGCCCCCACAATAGTGGAACCCTTTCCCGTTTGCACAACTTCCGCAGGTTTTTATCGTTGGTCACACAGGTAAAACCATGCCGCCTGGCCGTTAACAGACACAGCCAGTCCTCGAACGATAATGGCCCTGACTGGATGCCGGCAGTGTACGCATCTTCAATTTCGGGTTCGACGATGATCAGCCCGAGAGCTGCCAGTTCGTCCTCGTCATCGATTTCTTTGACCTCCTCGACCACCGGACTGGTCACATACAGCGGGCCGACGTGTTTCACAACGAGTTCCAGCACGGCCCGCTCCGCTTTGATGAAATCGATCAGCACGCATGCATCCATGATCATCAATTTTCGGGAGGTCGGGCGAAGTGTCACAGAATGACCCCCCAATTCTGCAGAAGGTCTTGCATTTCCTCAATACCGATCCGAAGCATCTCAGCGCCCCGGCTGACTGAAATCCTGTCTTTTTCCACCGCTTCCCTGGCCAGGCGGCTGAACCGGTCTTCGTAAAAATCAAATCGCTGCATCCCGAAAGGCTCAGCAGAATCAATACCCAACGGTTCTTCTTTGAAGGAGAGTTTCCTGTTGAAACGCTGCTGATAGGCCATGTTGAACTTCATCCAGATTGACTTGTCCACAGCCCCATCTTCCACCAGGCGCGAGAGAACGGTTTTGTAACTGACCCGGAAAATTCGTTTGATCTTGAAAACCCTGTCCACGAAGTGTAATCCGGACGCTTCATTCCATTCCTTCCGGAATCCCTCGTTCGGCATCAGAAAATGTCCGGCAAAACGGTCTGCCTCATGTTCTTCTTCTTTGCTTTCTTCGACCTTGGCGACGTCGTAGGCTTCCGGGTGCAACATAAGATGACCGAGTTCATGGGCGGCGCTGAAAATGCGTCTTTCAACCGAAATCCGCTCCCATATGTTCACCACCACAGCCGGACCACCGTCCTCTTCCCCCACAGACAGGCCGAAAAAACTATCGGAGGCCATGGGGATCGGAAAAACCTTGACGCCCGCTTGTTCGAGCAGGCCACAAATGTCATGGATAGGCTCGGTGGGTTTCAGGCCCAATTTTTTACGGCACAGTCCAGCCGCCTCTATCAAAAGGTCAGGGGCGCATTGTGGCCTGACACCCTTGAGGCTGTACAGCATCTGTTTGTTCATACATTTTTCAAGGAAGTTGAAATCATCAAGCCATCTGGCCACTTCAGCCAGGACATTCTCGCGATTCTGCATCCGCTTTGCCGATCGGAACCGGACGGTGTGCAATTCACGAACCGGCTGGAAAAACACCTGAATTTTCACATCCAGAGCCCTTGCTATTGCCTGCATGGTCCTCATCCGCGGCTCACTCTTTGCGAGTTCCAGGTTCTTTACAGCCGGCAGGGAGAGACCGGCAACATCCGCCAGGGCTCTTTGGCTCAAGCGTTTTGCAGTTCTCAACCGCCTCACGTTTTGGGCTAGTATCTGCAGATCCATAGGCGTCTCCTTTCTCGTTTTTATTAAACATACCATACTTCCCATTCTTGTCAATTAGTATATTTTATCAAAACCTACCCCCAAAACTTTCCGCTCGCTCGGGATGACAGAAAAAATAGTGTCATCCCGAGGCCGGTTTGATGGCCGAGGGATCTCGGGGTGAGGCACTTCAGAATCAAATTCGAGATTCCCCCCTCCGGGGATGCTCCGCGATCGTCGCTGCGCTCCTCAGAATGACATAATCACGGTGCAGGCCTCGGGTTGGTCGTCTTCCTGAAGAACGCGAGACCTGGGTTTAAGGCCTTCAGAAGCAAAGATCAGATTCTCCCCCTGCAAGGAGGCTCCCTCCGCTTCGCTCTGGGTGCTTCACGATCGCGAGCGTCGCCAAAACCGCTCCTTGGGCTTGAGTCTTTTCTCTCCGCAATTCATACGGTTGAATTTTCAGAGAAAAAGGCTTAGAATTTAACCAATGAATGCATTGATTCCAATGCAATCCGGAAAGGGGCATGGATATGGAACTTGCAAAAATCACGATGCGGGGACAAATCACCATCCCCGTGGAAATACGGAAAAAATTGGGTGTGAAAGACGGTGACAAGGTTGTTTTTTTGGAGGAAAACGGCCGCATCATCATGGGAAATGCGGCCATGGTCGCGCTGAGGGAAGCACAGGCCGCTTTTGTCGGGGAAGCGGAGCGAATGGGACTGAAAACGGAACAGGACGTTGTGGATATGGTAAAAGAGGTGCGCCGCGAGGTTTGGGACGAACGCCATGCGCGTAATGATTGACACCAACATCCTCATTTCTGCGCTTCTTTTCCTAAACTCGCAAATGGATGCGTTAATTGTCAGGGTCACGACGGAGCATCAGCTCGTTCTTTCATCCTATGTCGTAGATGAGTTGCTGAATGTGGTTCGGCGCAAATTCCGGAATAAGTTTGAAGCCATGGATTTACTCCTGAGCCGGCTTCCGTACGAGCTTGTGTACACACCGGAACATCCGGAGCCAGGGCTTTTCGAAATCCGGGACGAAAAGGACTACCCTGTTTAGTATTCAGCCATCACGGAGGACGTTGACGTTTTTATAACGGGCGACAAGGATTTTGGCGGGCTGAACCTTGAAAAACCGGAAATCCTCGGCCCGGCCGGATTCCTTGAAAAGTATTGATTCAGTCCGATAAGATAGATGACCTTCCCCGGAAAGACAAAAAACCCCCCTCCATTGACGATGGCCGTCCATTCCCCCACAATGGTATCGGTATGCCTTTTCAGGCTTCGGCCCGGGCGGGAATTTTGTCGCCCTGCAGGTAGGTTGTGCAGGCATGTTGCGCAGGCATGTTGCGCATGGAAGATCATGAGAAAACGGCTTTTATATTCCCCGGCCGCAGGAAGAGCTTCCGGCCGGAAATCGAGGTGCGGAGATGAACGGTGAAGAAATGAGGGAAGAACGGTTTTATCAGTTGAAGATACGGCTGCTCGACATCGAGCCGGAAATCTGGCGGCGTTTCACGGTGCCTGCGTGCATTACCCTGGACCGGCTGCACGACGTCATCCAGATCGTCATGGGATGGAACGACAGCCATCTTCACGAGTTCACCATAGGGAAGAAGCGCTACACCGAATTCCCCGAATCACGGCAGGACGGGCTGGTGTGCGGCCGGTACCGACTGGGGGACCTGATCAAGAAAGAAGGACGGACATTTCTTTACAGGTACGACTTCGGCGACGGATGGGAACATGAGCTGACCCTCGAGGACAGTCATTTTGCCGAGCCCGTGATGCTCTGCTTTGAGGGAGAACGGGCCTGCCCGCCGGAGGATGTGGGCGGAGTGCCCGGATATTACGAATTCTGCAGGGCTGTGAAGGATCCCGCCCATGAAGACCACGAAGAGCTGCTGGAGTGGGTCGGCGGAGAGTATGACGGCGAGTGTTTCGACCCCGACGGAATCAACTGGATGCTGTTGAGATACCTGATGTGGTCCAGGGACAGGCACCTGGACTGGGGCCCCATCGAGTGGCATGAATAAGAGGAGGCCGGCCCGTTCCTGAGGCGGCGGGGAAGCCGGTTTTGCCGTTCGGGGCGCAGCGGTCGCGATTGCGCAGCACACGGAACGAAGTGGAGGGAACATCTTTCAAGGGAGCTCGCAGCCGTTGTTGTTTGAATGATAGAATGAAACCCACACAACACCATTGAATGGAAGATTGAGTTTTCGGGGAACCTCAACGACGACCCCGAAGCGACGGGCAGGGTGGAGGCGATCCTCCTTGGCGAAAACCGGCAATTCCGCATTATCTCTCTGGAAGACCTGATTATTGACCGAATCCGTGCATGTGTGTACTGGGAACATGCGGAAAGCGGAATTTGGGCGCTGGTGATGATGAAAATAGGCATGGAAACGGATGAACCCATCGATTTGGAGTATATTAGAAGAAAACTATCGGGTGCTGACGACCGGGAGGCTCTCGACAGATTCGAAGAATTTCTGCTGTCCCTTCGTCGCCCGGAGGATGGCATTATTCCCTATTCAGAGGAGCAAGAAACATGAGGACTCGACGGTATTCGGAAATAAAAAAAGCAGGAGAAAGAAACCTTTCTTTCCTTCGTCTGGCAATGGCTGAAGAAAAAGAGGCATCCCGGAAGAACCGACATCGCCCCAGAACCGGGAGCAAAGTTGCCGGCCTTATAGAATTCTACGGCCGAAAGGGACGTTCCATGCCGTCATTCAGGGATGAACGAACCGGTATGCGTTTGTGGAAATATCCTGTTCGAAGAAAAGGCTTCCCAATGCAGCATCCGTAACCTCGTTTTTGTCGTTCTGAACGAAGGGATCACGTCCCCGGAGGGGAGGGATCTCGGGGTTGAGAAACCCAGAGTCAAAAACGAGATCCCTCCTCGCTTCGCTCGTTCGGGATGACAGGCTTTTCGCTTCGCCCTTCGGAATGACAACACACAAAAGTCGGGTGTGCTCTGTCATCCCGAGACCGGTTCCATGGCCGATCGCGCAGCATCCCCGGAGGGGAGGGATCTCGGTTTGAGGTCTTTCAGAATCAAGAGCAGATCCCTCGGTCGCTTCGCTCGCTCGGGATGACAGAAAAAAGAGCGTCATCTCGAGGCCGGTTTCATGGCCGATCGCGCTCGCGCAGCATCCAGAGCGAAGCGGAGGGAGCATCCCCGGAGGAGAAGGGTTTGGCTATTCCTGTCATTCTGAGGGCGCAGCCCGATCGCGGAGCATCCCCGGAGGGAAAGAATCTTGCCTTTGGGGAAGTCCAGATTCAAAAGCGAGATCCTCCCCCTCCAGGGAAGCGATCCGGCAAAAGTCCGGCATCGCTCCGTTTTATCCCCGCGGACAAGGTTGCTTTCCATCCAGGGGCCAATGTTGCCGCAATTGAGAAACTTACCTGCTTATGTTAGAGTTTGTTGTGCATTCTGCCCGGGGAATGGAACAGGTAATAAAACAACGAAAGGAAGTCGATAACAATGCACCGTTTTGGTAAAGGTATCGGCAATGGCCTTTTTGTGGGGATGGCACTTGCTTTTCTTCTGTTTTTCGCAGGCGGGGCCTTTGCCTCGATTCCTGCCGGGGCGGAGTATGTTCCGGGGGAGGTCCTGGTGGTATTCAAAGCAGGAGCTTCTTCCTCCGCCCCTTCTCTTGCCGCCTCATCGGTGAACGCCTCGGATCACAGGGTGTTCAGCGCCCTGTCCCGAGCTTCAGGAAGGCAGGTGGCCTTCATCCGCAGCACGGGAAAAACCACGGAAGAGCTTCTGGCGAGATTCCGAAATATGCCTGAGGTTGAAGCCGCCGAGCCGAACTACATCCGACATATTTCCGCCACTGTTCCGAACGACACTTACTTCGGCAACCAGTGGGGGCTGCAGAATACGGGCTCGTCGGGTGGAACAGCGGGAGCGGATATCAGCGCCCCGGAAGGATGGGACATCCGCAGAATCGTGACCCCGGGGAAGGTGGTGGCCATCCTTGATACCGGCATGGCTCTGGATCATCCCGACCTTCAGGCCAACCTGTGGCGAGCCGCCGACGGCACATCGGGATACGATTTCGTGAACAACGACGACGAACCGGAGGACGACAACGGCCACGGAACCCACGTGGCAGGCATCATCGGGGCCGTGGGGAACAATGCTCTCGGCGTTTCGGGCGTGGCGTGGACCGTGAAGATGATCCCCCTGAAGATCGGCGACGGGGTCGGCAGGGTGTACGACAGCGCGGAGATAGCCGCTCTGAACTGGATACTCGACAAGAAGGACTCGGGCGTGGACATCGTCGCGGTCAACGCGTCCTACGGGGGATACGCCTCTTCGGCGGTCCAGCGGGAGACCATTTCCGCCCTTGCGAACAAGGGGATCATCTTCGTTGCCTCGGCCGGAAACGAAACAAACGACAACGACCTTATGCCCTCCTATCCGGCTTGCTACAACCTGCCGAACATCATCTCCGTGGCGTCGACGGAAAAAGACGACACCCTCTCCGATTTCTCGAACTACGGCAAGAACACGGTCCATCTCGCCGCGCCGGGAGGTGGCATTCTCAGCACCCACACTTCCTACATGCCGGCGGCAGGAGACCCGTTTTTCGACGATCTGCAAAGCGGCGAAGGGAACTGGCTCTCCGGCGCGGAAGCGGGCTCCGTTGACGGGTGGGCTATCGGAACGTACGGTTCGCAGCAGGTATGGCTGAGCGGCTACGAGGCGGACAATACCTCATGGATCATGGCGAAGGATCCCATAGACCTGTCGGGGACACTGGAGAACACGGTCGTCCTCGGTTTTCCCGTGGCGCTGGATATCGTTGAAAACGAAGATTACGTGAGGCTGTACTTCTCCGCGGACAACGGCGTCACCTGGACCAGGGTGTATGAAATTTCCCTGGATACGGACTTCAATGTTATGGATTTCCGGATCAAGATTCCCGACACTTTCAAGACGTCGGAGTTCCTGTTCAAAATCGAACTGGAGACAGGAAGTTCCGGTGCAGGCCTGAACGGGGTGCTGGTTGGTGCCACGGGAGTTGGCATCGCGGAATCCCGGTACGTCTCCATGAGCGGCACGTCCATGGCCGCTCCTTTCGTGACCGGAGCGGTGGCCCTGGCGGCGTCCCAGTTCCCGAACCAGTCGCCGAGGACACGCGTTCTGGAAAACGTGGACAGGCTCGACTCCCTGAGAGATTTCACCATAACGGGCGGGCGGCTGAACCTGTACAAGACGCTCTACCAGTACAGGGAACCCGACGGTGCCGTGGAAGGGTGCGCGGCTTCGGCGGTCTCTCCCTGGGGCCTGCTGCTCGCGGTGCCGCTCCTGGCGCTGTTCAGGAAGAAATAGAAATAGACCGATGGAGAAGGGGGGCCGCATGGCCCCCCTTTTTTTGGTTAAGAACAGATACCGGGGCAGATCCTCCCCCTCCGGGGACGCGATCGGGCGGTGGAACAGCCCTCAGGATGACAACCCTCTGTCATCCCGAGGCAACTCCATGTCCAAGTGATCTCGGGGTTGAGAAACCCAGAGTCAAAAACGAGATCCCTCCTCGCTTCGCTCGTTCGGGATGACAGCTTTTCGCTTCGCCCTTCGGAATGACAGTTTTTCGCTTTACTCGTTCGGGACGGCAAGCAAGCCAGAACCCGGTGTGACCTGTCATCCCGAGACAACTCCATGTCTAAGGGATCTCGGGGTTGAGCAGCCCAGGTTCTTGTCGTCCTGAGCAACGCGAAGGACCTGGTTCTGATTTTTACCGCAGCGGCTCCACCCCGACATGCTCCGCCATGTGGCGGAGTTTTTCCACGAAGTCCGGAGGCAGGGGGATTCCGGTCTTCAGCCGCTCGAGGCGGGTCAGATGCTCCTTTTCCCCCGAGACGAAGATCCTGTCCCTCCCCGGTTCTTTCCTGGAATTCTGCAGATCCCGAAGGATGGCCCCCGTGATTTTCCGGAAGGTCTCCACCGGGAGGAATTTTGAGATATCGATGGCGAGGAAGAAGTGCCCCATCCCCACGCCGGTGACGTGCTTGAGGTACGGGCCGTTCTGGAGGGCGGCGGAGAGGATTTCCACCAGGATGGCAAGGCCGTATCCCTTGTGGCCGCCCCCCTCTTCTCCCCTGCCGCCGAGGGGCAGAAGGGCGGCGGAGTCCCTGAGCATGCCCTGCAGGATTCCGGCGGGGTCGGAAAGGGACTCTCCCGAAGGACCGATGACGAGGTTGTCGGGGAGCCGGACGTGGAGCCTGTCGTGCAGTTCCACTGTTCCCCGCTGGATGATGGACGTGGCTGCATCGAAGAGGAAGGGAAAGTCCAGGTCCGTGGGGGCGGCGAAGGCGATGGGGTTGGTCCCCAGCATGGGCTCGGTGCCGAAGGTGGGGCAGATGGAGGGCCGGGCGTTGGTGAAGGCCATGCCGATCATGCCCTTGTCGGCCGCCATGAGGGGGAAGTAGCCGGCGAAGCCGAAGTGGCTGGAGTTTCGCGCGGCGACCCCTGCGATGCCCGTTTCTTTTGCCTTCCTGATGGCAAGCTCCATGGCCCGGACGGCAATGACCTGTCCCATGCCCGCTCCCCCGTCCAGAAGGGCGGTGCCGGGGGCTTCGGCTACGATCGCCAGGGGGGCTTTGGGGTTCTGGCTGCCCGACAGGAGGCGACCGACGTAAATGGACAGGCGGCCGATGCCGTGGGAGTCGATGCCCCGGAGATCCGCTTCCAATAGCACATCGGCGGTGATGCGGGCATCTTCGCCCGGCACGCCGAGGGCGGCGAAAACCCTTTCCATGAAGGAGCGGAGTGATTCTGAAGGAATGTATATACTGTCCGGTGCGGGGGCGTGGGCCATGGGGCGTCATCTCTTTTCGGGAAATAGTAGGGTAATTCAATCTTGAGTAATGGTATTACTCTATAGGGGGGAAAGTCAAATTTGACGTTTTTGGGGCGTTTGAGATCGATCGGTACAACAACGGCATGGCTCCAATGCACTCTGTCGTCCTGAGCGAAGTGGGAGGGATCTCGGGGTTGAGGAACCCAGAGTCAAAAGCGAGATCCCTCCTCGCTTCGCTCGTTCGGGATGACAAAGTACTTCGGTCGTTCGGGATGACAAGCAAATTCGCTCGTTCGGGAGGACAAGGCCGCCGGGGTGTCATCCCGAGGGCGGTTCCATGGCCGATCGCGTCCCCGGAGGGGAGGGATCTCGGGGTTGAGAAAACCGGAGTCAAAAGTGAGATCCTTCGGCCGTGATGCCGGCCTCAGGATGACAGAGGGGCCAGGTGCACTCTGCCCATCCCATCATCTACCCATCCCGAGATTGACACTTTCGGCCGCTGAGATTACGATGATCATATATGAAAGACGGTTCTTTCATGAATGAACGATTCTTCTCCAAGGGGAAGGCCGGTGCGAATCCGGCGCGGTCCCGCCGCTGTGTACCTGACGAGTCCGCCGTACCACCGGAGTTTCCGGGAAGGGACGGGCGAGGATGAGGGAAGCCAGAAGACCCTGGAGGGGACATTTCGGTGTGACGCCTGCGAGGGTTCGGGTCGGCTTCCCTGGAGATCTTTTCACGTTTGAAAGATGGTCGAGGGGCGGACCTCCCTGTGCGGGGGTCCGCCTGTTTTTGAGGAGGCATCATGGACGAAAGAGAAAAGCCGGACCGTTTTCTCTCCCCCGGGGAGATCGAGAAGAAAAGTTTCCGGATCCTGGAGGGTCTCCTGGGCGAGTATTCCGGCTCCCCCGCCGAGCGGGAGGTGGTCCTGCGCATTGCCCACGCCACCACGGAAGTCGAATGGGCGAAGACCTTCCGGTTCTCCCCCGATGCAGTAGTCTCAGGTGTAGAGGCCCTTCGGAGGGGAGCGCCCGTCATCACTGATGTGGAGATGGTGCGGGCGGGAATCCGCCGCTCCGCCCTGGAGCGGACGGGAAGCCCCGTGCTCTGCTTCCTCAACGACGCCGACGTGGCGGAGGACGCGAAGCGGGCCGCCGCCACCAGGGCCCGGGCGGCCATGCGGAAGGCCCTGCCCCTCCTCGACGGCTCCATCGTGGCCATTGGGAACGCCCCCACGGCCCTCTTCGAGGTGTGCGACCTGGTGAAAAAGGGCCTCTGCAAACCCGCCCTCGTGGTGGGAATTCCCGTGGGCTTCGTGGGTGCCGCGGAATCCCACGACGAGACGGTGACTCTGGACTGCCCCTGGATCACCGCCCCCGGCCCCAGGGGAGGCAGCCCGGTGGCGGCGGCAATCGTGAACGCCCTTATCCGCCTCGCGGAAAAGGAGTAGGACCGTGGACGGGAAGCCCTTCGACGGACTGGGATACACCGGGGGCCTGCGGAGGGGCTACACCACGGGAACCTGCGCAGCGGCGGCGGCGAAGGGAGCCGCCCGGATGTTCCTTTCCGGCGCCCCCCTGTCCTCTGTCACGGTCACCCTTCCAGGAGGGCAGTCCCTCACCCTTCCCCTTGAGGAGTGCACCCTTTCGGAAAAGCTCGCCCGGTGCGCCGTCCGGAAGGACTCGGGCGACGACCCCGACGGCACCTCCGGCATGCTCATCGTTGCCGAAGCCCGTCCGTCTTCCCGCCCGGGAGTGACCCTCTCCGGCGGTCCCGGCATCGGGAAGGTCACCCGGAAGGGACTCCCTGTCCCCCCCGGCGAATGGGCCATCAACCCCGGCCCCCGGCGCATGATCGAGTCGGAGGTGGGGGCCCTCCTTCTCGAAGGACAGGGCGTGGAGATCGCTATCTCCGCCCCCGAGGGGGAAGAGCGGACGAAAACAACCTGGAACCCCCGCCTCGGCATCGAGGGGGGCATCTCCATCCTGGGCACCACGGGCATCGTGGAGCCCAAGTCCACCGCCGCCTACCTGGCCTCCATCGATCTCTACATCTCCTCGGCCCAGGCCTTCGACTCCCCCCGTCCCGGCACGGTCTTCCTCGTCCCCGGCTACGTAGGGGAAAAATGCCTGGCGGAGCGGTTCGGGGCGCCCAGGGAGCTCATCGTCCGCATGGGGGACCACGTGGGACACGCCCTGAAAGAGTGCGCGTCCCGGGGAGCGGGACCGGTCCATCTCTTCGGCCACGTGGGCAAGTGGGCCAAGGTGGCCGCAGGACTCTTCAACACCCACTGCGACTTCGGCGATGCCCGCCTCGAAACCCTGGCGGCCTGTGCCGGGGCCGAAGGGGCGTCGAAGGAACAGGTCCGGGAGCTTCTCTCCCTGCCCCTGGCCGAGGAGGCGGTTCCCCTGCTCCGGCAGTGGGAACTCTCCTCCGTCTTTTCCCTGGTGGCGGAGCGGGCCCATCGGCGCAGCTCCCTTCACATGGGCGGTGCGGTCCCCCTGGGGGTTGCCGTGCTCTCCCTGGACGGCGAGGTTCTCGGGAGCTTCCCGGAGATAGGAAGGGAGGCCCTGTCATGGACAGAATTGCCGTCGTCGGCGTAGGGCCGGGAACCGGGGACTATCTTCTCCCGGCGGCCCGGGAGGCCATCGCCGGGGCGGACATCCTCGCCGGGGGCCCCCGCCACCTGGAGCCTTACCGGGAGTCCGGCAAGGACCTCCTTCCCCTCGAGGGCAGCCTCGACGTCTTTCTGGACCGCCTCGAAGAGAAGCGAGCCACCGGAAAGGTCGCCCTGCTCCTTTCAGGCGACCCCTGCTTCTACAGCCTCCTCGGCAGGCTGGGGACCCGCTTCGCCCCGGAGGAGATGGAGATTGTCCCCGGGGTGAGCAGCTTCCAGGTCCTCTTCGCCCGGCTCGGAATCCAGTGGAACGGCACGGAGACCGCGAGCCTCCACGGCCGCCCGCTGGAGGACGCCCTGAAATCCGTCCGGGAGGACCGGGGAACCCTTTTCCTCCTCGACCGGAAGAACACCGGCCCCGCCGTGGCGGCCTTCCTGAAGGACCGGGGATTCCCCGACCGCCCGGCGGTGCTGGCGGAAAACTTGGGCTACCCTGAGGAGCGGATCCTCCGGACGACCCTCTTCGGCCTCGCCGGGGAAAGGCAGGCCGGGGAACTGGCCCTGCTCCTTCTCGGTCCGGGACCCCTCCCGCCCGAAAGATTGGGGGTCCTCCCCGACGGGTGGTTTGTCCGTGCCCCTGGTGTACCCCTGTCCAAGGCGGCCTGCCGGGCCCTGGCCGCCTCCCTGCTCCATCCCCTGGACGGGCAGGCCGTCCTCGAGATCGGGGCGGGCTCCGGCGGCATCACCGTGGAGCTGGCCCGGCGGACGGGAACGGGTACGGTCTTCGCCGTGGAGCGTTCGGCGGACGCCCTCGACGCCGCCCGGAACAACGCGGAACGGGCCGGGTGCCTCTCCTCCATACGCTTCGTGGAAGGACAGGCACCGGAGGCACTGGCTTCCCTCCCCCGGTGCACCCGGGTCGTGGTGGGCGGCCACGGCGGGGCCGTCGAGGCCGTTCTCGAAGCCGCCTGGGAAAAGCTCCTGCCCGGCGGACGGCTCCTGGCGACGGCGAACATGCCCTCATCGGCCGACAGGGCATGGAAAACCCTCAAAAACCTCGGAAGCCGCCCCGAAGTGCTCCACGTCGCGCCCTCCTCCTCGGCGGAGGCGGGCGGTTCGTGGATGCTCACGGCGGCGAACCCCGTGTTTCTCGTCTATGCGGACAGGAATGCAGACAAGGACGGTACGGACCATGGACACAGCTGAAAGACCCATACTCTTCGTGGGGGCGGGCCCCGGAGACCCGGAACTCCTCACCCTCAAGGGGAAAAAGGCCCTCGAGGAAGCGGGGCTGGTGCTCTACGCCGGCAGCCTGGTAAATGCCGCTCTTCTCAATTTCTGCTCTCCGGGGTGCGAACGGGCGGACTCCTCCGGCCTCTCCCTGGAGGAGCAGGTGGCCATCATGGCGGACGCCGCGGGCCGGGGAGTGCCTGTGGTGCGCCTCCACACGGGGGACCCGAGCCTCTTCGGCGCCGTGGCGGAACAGAAACGCCTCCTGGAGGAACAGGGCCTGTCCGTGAAGTTCATCCCCGGTGTCAGCAGCTTCCAGGCCGCCGCCGCAGCCCTCGGCATCCAGTACACCGTTCCCGGGGGAAACCAGACGGTGATCTGCACCCGGAGGGCGGGACGGACGCCTGTGCCCCCGGAGGAGGATCTCCGCCGCCTCGCCGCCGTGGGGACCACCATGGTGGTCTTCCTGAGCGCCGACCAGGCCGAAGCCGTGGCGGCGGACCTCATGGACGGGGGATTCTCTCCCCGCACTCCGGCGGCGTGCGTATACCGGGCCTCCTGGGAGGACGAGAAGATCCTCACCGCTCCCCTCGCGGAACTCCCGGCCCTCATGAAGCGGCACGGCATCACCCGCCACGCCCTCATCATCGCCGGGGAATGCCTCGCCTCGACGGACGCCCGCAGCCTCCTCTATTCTCCCTCCTTCTCCCACGGCTGCCGGGAGGGCTCGGAATGACGACCGTCTTTTTCTGCTTCTCCGACCCCGGCGAGGCCCTGGCAGGGCGGCTCGCCGAAGGGCCGGACGAAAGGGTGGTCAGGGTGGCCCCCGGGACCCTCTCCGAAACGGTCGCCCGGTGGTGGCCCGCTGCGGACGCCCTGGTCTTCGTCTCCTCCCTCGGAGTGGCTGTCCGGGCCTCGGCCCCCCATCTCCGGGACAAGGAGACCGACCCCGCGGTGCTCGTGGTCACCGAGGACGGCTCCACGGTGCTCCCCGTCACCGGCGCCCACCTCGGCGGAGGAAGGGACCTCGCCGAAAGGCTTGCCGGACGGATCGGAGCCTCCCTCCTGCTCACCACCAGCAGCGACCGGGCCGGACTCACCGCCCCGGACCTCATGGCCTCCCGCCGGGGCTGGAAGCTCCTCGGCAGGGAAGCCCTGCCGGGAGTGAACCGGGCTCTTATTGAAGAGGGCGCCCTTGCCTGGTGGTCCGACGTGCCCGCAGCCCTGCCCCAACTGCCGGAGGAGTACCGCCCCGCTCCGTCTCCCGGGGAGGCTTCAGTCATCCTCTCCCCCTATCGAAGGGACCTCGCCCCCCGGCAGGTACAGCTCATTCCCCGGTGCGTCGCCGCCGGCATGGGCTGCCGGAGAGGCACGGACACCGATACCCTCCGCAGGGTGCTCTTCCGGGCCCTGGAGTCGGAAGGACTCCTCGCCGAAAGCCTGGCGGAGATCCGCACCGTGGAGGAGAAACGGGACGAGCCGGGCCTCGCGGCCCTGGCCGGAGATCTGGGGATCCCCCTGATCATCGTGGACAGGGAGGAGATCCTCTCCCTGGACGGGGACTTCACCCCCTCGGCGGCCTCCCGCCATCTCGGTCTTCCCGGCGTGGCGGAACCCTGCGCCGCGTCGGCGGGGTATCTCCTCGGCAGGCGGACCGCCTCCGACGGTGTCACCGCCGCCTTCTCCCTGCTTTCGCACCCGGGAGGCGGAAAGCTCACCATCCTCGGCACAGGCCCCGGGGACGGGAAGTACCTCACCCTCGAGGGGCGGCAGGCCCTCGGGGAGGCCGACGCCGTGGTGGGCTACCGCCTCTACGCGGACCTTCTTCCCCCGGCCTGGCTCCGCGGGAAGACCGTGGAGACCTACTCCATGGGGGAGGAGGAGAAGCGGGTGGAGCGGGCCGTCTCCCTCGCCGAAGAGGGGAACAGGGTGGTCCTCCTCTCCGGGGGCGACCCGGTGCTTTTCGGCCTCGCGGCCCTCGCCCTCCGCACAGCCCGGGGTCGGGTCCCCGCATCGGTGGTTCCGGGGGTCACCGCGGCCCAGGCCGCAGGCCTCATGACCGGGGCCCCCTACGTGAACGGCCTGGTGCTCCTCTCCCTGTCCGACTACCTCCAGCCATGGGAGAACGTCCGCCAGGCCCTGAAGGGCGCCGCCCGGTCGGGCCTCACCGCCGCCCTGTACAACCCGGTGAAGCGGGACCTGGAGGAAAAGCTGGCGGCGGTGCGGCAGATCTTCGGCGCCGCCGGCTATGGGGAAGTCCACCTCGTCAGGGACGCCGGACGGCCCGGTGCCTCGGTCCGGAGGCTCCCCCTGGAAGACCTGTCGGCGGAAGGCGTGGACATGCGCACCCTCCTGCTTCTTCCCGGGTCGTCGGTGGAGCGCGTGGGAGACCTCCTGCTGGACCGCAGGGGCTACCGGGCCGAGCGGGCCGGAAAACGGGGGGCGGACTCATGAAGAGCCTCCTCTGCCTCTCCCTGGACTACACGGCCGTCTCCACCGCTGAGCGGGACGAGGCGAAAAACTCCTGGTCCTTCCTCCCGGCCCTCAGGGAGAAAGGGCGGATCCTCGAGGCGGTCCCCGTGTCCACCTGCAACCGGACGGAAATCTACCTCCGACTGCCCCCGGGCGGCACCGTGCCGGAGGAGATACTCCACCCCCGGGTCCGGACCCTCTCCGGCGAGGAGGCGGTGCTCCACCTCCTCCGGGTGCTCCTCGGCCTGGAGAGCATGGCCTGCGGCGAGTCCTCCATCGTGGGGCAGGTCCGGGAGAGCTACGGGGGAGCGGGCGACCTCTGCGGCCCCTGGCTCCACCGTCTTTTCCAGGGCTGCCTCCGGATGGCCAAGCTCCTGCGGACCTGCTACCACCCCGGCCGGGAACCCTCCGTGCCCCGGCTCATGGCGGAAAAGCTCCGGGAGCACCCCTCCTTTCCTTCCATTCCGGCCCTGGTCGTGGGGGCCGGTGAGATAGGGGAGGAAACCGCCCGGATCCTCGCCGGGCTCTCCGTTCCCGTGTCGGTGACAAACCGTTCCGGTGAACGGGGCCGCTCTCTGGCGGAAACTTTGGGCGCGCCCTTTCTGCCCTGGGAGGACTGGCGGGAGCGTGCTGCGGACTTCGGCGCCCTCTTCTTCTGCACGGGAGCCCCGGCCCCCCTCTTTTCCCTTGCCGAACGGCGGGAGGGGCAGAGGATTTTCGACCTCGGCTCGCCCCCCCAGGTGGAGCGGAACGCAGGAGGCTCCCCGTTCCTCCTGGCCATGGACGATCTCGCCGTCGAGGCTGCGGCGATAACGGCTGAATACCGCACACAGCTCCGGCGGCTGGAGAGCGAGGCCGCCGAGGCGGCCCGGTCCGTCTGCGCGGAACTCACCTCCCTCTCGGCGGAGACCTACAAGCGCCTCGTCCTGCTCCGGGCGGAGCGCATCGTGGAGGAACGGGCGGACCTCACCGCCCGGAAGACCGGCGCCGACCGGGAATCCCTCCGCCGCATGGGATGGAGCGTGGTGAAAGCCCTCCTCTCCCCCGCCTTCGCCGAATCGGACCCCCACGCCCGGAGGCTCTGGAAGATTCTCTCCGGCGACATGGAGGAACCGGCCGATGACTGAGCAGCGGCCCGGGAACTTCTCCCTCATGATCTGCCTCTCCCCGGCCACGGGCCCCATCCTCGCGGTCGGAGGAGGTCCCGTGGGGCTGCGGAAGATCCGCACCCTCCTGGACGGGGGAGCCGCCGTGGACCTCGTCTCTCCGGAGGCCGTGCCGGAACTCCAGGCCCTCGCCGCGGATGGATCCATCCGGTGGGAGCGCCGGAGGGCGGAACGGGAGGATTTTCTCGAGCACCGCCTCGCCCTGCTGGCCCTGCCGCCGGAGGAGACGGCAGACGTCCTTACCCTGGCGGAGGGGACGGGATGCCTGCTCAACTGCTGCGGCGCCCCGGAATCCGGTTCCTGGGCCCTGGCGGCCCAGTTCCGGTGGGAAGGCTTTGTGGTCGGCGCGGGAAGCGGAGGGGGCGACCCCGCCGGGTCGGCTTCACTTAAAAAACGGCTCCGGCAAAGCCTCGAAGACATGACTGAAGAAAAGGAGAACCGCCCATGAGACTGCTTACCAGAGGCAGCGCCCTCGCACTGCTGCAGGCGGAACGGATGGCCCTCCCGCTCCGGGAGAAGGGCCTGGATGTGGAGATCGTTCCCCTGTCCACCCGGGGCGACCGGGACACCGTCAGCCCCCTCTGCTCCTTCGGTGGCAGCGGCGCCTTCTCCGGCTGCATCGAGGAAGCCCTCCTCGGCGGAAAGGGAGACGGGGCCGTCCACAGCCTCAAGGACGTTCCCTCCTGCTGTCGGGACGGCCTCGAGATCGCCTCGGTCCTCCCCCGGGATTCCGCAGGAGACGTGCTGGTCTCCCGCGGCGGGCACACCCTGGAAACCCTGGCCGAAGGGGCCGTGGTGGGCACGTCGAGCCCCCGCCGGAAAGCCCAGCTCCTCCGGGTGCGGCCAGGGCTCTCCGTCCGGGAGATCCGGGGGAACCTCTCCACCCGTCTGAAAAAAATGGAGGACGGACTGTACGACGCCCTCGTCCTCGCCGCCGCAGGGCTGGAGCGCATGGGAATCCACCCCGGGGGGGCGGAGAGCCTTCCCTTCCTCCCCGCTCCCTGCCAGGGGATCATCGCCCTGGAGGCGCCCCTCGACTCGTCCCTCTTCTTCCTCGGCCGCTCGCTCGCCCACCGGGAGACTTTCCTCTGCTCAGTCGCGGAGCGGTCCCTGCTGAAGACTCTCGGGGTGGGGTGCCATGTCCCCTTCGCCGCCCTCGCCCGCATGGAGAGCCGGATTCTCGTCCTCGAGGCGGAGATCCTCGACCCCCTGGGCCGGGAGAGCGTCCGCCTCTCCTGTCGCGGCCCCGTGGCCTCGGAGAAGGAGGCCGTCAGGGCGGGGGCGGCCCTGGGCGAGCGGTTCCGGGAAACACCTGAGGCTGTGCGGCTGCTCGCCGAGAGCCTGGCGGGAGCGGAGGGACGGCCATGACCGTCCACCTTGTGGGGGCGGGATGCGCCGGCCCCCGATGGATCACCCTCGAGGGCATGGAACTCCTGCGCCAGGCCGACGCGGTGGTCTACGACAGCCTCATCCACCCGGACCTGCTCCAGCTCGCCCCCCGGACGTGCGAGTTCCACGCCGCCGGCAAGCGGAAGGGCCGGGCGAGCCTGAAACAGCCCGAGATCAACGCCCTCCTCACAGAACTTGGAAAGGCGAAGGAAACGGTGGTCCGGCTGAAGGGTGGTGACCCCTTCGTCTTCGGCCGGGGGGGCGAAGAGGCCCTCGCCCTGGAAAAGGAGGGCATTCCCTGGACCTACACCCCGGGAATCACCGCCGCCATCGGAGGGCTGGGAAGAGCGGGCATCCCCCCCACCCATCGCGGCCTCGCCGACTCCCTCACCCTGGCCACGGGACATTCGGAGCAGAACGGCGCTCCCCGGGAAAACCTCTGGAAGGCCGTCGCCGAAGGAGGAGGCACCCTGGCGGTCTACATGGGGGCATCGTCATGGGGGAACCTCGCCCGGTTCCTGGAGGCGAACGGCATGGCCCCGGAGACTCCCTGCGCGGCGGTCACCCGGGGCGGATGGGGATGCGCCTCCACGGTGCGATTCTCCCTGTCGTGCAGCCCTTCGGCCCTGCGGGGTCCCGCCGTGGTGACGGCCGGCGGAACGGCGGGGCTTGCCCTCTCTCCCGAGCGGGGGCCCCTGGCGGGACTGAAGGTCGCCGTGGTCCGCCCCGCCCCCGAGAGCTGGGACACCGCCCGGTTCCTGGAGAGCCTGGGAGCAGACGGTTTCAGCCTTCCCCTCCTCGCGGAGGAAGAACTGCCTTTCCCCGGTGAGGAGGACATCCTCGCAGGAGCGGACTGGATCGTGCTCACAAGCCCCCGGGGCGCCGCACTCCTCTCCCGGAGGACCGACCTGCGGACCCTCCGGGGGAAGATCGCCTCCATCGGCCCGGGAACCACGGCAGCCCTCGCCCGGACCGGCATCAGGGCCGACGGCGAGGCCCGGCCCTCCACATCGGAGGCCCTGGCGTCCCTGCTCGCCAAGCAGGTTCAGCCGGGGGAACGGGTGGTTTTTTTCCGGAACGAGGCGGGGTCCCCCCTGCCGGAGGACGCGGTGCGCACCTCAGGAGCAACTGTTGTGAACATCCCCGCCTACCGCATGGTCCCGGGCCTGCCCCCGGGGTGGGAGAGCTACCCGTCCCTGTGGGAGGAGACGGGGCTGGATGCGGTGGTCTTCGGCAGCGCTGCCCTGGTCCGGGCTTGGAAAACAGCGGGCCTGTCCCTGCCCGAGGGAACCGTTCCCGTGGGTTGGGGAACACCCTGCGCCGCGGCCGCGGAACGGCTCCTCGGACGGAAGGCCCTCGTGATGGCCGAACCGACGCTGGAATCTCTCGCCGCCCTGCTGGCGGAGCTGAAAAACATGAAATTTACGGAGGAAAAAGAATGAACGGATTGACGAACAGAATGCGCCGCCTGCGGGAGCATCCCGTGCTGGCGGAAATGGTGCGGGAGGTCTCCCTCGAGCCGAGGCAGATGATCCTTCCCCTCTTCACGGTGCCGGGCACGGGGGTGCGGAAACCCGTTCCCTCCCTGCACGGGGTGGACCACATCTCCCCCGACCGCCTCCACGAGGCGGTGGACACCGCCCTGGGAGCGGGGATCCGGTCCTTTCTGCTCTTCGGCCTCCCCTCCCGGAAGGATCCCCGGGGAACGTCCGCCTGGGCGGAGGACCAGCCGGTGCAGCAGGGCCTCAGACTGCTGAAGGAAAAGTACGGCAGGGAGATCCACCTCACCACCGACGTCTGCATGTGCGAGTACACCGACCACGGCCACTGCGGCCTCCTGAAGGAGGACGGCGCCGTGGACAACGACCCCACGGTTCTCGAGCTCGGCCGAATCGCCCTCAGCCACGCCCGGGCCGGTGCGGACATGGTGGCCCCCTCCGCCATGATGGACGGCCAGGTGGCCGCCATCCGGAGGGCCCTGGACAACGGGGGATTCCCCTCCCTGCCGGTGATGAGCTACAGCTCCAAGTTCTCGTCGGCCTTCTACGGTCCCTTCCGGGACGCGGCCGGCAGCGCCCCCTCCTTCGGGGACCGGCGGTCCTACCAGATGGCCTCCACCAACTGGAAAGAAGCCCTCCGGGAGTCCCTTCTCGACGAGGAGGAAGGGGCCGACATCCTCATGGTGAAACCCTCCCTCCTCTACATGGACATTCTTTCCCGGCTCCGGGAGTCCACCCTGCTGCCCCTGGCCTGCTACCTGGTGAGCGGCGAGTACATGATGCTCCGGCACGCCGCCGCCGCCGGTTCCCTGGACGGTCCAAGGGGGCTCCTGGAGGCCCACCTCGCCCTCCGCAGGGCGGGAGCGGACATCCTGATCACCTACGCCGCCGTGGAAGTGGCCCGAATGGTCACAGGGAGGTAAAGACCTCCCCGGCGGCGGCGAGAGTCTCCTCCACCACCTCCCGGCCGTGGGCCAGGGAGACGAAGGCGGCCTCGAAAGGCGACGGCGCGAAGTACTGCCCCCTCTCCTCCATGCCGTGGAAGAAGGGAGGGTATTTCGCCCCGTCCGTCCCCTTCACCTCCCCGAGGTTCCGGGGAAGCCGGGGAGCAAAGAACAGCCCCAGCACCGAGCCGAACCGGGAGACCGACAGGGGGATCCCGGCATGGGAAGCGGCATCCTTCAGCCCGTCGGCGAACAGGACGGCCCTCTCCTCCAGTTGCTCGTAAACCCCTTCCCGCTTCAGCACCCCGAGGGTCGCCAGTCCCGACGCCATGGCCAGGGGATTCCCCGAGAGGGTTCCTGCCTGGTACACCGGCCCGAGGGGGGCGAGCACCTCCATGACCTCCCGGCGGCCGCCCACGGCCCCCACGGGAAGCCCCCCGCCGATGATCTTTCCGAGGCAGGTGAGGTCGGGGACGATACCGGCCCTCTGCTGAGCCCCTCCCTCGGGGACCCGGAATCCGGTGATCACCTCGTCGAAGACCAGCAGGGCGCCGTGCTTCTCCGTGATCTCCCGCAGGAAGGGCAGAAAGCCTTCGCAGGGAGGCACCAGGCCCATGTTCCCCGCCCAGGGCTCCACGATCACGGCGGCGATGCGCCCGCCGAACAGCCGGAAGGCCTCGGCGACCTTCTCTTCATCGTTGAAGGGCACCACCACCGTGGCGGACGCCACGGAAGCAGGGACGCCGCCGCTGTCGGGATTCCCGAGGGTCAGGGCGCCGCTCCCGGCGTTCACCAGCATGCTGTCCGAGTGGCCGTGGTAGCACCCCTCGAACTTCACCACCAGGTCCCGCCCCGTGAACCCCCGGGCAACCCGAAGGGCGGTCATCACCGCCTCCGTTCCCGACGAGACAAACCGGAGGAGCTCCATGGAGGGGAAGACCCCCTTCACTTCCTCGGCAAGCTCCACCTCGGCGGGACAGCACGCCCCGAAGGACGTGGAGTCGGAGGCGGCCCGGCAGACGGCCTCCACCACCTCGGGGTGGCCGTGGCCGAGGATGAGGGGGCCCCAGCTCCCCACGTAGTCGGTGTAGCGCTTCCCCTCCACGCTGTAGAGGTAGGGGCCCTCCCCCCGGAAAAAGAACAGGGGGTCTCCGCCCACGCCCCGCCAGCAGCGGACAGGGCTGTTCACTCCCCCGGCGAGGGATTCCTTCGCCCGGGTGAACCACTCCGCACTCGTCGCCATAGCAATCAGCCTCTCTTTCTCTGCGTATCCTGTGGCAGCGGGGAGCGTCACCGGTGCTCGCTTGGGCCGTCGGCGCACATTGTCATCCGTGACAACTGCGCCTGAAACCGACATCCTTGTCGGTTTCCCGGCCCGGGCGCTGCCCCCCAGGGGGTCCTCTCTTCGCCCTGGGGGCGAATTCACCTAATGCCCGGCGACACTCCCTCTGCCTGAGTTTTCCGAAACCTTTCCTACCATCCCCACAAGACGGGCACGGCCGCAAGGCACACCGTCGCCGCCATGGTCGCCACCAGGGTGACGAGGTTCCACACGAACAGGGACCGGACCATCCGCCCCGGGAAAATGCCGATCCAGAAGGCGATGTCCTGCCGCAGCACCCGGGAGAGCACGGCGAGCATGTTCCCCGTCAGCAGGGCCAGCACCGCCTGGGCAGTGGTGAGGCTCCCCGACGCCAGGGCTCCCCCCGCCACGCCGAGGGCCGCGTTGACATGGGCGAAGGACGCCGCCGCCACGGTCCACCCCGCCGCCGAAAGCAGGGGGAAAGAGGCTCCCCTGGCCTCGATGAACTCCTGCAGGGCCGGGGTGGCCAGGTACGCCAGGGCGTAGAAGGCCCACGCGGCCGGCAGGGTTCTCGCCAGGGTTCCGAAGAAGGAAAATTCCCGTCCCCTGCGGCCTTCCGTTCCGCGGACGGATTCCTCATTCTCTGTGGCCCCCCGCCCCCGGAGCAGGAACAGGAAGAGCAGAAAACGGCAGAAGCTCCTGGCCAGCACCGCTGCGGAGTAGATGGCCCCCGCAGTCCCGGCGAGGGCCGCCGCCACGGGAAAGGAGACGAGCCACCGCTTCAGGTAGCCGGGAAAGGACTGGAGCAGGGTGCCGAAGAGGGCCTCCCGCTCCGAGAGGATCCCCTGGCCGTAGGCTTCCGCTACGAGAGCCGACCCCGCCCTGGAGGATCCCAGGCTCACGCCGAGGGCGAAGAGGGCCTGGGCCGGAATCCGGAGACGGCGCAGCCGGGGCAGCAGGGAACCCAGGAGCCGTTCGGGGAGGGACAGGGCGATGATGGCCTTTCCCAGGGCGAGGCCGCCCGACACGGACAGGGCCAGGAGCCCCATGCCCTTCAGCAGTCCGGTCCAGTCGATGCCGCCCACGATCCCTTCCCCTCCTTCTCCGCTCCCCCGCCGGTCATCTCCGGCGGAGCAGCTCCACCACGCTCAGGTACTCCCCCGAAGGGGCGAGGGCAGCATCCCCCTCCAGGATCCGCTCGTCCTCCATGCCCGCCCGGTCCACCCGCAGGATGGTCTTCCACGGGCCCGTCGCTTCCACTACCGTCCGGAGATCCCCGCCGAGGGCCGACGGCTTGTAGATGGCCGCCCCGTCCGACGCGGCGAGCATGGCCCGCACACGCTCCGCCGGAGCCGTGCCGGGAATCACCGACAGGCTCTCGTCCCCGAGGGCGAGGAACCGTCCCGCCCGGGACGACGCCAGGGAATGGGCCGAAATACCCGGGACAAGCCCCAGGGACAGGTCCGGAATCTCCGCCTTCAGGAGGTCGTAGAGATAGGCTGCCGTGGCGTACAGGGCGGAGTCCCCGATCACCGGCAGGGCCAGGGAGGACGCCCCTTCCCAGAGAGAGCGTGTCCTCCGCAGCTCCTCCCGGAGCAGGGCATCCCTCCGGGCATCATCCCGCACCATGGGGAAATGGAGAGGGATGGTCTCCCGGTCCAGGTGGGCGCCAAGGATGGCGCCGGAAACGCTCTCCCGCCCCTTTCCCGACAGGGGAACGAAGACCGCCCCGGCCTCCCGGAGGATGCGAAGCGCTTTCAGCGTAACAAGTTCGGGATCGCCGGGGCCGAGGCCCACTCCCCAGAATTTCACTGTTTTTTTCCTCCTTCAGGGTACAACACGTTCCGCAGCCACTCCACCCCCTCCTCCAGTCGGAGGAAGGACGGGCGGCTCACACATTCTTCAGGCACAAGCACGATCCGGGCGTTCCCGAGACCGGAAATCCATGGCCGCGCCAGGACATCCCGTTCCGTCACCGGGTTCATCGCCCCCGCCTGCACGAGGTAGACGTCGATCCCCTCCCCGGCGAGAGCAAGCAGCCGCTCCTCTCCCCACGGGGCCAGGGGGCTCCCGGAACGGAGGGGCACCGCTTCGGAGGCGGCGTTCTCTCCCCCGGCCAGGGCGATCACCCGGGCGGCCCAGGAGGAGGGAGAACAGGTCATCAGCCCCCGGGAGGCGCTCTCCAGGAAGACCCTGGGACGATTCCCCGCCGGGACGGTGCGCTCCAGGGCGGACACAGTCTCCCGCCAGGGCCTTGCCGGATCCGCCGCGCCCACGAGGGCTCCCAGACGGGCGAGATAGGCCTCCATGGTTTCCCATGTGGGGGGCGACAGGGAGACCACCGGCACGCCGGCCTTCTCCAGGAGCCGGATCACCCCCGCGGCTGCCGCTTCTCCCTGGGGCCGCAGCAGCACCAGATCCGGGCGGAGGGCGAGGATGCGCTCCCCGTCAGCCCGCATGGGCAGAACCGGAACTCCCGGGAAAAGGGCCGGATCGTCGGATGCGGACACTCCGGCAATGGCGTTCCCCGCACCGAGGGCCAGCAGGTTCTCGCTGTGCCCCGCGTAGAGGGAGACCACCCTCCGGGCCGCCTGCTCCAGGACCACGGTCCTACCGCTGTCGTCGGAAACCCGGATCTCCCCGAAGGCGGAAAAACAGGAAGCCAGCACTAGAAGGAGAGCGGCCGGAAGGGTCAGACGGCGCGCCACAGCACCCGTTCTCCCTCCCCGGCCCCACGCCCGAGGGGCGCGAAGGAGACGCCGTACACCGAGGAAAGCACCTCCCCGGTGAGGACGTCCTTCACCCTCCCGGACGCGGCGAGGCCATCCCCGCCCAACAGCCAGACGCAGTCGCCGAACTCCGCCGCGAGGTTGATGTCGTGCACCGCCGCCGCCACGGTCTTTCCTTCCGCCGCGGCCTGCCGGAGAAACCGGAAGAGGGCCAGGGTGTGCCTCGGGTCCAGGGCCGAGGAGGGCTCGTCAAGGAGGAACACCTCGGGCTCCTGGGCGATGGCCTGGGCGATCATGGTCCTCTGGCGCTCCCCTCCGGACAGGGTGGTCAGGGGCCGGTCCAGAAGGTCCTCCAGCTCCATGGCCTCCGCCGCCCGCCGCACCGCCTCCCGGCCCCGGACATCGGGACTCCCGAAGAACGTCCTGTGGGGGAGCCTCCCCATGGCGATGACCTCCTCCACCGTGAAGGGAAAGTTCAGGGAGGGGGACTGGGTCACCACGCCCACCAGGCGGCCCCGCTCCCGGGAAGAGAGGGACGACCCGTCCCGTCCGCAGAGGGTTACGGTCCCGCCGTGGGGAAGGGCACCGCCGAGGGCCCGGAGCAGGGTGCTCTTTCCGCTGCCGTTGGGGCCGAGGAGGAAGGTCAGGGCACCCTGGGGGAAGTCCCCGGAGATTCCCCGGAGGACCGTTTTCCCGCCGTACCCTGCGGAAAGGTCCCGCACCGATACGCCCTTCATGCTCCTTTCCCCCTTTCTCTCACAAGGATCCAGCAGAAGACCGGTCCTCCGGCGAGGGCCGTGATCACGCCCACGGGCAGCTCGCCCAGGGACCTCGCCAGGCCGTCGGCACCGGCGAGCAGCACCGCCCCGCCCAGGAAAGACGCGGCCAGCAATGGCCGGTGGGACGGTCCCAGGACCAGCCGCACGAGGTGGGGCCCCACAAGTCCCACGAAGCCGATGATGCCGAAGGAGGCCGCTGTGAGGGCCGTCGCCAGGGAGGCCAGCACCAGCAGCACCGTCTTGATCTTTCCCTCCTCCACACCGAGGAACACCGCCCGGCTCTCGCCAAGGGAGATGGCGTCCAGGTCCCGTCCCCACCACAGGGCGGTGCCGAAGAGCAGTGCCGCCCCGGCGCAGACCGCCCCGGCCTCCTCCATGGAGGCCCCGGAGAAGCTGCCCATGAGCCACAGCACGATGGAGGACACTCTCTCGTCCGCCAGGGCCTTGAAGAGGGTCACCCCCGCCGAGAGGACGGAGCTCACCACGATGCCCGACAAAACCATGGAGAGCTGGGACCCCCGCCCGGAAAGCCGGGAGAGCACCAGGGCCAGCCCCAGGGCGGCCAAGGCCCCCGCGAAGGCAGCCCCTGAGACCCAGATCCCCCCGAGGGAGATGGCCAGGGATGCCCCGAAGGCCGCTCCGGCGGCGATGCCCAGCGTATAGGGTTCCGCCAGGGGGTTCCCCAGCACGCCCTGGAGGACCGCCCCCGACACCGCCAGGGACGCCCCCGCACCCAGGGAGGCCAGCAGCCGGGGCAGCCGGACTGATCGGACCACAAGGATCTCCTGGGGCGATGCGTCCGGGGAGGGCGAAAAGAGGATGTCCGCCACCGCCGCCGGGGAAAGGGGCATGTCCCCCGCGAGAAGACGCCACAGGGCCGCTCCCCCCAGAAGGAGGAGCAGCCCCGCAAAAAACAGCCTTCGTCCCGGTGTTCCCGGAGCCACTGCCTCTACCTGCTCCCGGAGGCCTCCCGGATATGGTCCGCGAACAGCTCCGCCAGGCCTTCTCCGTCGCCGAGACCCTTCAAAACGGCCTCAACGTCGTAGCCTTCCTTTCGGAGCACGGAGATCCACGATTCCGGGTCCTCCTCGTCGGCCATGTCGTTCCGGGCGTGGTCGCCGGCCACCACCATGAAGGGGACGAGGGTCACCTTCCGGGGCTTCAGGGACGCCAGGCGCCGCTTCACTCCCTCCAGGTCCGGGTAGCCCTCCACAAGTCCCAAAATGAAGGGAAGGCCTTCCTCGTCAAAGATCATCTGCATCTGGGCATAGGACGCATTGGCCCCGTGGTGGGTGCCGTGTCCCATGAACACCACGACTCCGCCGTCCCCGCCCAGGGAGCCGTATTTCCTCTTCAGAAGCTCCGCCGTCTTCCGGTAGTCCTCAAGGGTGGTGAGGAGCGGTGTGCCCAGTGAGAGCCTGGAAAATCCGTACTTTCCCCGGACTGACTCCAGGGTGCGGACCACCGACGCAAGCTGGTGGAATTCCTCTCCGGCGATGATATGAAGGGACTGCACCGTCACCGACGTGAAGCCCTCGTCCTGCATCTTCGCCAGGGCGATGAGGGGGGAATCTATTGCGAGTCCCTCCTCCTTCAGGATCTTCCTGCGGATGATATTGGACGTGTAGGAGAGCCGCACTTCCGCGTCCGGAAACGTTTTCCGGGCAGTCTCCACGATCCGGTCGATGGCGCCCCGGGCCTCGGGCTCGGAGGTCCCGAACGCCACAAGCAGAATCCCCTGTTTCTCCGCTTCCGCTTTTTCCGCTGCGGCAGCCGCACCCGCAAGCAGACCGACAGCCGCAAGTCCCAGCAGCAGTACCGTAACCATGTTCTTCCTCATCCTGTTCTCCTCCCGAAATGATGAAAGATGTCCGGGGAATGCGCCGGGAGGAAAGGAGTCCGCCCCCCGCGTCCGAAGACGAAAAGGGCCGTCCTGTGCGGATCGGCCCCTTTGAATGGATGCGGTTTCGGCGGTGGTGCTGCGAAAAGGCGGCCTCGATTCCTCGCGAGTCTTCCCTGGTTCCGCACGACCGGTCTCCTGGCTTGCCCTCGTCCTCCCCCATCCCTTCCCGGAGGTTTTCCCTCCAGTGGACCGATGGGTTCGTCAGGCTTACAGTGGCGGGTCCGCGCCGGATTTTCACCGGCTTCCCGAGCATCGTGCGGCGAAAGCCCTTCGGGCTTCCGTCCTGATATTATGACCTTCCGGCGGAGTTTGTCAAGGAAGGGAGCCAGCCTACTCCAGCGGCACCCCGAGGAAGTCCAGGGCCGTTCCGGCGAAGACCGCGAGCCCCGGGGCGATGGCCGACTCGTCGGCGAAGAAGTCCACCGAGTGACCAGGGGTCACCGGCCCTCCCGGTCGCTTCACGCCGAGACGGATGAAGAGCCCCGGCACCTTCTCCATGATGAAGGCGAAATCCTCCCCGCCCATGGACGGGTCGGGAAGGGACACGTACCGGTCCTTCCCCAGCAGCTTTTCCGTCACCGCCTGCAGCCTGTCCACGAGCCCGTCGTCACAGATCAGGGGCGGTGTTCCCCACTGGATCTCCACAACCGCTGATCCGCCCATGGCTTCGGCGAGAGCCGGGACCATCTTTTCAAGTTCCCGGTGGACCCTGTCCCGGGTCTCGGGCTTCACGGTCCGGATGGTTCCCTCGAGGGTCACGCTTCCGGCGATGATATTCCGGGCAATCCCGCCGTTAATCTGCCCGATGGTCACCACCACGGGATCGGTGGGGGCCACGAACCGGGAGGAAATGGTCTGGAGGGCTCCGATCACCTGCCCGGCGATGACCACGGCATCCCGCCCCGTGTGAGGATGGGCCGCGTGGGACTGGCATCCCTTCACCTCAATGGTCAGGCCGTCGGCCCCGGCGAGCATGGGCCCCTTCCTGGAGGAGATAATGCCCGCGTCATGGTCGGAGAACACGTGGATGCCCACGGCGGCATCGACCTTCGGGTTCTCCAGGGCCCCGGCCCCGAGGAACTGGATCGCTCCCCCGAGGACCTCCTCGGCGGGCTGGAAGAAGAACTTCACCGTCCCGGCGAACTCGCCCCTGTGGCGGGCCAGAATCCGCACCGCGCCCAGCAGCAGGGCGGTGTGGACGTCGTGGCCGCAGGAATGGACCACCCCCGGCCGTTTGGACTTGAAAGGCACGTCAGCCATTTCGTCGCCGGGAAGGGCGTCCATGTCCCCCCTCAGGGCAATGCACCGGCCCTTCCCCTCCTTCGTCCCCCGCACTTCGGCGAGAATTCCCGTGGGGGAGATCCGGCGGATCGAATCAACCCCTTCAATCCCCTTGAGCACCGTCTCCACGTAGTCGGCGGTGTCGAACTCCTTCAGGCTCAGTTCGGGATTCTCGTGGATGTGACGGCGGTACGCCACCACGTCCTCTTCAATTTCCCGGACCGATTTCCATAAATCCATTGTCTATCCCAGCCTTTCATCGGAAATGCATTCTGTTTTCATTCTCTCACAGGGGGAATTCTTTTGAAAGGCAGGGAGACGTCTCCGGTTTGTAGTCAATTTCTATTTTTGGAATTTTCTCGGGTATAGGGTATAATGAAGAGCGGAAATAACCCATATATCAGGAGGGGATGGAATATGACAGTGGCATTCGACATGAAGGAAGCTCTCCGGTACGGCATCCATGCAGAGATCGAGGCAAAGCGGTTCTACAAGATGTGGGCCGACAGCGTGGATGAGGAACACCTCAAGAAGGAGCTGCTGGAGCTCTCCGACTGGGAGAGCGAGCACGAGGCAAGCCTCCTGAACTACTACGAGAAGATGTACGGCGAGAAATGCCCCATCGACCCCGACCTAGTGGTGGCCCCCGAGCTGAAGGTCCAGACAAAGGACTTCGGCGACGTCACTTCCGTGCTCCGCATCGCCTCCGCCGCCTATCTCTCCGAGATGCGCGCCATGGAATTCTACGAGCGCCTTGAAAAGGAGAGCAAGGGCGAGACGGCCATGATGTTCGGCAAGATCAAGGACATGGAGAAGGAGCATATGGACATCACCAAGAAACGCTACCTCAAGATCCGCGAGGACGTGGTGGGCTTCAGGGCCTTCTGATTCCTTGGGGCTTCGATTCAAAGCAGGATGCCCCCGTCCGGGGGCGTCCTGTTATTTTTCTCCGTCATCCCTCAGGAGTTCCCGGTTCCATCCGTCGCGGCACATGTCGTCCAGGGTGCGCTTCGCCGACCAGCCGAACATCTTCCGGGCCCTGTCCGTGCGGGCATAGCAGACGGCGATGTCCCCGGGACGCCGCCCGGTGATCTCGAAGGGAACGGCCTTCCCCGAGGCTCTCTCGAAGGCCCGGATCAGCTCGAGCACCGACGTTCCTTTTCCGGTTCCCAGGTTGAAAGCCTCCGCACCACCCATTCCCTCGAGAAATTTGAGGGCGCTCACGTGCCCCTCGGCCAGGTCGGAAACATGGATATAGTCACGGACTCCCGTGCCGTCAGGGGTCGGATAGTCGTCGCCGAAAACGGAGAGCTTTTCCAGGCGACCTGAGGCCACCCGGCAGACATAGGGGAAGAGGTTGTTCGGGATGCCCCTGGGATCCTCGCCGATCAGGCCGCTTTGGTGGGCCCCGATGGGATTGAAGTACCGCAGGAGGGCAATGGACCATTCCGGGTCCGAGGCCGCCAGGTCACGAAGCATCTGCTCGATCATGAACTTGGACCACCCGTAGGGGTTGGTGCACCCCAGGGGAGAGTCTTCGTCCAGGGGCATGGGCGAGCCCGTGGCGTAGACCGTGGCGGAGGAGCTGAAGACAAGCCGCTTCACCCCGGCGGCCGCCATGGCCCCGCAGAGGGCCAGGGTGGAGCCGAGATTGTTCCCGTAATACTCCAGGGGTTTGGCCACCGACTCACCCACCGCTTTCAGCCCGGCGAAATGAATCACGGCGGAAATGGCGTGGTCCCGGAAAAGACGGTCAAGGGCTTCCCTGTCCCGGACATCGGCTCGGACACACTTCATCGGCCGGCCGGCGAGACGTTCCAGCCGTCCGGGCACGCCGGGACTGCTGTTGGAAAAATTGTCCATGATCAGGACGTCAAACCCCGCTTCCGCCAGGGCCACGCAGGTGTGGCTCCCGATGAACCCGGCCCCTCCGGTAACAAGAATCACGGCCTCTCCCCCTTCATCCCGTCTTTCCGTCCCCGTCCCAGAGCAGCAGGGCATTCTCGGCCTCCAGGCGTCCCTTCAGCCGGGAGAACTCGTCCCTGCTGAGGATCAGCCCCCGGATCTTCCGCCCGATGAGCTTCTCGATCTTGTCGGAAAGATGGTCGAAATATCCCCGGTCGATCTCTCCAACGAGGACCAGGTCGATGAGCCCGGAATCGATCCCCCGGGCGTAGTCTCCCGTCACGAAGGCCAGCTCCACGTTGCCCAGCCGGCGGATCACCTGCTCCACCACCTGGTCGATCCCCAGGGTCTTGGCGGCGATCCGCTGCAGTTCCGGGAACAGGGGGTGGCCCGTGTTCGCCCGGTATACCTTCGTCCGGCCCTCGTCGGCGCACTCCAGCAATCCCGCCTCGGACAGGCGGTTCAGCTCCACCCGCACGCCGTTGGTGGACTCGCCGAACTCGTCGGCAAGACCGCGAAGATAGGCGCTGGTGCCGGGATTCAGAAAAAACTTCAGCAGCAGTTTGGCCCTGGTTTTCGAGGTGATGAGGGATTCAAGCATATGGGTGCCTTCTTTTCGGGAATTTAGTCACGAGTAATTTTATTGCTCGTGAAAGGGAAAGTCAATTTTTCCCGCCCCGCGCCGAGAAGAGAACCGGAACACTGTAAACATAGTTCATATTTCTGACTTTTTGGTGTATTATTGGAAATTACCAGAAAGGAGGTGGCGAGTATGTCGATCGTCAAGCTGAAACTGATCATGGAACGGAGTTCCACAGGCGGCAGCGGAGGCTGCAGCACTTTCGTTCCCGGAAGCGAAGAGACGGAGTGGAGGAAGGACACGGCGGAAGAGATCGGCAGGCTTCTCTCGGGCATCAGGGAGACCTTCGGCGACAAGGTCCATATTTCAGTCATGGATCCGAGAAGCATCTTCTCCTTTTTCGACCTTTTCCGGTACAGGGTCCGCGGCACCGACCCCGTCTGGATACTGAACGGCAGGAAGGCATTCGAGGGTGTTCCTTCCCAGGACGAGCTCGAGCAGTCCATACGGGAGCTTCTCTAACGAAAAAAACGGTAGAACCGGCCCGTCCATCACTCAACGGGAAGGGTCTGCGTATGGGAACCCAGCCGATAGTTTTCCATGCTCCGGACATGCAGGGCAGCCCTGCCGTCCAGTTCAGCGGCCCCTTCCCGGAGTACTTCAAGTTTGTTTCCAAGTTCGCAGAGCGCGGACGATATGGACGCAGCGGCGCCGGCACCGTCCCGTGACCGGTTCTCAAGGGTGTCGGCAGTGATTGTAACCTCTTTTACGAGTGCGGCATTTACTTCCGCTTTCGATACCATCGTTCCTATAGAGCTCTTCATGGATTTCATGACCTTTTGGAGATCGTCGTGAAAACTCATGAGATCTTCGATTTTCGTACAGTTCAGCGAGGCAATCCGCTCACCGGAAAGGGCTTCTTCTCCGACGGCCCGGCCTCCCTCGAGAATGCCTCCTACCAGGGTTCCGATTCTCCGCGCCGCATCAGCACTCTGAAGAGCGAGCTTTCGTATTTCCTCGGCGACCACTGCGAATCCCTTCCCCGCAGGGCCAGCCTTCGTTGCCTCGATGGAGGCGTTCAGGGCCAGGAAGTTCGTTCGCCGTGAAACGTCATCGATAATCCTGATGATGAGAGCGATGTCGCTGGTCCTCTTTTCCAGTACCCTGACTGCTTCGCTCACTCTCCCGAAGGATGCCGCCATCGCCCGGACAGATTCGACGGCCTCGCCCGCTGTTCCCGAAGCGACGGTGCCCAGATTGATCAGGCGGTCAGCTTCTCGGCGGCACATGTCGGAGATGGCTTCTGCCGCCTCCGCCTCCCGCCCCGAAACAAAAGCTGATTTTTTCAAGCCGGCAAGGCTTTCATCGCTGTCTGAGAGAAAACGCCCCAGCTGTTCGCACCCCACAAGCATTTCACGGAACCTGTCCGACATTTCAATGCAAACAAACTTCACGAGAGCCGCATTCCGGGAGATATTTTCACTTTCTTCCCTGATACCGAGCAGAACAGTCCTCAGTCTGCAGACCATATCAGAAAAGGCGCGGCTTACGAAGGCAATCTCATCCTTCCCCTTCGGAAAATCAGGACGGGTGAGGTTTCCGTCTGCCACCGCCTTTGCTGAAAGAATCAACCTGCTGACAGGAGAAAGGATACTCTTTCCCGTGGCATACAGCATGGAGCAAATAAAGAGAAGGGCCGCCGCCAGAAAAGCGGCCTGCCGAAAAGCAAGAGTTCTCAGCGGGTGAAGGAGTTTTTCTTCGGAAGAAAAAACGGCGAGAGACATTCCATAGGGCAACCCATAGGCACTTACCCTGAAGATTTCTCCCTCCCGGTTCACCAACGAACAGCTTCCGCCTCCCGAAGAAGCCGGAGCTTGAAGGTCTCCCACGCCGTTTTGCTCTCTATCCTCCGGGAACAGTTTTCCTCCCTCCGGTCCGATAAGCTGGATCATCAGTTCGCCGTTTTCCGTCGAGGAAAGGGATGAAAGAGCTTCGGACGAAATTTCACCGGCCAGGACACCGAGCAAAAGCCCTTCCTGGTAGAGGGAATAGACCGGAACGGCAAGAAGGGAAACCTCCTTTTCTTTTTTTACTTCCTGACAGCGGACAAGGAAAACGGGTCCTCTGCCTTTTTCCGCTTCCTTGAACCACGTCTCATTTTTCGGGTCATATTCCTCCGGGGGGAACCATCCGCTTCCTTCCAGCAGGACACCGCTGGACAGAGCAAAGGAGATGGCGGAAAAGCCCTGGTCCAGGGATGCCTCCGTGAGATTTCTCATGTAATTGCCGAGAGTTCCGGGAAGCACTCCAAGGTCTTCTATCATAAAGGCAATATTGGATGATGCCGTCAGGAGGACGCTTTCCCATGAGGCAATCCGTTCGGAAACGGCTCTTGCAGCCCTTTCGGCCATAAGCCGGTCGCTTTTCCCCGCCTGGGAAAAGAGTATCTCCGCTCCCCCGCGGTAAGAAATAAAGGCAAAGCAGGCAGTTACAAGCAGAATGGAGCATGCGAGCACGAACAGCCTTGATTTGAGCGTCATTGTTCAGCCTCCCCGGAAACCCCCGCTTTTCTCCGGTCGATAAGCCATGAACTGCGGCGTTCAGCCGCAGTGATACGCTTCACCGCATGCTTGAGGGAAGCCGCTTTTTCCGCTATCACCGCCGGGTGAGCACAGAGATCAAGGTTATCCTTCTCTATTACTGAAAGGCTGAGCGTTACCAGGGGAACGGAACACACCGCTCCCTGCCTGTCCGTCGCACGGTAGCACCCGGCGGCATTCTCCTCCCTTGAAAAATAGAGTCCCTTTTTCCGGTCGAAAGCGTCACAGATGGCATCCAGAGCGGAGGAAGACACCTTTCCCGGGCAGACGAGCACGAAGTCGTCACCACCGATATGCCCGAGACGGGTCCCTTCCGGCAGTTCGTCCAGCCCCTCCCTGAGAATTGTTGCGGTAAAGTTGATCAGCTCGTCGCCTTTCAGGAACCCGTGACGGTCGTTGTACTCCTTGAATCTGTCGAGGTCGCAGTAGATAAGGGAAAAAAGGCTTTCTTTCCGGGCATCCCCTATCCACTTGCGGATATGATTGTTCCCCGGCAGTCCGCTCAGGGGATTGCAGCTCCGGACCCGCTCCACCTCCAGCTCCGTGGACCTGGAGATTATCTGTTTCATGGTCACCGTGCCGAGAAAGCATCCCCTGTCGTCCACCACGACAACGGGATCGTAGAGATCATCCTGGCGCCGTTCCATGGCAAGCTTCGCCAGGGTGCTTACAGGACTGAATACGGGCACGGCAAGGAATTCCTTCTTCGCAGCTTCTTCCAGGGGTCTTTTCTGAAAAAGCTGGTATCCGAAAGCACCCCCCGTCTGCAGAAAAAAGGACTGCCTGGTAATAAGGCCCGCCGGAAGATCCCCGTCCAGAACGACAAGATGATCCAGGGTCCTGTTTTTCCGGAGAAGCTGCTCCAGGTCCTCGCAGGACATCTGTCCCTTCCGGGCAGCCGTTCCCTTGATCACAAGGGCCCGCAGCCCCTCGCCCACCATGTGGTCGTCCCCGTTCAACTCGGCATACATGGCTGAAAGCCGAGCCATCACATGATCAGGGGGAGGAGCGGGTTCCTTTTGAGGACGGGCGAAAAGAAACCCCTGGGCGTAGTGAACTCCCAGTTCGAGAAGCGCTTTCATATCCTCCCAGTTCTCTACCCCCTCCGCAATGATCTTTGCTCCGACAGTCGCGGCAAAGGAACAGAGAAACCGGACCACATGTTTTTTGTACGGGTCTCCCGCCACCCCCCGGACGATCTCCATGTCGATCTTGAAGAAATCCGGGGCACTGACAGCCATCGTCCGAAGCCCCGAATACCCGGATCCGACGTCGTCCAGGGCGAGGGAAAACCCTTCTTTTCTGAACCAGGCCACAGACTCTTCAAGTTTTCCGTAATCTTCGACGGGCAGGTTTTCCGTCAGTTCAAGAACGATCCTGTCCGGGCTTATTTCATAGGGTTTCAGCCGTTCGGGAGTGAAAAGCTCCCTGAACCGCGGATCGCTCAGAACCCCGGGGCTAACGTTGAGGAAATAGCGGGCCCCTTCTCCTGTATCACACCGTCGTATGCCTTCCAGGGCCGCCCTTCGGCAGGCCCTTTCCGCCTCCCAGAGCATGCCGCATTCCCGGGCCGCGGCAAGCAGATCCAGGGGGGATTCCATTGGGGGCATTCCCCTGGACAGAATTTCATAACCGTAAACCTTTCCCTCGGCGACATCCAGAATGGACTGGAACACAGGGTGAATCCTCCCTTTTTCGAGAAGTTCCCGCAAAAACAGGTCATGGGATTTTTCCTGCACGATGAAAGATGTCATTTCCGTTCTCCCTTCCGCTTTGTCTGCAGGAACACTAGCACCGCAATGTAACCTCCGGACACACGTTCCGTTACGCTTTTGTAAAATATCACGGTGAAATCCGGGTCCGGTTTGAACGCCCCAGCGGCATAATGCGCCTTTTCCTGATTTCAGCGGAATACTCTTGCATTTCACTTCCTCAGGATGTATCATTTTCGTTTGCAGAGAAGAAACACCAAGTCCGACTGCACCGGAGGAACGGATATTTTATGAAAAGAGCGGAACACATACGAAACATCGCCATAATCGCCCACATCGACCACGGCAAGACCACCCTCATCGACTCCATTTTCAGGGCCGCCCAGGTTTTCCGGGAAAACGCCCGGATTGAAGAACGGATCATGGACAACAACGAGCTTGAGCGGGAAAAGGGCATCACCATCCGGGCCAAGCACTGCACGGTGGAATGGAAGGGCTGCCGCATCAACATCATCGACACTCCCGGCCACGCCGATTTTTCCGGGGAAGTGGAGCGCATCCTTTCCACGGTGGACTCGGTGCTCCTTCTCGTGGACGCCGGCGAGGGCCCCATGCCCCAGACCCGTTACGTCCTGTCCCACGCGCTCCGCATGGGACTGAAACCCATCGTCTACATCAACAAGGTTGACCGCAAGGAAGCCGACCCCGTCATGGCCCTCAACGCCACCTTCGACCTCTTCTTCGAACTCGGCGCCACCGAAGAGCAGGCGGATTTCCCCGTGCTCTACGGCTCCGGCCTTGCGGGATGGGCCGTGTCGGATCTCTCGGAGATCGAGGGCGGGGAGTCGAAGGGCATGGACGCCCTGTTTGAAGCCGTCATCAGGTGCGTGGAACCGCCCCTGGCCGACGAGGAAGCCCCCTTCAAAATGCAGGTGAGCACCCTGGCATGGAATGAATACACCGGCCGGATGGGCTGCGGGAAAATCCTCCAGGGAAAGATCCGGAAGGGAGAAGAATTTCTCCGCATGGCCACCCGCTGGGAAGACCCTTCCGACAAGGACAACGAAAATTACTCCGTCACCGAGACGGAACGTACAAGGGCAGTTCAGATTTTCGTCACCCGGGGGCTTGAGCGCCTTGAGGTAGAAGAAGCCTCGGCAGGGGACATCGTCTGGATTTCCGGCCCGAAGGAAATCGGCATCGGGGACACCTTCTCCTCCCCCGAGCTGGAGGGGCAGGCGTTGCCGCCCCTGGATATCGAAGAGCCAACGGTTTCCATGTTTTTCCTGGTGAACAACGGCCCCTTCTCGGGCCAGGAGGGACAGGCCATCACCCTCCGGCAGCTCAAGGCCAGGCTGCAGAGGGAAATGCACGTCAACGTGGCCCTTCGGATGGAAGATCTGGGACGGCCGGACGGCGTGAAGGTCTCCGGCCGGGGAGAGCTGCAGCTGGCCATTCTCATCGAAGAGATGCGCCGGGAAGGGATGGAGTTCTGCGTCTCCAAGCCGGAAGTGATCACCGAGGAGATCGGCGGAGCGCTTCACGAGCCCATGGAGGACCTGGTGGTGGATATCCCGGAGGAATACCAGGGCATCGTCTTTGAAAAACTGTCCCGGCGGAAAGCCAGGGTGAAGGAGATCCAGAACCTCCGCACCGGGCTCATGCGCATATTCTTCAATATCCCGACCAGGGGCCTCATCGGCTACCGCGGCGAGTTCCTCACCGACACGAGGGGCCTGGGCATCATGTCCTCCCGCTTCTCGGGGTACTCCCCGTGGTCCGGGGAGATAACCCCCCGCAGCAGGGGAGCCCTTGTGAGCCTCGACACCGGAGAGGCCACGAGCTACCAGCTCGAGAACCTCCAGGAGAGGGGGACCCTGTTCGTCTCTCCCATGGACAGAATCTACACCGGCATGATCGTAGGCGAGAATTCCCGTCCCAACGACATGCCCTGCAACCCCACGAAGCGGAAGCAGGCCACGAACCACCGGTCCTCCACGAAGGACTTCACGGTGAAGCTCGACGTGCCGCGCAAAATGGGGCTCGAAAAGGCGCTGGAGTGGATTTCCGAGGACGAGCTGGTGGAAGTGACTCCGAAGTCCATCCGCCTGAGGAAAATCATCCTCGACGACGGCGAGCGGAGAAAAGCCGCGAAAAAGCTGTCCGCATAAAAAAAGGGCCGCCTCCCAACCGGGGCGGCCCTGTGCCTATCGTTTCACGGGGAGGGGAACCGCGAGGGAGACCGTGGCTCCTTTTCCGGGTTCGCTGAGGACGGAGAACTCCCCCCCTATCATGGCGGCCCGGTCTTCCATGTTGACCAGCCCCCAGGCGCCTTTTTCCTCGGCCTCGCTCCGCACTTTTTCAACGTCGAAGCCGAGCCCGTCATCGACGATCTTCACCCGCAGCATTTCCCTGCCTATGCTCACAAGAACCCTGATGCGGCGTGCCTTTCCGTTTTTCACGGCGTTGACCACCGCCTGCTGGATGATCTTGAACACGGTGGTCCGCATGGGGAGGGAAATCAGGTCGGACTGACCTTCCACGGCATAGCGCACGTCCGCTCCGGACAGGGAGGAGGTTTGGGCGACGAGGCGGCTCAGGGCGACATCGAACCCCTCCTTGAGGCCGGTGGGGTTGAGCTGGAAGAGGAACGAGCGGAATTCCTCCAGGGCATCCCCGATGTGGGAACGGGTTCTGGCGAGTTCTTCCTTCGCCTTCCCGAAATCCCCCCGGGAGAGGAATTCTCCGGCGAGATCGATCATCAGGCCGGCGGCGGAAAATTTCTGAATCGGGCCGTCATGGAGCTCCCGGGAGAGGGATATGCTTTCCCGCTCCGCCAGCAGGAGCCCAGCGCTGAACTCTTTTTGCTCGGGAGAAAGGGTACCCGATCCTTCATCCTCGATGCTGAAGTTGAGCAGATTGAGCACAACCCTGAACCGGTTGCCCATCTCCTCGCTCCGGGCGATGAGCCGTTCGATACGGCGCTCCTCCCGGTCAAGATCGTCCCGCTGGGCGGCCAGGTGTTTTTCTCTCTCCTCGAAGGCCCCCCTGATTTTCATGAGGTTCATGGCCCGCTCGTAGGCTTCTTTTTCCCTGGACTCGTTCCCGGACCTGGAGGCATCCAGGAGGACCTGCCTGGATCGCCTGTACTCCGCCTCGGCTTTTTCCGACGCCACGATGACCTCGTTGAGTTCTTTCTGCACGCCCTCCCGCCGGGTCCGGATTTCGAAAAGGCGCTCCCGCTCCTCCTCCCGGAGCGTAACGAGGCTGTCGATGCTGTATTGCAGTGATTCGCTCACCTTGTCCTGGATTTCCTTCAGCCTCATGGCCATGTCGTCCGGCGCCATTCCAGATTCCTCCCGTCAGGAACAGATACATTACCTGATGTATTGTAGCCCTCCCGATGAAGTCTGGCAATTTCCCGCTCTTCCTTCCCGGCGAAAAGGGATACAATAGACGCTACACAACCATACTGGGAGGAATATACCGTGATCCTGGCTCTTATTCTTGGCTGGGCCGTTCTGTACGCAGACAGGACCGCCCTGTACCCTCTTCTCTCCGTTATCGCCGACAGTCTCGGCATATCATCCGCCAGCGCCGGGGCCATAACCAGCACATATTTCCTGCTGTACGTCCTGCCCCAGATCCCCAGCGGATTCGCCGCCGACAGGTGGGGTGCGAAACGAGTCCTGATTTTCATGTTTGCCCTTTCAGGCCTCGGAATCCTCGGATTCGGGCTCTTCGGCACATCCTACGCACTCCTGCTCTTTTTCTCGGGGCTCCACGGCTTCGGAGCTTCCGCCTACTACCCCTGCTGCTTCGGAACCATGCTCTCCACCGTCCCGGCGGAAAAGCGGGGGCTCAGCTCGGGTCTCATCGGAATCGGCATGGCCGTGGGCACCATCGGGGGGATGGCGGTCAGCGGCCCCCTCTACCAGTTCTTCGGCAGCTACAGGATCCCCTTCATTCTCCTGGCAGTTCCCTCCGTCCTTGTAATCTTCATGTTCATGAAGTACCTCCCCGACGTCCGAAATGACGTCTCCCCGTCCTTTGCGGCCTACGGCAGGCTGTTCCGCGACAGGGACATCTGGAAGATCAACCTGGCCACATTCACGTCCCTCTATGGCTTCTGGGCTGCGGCCACCTGGGGCCCAACGTTCCTCCAGGCGGAGCGGGGGTTCTCCCTGACCCAGTCCGGGCTCTACACCGGCCTCATCGCATTGACGGCTCTCCCGGGAGGCATTCTCTGGGGTCGGCTCTCCGACCGTCTGGGCAGGAAACGGACGGCTCTCTTCGTCCTCCCGCTGAGCGCCGCGGCCCTTTTCCTTCTCACAAGGGCCCAGGGAACTCCTGCCATCGTCGGGACGCTGCTTCTCTTCGGGCTCTTCAGCAACACGGCTTTTACCCCCATCGCCATCTCGTGGGTGGGCGATATCGTCAGCAGGCGGCACCCCGGTTCCATGGGGGCTGCGGTGGGCTTTTTCAACGGCTCGGTCATGTCGTCCGCCGTGGTGGCCCCCCTGGTTTCGGGATTTCTTCGGGACCTTACGGGGTCCCTCGTTCCCGCCATAACCGCCGGCGTAGCGCTCATGTTCGCCGGCTCGGCGCTGCTTCTGTTCACGCCGGCCACACCGGACGGAAAGGACGGGAAGGGAAAGGAGGTACACAATGGCTGAACTGACGGTTTTCGGCGGAGGAAGCTGGGGCACCGCCCTGGCGGCATCGGCGGCGGCTTCGGGGCATTCAGTCTGTCTCTGGTGCAGAAGAAGCGAGCAGGCGAGAGCAATCACCGCCACGGGAAAAAACCCGGACTATCTCCGTGACATCCCCCTCCCTGCAGGAGTATCGGCGACATCCGGCATCGAGGAGGCGGCCCTGTTTTCACACTACTGGATACTGGCCCTCCCCACCCAGACGCTCAGGGAATTTCTCCCCGGGCTGGGAGCATACTGCACCGGCCGGACGGAAATCTGCAACGTGGCCAAGGGCATAGAGATCGACACGGGAAAACGGATCAGCGAAATCGTGAGGGAGATCCTTCCCGTCGGGCTCTATTCGGTCCTCTCCGGGCCGAGTTTCGCTGAAGAGGTTGCCAGGGGGCTTCCCACGGCGGTGACCGTCGCCTCCGGGAACGAAGGGTCCGCTCTTTTCTGGCAGTCCCTGCTCAACACGTCCCGGCTCAGGATCTATACATCCCATGACGTTGCCGGTACCGAGACCGGGGGGGCGGTGAAAAACATCATGGCCATCGCCTCCGGGCTGGCCTCGTCCCTCGGCCTGGGGGACAACGCCCGGGCGGCTCTGGTGAGCAGGGGGCTGGCGGAGATCATGAGGTTCGGCGAAGCTCTCGGCGCCCATCCCCTCACACTCGCGGGCCTTGCTGGAATGGGAGACCTGGTCCTCACCTGCTACAGCTCCCAGTCGCGGAATTTCAGGCTCGGCATGGCTCTCGGACGGGGTCTTTCCCTGGAAGAGGCCAGGAAGGAGATCGGCCAGGTGGCCGAGGGAGCCTATACCGTCAGGGCTGTGACCGAAGCGGCTGTAAGCCTTTCAGTGGACATGCCCATCTCCAGGGGGGTCCACCGCCTGCTGTATGAAGGCGCTTCCCCGGCGGAAGAACTGGAACGGCTGCTCACCAGGGACCCAAAAGCGGAATACCCTCCCGCCATACTCTGGGGCTCTTCAAGTTGCCCGGAAAAAGAAAGTGGGGTATAATCCGGACCGGCACAGTGTACCAGCAGACTATATCCGAGGAGGAATGAACAATGGCAAAAGCAGTCGTGGACAAGGATGCATGCGTAGGTTGCGAGACCTGTGTCGGCACCTGCCCCGTGGAAGCCATTTCCATGGTTGACGGCAAGGCGCTTGTGGACGAGAGCTGCATCGAGTGCGGCAGCTGCGTGTCCGTCTGCCCCGTGAACGCGATTACCCAGTAATCCGCTTTCGGAAAAGGCTGAATCCGCCCTTTTCCGGCCCAGGCCGGGAAAGGGCTCTTTTTTTCCCGCCTCATGGAGGGTATAATCCTTGTCGCAGGCAGTCAACAAAGTCCGGGAGGCTGCAATGGCATACCGCACCGTTCACAGGGGAAACCGACTCGAAAGAGAATTGCCCGCCCTCCGTCTCCTCAGCGTCATCACAGCGGTCTGGTTTCTCGCCGCAGGCTGGGCCGACGTGCTGATGGGATATCATCTCCTGGCGGTGCTGGACTTTTTCCTCGCCTCCCTTTTCCTGTTTTTCCGCCTCAGGATGAACGCCATGCCCATTTCGGCCGTCCGGGGATTCGTTCCGCCCATCCTGCTCTTCCTGAACCTGCTGCCCCTGGGGGCTTCCTTCCTCGAAGCGGGCTTCTTCACCCTCCTCCTCCGGCATATCGTCACCCTTCTGGGGACATGGGTTTTCATGCAGTTCCGGCGACGGGACGTGTTCTTCACCTATCTCGTGATCAACGCATTTTCCTTCCTCGGCACCTTTCTCCTGGCCGGGGACTTCCGGGGAGAAACAGCAAACCTGGCCATCTGCTATATTTTCATCGTCTCCAGCATGTACTTTTTCTCCATGCTGCAAAGAAATACCTCCAGGGAACTCGCCGCCCTGTCAACCGCCGAGCGGCAGGCACGGGACATGGCCAGCAGGGATCCTCTCACGGGACTCTTCAACCGGCGCCATTTCGACGAACACCTTGCCCGGATGCTCCGGGAGGGAACCGGAGTCACCCTCCTTATTCTCGACCTCGACGATTTCAAGGACATCAACGACGTCCACGGACACCAGGCGGGGGATGAAGCCCTGAAAAAAATGGCTGCAGCCGTCTCCCGGGCCGTCCGGAGAGACGACATCGCCTGCAGGATAGGGGGGGACGAATTTGCCGTCCTTCTCCCCGCCTGCCCGGAGAACAACGGCCTGGTGATCGCGGAAAATATCTGCCGCCAGCTTCGAAGCTGCGCTCCGTACCTGAGCGTGTCCCTCGGCGTGGCGTTCGCTCCGGGCGGTTCGTCCCCGGAGGATGCCTTCAGAAAGGCCGACGCGGCCCTCTACGAGGCGAAATCGAAGGGCAAGGGATGCATCGTATCCGGAGCTATGCTCACCCCCGCATTTGCCTCACTCTGCGGAAAGGATTGAACCAACTCCCCCGGGAGCATACAATACACCCGTCCGGAACCGCCCCGGACCATAACGGCACCGAGGAGGCCGCCAGAATGGACAGGCTTATTCTGTCTCTCTTGATTATCAATTTCGCAATCTATTCCTATTCCAACGCATTCTTCTTCCTCGCCCCCTACCTTGCCGGGAGGGGATACTCCGCGGCGTCGGCGGGGATCCTCGTCGGCGTCTTCTATGCCGCCACCACGGCGGTCCGGCCGGTGGGAAGCTGGATCACCGAACGGATCGGCGTGAGAAAGAGCATGATCTGGTCCTCCGGCGTCTGCATCGCCTGCGCCCTGGCCCTCCAACTCTACCAGGGTGCCTTCGGCTGGTTCGTCGGAGTGAGGGTGGTCATGGGGTTGGCATACAGCATTTTCATGGTGGCCCTCACCACCTACCAGGCCCTCGTCATCGAAGAATCGAAGCGGGGGCTCGGATTCGTCCTCGTCTCCGTGGGAAGCCTCATCCCCATGTTCACCGTGGTCCCCCTCACCGACTACCTTGTCCGGAGCGGCCTGGACCGGTTCTTCATGATACTTCCCCTGGCGGCGGCGGCCCTCTCCTTCTCCCTGGCCCTCCGGCTCAGGCCCGCCCGGTTCCAGGGCTCCCCGGGACAGGACCAGCCCATGGAATGGGGGACCTACGGCGACCTCTTCCGGGAAACGCCTGCGGGGAAAATCGTCTTCTCATGCTTCTTCTTCGGCCTGTGCGACGCATCCATCGTCTTCATCGGCACGGTGCTTCTGGAAAAGGGGCTCGTCCCCTCGTGGTTCATCTTCTCCCTCGGGGCGGGGGCCCTCTTCGTCCGGACGGCGGGAAGAAACCTCTTCAACCGGTACCAGAGGACCGTCTTCGCCGGCCCCTCCTTCCTCGTCATGGCCCTCTGCCTTCTCGGCCTCGCCTTCGCCGACTCTTCCCTCGGGCTGGTCTTCTGGGGATTTTTCTACGGCATGGGCATGGGATACGGATACCCCGCCCATCTCGCCCTCACGGCGGATCTCGCCGCGCCCCGTCTCCGGGCGAAGGCCTCGGCGCTGGTCCACTTCTCCATGGACCTGAGCTGGTTCATCCTTCCTCTCTACATGGGGTTCGGCTGCACCCTGTTGGGAACCCGGCAGGCATTTCTTCTCTTTACCCTGATCTGCATCGCCACCGCGGTGATGACCACGGTCATGTGGCTGCCCGGAAAAAAAGGGAGGGTATGAAAAAAGCCGGGACACAATGTCCCGGCCACCTTTTTCTTCCTGATTCCTCTATTTTGTCATCCCGAGCGCAGCGTGGGGAGGATTTCGCCATTGAGGCCCCGGAACAAAAAAGATCCTTCGTCGCTGTCGCTCCTCAGGATGACAAACCCCAAACCCGGTCTCAGGATGACACTCTTCCTCTGTCGTCCTTCGCTCCGCTCAGGACCTCGAAATTTTACGATCCCGGACCAAAGGGAATCCTTCGTCGCGTTCGCTCCTCAGGATGACAGAAACAGCAATGCCGCCCCGGGTTGACGGGAGGCAAAGGCCGTTCCGGCTCTCCCTAGCTCATCTTTCTGACCCGAACTTCAATCCCCGAGTCCTTCAGGAGGTCCACAAGCTTTTCCGGATCCGTCTGCCCGTAGTGATAGGGGTAGAGGATTTTGGGCCGGAAGGAGAGGGCGGCGTCCGCCGCCATCTCCGGCGTCATGGTGTAGGGAAGGTTCATGGGCAGGAAGGCGATGGAAATATCCTTCAGCTCCTTCATCTCGGGGATGTTCTCCGTATCCCCCGCTACGTAGATCCGTGTGTCGCCGAAGGTGAGAACGTAGCCGTTGTGCTCTCCCTTCGGATGGAACGGCTGGCCGTTGTCCCGCTTGTGAACGATATTGTAGGCCGGCACGGCTTCCACTGTTATGCCGAGGACTTTCTTTGTTTCACCGTTGCCGATTATGCGCCCTTTGCCCAGGGCCGCCGCGCTTTTCCTGTTCAGCACGATATCGGTCCCATCGGTGACTATGTGCTTCAGCGCCTCTGTATCCAGGTGATCCTGGTGCTCGTGGGTTATCAGCACCGCATCGGCCTTCGGAAGAGCCGAGTAGTCGGCGACCTTGCTGTAGGGATCCACGTGGATCACCCTGCCGCCGACAGAGAACATCAGGGTTCCGTGGCCGAGAAAGGTGATGGTCACCTCTCCGGCGGAGGTCCTGAACACGTCTTCCTCAAATCCTGCCGCCGAAGCGGCCCCGCAGTACCACAGGCCTCCCAGAAACAGGAACACCGTCATGAAGGAAAGCAGTTTCAGCATGCTTCATTCCCCCTTGAACCGCTAAATTTACTGACCATATTATATCTCAACTTTCGCAGGACCTTGACAGCCTAAAAACCGTTGAAATGACTGGATAAAAATGACAGGAAGGCCCCTGTTTTGTAAAATTGTAGTCGCGAGATAACAAAACTACAAAAGGAGGCCTTCCCGTGACTCCCATTTTACATCATGCCGGCTCTGACGACGATACTCTTTGTTCCGCCGCAGCGTTTTTTCACACCTTCGGCATCTCAGGGCTCTTCAACCGCTCAGCCAGGACAGGAAAGGGAATTCCCCCCGTCAGGATCCTGCAGTTTCTCTTCGCCCTCGTCTTCCTCAGGAAGACCTTCTTCGAGCTGGTGCGCGAGAACTGCCTGCCCTGGGGCAAGGACACGTTCTACCGCTTCCTCTCGGAATCTCGGATCAACTGGAGGCGCTTCCTCCTGCTCGTCGCGAAGAGGCTTCTCGACACCTTCTTTCTCCCTCTCACGACGGAGAGAAGAGACCGGGTTCTGATCCTCGACGATTCCATCTACTCGAGGAACAGAAGCAAAAAGGTGGAACTTCTGTCGAAATGCTACGACCACTGTGCTCACCGATACTTCAGAGGTTTCCGCATGCTCTCCCTCGGCTGGTCCGACGGAAGGTCCTTTCTGCCCCTGGCATTCTCCCTTCTCGGTTCGGCCAAGGAGGAGAAACGATTCTTCGGAGCCGCGGACACCGACGGAAGAACATCGGGGGCACGGAGACGGAAAGAAGCGGTGATGAAGACGTCGGAAGCGGCCCTTATCCTTCTTGACGCTACGCTCCAGAACGGCATAAAGGCCGACTTTCTTCTCTTCGATTCCTGGTTTGCCACCAACCAGTTTCTGCACTCCGTGCACAGGAAAGGCATCCGTTCCATCGCCATGGCCAAGGACTTCAATTCCCTGCAGTTCCTGGTAGTGCAGAAGGACGGAACGAAGAGGCGGATGAAGCTCGCAGACCTGTATCAGCAGGCCTCCCCGGGATTGGATAGAAAGGATATCCCCGGTTCCGTGCTCGTGGAGGTAGACAGCGGGAAGGACTCCCAGGAAGCTCCCCTGCCGGTCAAGGTCGTGTTCGTGAGAAACAGGAAGAGCGGCGCGAAGCGTGATTGGCTGGCCGTTCTGTGCACCGATACTTCCGTTCCCGACGAAGAAGTTGTCCGGATCTACGGGAAGCGCTGGTCCATAGAGGTCTTCTTCAAGGCCTGCAAGAGCATGCTCCGCCTGGGGAAAGAATTCCAGACCAGAAGCTACGATTCCCTGGTGGCCCATACGAGCATCGTCTTCCTGAGATACATGATGCTCTCCTTCGAGTTGAGACGGTCAGAGGATGACCGGGCGTACGGTGAACTATTCTGCCGGTTTTGCGAAGAGCTGGAAGACATATCCTTCGTCGCGTCGCTCGCTCTCCTTCTGGAGATGCTGAAATCCGCCGTCCGGGCCGGAATCGCCCTGACAGAAACCATCCTGGAGGGGATGTTCGCGGAATTCGTACGGAAAACGCCCCGCTTCCTGAGGAATAAAATGGGCGTTTTAACTGCTTTTCCCATGTCATGACAACAATTTACGGTTTTCAAGGTCCTG
>JAHDLC010000019.1 GCA_018436595.1 Synergistaceae bacterium | reverse complement strand
CCTGCATACGCTCTCTCACCGAAGTGAGAGTCCCTTCCCTTTCAGGTCGGTACCACGTACATGTCAAACCCGGGTAAGGTTCTTCGGTTTGCATCGAATTAAACCACGTGCTCCACCGCTTGTGCGGGCCCCCGTCAATTCCTTTGAGTTTCAATCTTGCGATCGTACTCCCCAGGCGGAATGCTTATCGCGTTAACTCCGGCACGGATGCCTCTCGACACCCACACCTAGCATTCATCGTTTACGGCCAGGACTACCGGGGTATCTAATCCCGTTCGCTCCCCTGGCTTTCGCGCCTCAGCGTCAGTTGCTGGCCAGTAAGCCGCCTTCGCCACTGGTGTTCTTCCCGATATCTACGCATTTCACCGCTACACCGGGAATTCCGCCTACCTCTCCAGCACTCTAGATACCCAGTTTCAACCGCATACATGAGTTGAGCTCATGCCTTTTACAGCTGACTTAAATATCCGCCTGCGCGCCCTTTACGCCCAGTAATTCCGGACAACGCTCGTCCCCTACGTATTACCGCGGCTGCTGGCACGTAGTTAGCCGGGACTTCCTCGTATGGTACCGTCACTTCCTTCTTCCCATACAACAGAGGTTTACGACCCAAAGGCCTTCTTCCCTCACGCGGCGTCGCTGGGTCAGGCTTGCGCCCATTGCCCAATATTCCCCACTGCTGCCTCCCGTAGGAGTCTGGACCGTATCTCAGTTCCAATGTGGCCGGTCACCCTCTCAGGCCGGCTACCCGTCATCGCCTTGGTAAGCCCTTACCTCACCAACTAACTGATAGGACATGAGCCCCTCCTTCAGCGGATTACTCCTTTCACCTCTCGGCATATGGGGTATTAGCAGCCGTTTCCAACTGTTGTCCCCCTCTGAAGGACAGGTTCTCATGCATTACTCACCCGTCCGCTACTAAGAACACATCATCTCTCCTCCGAAAAGTCGTGATGATATGCCTCCGTTCAACTTGCATGTGTTAAGCACGCCGCCAGCGTTCGTCCTGAGCCAGGATCAAACTCTCCATGAATTTCTT
>JAHDLC010000007.1 GCA_018436595.1 Synergistaceae bacterium | reverse complement strand
GATCTTCCGTATTCTTTCCTTCAGGTCCATGAGGTCCGTGGAGAGGCAGAGAATGGCCATTATCTCCGACGCCACGGTGATGTCGAAGCCGCTCTCCCGGGGAACGCCGTTGGCCTTTCCCCCGAGGCCGAGGATGACGCTCCGCAGGGCCCGTTCGTTCAGGTCCATCACCCGTCTCCACACGATCCTCCTGGGGTCGAGGTTGAGTTCGTTGCCCTGCTGGAGGGAGTTGTCGATCATGGCGGCGATGAGGTTGTGGGCCGTGGTGATGGCATGGAGGTCGCCGGTGAAATGGAGGTTGATGTCCTCCATGGGAATCACCTGGCTGTACCCGCCCCCGGCAGCCCCGCCCTTGACGCCGAAGCTGGGGCCGAGGGACGGTTCCCGTATGGCGAAACTCACCTTCTGACCCAGCTTCGCCAGGGCCTGGGAAAGCCCCACGGTGGTGGTGGTCTTTCCCTCCCCTGCCGGGGTGGGTGTGATGGCGGTGACGAGGATAAGCTTTCCGTCGGGGTTGTTCTTCACCCGCTCCCACACTTCCGGTGAAATCTTGGCCTTGTATTTTCCGTAGAGTTCAAGGTCGTCCTCGCCGATGCCAAGTTTTTCCGCAATGTCGACTATAGGGCGGAGTTTCGCGCTCTGGGCAATCTCTATGTCGCTCGGTACTTTCATGGTGGTTCCTCCTTCGTCTGTTTCCCTTCGGGAAATTCTCAAAATATACATTACTCTACCGGAAAACAAATATCAATTGCGTTCTTTTAAATTTACCGGAACGGCTTTCATGTCATCGAGGAAGAAACTTTCCCCTCCCCCTCCTGCCGAGAAACCGTCCGTCGGCATAGATGACCTCGCCCCGGGAGATGGTCTGCCAGACTTTTCCCCGGACTTCCATCCCCTCGTAGGGGGAAAAATCCACGTTCATGCGGAGGGCGCCGGCCCTCATGGTCCAGGATTCCTCGGGGTCGAAGATGACCAGGTCTCCGTCGGAGCCGGGAAGGAGACACCCTTTTCCCGGATAGAGGCCGTAGAGTTTCGCGGCCTGTTCGGAAGTGGCCCGCACGAGGGAGCACAAAGAAAGCCGTCCCTTGAGCACCCCCTCGGAATAGAGCAGCGGAAGAAGCGTCTCCACCCCGGGCAGGCCTCCGGGCAGGCGGTCGAAGGCTCCCTTCCACTCCTTCTGGCTTCTGGTGAAGGGGCAGTGGTCCGTAGCGGCGAAATTCACCGCACCGGAAGAAAGGCCGCGCCAGAGCGCTTCATTGTCTCCAGGGGTCCGGAGGGCCGGCGTGGCGGAATAGAGATGCCCCTGGGGTCCTTCGTAGACGCCGGATGTGAGCAGCAGGTACTGGGGGCATGTCTCCGCCGTCATGACGGCTCCTCTCCTTCGTGCCGTTTCGACTTCCCCGAGGCCGAGGGCGGAACTGAGGTGGACAATGTGGCACCGAACGCCTGTCCTGGCGGCGATCCATCCGACGGAATTCACCGCCGAGGCTTCGCAGAGGTCCGAGCGGACCTCCGCCACGGCTCCCATCCGCCCCCACTCCTCCCTGGAAAGAAGGGCTGCGGAAGCTTCGATCATGCTGTCGTCTTCGGCATGGATAACGGCAACCCCGTCCCCTTCCGCTATGGCCCGGAAAGCTTGGAAGAGGGGTCCCGTGTCCGTTCTCCTTCCCGAGGCTCCGTAGGCCGTGAAGAACTTGAAACTCTTTATCCCGTCGGCCATGGCCTCCGCGATTTCTGCTCTCCGGCCCGGCCGCCAGCCAACCACCTCCCCGTGGAAGGAGTAATCCACCACCGACGGACGGGCGTCCTCGAAGCGTTTCCGCAGGTCCTCCGCCATGGTCCGCTCGGGAGCCCCCACGGTGAAATCGATCACGGTGGTCACGCCTCCGCAGGCCGCCGCCACCGAACCTGAATAGAAATCGTCGCTCGACACGGTGCCGCCCACGGGAAGGGAAAAATGCACATGGGGGTCGATGACGCCGGGGAAAACCAGTTTTCCCGACGCATCCACCTGCGACTTTCCTTCCAGCCCGTCTCCCAGGGCCGCGATCTTTTCCCCGAAAATCCCGATATCGGCGGCGAGAACGGCCTCCGGCGTGACCACTGTCCCGCCCCTGATCACCAGGTCATACATTCCGTCTCTCCTCCAGTCATTTTTCCTCCTTGGTATAGGCCGTACCCAGCGAGGCCGGAACGTTGAACCGCTTCCTGGCGAGGGTGGCCGCTATGGTAAGAATATAGGGAAGGGCGATGAGAAACTCGTTGGGAACCATGCGGATGCCTGATGTCTGGAGGGTTATGGCCGCTGCGTCGGCTATGCCGAAGACCACCGCTCCCAACAGAGCCCCCAGGGGATTCCAGTTCCCGAGAAAACAGAGGGCAAAGGCGATCCATCCCCGCCCTCCGATCATGTCATTGGAAAAAAGGCCGAGGTAGCCGATGGAGTAGAATGCTCCCGCCAGCCCGCTGAGCGCACTTGCCGCGAGAACGGCGCCGAACCGAACCCGCTCCACGGAGATGCCCGCCGCGTCGACGGCCTCCGGATTGGCCCCGGTCGACCTGAGAACAAGCCCGGCCCGTGTCCGGAAGAGAACCCACCATCCCAGGGGCATTGCCCCCCAGGCCAGGTAGGTGAGGATGTTCTGCCTGAAGAGCGCGGGGCCGAGAACCGGAATGGCTGACAGGAACGGAACGGCCAGGGGGCGGAGAGGCTCCACCGTAAGAGGCAGAAGGGGAACGCCGAAGAGCACCCTGTAGAAAAATATTCCGATTCCTGCAGCCAGGATGTTGAGAGCCACTCCCGTCACGATCTGGTGCTGTTTTAGGAAGACGGTGATCCAGCCGTACAGGACGCCGACAACGACGCCCGCAGCCATGGCGCACAGGAATCCCGCCGAGAGGCTGCCCGTGATGTAGGCTCCCGTGAACCCGGCCCATGCGCCGAGGAGAAAAATACCCTCGATGGCCATGTTCATGACCCCCGTCCGCTCGACCATCACTTCCCCGAGCGCCCCGAGGAGGAGGGGGGTGCTCATCTGCACAGCCCGGGCGAGAAGTCCCTCGAGTATCACGGAGCTTCACCTCCCGCGGCGGCACGCCTCCGGGCGCAGGCGCGTCTCAGCCTGTGCCTGAGATAAAAGGATAGTATGACGTAGAGCATGACGAAGCCCTCGAGAATGGCGATGATGCTCGACGGGACGGAGGATGTCTGGGTGACCAGCAGGCCCCCCACCTTGAGAGCCCCGAACAGAAGGGCCGACAGCACCACGCCGAGAGGATGGGCGCCGCCGAGGACGGCGATGCCGATGCCCTCTGCCCCCAGCAGGGGGTTGAAACCCTGGACGACCATGTGCTGGACTCCGTTGACCTCGAGGAAACCCGCCAGTCCTGCGAAAGCCCCGCTGACGAGGAAGACGGAGACAAAAACGTTCTTTTCCCGGATGCCTGCGAACCGGGCGGCGGACCTGTTCTTGCCCACCGCCCTCATCCGGAAGCCCAGGGTCGTTTTCCAGAGAAGAACCCATGCCGCACCGGCTGCGGCAAGGGCAAGAAAGAATCCCCAGTGGAACCTGGTACCGGACAGAAAGGAGGGAATCCAGGACGCCTCCGCGAGAACGTCCGTCTGGGGGTACTCACCCTTGGCTTCCCTCAGGGGGCTCCGGACAAGGAAATCCATGATCGCCACAGCTACGTAGGTGGACATCATGCTGACGAGAAACTCGTTGGCGTTGAACCTTGCCTTGAAGTACCCCGTCATGCCTCCCCACAGCCCTCCTGCCGCCATGGACGCCGCGGCGCACAGAGGAAGCAGAAGCCAGGAAGGCAGGAACGGAAAGGATAGGGCACAGGCCGCCGAAGTGACGGCACCGAGGTAGAACTGGCCCTGGGCCCCGATGTTGAACAGCCCCGCCCGGAAGGCGAAGGCAAAGGCCAGGCCCGTCAAAATCAGGGGCGCGGCCTTGGCGAAAATGTCGGCGATGTTGTATACGTCCCGGAAGGCGAAAGAAAACAGATCCCGGTACACCGCCGCAGGGCTGTGCCCGAGAAAAAGCATGAGAACGCCCGCGGAAGCCAGGCCGAGGAATACCGACAGGGAGGAAAAAAAGAGGGACGAAAGAATCCCGTCGGGATCGGTGAGTGATTCGGACAGGGAATTTCCCCCGTGTTTTTCAGCCGTCATGACGGCTCCCCCTTTCTGCCGGCCATGAGCAGCCCGATGGTCCGGAGGTCGGCGCTCTCCCTGGGAAAAATACCGGCGATTTCACCGCCGGACATGACGGCGACAGTGTCGGACAGGCTCACAACTTCAGAAAGTTCCGTGGACACCAGGAGAACGGCCCTGCCCTCGTTCCGGGCGGCGGCGAGCATCCTGTGAACGTGGGCCGCCGCCCCCAGGTCGAGGCCCCTCGTCGGCTGCACGGCGACAATGCATTTCCGTCCAGCCTCGATCTCCCTGGCGGCCACCACTTTCTGCTGGTTGCCTCCCGACAGTGAGGCCGTCCGGCTTCCCGGGAGGGGCGGCCTGATGCCGTACTCGCCGATAAGACGCTCAGCGTTTTTCCGCATGGCCCCTTCCCGAAGAAAGCCCTTCCGGGAGTAGGCGGACAGGTTCTTCAGCACGAGGTTTTCCTCCACGGTCATGTCGAGAACCAGGCCTTCTCTGTGCCTGTCGGCGGGAATGTACCCCACCCCGGCGCGAAAGACGGCCCCCGGATCCTCCCGGGGAAGAATCCGCCCGTCGAGGCGGATCTCTCCCCTCTCCTGCCGGGCAAGGCCGCAGACACAGTCTGCCAGTTCCTCCTGTCCGTTTCCGCTCACTCCGGCGATGCCGAGGATCTCGCCGGCCCGTACGGTGAAGGAAACGCCCCGTACGGCATGATGCCCCCGGCCGCCCCTGACCCAGAGGTCCCTGACTTCCAGGACGTCCCGTCCCGCAGGCCGGACCAGGGTCTCCCCGACAGAGGGGATGTCCCCTCCCACCATGCGGGCGGCAAGCTCCCGCTCGGACACCTCACCCTGAAGGAAGGATCCGGCGTTTCTCCCGCCCCTGAGGACTTCAATCCTGTCGGCAATCTCCATTACTTCTCCGAGTTTGTGGGTGATGAAAAGGACAGTGTTTCCCGCAGCACGGAATTCCCTGAGAAATGCGAAGAGATTGTCCGCCTCCCCGGGAGTCAGTACGGCGGTGGGCTCGTCGAGAACCAGGATGCTGACACTGCGGTACAGGGCCTTCAAAATCTCCGTCTTCTGCTGCATACCCACCGAAAGGTCTGCAACGACTGCGAAGGGATCGACTTCAAGACCGTATCGCCTGCCCAGTTTTTCCAGCTCAAGGGCGGCCCCTTTCCCGCCGGCCGGACGCCCGGAGGAAGGATCAAGGCCGAGCACCACGTTCTCCCAGACCGTATGGACCGGAACGAGGGTGAAATGCTGGTGGATCATGCCGATGCCGAGGGCCAGCGCATCCTTCGGCGAGCGGATTCCGACTGCCCGGCCGTTCACGGAGACAGTGCCGCTGTCCGGCTGGTACATGCCGTACAGTATCTTCACAAGGGTGGACTTGCCGGCGCCGTTCTCGCCCAGAATGGCCAGGATTTCACCCCGGCGGGCGGAAAGATTTACATCGTCGTTGGCGAGCACTCCGGGAAAGACCTTCGTGATTCCCCGGAGAGAAAGGGCTTCGGTGTGCGGGGATTCCATGGTGTACCTCCCCCTGCAGGGTGCGCAGGGCCCGGAGGGCTTCCCGGACCCTGCGGCGGTTCAGACTGAGCGGGGATCAGGGCTTCTCCGGATAACCGGAGAGGAAGAAGAGGACATCCCCTCTTTTCACAGCTTCTTCGGCGGCCTTCACCGTCTCGCGGACTTCGGGGGCGATGTCGTCGGAGTAGGACACCTTGACGATGCCTTCGGCGATCCCGGCTTCGTTAACCACCGGCTTCAGCGATCCGTCGAGATACTTTTTCACAGCCCAGGTGTACATGGAGGCGAAATCAAAATAGACGCTTGCCACAACGGTTCCCGGCGCAGCGGCATTCTGGTCGCTGGCGAAGCCGACATACTTCACGCCCTTTTCCTTCGCCGCCTGGATGGCACCCAGCCCGACCTGGTTGGCGTAGAAGAAGAGGACATCCGCCCCCCCGTCGATCATGGAGCTTGCCATCTGTTTCCCCAGGGCGACATCGCTCCAGGAGTTGGCATAGGCCCTGGTGACCTTCAGATCGCTCCGGCCGACCCTGGCGGCCCATTCATAGGTGTTCAGCAGGCGGATCATCAGCTTGTTCGGAAATCCTCCCGCGATGCCGATCTTCCCCGATTTTGTGACGTGCCCTGCGATGATTCCCGCGAGAAAGCTCGCCTCGTACTCCTTCGGGAGGATGGGCATGACGTTCGGCCCGGCGGCGGCCATGCCGTTCACCACGCAGAACACAGTTTTGGGATACTTGGGAGCCACCCTGGAGGTAGGTTCGTCAAACTGGGTGCCTGCCGCCATGATCAGGTCGTATCCCCGTTCAGCATAATTTCTGAAGGTGGACTCGTAATCGCTCGCCTGAACGTTCTCCACGTATTCCATCTTCGTGCCGAGGGTCTTGTTCACCGCCTGGAGCCCGGCGTAGTTCGTGGCGTTCCAGCTCTGGTCGTTGATGGGGCCCGGGAGGATCAGCACCATTTTGTACTCCCCCGGTGCCTTCGCGAAAGCGGGCACCTCGTGAAAAAAACCTGCAGTCGCCATTGCCGCAATCACTGCCAACAGAACGAACCGCTTCATCCTTAACCCTCCTTGACGATAAAGATGATTTCAGCAGGAGTATAGCATGAAGAAAAAAGGAGGATGCCCCTGTTGTCCGGCATCCTCCAAAAATTTTTTTTTACCTTCCGCCCATGGTGAGGGCCATGACGGCTTTTGCCGTATGGAGCCTGTTCTCAGCCTCATCGTAGATGGCGGAGTGAGGGCCGTCGATGACCGAATCCTCCACCTCGTTCACCCTGTCGGCGGGGAGGGCGTGCATGTACAGGGAATGCTTGTCGGTGAGGGCCATGCGCTGCTCCGTGCATTTCCAGTGCTTGTTTGCCTCAAGGGTGCTGTCGATGACGGCCTTGCTCTCGTTCGTCACCCAGTTGCCCCAGTTCTTGGGAATGACCACGTCGGCATCCCGGTAGGCCTCTTCCTGGTCGTTGGTGATCCGGAAGGTTCCGCCGTTGTCAAGGGCGTTCTTCTTCGCCTGCTCGATGACCCAGTCGGGCATCTCGTAGCCCTTCGGGTAGGCAAGGGTGACTTCCATGCCGTACCTGGGGAACAGGAGGGCCTGGCTGAGGGGTACGGAGATGGGCTTCTTGTGGGTGGTGGCGTAGGCCCAGATGACGGAGACCTTGAGTCCACGGGTATTCTTACCCCTTTTCTCCTGGATGGTCATGAGGTCGGCGATGCCCTGCAGGGGGTGGTACAGGTCGTCCTGCATGCTGATGATGGGCACGGGAGACCACTTGGCCATCTCCCGGAGATAGGCGTTCCCTTCCTTCCAGAAGCAGTTCCTGCACGCAATGGCGTGACCCATGCGGGACAGGATGACGGCCGTGTCCTTGGGCACCTCGCCGTGGGCGATCTGCATGTTGCTGGTGTCCAGGAAGTGGGCGTGGCCGCCGAGCTGGGTTATTCCTGCCTCCATGGAGTTCCTGGTCCGGGTGGACTGCTCGAAGAACATGAGGAACACGGTCTTGTTGGGCAGATAGTCCGTCGGCCTGTCGAGGGCGAACTGCATCTTCAGGTCGCAGGAAACATCGAGCAGGGTGTCTATCTCTTCTTTGGTCCACTCCTGGAGGGTAATGAAGTGTTTCCCCCGGAAAAGCGTCTGCATGATTCTCTCTCCTCCTTGAATGCCCGTTCTAGCGGGCGTGTTTTTCCGTATAGATGGACGGGACCACCGCATAGAGAGCGGCGGCCTTCACCAGTTCGTCCTTCCATGTCCGTTCGTTGGGGGCGTGGGCCTGGTCCTCGTGTCCCGGGCCGAAGCCGACGCAGGGAATGCCGAATCGTCCCATGATGGACACGCCGTTCGTGGAGAAGGTCCACTTGTCCACCAGGGGCTCCGAACGGAACAGTTCCCGGTAGCCCTCCACGAGGGTACGGCAGGCTGCATGGTCCTCCTCGAGCACCCACGTGGGGAAGAAGCACTCCGTGGGATAGACCAGCCCGGTCCAGGAAGGACGGTCGTAGGTGTACATGGAGACTTCCGCTCCCGCGGCCTTGACGGCCGGAAGGTTCCGTATCTCCTGGAGGGCCGTTTCCCAGGTTTCCCCGTGGGTCAGCCTACGGTCAACGGAGATGGAGCACCCGTCCGCCACGGCGCATCTCGACGGGGAACTGAAAAAGATTTCGGAAACCGTCAGGCTGCCCTTGCCCAGGAAAGGATCGTAATGGAGGTTTTCATGAAGTGCCCGGAGTTCCTGCAGAATGGGGGCCATCTTGTAAATGGCGTTGTCCCCCCGTTCAGGAGCGGATCCGTGGCAGGAAAGCCCCTTTGCGCTCACCCTGATCTCCATGCGCCCCCTGTGTCCCCTGTAGATGTTGCACGACGTGGGCTCCGTGAGCACCACGAACTCTGGACGGTACCCGTCCTCGTTGATGATGTACTGCCAGCAGAGGCCGTCGCAGTCCTCCTCCTGGACCGTTCCCGCCACCATGAGGGTGAAATCGCCGGGGAGGCCGAGGTCCTGTATGATTTTCCCCCCGTAGACCATGGACGCCATGCCGCCCTCCTGGTCGCTGGCTCCCCTGCCGACGATGATCTCGTCGTCCTCGTATCCTTCGTAGGGGTCATACTGCCAGAGGGACCGGTCGCCGATGCCGACGGTATCGATATGGGCATCGAGGGCGACGAGGTGCTTTCCCGTCCCGATGAAGCCCAGGACGTTTCCCATGGGATCGATCTCCACCCGGTCGTACCCGCAGGCCTCCATCTCCGCCCTGATCCGGGAAATCACTTCCTTCTCCCCGCAGCTCTCGCTGGGAAGAGCGATCATATCCCGAAGGAAACGGGACATTTTCGGCCTGTACTCTTCCGCCTTGCTCAGTACCTTCTCGAAGGGAATCATGGAATACCTTCTTTCATACAATGATCGTGTTTCCCGATGTCAGTGGACCATACCCATCAGCCTGGGAAGGAAAAGGGGAATCTCCGGCACTACGGTGATGAGCAGCAACACCGCCACCACCACCAGGATAAAGGGGAATATTTCCCTGCTGAGCTGCTCGATGGTCAGCTTGCTTATGCCGCAGGCCACGAAAAGGCACGCTCCCACCGGAGGCGTCATGAGGGCGATGTTCAGCGCCAGGACCATGATGATGCCGAAGTGGAGGGGGTGGAAGCCGATCTTCACCGCCAGGGGGTGCAGGATGGGGCCCAGGATGATGAGCGCCGCCGCGATGTCCATGAACATGCCGATGAAAAGGAGCAGCAGCAGGATCATGCCCATGACCACCCACTTGTTGGTACTCACGCTGAGCATGAGGGCCGCCACCTTCTCGGGGATCTGCTCGATGGTGAGCACCCACCCGAGAATGGACGCCGCCGCTATGACGAGGAAGACCACCCCCGTGGTGCGGGCCATCTTCATAAAAATGAACCACATATCCCTCAGGGTCAGGTTCCTGTAGACGAAAAACCCCAGGATCATGGAATAGGCTACGGCGACCGCCGCCGCCTCTGTGGGCGTGAAGATGCCCGATAGTATTCCGCCGAGGATGATGGCGGGCATGAGGAGCGCCACGAGAGCTTCCCTGAAGGCGACGGCGATTTCCCTGAACGTCGCTCTCCGTTCTCCCACGGGGTAGCCCCTTTTCTTCGAAATACGGGCCGTCAGGATCATGAGGGCCACCGCCACGAGCAGTCCCGGAACTATCCCGGCGAGGAAGAGGCCGGCGATGGAGACCTGCATGAAGGCCCCGTAGATCACCATGATGTTCGACGGCGGTATGGTGGGTCCGATAATGGACGACGACGCGGTGACCGCGGCGGAAAAGTCCTTGTCGTACCCTTCGTCCACCATGGCGGGGATGAGCATGGAGCCGATGGCGGCGGTATCGCTCACCGCCGCCCCGGTGATACCGGCGAAGAACACCGACGCCAGGATGTTGGCGTGGGCGAGACCGCCCTGGAGGTGTCCCACGAGGACGTTGCTGAACTTGACCAGGCGGGTGGTGATGCCCGTCTTGTTCATGATCTCCCCGGCCAGGATGAAGAAGGGCATGGCCATGAGGGTGAACATGTCCACCCCGGCGAAATACCGCTGGGGTACGAGCTGGAGCACCGAGGGAAGCTCCATCTTCAGCATGGCGGCGAGGCCGCTGACGCCGAGCACGAAGCCGATGGGCATGCCCACGGCGATGAGAATCAGAAAGGTGATTGAAATGAATCCGGTCATCGCGGCTTCGCCTCCTTGAGGGGGACATCGCCGAAATCGAGTCCTTCCTCCCGCTTCACCGTCTCGACAATGTCCTCGGACATAAGGATTTCATCGAGATTCTTGCGTCTGATGTCAAGAATCATCTTGCATGCCAGCATGATCATGCAGATCAGGGTGCTGGCGGGTACGGCCATGAGCCACCATTCCATGGACGTGTCGAGCGCCGTGGAAAGCTGCGCCTTTCCGCCTTCCGCCATCCGGAATCCATACTTCGTGAGGACGAAGAGGAAGTACATCACCATGCCGTTCGAAACGAATATGAGTGCTTTTGCGATCAGCCTGGGAAATTTCTTGATCGCCATGGTGACCCCCACGTGCTCGTGGCGCCAGATGCAGAGCGCCACGGAAAGCAGGGCCATCCAGATCATGAGGTACCGGGACAGCTCCTCGGACCACCCGAGGGGGGCGCGGACCACGTAGCGGAAGAAAACCCCGAGGAGCACGATCCCGGTCATGAGGACGGAGAGGATGAACACCGGCACTTCGATCACCCTCTCCAGTCCGTTCCCCACTTTCCTGGCAAGGAGGAAAATCCCTCTTTCCTCCCCGTTCGCCCCGTCGAGACCGTTCGTAGCCATGAAACTCTACGGGGAGGAAAAGCAGGGCCGGAGCCCTACTTTTCCTCCTTCATGGCGGCTTCGATGGCGTCAAGGTACATCTGGGCCAGGGCTACGCCTTCATCCTTATAGGTTTCCCTGATGAAGGTCATGGCGGATTCCCGGCCGAGTTTCCGGAATTCCTCGAGGGCCTCGGGAGTGGGAGTGTTGATCTCCATGCCCGCCTCGGCAAGGGCGGGAAGGCCCTTCTCGGAGGACTCGATAATCCTGTTGAGGCCGCGGCCGGCCACGATGGCGGTCCGGGCGGCGGAGTCGACGATTGCCTGTTCCTTCCCGGTCAGACCGGCGTAGAAGTCCTTGTTCATGACCCAGCAGTATGAGCTGTAGAGGTGGTTGGTGATGGTGAGATACTTCTGCACCTCGAAGAGTTTCCCCGTCAGGAGAATGGGGATGGGATTATGCTGGCCGTCCACCACGCCCGTCTGCAGTGCGGTGTACACCTCGGCCCAGGCCACGGGAGTGGCTGCTGCGCCGTAGGCCTTCATGAGATTCTGGTGCGAGGGAAGGGTCATGGTCCGCATCTTGAGGCCCTTCATGTCGGCCACGGTCTTGATGGGGAGCTTGCTGTTGGAAAGCTGGAAGAAACCGCCGGCTTCGCCGTAGCCGAGGACCTTGAACCCCGCCTTGCTCTCGATCTCGGACGCGAGATGCTTTCCGAAGGGACCGTCATAGACTTTCCATGCCACGTCGTAGTTGGGAATGGCGAAAGGGATGTCCACGATGCTGTAGAGGGGGTAGAATGCCGCCATCCCGCCGGCGGAGGCGATGTAGCTCTGCACCACGCCGACCTTGACCTGCTCCATGGTTTCCCGTTCGTTGCCGAGCTGACCTGCGGGGAAAAGTTCCACCATCAGGGCTCCGTTGCTCTCCGCTTCTACCATGCTCTTGAAGACGGCCGCCATGGATGCGGTGGCCACTTCAAAGGGCTGCTGGGGGTTCAGGTGGGCAAGCTTGATGGTCTTCGGGGCCGCGAAGGCCGCCGCCGAGGTCGCCACGATGCAGACCGCGAGAAACAGTATTCCGAGCTTTTTCATTTTGTTTTCCTCCTTTTCGACATTGAACTCTCCATTTCATCTCTTCCGCTGCGGTACGCATAATCCGGCCCAAGGGCCGTCATGAGACAGGGAACAGACATCACCTCCAGACATTTCTCCCTGCGGGAGGGGGCTACAGCAGTCCCGTCAGCCGGTTGAACTCTTCGATCCTCTCGTCGATCCTGTCCGCCATGGCGTGGATGCCGCCCCAGTACTCTTCGGCGTCATACCACTGGGCGTTGAGCTCTTCCGACGTTTTGCCCTGCTGCTCCACCCAGGTATAGTACTTCAGGTTGTGCACCCGCCTTCTTTCGGCATAGGTCAGCTCGAGAAGTCCGTCGGTCCGGACGCCGAGCACGTGCCGGGCGTGATCCATTGCCGCGTCCATGTCGGAGTAGGGGCCGTGCTCCTCCTCCATCTCCTTCAGCCGGGAGCCGTACATCTCCATGGAATCGGTGAAGACGGTGAGGACGATGTCCTTCGACGTCAGCTCGTAGTATTTGGCCATCTTCACGGCCATGAGGACATTGGCCGCGCCGGAGATGCCCATGAGGGGAAGCAGGCCGATGAATTCATCCGTCAGCCCCAGGGACCGGAGATACTTCTTTCCGGCGGGCTCGTTGCAGAGCCGGATGAATCCCATGCTGTCATCGTCGTCGATGGCCATGACCATGTCGGTGTTCTTCACGTTGTGCACCCACGGAACATGCTTGTCGCCGATGCCTTCGATCCTGTGGGCTCCGAAGCCGTTCTCCAGCAGGGTGGGGCACTGGAGGGCCTCGCCCACGGCAACTTTGCTTCCGGGGAAGATCTCCTTGAGATAGTCCCCGCAGGCGGTGGTCCCGGCGGAACCTGACGTGACGGCCACGCCGGCGTACCGGTCTCCCGGCTTCATGACCTCCCGGAGAACCTCCTCCATGGCGTGCCCCGTCACTTCGTAGTGCCAGAGGTGGTTGCCCATTTCATCGAACTGGTTGAACACGACGATATTGTCCCTGGTGTTCCGGAGCTCCCACACCTTGTCGTAAATCTCCTTGACGTTGCTCTCCGTCCCCGGGGTGGCGATGATCTCACCCGCCACCGTCTCGAGCCACTCAAAGCGCTCGCGGCTCATGCCCTCGGGAAGGATGGCGATGGATTCGCAGCCCAGGAGCTGGGCGTTGTAGGCGCCGCCCCTGCAGTAGTTTCCCGTCGAAGGCCAGACGGCCTTCTGGTGGAGAGGATCGAACTGTCCCGTCACCAGGCGGGGTGCCAGGCAGCCGAAGCTCGCTCCCACCTTGTGGGCTCCCGTGGGGAACCACTTGCCCACGATGGCGATAATCCGGGCGTCAACCCCGGTGAGGGCAGAAGGCAGCTCGATGTAGTTCACCCCGCCGAACAGCCCGCCGGATTTCACAGGCTGGTTTTTCCAGGTGATCCTGAACAGGTTCGCCGAATCCACGTCCCACAGCCCCGTCTTCTTCAGCTTTTCCTTCACTGAGGCGGGGGTATGGGTCTCAGGATCCTTCATCTGTTTGAACGTGGGTATGACGATGTTCCGTTTCCTCGCCACTTCGACGGCGTGCTTCAGTCCCTCTTCGTGGACGGTCAAATCGATTCCGTATGTCATTGTTGATCTCCTTTATTCCAGCCCAGGGTACAGGGGGTGATTGCCGCATGCCTCGAGAACCTCGGCGCGGACGGCCTCGATCTCTTTCTCGTTCTCCACGTTCCGGACAACCCTGTCGATCCAGCGGGCGATGAGCTTCATGTCGTCTTCGCCGAAGCCCCGGGTTGTGGCCGCAGGGGTGCCGACCCGGATGCCGCTGGTGACGAAAGGACTCTGAGTATCGAAGGGGACGGCGTTCTTGTTCACCGTGATCCCCGCCCGGTCGAGGGCCGCTTCCGCTGCCTTTCCCGTCACTCCCTTGGTCGTCAGGTTCACGAGGATCAGGTGGTTGTCCGTTCCCCCGGAGACAAGATGATAGTCAAGGGAAAGAAGTTCCCCGGCGAGGGCCTTTGCGTTGGCCACGATCTTCTTCTGGTAGTCCCTGAAGGAGGGCTGAAGAGCCTCCCTGAAGGCCACGGCCTTGGCGGCGATGACGTGCATGAGGGGACCGCCCTGCATGCCGGGGAAGATGTTCTTGTCAATGACCCTGGCATACTCGGCGGTGGTCATGATCATGCCGCCCCGGGGACCCCTGAGGGTCTTGTGGGTGGTGGACGTGAGGAAATGGCAGAAGGGGACGGGGTCCTTGTGGCATTTCGCCGCGATGAGGCCCGCGATGTGGGCAATGTCGAAGAACAGGAGGGCGCCCACCTTGTCGGCGATGGCCCGGAACTGTTCAGCGTCGATCTCCCGGGGATAGGCGGAGGCTCCGCAGACGATCATCTTCGGCCTGTGCTCCACGGCGAGGCGCTCCACCTCGGCGAAGTCGATCCTCTCGGTGGTCTTGTCGACCCCGTAGGGAACGATGTTGTAGAGTTTGCCCGAGAAGTTGACCGGGGATCCGTGGGTGAGGTGCCCTCCATGGGCGAGGTTCATGGCCAGGATGGTGTCGCCCGGCTGGAGGACGGAGAAATAGACGGCCATGTTCGCCTGGGACCCGGAGTGGGGCTGGACGTTCACGTGGTCGCAGCCGAAAAGCTCCTTCGCCCTGTCCCTGGCGAGGTCCTCGGCCCTGTCCACAACGTGGCAGCCGCCGTAGTACCGGGCATGGGGATACCCTTCGGCATACTTGTTGGTCATCACCGACCCCATGGCGGCGAGGACGGCACGGGAGACGAAATTCTCCGAAGCGATGAGTTCGATGCCGTTCCTCTGCCTCTCGAGTTCGTCGGTGATGGTGCTGAAAATTTCTGGGTCGGCGTCGCGAAGATACTCCTGGCCTTTCTCTAACACGGGAACCCACTCCTTTCAAGTTGTTCAGAGAACCTGTCGATGTCAGGCTCCGATACTATGGGAGAGCCGGCGGATTTCCGCGCGCTCTCGATATCCTTCAGGCCGTTGCCTGTGACCACCACGGCAACCCGTTCCTTTCTTCCCAGGCGGCCTTCGCCCGCCATCTTCCTGAATCCGGCGAAAGCTGCCGCCCCGGCGGGCTCCCCGAAGACACCGGTCTTTCTCGCCAGCTCGGGGATGGCGGACAGAATTTCGGCGTCCGACACGGCAACCATGTCTCCTCCCGATTCCCTCACCGCCCTGAGGGCCTTTGCCCAGTTCCTGGGGGCGCCGACGGAAATGCTGTCCGCAACGGTGTCCGCAGGGCCGAACACCACCCGGTCGGCACCGTTCTGAAAGGCGTCGAGGATGGGCTTCGCACCCTCCGCCTGGACTCCCGTAATTTTCGGCATCCTGCTGATGAGTCCAATCTTCATCAGGTCGCTGAATCCCTTGAACAGCCCGCCTATGCAGCAGCCGTCCCCCACGGAGATGAAGACCCTGTCCGGAGGACTCCATCCGCTCTGTTCGGCGATCTCGAGAGCGCAGGTCTTCTTGCCCTCCACGAGGTAGGGATTGATGGCGCAGTTCCGGTTGTACCACCCGTATTTTTCGATGGCTGCCGTGGCCAGCCGGAAGGCGTCGGCATAATCTCCCCGGACCAGCACCACGGTCGCCCCGTAGACAAGCAGCTGTGTCACCTTGGCCGCCGGAGCCTTCTCCGGGACAAAGATGAAGCTCTTCAACCCTCCCACTGCGGCGAATCCCGAGAGGGAGCTGGCGGCATTCCCCGTCGAGGCGCACGCCACGGTCCGCTGACCGAGCTCAATCGCCCGGGCCACCCCCACGGCGCTCGCCCGGTCCTTGAGGGAGCCCGTGGGATTCCGTCCGTCGTCCTTCACGAAAAACTCCCGCACACCGTACTCCTCCGCGAGGGCGGAACAGTCGTAATAGGGAGTCCATCCCACCGAGAGGGACGGAATATTCTCCTCAGCCTCCACGGGGAGGATTTCGCCGTAGCGCCACAGGGATGATGCTCTCCCCGACAGGGCACCGGACGTCAATGTGCGGGCGGCCTCCTCGTAATCGTAGAGCACGTCGAGGGTTCCGTCGAGTCCGCATTTCGGGCAGGTGTACTCCACCTCCCCCGGCGCGTAGGACGCCCCGCAGAGGACGCACCGCAGCTCCACCGGTTTTCCCATTTTATCTTCCTCCTTCCGAAACCGCTGCTCCCTCCGCCGGGATCTGCACGCCCCCCCGCCCGGAAAGGAGCCTGCCCGCCATGGCGTAATACCCCCGGCAGGCTCCAAGGAGTTCCCGTATTTCGATATATTCATCCACTCCGTGGACAAGTTCCCTCCGGGATGGACCGTATATGACTGTCGGCACTTTTCTCTCCACGGCAAAGTGGCATCCGTTCGTCCCGAATCCCGGCCTGTCGGAGACCCGGTGGGGAAGCCCCTCTTCCGAAAGAGCGTCTGAAAGAACCTTCAGAAAGGGCGATTCCTCCGGCAGGGCCCAGGCCGGAGCGTAATGGTTTCCACGAATGGGGGCCCCGGTGTAGCACCGGTCCTCCATCACCGGAAAGGAGACCCTTGCCCGGAGGCCGGGTATCTGATCCGCGGCGCGGGAGATGAGGTTCCGCAGTTCCCCGGCGGCCCCTTCGAGGGTTTCCCCCCGGAGAAGCCTCCGGTCGAAGAGGGCGGTGCATTTTTCCGGGACGGCGCCGCCCGTTCCGGCAGGGGATGTATAAAGGCTGGTGAGCACAAGGATTCCCTCGCCGAGAAAAGGATCCCGGGGAGGGGCAAAATGCTGTTTCAGAAAGGCGAGAAGGGCGTTCATGGTGTCGGCGGCATTGATGCCGTATTCAGGATGGGAGGAGTGGGCCATTTTCCCGAAGGTGTCCAGCCGGATTTCCGCCCTGCCCCGCTGTCCCCGCTCCAGCAGAAGGGAGGACGCCTCCCCCACGATGACACAGGTCGGGTCCACCGTGTCGGCGATGGCCCTGGAGGCCACGTTCTCGAAAGTCTCCTGGTGGACGGCGGCAGCCACGGAAAGCTGTCCTTTCAGGGAATGCCCCCGGTCGGCCCTGAGAAAGGCGCCCGCCATGATCATGGCGGAGAGGGCTCCTTTCTGGTCCGAAGCGGCCCTTCCGAAAATCCTTCCGTCCTCGATGAAGGCGCCGTAGGGATATTTCGACCACTCGGCGGCGTCTCCCACGTCCACGTGATCCATCTGGGAAGTGAGCAGAACCCTTTCACCTTCGCCGGAGAACGTCATGGAACCCACCACGTTGCCGTAGGAGTCGGTGGTCACCAGGTCATAGCCGAGAGCGGTCATGACGTCGGCCGCGAACCTGGCCACCTCCCCTTCCCTGCCGGACACGGCGGGACGGCGGAGGAGCTCCCTGCAGAGCTGGATGAGATCTTCCTGTCGTTTCCCTTCCATGGCTCAACGCTCCCTTCTCCAACGTCTCCAAGATACACCAGACAGTATAATTTTCAAGAAAGAAATAATGATATAATCCATCAGTATTTCCTATATCAGACCAGGGGAGGCGGATCGATGTGAACCTCCATCAGCTGAGAATCTTCTGCGCCGTCGTGGAGGAAGGGTCCTTCCGGCAGGCAGCCGGGAAGCTTTTCCTCTCCCAGCCGTCGGTGAGCCAGCATGTCGCGTCCCTCGAAAAGGACCACAGCATCCGCCTTTTCGAACGGAAGGGACGGACCATCTCTCTCACCCCGGAGGGCAGGGCTCTCTATGTTCTTGCCACGGATCTCCTCCGCCAGGCCGACGAGATCCCTGCCAGATTCCGGGACCTGCAGGCCCTGCGCTCGGGCAGGCTTGCCGCGGGCGTCTCCCCCTTCGCGGGCTACTACATTCTTCCCCCGGCCCTGGCCGATTTCCGTGCCGCTTTTCCGTCCGTCTCGGTGTCCGTGTCTTCGGGAAACACCACGGAAATACTCTCCGACCTCAGGAACGGCGAAGTCGAGCTGGTCATCCTCGGGCGGAACTTCCCCTCATCCCGGGAACCGGACCTGACGTACCGCATCCTGGGAGAAGACCCTCTCGTACTGGTGGCGGCGCCGGCCCACCCATGGGCCCGGCGGGGACAGGCCTCACCGGCGGAGACCTCGGGAGAGACGCTCATACGGTTTGCCGGGGACTGCCCCCTGGGAACCTACGTGGACGAATTTCTTCTCCGGAACAGGATCCGGTTCGGCGGGCAGGTGGAAACGGATGAGATCGAAATGGCAAAGCACCTCGCCCTTCGGGGCGTCGGAGTGGCCATCACCAGCTCCATTTCAGTCAGGAAGGAACTGGCCTCGGGGGAACTGGCTCCGGTGGTCCTCGACGGGATGGAGGAACTGTCATGGGAAATCCAGTGCGTCTACTCTTCCACGAGGGGGCTGTCCTATGCGGGGTGGGAGATGGTGAAGCGGCTGGAAGAGCAGTGCCGCAGCCTGCTGAGGTAAAGGCGGCCCTCCCGGGCCGCCTTTGTCGTTATCCCTATCCCAGAAGGTCTTCGAGAAGGGACGTTTTTTCCCTGAAGCTTCGGAGGGTCTGCTCCAGCGGAACGGGTGAGGTCATGTCCACCCCCGCCTCCCGGAGAATGTCCAGGGAATAGGCCGAACTTCCCCTCGAAAGGAAGCGGATATACCGTTTCCGCTCCTCTTCTCCGCCATGCAGGATATTGCTGCTCAGACAGCCTGCGGCAGCGAAGCCGGTGACGTATTTGTACACGTAAAAAGCGCTGTAAAAATGGGGAATTCTGGCCCACTCCACCGACAGGGCATCGTCCAGGAGCATTTCCGGACCGTGGTACCGTTCGTTCAGTTCTTTCCACAGTTCGCAGAGGAGCCCGGCGGTGAGGGCCTCCCCCTTTTCCGCCAGGGAATGGGTTTCCCTTTCGAACTCGGCGAACATGGTCTGCCTGTATACCGTTGTCCGCACCTGGTCGAGATAGTGGTTCAGAAGGAAGACCTTCTCCTCCTTCGGCGCCTTTTCCAGCAGGGACTCCAGGAGAAGGGCCTCGTTGGTTGTGGATGCCACCTCCGCGAGAAAAATGGTGTAGTCGGCGTAGACCTGCGGCTGGCCGGCGTGGGAAAACCACGTGTGGAGGGAGTGTCCCGCCTCGTGGGCGATGGTGAACACGTCCCTGAGAGTGCCGTTGTAATTCAGCAGAATGTAGGGGTGGGTCCCGTAGCTTCCCCAGGAATAGGCCCCTTTCCTCTTTCCCTGGTTCTCGTAGACGTCGATCCACCGGGAGGAAAAACCTTTTTTCAGAACATCCAGATATTCCGTACCGAGAGGCGCCAGCCCATCCGTCACCATTTCAACGGCCTTCCCGTAGGGAATCCTGGTTTCCGGCTCGTCCGCGAGGGGCACGTTGAGATCGTACATCCGCAGTTCCTCGAGCCCGAGGGCTTTTTTCCGAAGGGCCATGTAGCCGTGGAGAGCGTCGAGATTCCTGTTCACCGTGTCCACCACCATGGCGTAGACGGAAGGGGAGATATTGTCCCCATGAAGGGACGCCTCGAGGGCCGAGGGGTACTTCCTGGCCCGGGAGAAGAAGAGATCGGATTTCACGCTCCCGGAGTACAGGGCGGCGAGAGTGTTCCGGAATTTCCCGTAGGTGGAGAAGAGCCCCTCGAAGGCGTCCTTCCGTACCCGCCTGTCTTTCGACCGGCTCAGAAGGTAGTACCGTTCTTCCGAGAGTTCGGTCTCCCTGCCCGATTCGTCGAGAATCTCCGGAAACTCGAGGTCGGCGTTCGTCAGAAGGGAGAAGGCGTTTTCCGGGGTTCGGGCCATCTCCCCGGACCGGGCGAGAATCTCCTCCTCCTGCAGGCCGAGCACATGTCCCGCCGTCCGAAGAAGGTCGTCAAAGTGATGACTGTACATTTCGAGCCCGGGACAGCCTTCTGCGGCGGCCTTCACCCCCTCCGCCCCGGCGGCGAGGACCTCGGGCCTGTAGAAGGAGAGGACGGCACCATAGGAGGCCAGCAGGGTCCCCGCCCTGTCTGCCCGTGCCTGCCGGGCAGCGTCGGCGGTATCCTCGTGGCTCTTCATTACCGCATAGGCATAGATCTTGCCCATTCTTTCCGAAGCAGCTTCCTCGAGCTTCAGGAACTCCAGCAGCGTCTCCGGGGACTCGAAAAGCCTTCCGTTAAAGCCGCCGAGCCGCTCCATTTCTTCTCCAAGGACCCGGCAGGATTCCTCCCACGCTTCGCATGAAGGGAATATGGAATCCAGGTCCCAGGTGTACTCCCCGGGAATTTCGCTTCTCGCCGGGATCCTGCCGGAGGGATCGGCTCCTCCGGCAGAGGAGCGTGAAAACGGACGACAATGGATCATGATTGAAAACTCCTTTCATTGTGAAGGCTCCAGGAAAAAAAAGGTCCGCCGGTTCATTGACACCTTTTTGGAGAGCCCTTATTATTTCTTTAACGAATTCGAAGGAATTCTAATCCATATTAACAGGAGTGTGAATCGAAAAATGAAAAAGCGCGTTCTCGTTCTTGCAGCCCTTGCGCTCATCTTCGCCCTGAGCGGTTCAGCCGTTTCCGCCCAGACCGTAAAGCCCGACCAGCTCCGCTTCATGGCGGGCCCTCCGGGCGGCAACTGGTTCGCCCTCGGAGGCGCCCTTGCCGACCTCTGGACCTCCAAGCTGATCCCCACCACCAGCATCACCGGCGGCGCAGTGGCCAACATCATCAATACCCACAACGCCAAGGGAGAGCTCGGCTTCTCCAACACCTCCATGGTCGCCGTGGGCCAGAAGGCGAGCGACGCCCCCTTCAAGGACCCCACCGGCAACACTCTCATCATGGCGAATCTCTACACCCAGTACACCTACTTCATCGCCCGGAAGGACTTCGTGGAGAAGCACGGGATCAAATCCCTCGATGACCTCGTCGCAAAGAAGACCCCCACCCGGTTCGCCACCCTCAAGACGGGCACGGGATCCGAGTTCATCGTCAACGGCGTCTTCAAGGCCGGGTTCGGCATCGCCGACTACAGGAAAGAACTCAAGGACTGGGGCGGCTCCGTTGAATACGCTTCCTACTCCGGCGGCGCTGACCTTCTCGCTGACAACCACCTCGATGTCTTCGCCTTCTCCGTGGGCAAGGTCGCTTCCATCGTAATGCAGATCGAGAGCCAGACGGACATCGTCCTCCTCGGAATGGAACAGAGCACACTCGACAAAGTCGGCGAAGCCTACGGCACCGTCACCTTCACGGTGGACCCGGGAATCTACAAATCCGTGACTGAGACAACCCCGACAGTAAGGGTTGTGGGCGACTACACCTGCGTTGTGGTCCGCGGCGATCTCGACGAGCAGCTGGTCTACGATCTCTGCAAGGTAATGTACGAGAACCAGGAGACTCTTTCCAAGGCAGTGGTGGACATCAACGAACTCACTCCCGCGACGGCGATCCCCGGCGGCGCCATAAAGAGCCACCCCGGAGCAGTCCGCTACTGGAACGAAGTCTCCAAGAAGTAGTATCCCAAACTTTCGCATACTGATCCGGAAGGCGGGCTGGTTCAGCCCGCCTTCGCTTTCGTTCCGGACGTTTTGACTGTTACCTGCAGCCCCTGTTTTTCAAGGAGGAATACATTTCATGAGGAAACTCGACGGCATCGTGGCAAAGAGTTTGTACGTCTATGTACTGGCCATGGGCCTTTTTCACATTTATACCGCTGTGTTCGGCACCTTCGAGGCCTATTTGCAGAGAGCAATCCACCTTACATGGGTCCTGCCCATGTGTTTTGTGCTCTACCCTCTTGCCGCAAATGGGAAGACCAAGGTCATTGAAACTTCAGTACCATGGTATGACTGGATTTTTGCCGCTCTTTCCGCCCTGCCGGGCATCTACATCATGCTGAACTACGACGAGATCATGATGCGGATGCAGGGCGTGGACGACCTGACGACTGCCCAGCTCGTCCTGGGAACCCTGCTGATTCTTCTCCTGCTCGAGGGAACGAGGCGTATCGTCGGCCTTCCCATCGTCATTGTCGCGGTGTTTTTTACCGTATACACCTATTATTGCGACGCTCCCTTCCTGCCCCAGCTCCTCAGGGGCGTTCCCACGGAGTTTCAGCGGCTCATCGAGGGAATGTACCTCACCGACGAAGGCATTTTTTCGTCCTCCCTGGGGGTTTCGGCAACTTTTGTCATGATCTTTCTGATCTTCGGAGGATTTCTTGAGAAAAGCGGCGTAGGCGAATACTTCATGGAGTTCGCCCAGGCCTTCACCGGTACGGCTCCCGGCGGACCGGCGAAAATCGCCGTGCTCAGTTCGGCCCTCTTCGGCTCCATTTCGGGCTCCGCCGTGGCCAATGTCTACGGTACCGGGTCCTTTACCATTCCCCTCATGAAGCGTATCGGCTACAAACCCTTCTTCGCCGGCGCAGTCGAAGCGGTGGCAAGCACGGGAGGACAGATCATGCCCCCTGTCATGGGAGCGGGAGCCTTCGTCATGGCAGCCCTTCTCGGCGTACCCTTCAACACCATCATGATCGCCGCCATGCTGCCGGCATTGCTCTATTACGGCACGGTCCTCCTCATGGTCCACCTGACGGCACTCCGGGACGGTCTCAAGGGGCTTCCCGCAGACGAGCTTCCCACGATCAGGTCGGTGATGAAGAAACTCTACATGATGTCTCCCATCGTCCTCCTGGTATACATGCTCCTGGCAGGGTACACCCCCATGTACGGCGCCATTGCGGGCATCTCACTCGCCTGGGCTGTTTCTCTGTTCAACCCCGGAAAAAGAATGGGACCGAAAGAAATTCTCCAGGCCATCCACGACGGATCGGAGAACATCCCCCTGATCTGCACCGCCTGCGCTTCAGCCGGCCTTGTCATCGGCTCGGTGGCCCTGTCGGGCATCGGCTTCAAATTTGTGGGAGCCGTTCTCGCTCTCTCCGGCGGCATTCCTTTCCTCGCTCTTGTCCTCATCGCCGTCGTCTCACTGGTCCTGGGCATGGGACTTCCCACCACGAGCGCCTACATTCTCGGAGCCGCCCTCGGTGTGCCGGCCCTGGCCAAGATAGGCATCATGCCCCTGGCTGCCCACCTTTTCGTCTTCTACTATGCCATCATCTCGAACATAACGCCTCCCGTGGCCCTGGCAGCCTACGCCGCCGCATCCATCGCCGGCTCTCCGCCCAACAGGACAGGATTTGCCGCATGCAGGCTGGGGATCCTTGCCTTCATCGTGCCCTTCGCCTTCTGCTATGATCCGGGGCTGCTGCTCAAGAGCACCATTGCGGGCAACCTCATTTCCATCGTCAGCGGCGTCGCCGCCATGGCGGGACTGGGATTCGCCATCACGGGCTTCACAAAGCGGAGACTCTCCCTGCCCGAAAGATTGGCTTTCGCAGCCTTCGGACTTCTGGCCCTCCACGGCAACCTGACCATTTCCCTTGGCAGCACGGCAGCGGTCATCGGCCTGTTCCTCCTCCTCCGCCCGAAGCCTGAAGCGGCCGGCACGGTCTAGCAGCGTCCTTCCGTCAAAAAAGAGGAGTCCCGGCTTTTATTTCCGGGGCTCCTCTTTCATTTTCAGGAAAAAGGGCAGGGGATCCTCAGTCGTTTCCCTTCAGGTATTTCTTTCCTTCACCGTACGCCTTGCCTACCATGCCGCCGAGGGAGAAATACTTCCCCGTGCGGGGAGCGAAGACGAGGGGGCGCACTTTTTCAGGATCCGGGTATCCTTTTTCGTCGAGGCATTCTTCCCGGGCCCAGGTCTTCACCACCTTTCCCACGAAGAGGAAATGGGACCCGAGGTCAAGGGACTGAACCACTTCACACTCCATGGAGACGGGAAATTCCCCGATCATGGGCGCATCTGCGATCTCTCCCTGCACCGGGGTGAGCCCTGCCGCGGAAAACTTGTCCGTATCCCTCCCCGAGGCGAGGCCGAAGAAATCGGCCTCCGCAGCCTGGTCTTCGGACGGGATGTTTACCGTAAAAGCCTTCCTGGACCGTATCCCCTCAAGGGTATGCCTGGATTTCGCCACGGCAACCGCAATGCAGGGCGGTTCGGAATTGCAGACGCCTCCCCAGGCCACCATGAGACCGCCGGGCCGTCCGTCGGTTCCGTAGGCCGCCACTACAAGTGCAGGGGCAGGATAAAGAGGGGTGGAAATTCCTATGTCCTTTTTCATAGCACACACTCCTTGCCGGTATTCTCGGGCTCATTGTACACCTGCAGGGTTATCTTCCCCGCCCGGTCGGAGAAAATACAAGAAAAATAGAGATATCCAAAGGAAAAAGCAAAAAAACGGCGCTAATTTCCGTTATTTCTCCCTATTTTCTTCCTGCCCACCTTGTCTAACCAATACTGATGAATATAATAATGACCATAAGGTCAATATAGATCAGATTTTTGGAGGTGGTCTCAATGACACGAAGATTCCTTGCCGTACGGCCCAATGACATTACCCAACCCTTTGCTCCTTTCGCTTCAGTGGACAGGATGATGAGGGACATGCTCCGTTCATTCGGTGAATTTTCCTCCGACATGGGATATTCCCAGGAGACCGAAAGGGTTCCCGCAATGCCGAGGGGGGATTTTTACCGGAAAGACGGAAAAGTCTGCGCGGAATTTGAGCTTCCCGGCATTGACCCTTCAAAAGTGGAGCTGAATGTTTTCGAGGACCGACTGACCCTCCAGGCGGAAAAATCCGACGAGAAAACGGTGGACGAGAACGACATTCTCCGGTCGGAGCGATATTACGGAAAAGTTTCCCGGTCCATCCAGTTCCCCATGGAAGTTGATCCCGACACAGCGAAAGCGGCGTTCAAAAACGGGGTGCTCACCGTGGAGGTTTCGGAAAAAGTCCAGGCGGAAAAGATGAAGAAAGTGGCCATAGAGGAAAAAGCATAGGAAGCGGACGTTGGAAAATAGGAGCGCCGGAGCCCCCGGCGCTCCTTCGGTTTTTATCTTTCGGCGTTCGGGAAAAAGAGCTGCTTTCCGAGAAGCTGGAAGTCTCCGATGGCTTTCTGGGTTGACGGAGAGACCATCCAGTCGATGAGGGCCACGGCAAGGTCGTACCTGATGTTCTCCCACTTGGCCGGATTGACGGCGATGACGCTGTACTGGTTTTTCAGGGAGTCGTCGCCCTCGACGATGATCACCAGTCCGCCCTGTTCCTTCCGGGAGTCCTCGTACTTGATGAAGGTCCCCCTGTCGGTGAGGCAGTAGCCTTTGCGCTCATCGGCGATCATGAGGGTTTCAAGCATTCCCTGGCCGGTCTGGATGTACCACTTTTCCTTGTCGGGCTCGGGGATCCCGGCGTTTTTCCAGAGGGTAAGCTCCGCCACGTGGGTTCCCGACTTGTCGGCCCGGCTGGCGAAAGGAGCCGCTGTTGCGGCGATTTTCTTCAGGGCGGGGGCGGCGGCCATCCCCTTGATTCCCGCAGGATCGGAAGCGGGTCCCACCACGATGAAGTCGTTGAACATCACCTGGCGCCGGTTAACCCCCCATCCTTCGGCGACGAATTTCTTCTCCACCTCGGGGGCATGGACCAGAAGGACGTCCACGTCGCCGTTCCGGCCGTACTCGAGAGCCTTGCCCGTACCGACGGAAACCCACTGGAGCTCGATGTTCTTTTCCTGCAGCAGCAGGGGGGCCAGGTAATCAAGAAGCCCTGTGTTGTCCGTGCTGGTGGTGGTGGCCATCCGGAGAACCTCGGCTCCGGAAGCGGCCCCGGCAAGGGCAAAAACGAACAGGCAGACAAACAGAAGTGACCGCATTTTTCTCATTTTCACTGTTATTTCCTCCTTTTATGTGGTGTGACTGAACACGAAGCAACGTAAAAAAGCCGTTCCACTGCCATGGACGGCAGGGAACGGCTCCGGAGAGTCCGTTATCTCCTTGCCGAACACGGGAGGCCCGCCTGTTTCCGGGCGAACCCTGACGGCCCGCCGCCATGGGGAATGCCGGTAGGCAGACGGGCTCGGAGATGAGCATATTCGATTGGCTACATGATACCACGGGAGGGCCGGTTTTGTTACCTCCCCCGTCGGCTTTCGAAAATCCTGTCCATCTCCCTGTGGCTGTTTCTGAAAAAATCGAGGATCTCCGGGCTGAAATGGCGGGGTTCCGTCCGGCCGTCGCCGGACAGGATGATGCGGACCGCTTCCTCGTGGGACAGCGAATCCTTGTAGCCCCTTGGGGACCGGAGGGCGTCGTACACGTCCGCCAGGGCCACCACCTGCCCCTCCCAGGGTATTTCGTCCCCGGACAGTCCAAGGGGGTAGCCGCTGCCGTCCCATTTTTCATGGTGGGTCATGCAGATCCGCCTGACCGCGGCGAGCCATTCCGCGCCGCCTATAAGCTCCGCTCCCCACCGGGGATGATTCCGGACAAGGGCCATCTCATCGTCCGTAAGGGGGCCGGCCTTCCCGAGGATGGACATGGGGACCCGAAGTTTTCCGATGTCATGAAGGCGGGAGAAGATTTCGATGTCGTCCTGCTCCTCCCTGGATTTTCCAAGAGCTTCCGCGGCAAGTCGCGAAAAGGCGCCGATCCTGTCCATGTGGTCCGCCGTCTCGAGATGGTGGATCTCCGTAACAGACTGGAGCTTCTCAGCCAGGTACCTGTACGACTCCTTGATTTCCCTGCGGGCGTCCTCCACGTCAAAGAGGCCGGCCAGGGCGGAGGCGACAGGCATCAGGGTTTCCATGAGCTCGTCGTCCCTCGGCCTGCCTTCGCCCGCGAAAGCCACTTCAAGAACACCCACGCTCCTGCCTCGGTGCACAAGGGGAATCTCCACTTCCGTGGCCACTTCGGGGTGCACCATGCCGTACTCCGGTTCGAGGGAGACATCTTCCACCCATACGGGACGTTTTTCCCTGAAGGCCCGTCCGGCTACGCTTCCCTCAAGGGGAATGGCGACATCAAGAAGCGCAGCGGAGTGATAGCCGGTGATGGCCAGGTTTCTCAGGGCGCCGTCCCTGTGGTGGGCCAGAAGAACCCCAAAGGCACCGGTGCTCTCCCGGATGCTGTCCGCGATCCTCTGAAGTTTTCCGCCGCTGTCCCCTGTGCCGGAAAGGGTCTCCATGACGTTCAGCGTGTTTCTCCATATTTTCTGTCTCTCAGTGAGCTCACGGTTCACGTCGGTGAGATTGTCCTGTATGGCCAGGGCTTCTTCGGTGAGAGCCGCTATTTCCTCTCCCTGCCTCCCGATGATTTTCAGGGCATTTTCAAGGCTTCTGAGAAAGCGCTTGAATTCCGCCACCCTTGAATCCTCCACGGCTTCGCCGATTTCCGCTCCCAGGACCTGGACGTTGAAGGCCGTCTCCGTTATGTCCCTGTTTCCGGAAAGACGCTCCGCAATTCCGTCCGCGACTGCGGAAAGGGAGGCAAAAGACATCCTGAGCCCATGCACGGTCGGGAACAGAAGCACTGCCGCGAGAAGGAGAATGACGAATCCTCCGAAGAGATGGAGGGCGGCGATGTCCCGGACGAAACGGCGGAATACCGTCTCGGGGAGGATCACCCCGAAGGTAAAATAGTCCCCCGCCGGAGAGTGGAAAAGCATGGCGCTTTCGCCTCTGAAAGTGATGAAGGCGGTTCCGGGTTCTCCGAGGAGCAGTGCCTTTGCGGGCGTCGAGAGGGAGGAGGGAACCGCTGTCGAAGGAATGGCGATGCTCTCCGAGAGATCCCATTCCGGAAAGGGGGATGCGAGAAAAAAACCCTTTCTGTCCACGAGGAACCCTATCCCCTCGCCGAAGATCCTGCGGGATGTCACTTTTTCCTGGACATGGGCGAGATTCACGTCCAGGCCGACGACTCCCAGGAGCTTTCCCGAGGGAGAAATCACCGGCGCGGTGACGCTCACGATGAGCTCTCCGGTGATCAGGTCGCGGTAGGGGGAGGTGATGACCGCTTCTTCTTTTTTCAGGGCTTCTACATACCATGACCGGATCCGGGGGTCATACCCCTCCGGCGGACTCCAGCGGGTGGCATCGGAAAAATCACCGTTTTCGAAGCCCATGAACACGTCCTGCACCCCGTGAGAACGGACAGAGTCAAGATACCGGCCGAACAGGTCTGCGCGGTCGGGCGGAACAGTGTTTCCGGAAAGGGCGCTCACGGAAACCGAAAGGGACGAGGTCAGAGAAAGGAGCTTGGAAAAATACTCGTCGAGGGAAAGGGCAGTCTCTGAAACCAGGCTGTTTCCGGCTTCCTCCACTCTTGCCCGCACGCTCCGGGCAGTCAGGGAGTAGCTTCCCGCAGTGAGCGTAACAGCGACGGCAAGAAAACCGGCAAGGAGAATTATCATCTTTCTGCCCAGGGACATTGGGTCACCTCTCAGTGTGCCCCCGGCAGTCCGGCGGAAATGCCGGGGAAACGGGTCTTCATTCCGCTGCAGGAAGGCAAAAAAGCGCACATGTTATGGAATTCTAACACAGGAAAAGCTTCCTTTTTCACCTGACTAATATTGACGGGGCCTTTTTTTTTGCTATACTGTCGTCATGCCATTTAAAACAATTACAAAGTAACAAGCTTTCGCATTTCAAAGAACTCCATTTACCCGGGCTCAGGGTATAATAATGAAAATCATGCCGGTGAGGGCGGATTGAAGCACCCCCCCGGTGAAAGACAAGAAAGGAGAGATACCATGCAGTTCACGGAACCTGCGGATATTCTCGACCAGAAGACAGCAGACGAGGCGAAGGCCCTCAAGAGCCTCATGGAAGAAGTGGAGGCCGTCAACTACTACAACCAGAGAGTGGCCGCCACTCCAAACGCTGAACTGAAGGAGCTCCTGGCCCACAACAGGGATGAAGAGATCGAACACGCCGCCATGCTCATCGAGTGGCTTCGCCGGAACATGGAGGGGTGGGACAAGGAACTCAAAACGTACCTCTTCACTTCAGCCCCCCTCCTGGAAGTCGAAACCGCCGGCGAGGCCGGAGGCGGAGAGAGCGGCACACCGGGCGGCCTGGGCATCGGCAGCCTGAAGTAGTACCTGAGATACCCGAGTACAAAGGAGGTCAATACTATGGACATTCTGAGAAGAGCAGCCTCTCTCATAACCCCCGAGGCATGGGCGGAGCTTGACGAACAGGCAAAAAAAGTCCTCACCGCAAATCTTTCCGCACGAAAGTTCGTGGATGTGGAAGGCCCGAAGGGATGGTCCTACAGCGCCCATGCAACCGGCAGGCTGGACGTGGACCAGAAGCAGCCCAAGGACGGCGTCCAGTTCGGCGTCAACAGGGTCCTTCCTCTCGTGGAGAGCAGGTTCACCTTCGATATGGATATATGGGAACTTGACAATATCAGCCGCGGCGCGAAGGATCCTGACCTTTCCGCCCTTGAGAAAGCTGCGAAGGAAATCGCACTCTTCGAGGAAAAGGCGGTGTACAACGGATTGCCGGCTGCGGGTATAGAAGGTCTTTCTGCAGCCGCAGGAAAGCGTTCAATCAGGATCGGAGGCGACGACGGGCAAAGTCTTGTCAACGCTCTTTCCGCCGCAGTTTTCAACTTCAGCCAGGACGCCGTCGAAGGCCCCTATGCCCTCGTGGCTTCGCCGAAAGTATGGAAAACCATTTACACCAGTGTTCCCGGATACCCGATTTCCAAACACGTTGGGAATCTTGTGGACAAGGTCATTCTTTCGGCCCAGGAAGACTCCTACCTTGTATCTCTTCGAGGCGGCGATTTTGAACTCGTCCTCGGACAGGATCTTTCCCTCGGCTTCGAAGAAAGAAACGGTGGAAAAGTCCGTCTTTTCTTCGCTGAATCCTTTACGTTCAGGGTCATCACCCCTGAGGCGGTTATCGCCCTGAAATAGGATACATATGCCGCAGTCCGGAAAGCGGTCCTCCGGGACCGCTTTTTTTAACCCACTTCACATTGACGGAGGAAGCAGAATATGGAAAAGACGATGAAAGGCCTCTCGGAAGCGTTCGCCGGTGAATCCATGGCGAACAGGAAGTACCTCGCCTTTGCCGAGCAGGCTGAGAAAGAAGGCTACCCGGCGACAGCCAAACTGTTCAGGACCATTGCCGAAGCGGAAACCCTCCACGCGCTGGCCCATTTCAGGACCATGGGCGGAGTGAAGTCCACGGCGGAAAACCTCCAGGCCGCCCTTGACGGCGAAACCTACGAATTCACCGAGATGTACCCCGGATTCATCAGGGACGCCGAGGAAGAGGGACAGAAGAACGCCGTCCGCGCCTTCACCTTCGCCAATGAGGCGGAAAAGGTCCACGGCGAACTGTATAAAAAAGCCCTCGCCTCCATGGAAAAAGGAAAGGATTCCACCTTCTTTCTCTGTCCCGTATGCGGCTACGTGGAGGAAGGACACGCCCCCGACGTCTGCCCGATCTGCAAAGCGAAAAAGGACGTTTTCGTCACCGTGGCGTAACATTCGCGGGGCCTCTCCGGAGGCCCCTTTTTCTATCTCTTCCCGGCCCGTTTTTTCCCTCTTTTTCCCCCTTGTTTTTCCGTCAAAAACACCTATAATCCGCAGATAACAGCCCCTGATTCACTCCGGGGCGGACTCCCGGAGGAGGGGAGATATGGCCTTTCTCTCATCGGCGGGGCTGCCCGCAATTTGTTGGTTCCCCGGTACGCCCGGAAAGGGCGGCCTGTATTTCATCCTCCGGGAGGAGATTGTCCATGAACGACGAGTACGGCTGTGATCCTGAAGTTCCGTTGCGCCCCGTTTCCCGCATTTCCGTCGTCTACAACCTGAAAAAAGCCGCCGGGGCAGGAGAGCCCGACGACAAGTACGAAGAATATGACCCCCTGAGTACCGTTGAATCGGTGGCGGAGACAATCGCTTCCTTCGGTTTTTCCGTTTCCCTGTGCGAACAGGATGGGGACTTTTTTCCCCGCCTCCGGTCGCAGGCGCCCGACTTTGTGGCCAATCTCGCCGAAGGGCGGGGCGACGCCCGGGGAAGGGAAGCCCAGGTTCCCTGCATCCTTGAGAGCGAGTCCATACCCTTCTGGGGTTCCGACGGGGTCTCCATGGCGGTGGCCCTCGACAAGCTCCTCACAGGGCGCACCCTTTCCTCCGAGGGGATTCCCGTGCCCCTATCCTCCTCATTCCGGGGGGAGGAAGACCTGCCCGTCCTGACGGAGCTTTTCCGGCAGCGCTCCCGCTACGTGGTCAAGCCCCGGTACGAAGGCTCCTCCAAGGGAATCTTCACCGATTCTGTAGCCCATTCCCCCCGGGAGGCCGAGGACAGGATCCGCCGGATATGGCATCGTTACGGCCAGCCCGCACTGCTGGAGGAATATCTTCCCGGAGCGGAAATCACCGTGGGCGTCACAGGCAACAGCCGGCCTGCGATAGCAGGCATGATGCGGATTTCCCCCGTGCATCCCAGGGAGGAGTTCCTCTACTCCCTGGAAGAAAAGCGCAACTACCTGGAACGGATTCGCTACGACGGCCCCGAGTCCATACCCGCCCCCCTGCGGGAACAGCTCGGCCGGTTCGCCGCAGGCGCCTTCCGGGCACTGGAGCTCCGGGACATGGCCAGGGTGGACTTCCGGCTTGACGGGGACGGCATCCCCCGCATCATAGACATCAACCCCCTGCCCGGCCTCTCTCCGCAGTACAGTGATCTCCCCATCCTGCACCGCCTGAGCGGCGGCAGCTATCCGGACCTGGTCCGCTCCATCCTCGCGTGCGCCTTCCGCCGGAACGGCCTCGCCTTCTCCGCCCTTCCCGTGGAGGCTGATGCCCTATGAAGCCTGACGCCGCCCAGGAACCTCCTCAAAAATCGCCCCTTATTCTCGTGGCCGCCGCCGTTGAACCGGAGGCGAGACCCGATGTAGCCGACACCCTGGAGGCAAGGGCGTGGGTATGCCGTGCACTCGAACGGGCAGGATGGGCGGCGGAAGCCTGGGACATCACTCCGTCCCTGCTCGCTTCCCCGGAAGGTGTGTCCGGGCACCTGGAAAAAAAGAGGGCCTCCTGCGTTTTCAACCTTTTCGAAGGTTTCGGCAACGACAGCGGAGCGGAGCACCGCTTCCGCTCCCTGCTGGAGAAAGCCGGCACTCCCTGCACAGGAAATTCTGCTGCAGTCCTCGAAACCTGTCTGTGTAAGGATGCGGTTTCCTCCCTGCTCAGAGGAAAGGGCATCCCCGTTCCTGAAGGAAAGACCCTCCTTCCCGGGGACTCCCTTTCGCTCCTGAACGACCTCCCCCTTCCCCTCTTTCTGAAGCCTCTGCGGGAGGACGGAAGCGTGGGCATCGACGGGAACTCTCTTGTGACCGACAGGGACGACCTTCCCCTGAGGGTCGGGGAAAAACTGAAGTTCTTCCCCGGAGGGATCAGGGCGGAGGAATTTCTCCCGGGAATGGAATACTCCGTCTCCTGCATCGGGAACGGCCCCTACATCGTTCCCGCCGTGTCCGTCATCGACTACGGCAAATGGAACGCCGGGCGCCCCTTTCTGGACTATGGTTCGAAGTGGGACCCGGACTCCCCTCTCTACAGCCTTACCCCGGAACCGACGGAGGGGACATTGAAGGAGAGAGCGGTACAGCTGGCATCGGAAGCGGGAAAGACTCTCGGCTGCAGGGGATATTTCCGGACCGACCTGAGGGAAAAGGACGGCACGCTCTACGTGATCGACATCAACCCGAACCCGGACATGGGATCGGGCGGCGGGTTCCTGAGACAGTGCCGCGAAGGCGGCATGGAAAAAGAAGACGTGGCGGCCCGCATCGTGAAGCTTGCCATCGAAAATGGGCGGGGAGGAAAAGAACAGTGGTAAATCTGCTGGCCGAGCGCTGCCTGGGCGCGGCAAAAGCTACCGGGGCATTTGCCCCCGAAGAACTGGACGTTCTCGAGGATGTTCTGATTGAATGGTCCCTCCACCCGGGAAAGGACTATGTCCTCCTCACCGAGTGGAACGGAGGCAATCTGGCGGGTTTCCTGGTATACGGCCCGACCCCCATGACCAGGTTCGCCTTCGACCTGTACTGGATCGCCGTGGACCCGGCGTACCAGAAGAAGGGAATAGGCAGGATACTGGAAGAAAAGATGTGCTCGGCCCTGCTCGAGCAATCTCCCGGCGCAGTCGTGCGGGTGGAAACCGCGGGGCGGGACGATTACCTTGGCCAGCGCCATTTCTACCTGGCAACGGGTTACAGGGAATGCGGACGCATTCCGGACTTTTATTCGGAGGGTGACGATCTTGTCCTCTACTGCAAAAAAATCGGAAAGTAACGGAGTCCCCGGAGAGGTGAGCGGGGAGGAAACCCGCCCTCCGTCCCCGAGGACGAAAAAGACCAGGGAAGGGGCCCTTCCGGCGCTCCCCCTCTTCCCCTCGAACAGGCCCTACCTGGAGGCGCTCCGGGAGTCCGCAGGGGAAGAGCTCTGGAACGACTGGCGCTGGCAGATGAAGGCCAGGATAACCACCGCCGGTGAGCTGGCACGGATCCTTCCCCTTTCGAAGGGGGAATCGGCCACGCTGAAGAGGAGCCTGAACTCTCTCCGCATGGCCATAACTCCCTATTATGCCTCCCTCATCGACGGGAGCGATCCGGACTGCCCCATACGGAAGCAGGCCATTCCGACGCTGAAGGAGACCCTGATCTCCCCCACCGACCTCCTCGACCCGCTCCATGAGGACGTGGACTCTCCCGTGCCCGGGCTGACCCACAGGTACCCCGACCGGTGCATCCTCCTCGTCACGGACCAGTGCGCCATGTACTGCCGCCACTGCACGCGGAGGCGCTTCGCGGGACAGAACGACACCCCGAGGACGGAGGAGCAGATCAGCCGCTGCGTGGACTACATCGCCCGGACCCCGGAGATACGGGACGTGCTGATTACCGGGGGTGACCCCCTCACCCTGTCGGACGGGACCCTCGATTTCATCCTGTCGAGGCTGCGGGCCATACCCACGGTGGAGATCATCCGCATCGGCACCAGGATACCCGCCGTGCTGCCCATGAGGGTGACCGAGGGGCTCTGCTCCGTGCTGAAAAAGTACCACCCTCTCTGGATCAACCTGCACTTCAATCACCCCAAGGAATTGACTCCCGAGGCGGCTGCCGCATGCGCGAAGCTGGCCGACGCCGGAATCCCCCTTGGCAACCAGTCCGTCCTCCTCAAGGGGGTGAACGACTGTCCCTACATCTTCCGGGACCTCAACCAGAAGCTCCTGAAAATGCGGGTGCGCCCCTACTACATATACCAGTGCGACCTCTCCCGGGGCATAGAGCATTTCCGCACCTCCATCGGCAAGGGCATCGAAATTATCGAGTACCTCAGGGGACACACGTCGGGTCTTGCCGTGCCAACCTTCGTGGTGGACGCGCCGGGAGGCGGCGGGAAGATCCCCGTCATGCCGAACTACGTCCTCTCCAGGTCGGACAGGAAAACAATCCTCCGGAACTTCGAGGGAGTCGTCACCGTCTACACGGAGCCGGACGACAACAGAAGCGTCTGCGGCGGTAAGTGCAGGGAGACCTGCGAACGGGCAAAGAGCCTCTATAAAGGAGGAATGGAATCCCTGTTCGAAGGAGAAGCGGTTTCCCTGGAACCCCGGGAACTCGCCCGGGAAAAGCGAAGAAAACGCTGGGCTGAAGGCGAAAAGAGCACATAAGCGAAGGGCGCGGAAGATTCCGCGCCCTTCGCCATTTTCACTGTATCGGACGTATTCAGTTTTTCGCTTCCCTGAAGGGGCGGGTGAGAAGCAGGGGAAGAGTGAGGAGGGGAAGGAGCGCCACGATGAACAGTGTGGCGTTCACCCCGTAGAGGTCTCCTACCTTCCCGAAGGGTGCCATGAGCATGTTCCCCATGCCCCAGGACAGGCCCATGACGATGGAGCTGGCCATTCCCCGCGAATTGGGGACCATCTCCTGGGCGATGGCGGCCGTGATGGGCATGGTGGCGTTCACGGCCGCCGTCCCCAGGACGAAGAAGAGGATGGCGGTCCATCCCCCGGATGCCCGCCCAGCGAAAAGAAAGAGGGAGGAGAGTGCCATGGTGACCGTCAGGGTCTGCTTTTTGCCGTACCTGTCGGCCATCCTGCCGATCACCAGCATGGCGATGGTGCTTCCCAGCATGATGAGGAAGAGAACGGTGCCCACAAAGGAGATATCCCCGCCTTCACCTGCGATTCGGATGGGAAAGAACATCCGCACTCCCTGGCTTGCGGCATCCCTCACGGTGGACATGGCCCAGATGGGGTAAATGACGGCGAAAACGGATTTCATGGTGGAGAAGAGCCCTTTCTGGGGCGTCATGGCATCGCCGCTCTCGTGGGAGATGGAGGGCATGGTCCTCCATGTGAAAAGCCCGAGGATGAGCACCGGAAGAATGGCCGCCACGGGCATGAGCTTCAGGCCCACAGTGTTCACCAGTGCGACGGCGAAGAGGGGGCTCATCGTCACTCCGGCGGTCCCGGCCACGGCGAAGAGGGCCAGTGAGACGGTCAGCCTGTCCCGGGGAACAACGTGCCCCACTCCGCCGTGTCCCTGGGGGTGGAACATGGCGCTTCCCAGCCCCCAGAGCCCGACGAAGAGAAGAGCCGTTCCGTAGGTGGGCGACAAGGGGATCATGGTGGCTCCGAAACAGGTGAGGATGGGACCCCAGATTATGAGCCACGGGTTGGCCGAGCGGTCGGAAAGGTAGCCTATGACAGGCTGGAAGATGATATGGATCACGCCGAGGAAGGTGCTGAAAAAACCGGCCTGGGCCATGGTGAGTCCCAGCCTGGAAATGAGGGTCGGAATGAAGGTGGGAAGAAAGGAAGCGTACAGGTCGTTGAAAAAATGCCCCGCCGAGAGCAGGGACAGCTTGAACCCGGAGCTCTCGGTGCGGAAGAGGCGGAAAGTTTTTGACGTCATAAAGAAAGGTCACTCCTTCGGATAATGATCGAGGCAAATAGTACCACGAATGAAGGAATCTGTAATACTTTCGGGCGTTAAAAATACATAATGCAAAAAACCGGAAGGCGGTGTCCCGCCCTCCGGCCGATGAAACGGTCTTTTCACAGAATACCCGGTCAGTCCGTCCTGTCAGCTCCCTGCTTTCTCCGGAGCCCGGCATCCTCGGCCCGTTCCTCGAGGTACTCCCTCTGGAGGAGCCGTCTTTTCTCGATCTCCTCCTCAAGGAGCTTTTTCTTTACCAGCTTGTCGTAGGTCTCGGCGGATTTTTTTACTGTCTCATGATGGCGGTCCATGATGTCGAGCCGCTCCTTCTCCACTTCCCGCCTGGCCTTTTCCACCTTTTTCAGGGCTTCCTCCCTGTCTGCTCCGCCGTCCTCCGCAGGAAGATGAGGAAGGATCCCCCCGCTCCGGACCGGTTCGATTTTCACTGCCGCCATCCTCCCTTTCCGAAAGGTCTTTAGCTATTTGTCGGCTGAACGTCTTCCTCACCTGAGGGAGCCGTCCGAAGCACCAGCTTCCCCTCCCCTTCGTCCACGGTGATGACCATTCCTTCCCCGGCATCTCCGGAGATGATCATCCTGGCCACCGGGGTCTCGATGTTCCGGACCATGTACCGTTTCAGCGGCCGTGCGCCATAGACGGGATCGTAGGCCGCGTCGGCGATGAAGGCCGCTCCCCGGTCCGTGATCTCCAGTGAGATGTTCCGCTCCCTGAGGCGGTCCGACAGGGCCGAGGCCAGCAGGCGGACAATCCGCCCGATTTCGGCGGGAGTGAGGGGCTTGAAGAGGACCACGTCGTCCACCCGGTTCAGGAACTCCGGCCTGAAGGACCGCCGCAGCTCCTCCATCACGCCGTCCCTGGCATTCTCCCGGATCTCGCCTTCGGAGGTGATGCCCTGGAGCAGAAGGGGAGCCCCGATGTTGCTCGTCATGATGATCACCGTGTTCTTGAAGTTCACCACGTGCCCCCTGCTGTCGGTGATCCTGCCGTCGTCGAGAATCTGGAGCAGGATATTGAACACGTCCGGGTGGGCCTTTTCGATCTCGTCAAAGAGGAGCACCGAATAGGGCTTCCTCCTGACCGCCTCGGTAAGCTGCCCGCCCTCATCGTACCCCACGTACCCCGGGGGCGCCCCCACCATGCGGGAGACGGAGTGCTTCTCCATGTATTCCGACATGTCAAGCCGGACAAGATTGTCCTCGCTGTCGAAGAGGGCCTCGGCAAGGGTCTTGGCGAGCTCGGTCTTGCCCACTCCCGTGGGGCCGAGGAAGATGAAGGAACCTATGGGCCGCCTGGGATCCTTGATTCCGGCCCGTGCCCGGAGCACGGCGTCCGCCACCAGGTCCACCGCCTCGTCCTGGCCGATCACCCTCCGGTGGAGGATGTCCCCCAGCCTGAGGAGCTTTTCCTTCTCCCCTTCCAGGAGCCTGCTCACAGGAATTCCTGTCCAGCGGCTCACGATCTCGGAGATCTCGTTCTCCGTCACTTCCTCCCGGAGGATCCTGGATCCCTTCCCATGTGCCTGGATCTCCTCCTCTTTCCCCCGGAGCCGATCCTCAAGCTGGGGAAGGGTGCCGTGCTTCAGTTCGGCGGCCCGGTTGAGGTCATATTCCCTTTCTGCCTTTCCGATCTCCCTCCGGACCGACTCGATCTGCTCCCGGAGTTCCCGGACCTCGGCCAATCCCTGCTTTTCCGCTTCGTAGCCCGCCCGGAGGGCTGCCTGTTCCTCCCGGGCCTCCTGGAGCTCCGCCCGGAGGTTCTTCAGCCGTCCGAGACTGGCGGCGTCCTTTTCCTTCGTCAGGGCCGCCTCCTCGATCTCGAGCTGCATGACCTTTCTCGAGACGGTGTCGAGCTCCGCCGGAAGGGAGTCAATTTCCGTGCGGATCATGGCGCAGGCCTCGTCCACCAGGTCGATGGCCTTGTCCGGAAGGAACCGTTCCGTGATGTACCTGTTCGACAGCACCGCCGCCGCCACGAGGGCGTTGTCCCGGATCTTCACCCCGTGGTGGACCTGGAAGCGCTCCTTCAGGCCCCTCAGGATGGAGACGGCGTCCTCCACGGAAGGCTGTTCCACCAGCACTGGCTGGAACCTCCTCGCGAGGGCGGCGTCCTTTTCGATGTGCTTCCTGTACTCATCCACCGTGGTGGCGCCGATGCAGTGAAGCTCTCCCCTGGCGAGCATGGGCTTGAGCATGTTCCCCGCGTCGATGGCTCCCTCGGCCGCCCCGGCCCCCACGATGGTGTGGAGCTCGTCGATGAAGAGAATGATCCTTCCGTCGCTCTCCTTCACCTCGTTGAGGACCGCCTTCAGCCGTTCCTCAAACTCGCCCCTGAACTTGGCGCCGGCCACCAGCGCCCCCATGTCCAGGGCGAAGATGGACCGGTCCCGAAGACCTTCGGGTACGTCGCCGTTCACGATCCGCCCGGCGAGTCCCTCCACGATGGCCGTCTTGCCCACCCCGGGGTCGCCGATGAGCACGGGGTTGTTCTTTGTCTTCCTGCTGAGGATCCGGATGACCCGCCGGACCTCCTCGTCTCTCCCGATCACGGGATCCAGCTTCCCCGACCGGGCCATGGCCACCAGGTCCCGGCCGTACTTCTCCAGGGCTTCGTAGGTGGACTCGGGATTGTCGCTGCATACCCGCGTCCGGCCCCGCACCTCCGTGAGGGCCGCCAGGAATTTCTCCTCGGTGACCCCGCCCTCGGCCAGGATCCGGCCTGCCGCTGTGGTCCGCCCCTCGTCGAAGAAGGACGGGAAGAGATGTTCCACGGAAACGTATTCGTCCTTCAGCCGGTCCGCCCGTTCCTCCGCCTTCAGGAGAAGCCTGGAAAGGCGGGGGGAAATCCGTATTTTCCCGGGCTCAACGCCGGGCCCGGTGGCCCTCGCCCGCCGGGTGAGGTCCTGTTCGATCCTGCCCGCAAGAGCCGAAGGGTCAGCGCCCGTCCTGGAGAGAATCCGGGAAATGAGCCCCTCCGGCTGTTCCAGGAGGGCGAGAAGGAGATGCTCGCCGTCCACGTCGGCGTGTCCGTAGGAAATGGCCTTGTTCTGTGCTTCAGACAGGGCCTCCTGAGATTTTTTCGTGAGTTTTGCAAAGTCCATGGGAAGGCCTCCTTTTTATTGACCTTTACTAACCAATAAGATTATAACGGACTTTTTTCCGTAGGCAAGGGGGAAAATGATTATTACGGAAGAAAAAAACTTTTTCTCTTTCCTCTCCTCCTGCCCCGTGTCTTTGCCCCTTTCCGCCGTCCTGCGCCTCCTCTGGGGAAAGGGACATCCCACCCTTCAGGACCACCCGGACGGGGAATTTCAGGGTGAGGCATCCACCGGTGGAAAAGGGTATAATGCAGATGTTTCCGCGCCCCTATGACAAAAAGACGACATGACGTACTACAGTGGAAGAGGAGGATATGCATGAAAAAGCTGATCCTGATGTTTCTGGCGCTGCTTCTTCTCGCGGGGGGAACCGGACTCGCCGAGGGAGCCCCGGCGGACGAGTTCTCCGTCCTTTCGTTCTCCCCTTCGGGGACGGTCAAGGGGCGAGCCCCCGTGAAGATCCTGTTTTCCCAGCCGGCGGCCCCGAAAAACCTGGTCGGCAAGGCCCTGCCCGCGGACCGGCATCCCGTGGCCTTTTCCCCTTCCATCCGGGGGGAAGGAAAATGGACCGATGCCAAAACCTTCGTCTTCACTCCCCTGGCGAACCTTCCTTCCGCCACCCTTTTCCGGGCCACCCTCAGGGACGACCTCAGGGACACGGCGGGGCGCAGGCTCGTGGGCAGGCAGACCTGGGAATTCTCCACCGAATCCCTCAAGCTCCTGCGGGTCCAGCAGGTGGACTTCACTGAAAACGGCAACGCCGTCCTCGAGCTGGCCTTCAACCTTCCCGTATCCCCCTTCAGGCTGCGGGGTTACCTCGTCCTTGCCGACGACAAAAACCAGGCCGTGGAGTACTTTTTCTCCGGCAGCGCCCCGTCCTCCCGCATACAGGTTTTCACCCGTCCCTTCAGCGAGCGGAAACTCCGGGTGATCCTGGCCGCCGGAATGACCAGCGACGCCGGGCCCCTGGGAATACAGAAGGAAGTACGGCAGGAAGTGACGGTCACCAGGAAGATGGAAATACGGGGAGCATACGCTTCCAGCAACTACCCTGAACAGAGCGGCATCACCATCAGCACCTCCATCGGTGCGGACATGGCCTCGGCGGCCCGGTTCGTTGAGCTTTCCCCGAAAATACCCTTCACCGTTGAGCCGGGGTACAACGGCTTCACCATCCTGGGAGACTTCAAGCCCAGACAGCGCTTCGAAGTGACCCTGAAAAAAGGGCTTCCCTCCAGGGACGGCACAAAACTCGAAGCCGACTACATGAAGGCGGTCATCTTCCCCGACATGTATCCCGCCCTTCTCTTCCCCGCCGCCGGTACCTTCCTCTCACCCGCCGGCGACCTGAGAGTCCCCATCGAAACGGTCAATATCGAGGAAGTCAGCCTGAACCTCTGGAGGGTCTACGAGAACAACATCCCCCTCGCCATGACCATGCAGGGATATTCCGTTCCCCGGGACCTCACGAGGAGAATCGTCACGAAGAACGCCCGGCCCGAAGGAGCGCTGAACACCCCCGTCCGCAGGGCCATCGACCTCAGGGAGCTTGCCGGTGAGGCAAAAGGCGTCTTCCTTCTCTCAGCCTCCGATGTCTCCGGTGAATACTGGGGCGAAGCCGAACAGCTCGTGGCCGTGACCGACCTGGGGATCACCGCGAGAGTCGCCCCGGCGGGGATCACCGTCTGGGTGAACACCATCCTCGGGATGAAGCCCGTGGACAGCGCTTCCGTCAAGGTATACTCAAAGAGCAACCAGCTGATCGCATCGGGAGCCACCGACGGCGTCGGCATCTGGTCCTGGAGCGGGAAGGATCCCTGGGATCCCCAGCTCGTCCCCGCCATCGTCACCGTGGAAAAGGGAGACGACCTCTCCTTCCTGAAGCTGGATACCAATCTCCTCGCCGACGGGGGGTTCGACACGGGCGGCAGGTCCTGGAGCACCGGGTACGACGCCATGGTGTTCACCCCGAGAGGAGTCTTCCGGCCCGGTGAACAGGTGGATTTCTCCGCCATCGTCCGGGATGCCCGCAGGATGCCTCCCGATCCCTTCCCCGTGCTCTATGTGGTCCGCTCCTCCCTCGGGCGGGAAGTCGCCCGGGGAACGGCTCTGCTTTCCCCCGAGGGGATGGCCTCCTTCTCTGCGGCCCTGGCCCCCGCGTCGCCCACGGGGAACTACAGCGCCGAAGTGTTCCTCCCCGGAGACGAGAAAAATCCCCTCGGACGGACATCCTTCTTCGTGGAAGATTTCGTCGCCCCCCGTCTCGAGGTGAAGGCCGCGTCCGAAACACGGTACCTTCTCGCCGGAGAGGACGCCGACGTGGAAATCACATCCTCCTACCTCTTTGGTGCACCTGCCGCCGGACTGCCTTTCGAGGCGGAAGTCCGCGCGTCCTCAGTACCCTTCCGGCCCAAAGGATGGCAGGCCTTCACCTTCGGCGACATGGAAAAGAAGTTCGAACCCTTCGCGGAGTTCATCGGCGACGGCACCCTGGACGAAACCGGAAAGGGAAAGGTTTCCTTCCAGGCGCCCGAAGGCTGGTCGCCCCCGGCATCGGTGAACCTTCTCTTCCTTCTGAAGGTCATGGAGGAAAGCGGGCGGTGGGTCTCCACCTCCCTTTCCATGCCCTTCCACCCATACCCCGTCTACCTCGGCATCGAAAAGCCCTCCGGAGACGCGGTTCCCGGCAAAGAAACCTCCGTCAGGGTTGCGGCGGTGACACCGGAAGGAACCCCCGCGGCCCTCGACAGAGTGGTCGGAACCCTCTTCCTCGTTCATCGCCATTACAACCTGGTAAGGACGGACAATCAGACGCGGATGCAGGTCCAGACGGAACTCGTCCCCCAGTCGGAAGGAACGGTCACCCTGAAGGACGGCATCGGGACCTTCTCCTTCACCCCGAAAAGCTGGGGAGAACACGTGGTCCGTTTCTCCGACGAGACATCGGGAAGCACTGCTTCCGCCCAGATGTACGCCTGGGCTCCCTACGGGTCAGGCGAAGCGGCCGGCTCGTCCCTTCTGGACAGGGTGGTCATCAGGGCGGACAAGGAAAAATACGCGCCCGGTGAAACAGCTTCCGTTTCCTTCCGCAGTCCTTTCGCGGGCAATCTCCTCGTGACCGTGGACACCGACAGGGAGCTTTTCCGGAAGGTCATCCCCCTCGACAAGGGAGAGATCACCCTCGACATCCCCCTGTCCGACGAGATGATCCCCAACGCCTACATCACCGCATGGGTCATCCGGCCCGTACAGGAAGGCGAGGCCTGGGGCAGCCACAGAGCCCTTGGAACCCTGTCCGTTCCGGTGGAACGGTCGGAGAAAAAGCTCGCCCTTTCACTGGAAGCCCCGGCAAAAGTGCTCCCCGGAGAAAAAGTGAAGGTGTCGGGAATCCTGAAGGACGGGGCGGGCATCCCGAGGAAGGGAGAAGTCTCCCTCTTCTTCGTGGACGAAGGCATCCTCTCCCTTACCGGTTTCTCCACCCCCGATCCCTGGAAACATTTCATGGCCAAGCGGGCTCTCGGCCTGTCGGTCCATGATATGTACGACCTTCTCCTTCCCCTGGAGTCCAGGGAAACGCCTCTCCTGAAGCCCGGCGGAGGCGCGGGCGAAGATGCCATGGCCGCCCTGAGGGCCGGCCTGTCGCCCCTTTCTGCCCGGTCCTTCCTGCTCCTTTCAATCTTCGCCGGAAACATCGCCACCGACGATCAGGGGGCCTTCCAGGCGGAGCTTGACCTGCCCGAGTTCAGCGGCAAGGGCCGCCTTATGGCCGTGGCGGCGTCCCGGGACGCGTTCGGCATGGCGGATACCCACATCGTCATAGCGAGGGAGATCACCACCGAACTGTCCCTCCCCAGGGCCGTCTCACCCGGCGACAGCTTCTTCGCCCCCCTGAAGGTCTTTTCAGGGGCTTCCGGAGAACGGAGGGCCACGGTGAAAATTGCCGTTGACGGACCGCTCTCCATCAACGGCAAAAGAGAGTTTATCGCCGACCTGAAAAAGGACGGGGACGAAGCCCTCTTCACGGCCCGGTTCAATGCCGGTCCCGAGGCGGGTATGGCGTTCCTTTCGGTAGTCACCGAGTGGGAGGGAGGCACCTTCACCCAGGAGCTCGATCTCCCCGTGCGCCCCGCTTTCCCGAGGATCGCCCTTTCCGGCTCCGGTGTCGTCCGGAATGGTGAGAGCGGCGAAATCGACATCCCCAGGGATTGGTTCAGCGGAACGGAGGAAGGGCGCCTTGTCCTTTCCGACCTCCCGGCGCTGGATCTCCTGGGCCCCTCCCTGTTCCTCATGACCTATCCTTACGGGTGCCTGGAACAGACCGTTTCCGGAGCATGGCCCCTTCTCGTCCTTCCGGAACTGGCGGCCGACATCGATCCCGCCCTTGTGAACAGGGACGAAATTGACGCCGCCCTGGCCCTCAGGATACGGCAGATCGGCGCCATGCAGCTCTACCATGGAGCCTTCGCTTCATGGCCGGGAACCTCGTCGGCCTACCCGTGGGGATCCGTCTACGCCGCCCACTTCCTCGTGGAGGCACAAAAGAGCGGAATACCGGTTCCGGAAGACCTTGCCAGAGGAGCCCTCTCTTACGTCAGGGCCCTCCTGCCCCTGATGCCTGACGATGAAAGCGAATGGAGAATGAGGGAAAACATGACGCTGAAGGCCTACGCTTCCTATGTCCTTGCCCTTGCGGGAGAACCTCCCCTCGGGTGGATGGCCCACATCAGCGAACACAAGAACCTTCTCAGGGGGTCGGGCTCGGTGTTCCTCGCCGGCGCCTACGCCCTCTCGTCGAAGACCTCCGAACCTCTGAAGGAACTTGGGACTTCGGCGCCTTCCCTCCGGGAAGGAGACATCACCACCCTGGAATCCGCCTCAAGGACCGACGCCCTGAAACTGCTCATGTGGACCGAGGTGGATCCCCTGTCCGCCCCCGCGGCCGAACTCGCCGGGAAGCTCATCGGCGAGGCGAGAAAGAAGGCCTGGGGCACGACCCAGGACAACGCCATGAGCGTCCTTGCCCTGGGGCGGTGGATCGAGCGCACGAAAGAGGCCCGGAAACCTTTCACCGCAATACTCAGGGATCAGTCGGGAGCACAGGTCGCCTCCTTCTCCGACGGCAGGAGAATGTCCCTGGAACTGAAAGATCTTCCCGAAGGTCAGCTCTCCCTTGAACTGACCGGGGAGGGGACCGCCTATTTCGCCTGGACCGCGGCAGGCGTGCCGGAAAAGGCCCCGGCCCCGGGCTCGCGGGGAGTCACCGTGAGCCGGACATGGGCAGACAGGAAAGGGAACCCAATCCCGCAGGGAACCCCCGTGGAGCGGGGCGACCGCATCGAAGTCACCCTCACCATCACTCCGTCGGCTCCCCTGAGAGACCTGGTGGTCACCGACATGCTTCCGGGAGGAATGGAGATCGATAACCCCCGCCTGTCCGGAGGAGCAGACCTGCCGCCGTCACCAAACAGGACCTACGGGGTCAGGGCGGAGATGCGGGACGACCGGATGCTGCTCTTCATAGACTACCTTGAGAAACCCCTCCAGTACAGGTATCTCGTCAGGGCCGTCAGCAGGGGAACCTTCACCCTGCCGCCCCTGGCCGCGGAGGGAATGTACGCTCCCGACACCGGCGCCGTGACCGCCGCAGGCACGGTGGAAATCCGCTGACGCCATGAGAGGCTCCTTCCGCCGTCTCCTGCCGGCCGCAGTAGTTTCGGCCCTCCTGGCGGGAGGAGCCTTTCTCTTCCTCGCATCCCTTCCCTACCCGGAGAACGCGATCACCAGCTGGCCGACCTCGCCCGTGCTGCTTGACAGAAAGGGCGGGGTCTTCGCCGTTTTTCTCTCGGAGAATTCGGAATGGTCAATACCCGTTCCCCTCGGCGCTATGGGGAAATGGCTGCCCCTCGTGGCCGTGGAGGTGGAGGACCGCCGTTTCCGGGAACACATCGGGATTGACTGGATCGCCCTTCTCCGGGCCACCATCCAGAATGCCCGGGCCGGCCGGGTGGTCTCGGGCGCTTCCACCATCACCAGTCAGCTCGTACGCCTTTCTGAACCCCGGCCAAGGACCCTGAAAACGAAAATTCTCGAGTTCACTGCCGCAGTGAAGACAGAACAGCATTTTTCCAAGGACCGGATTCTCGAGCTCTACCTGAACCGGGCCCCCTTCGGGGGCAACATCCGGGGGGTGGAGGCAGCGGCCAGGATCTATTTTTCCAAGTCTGCCACGGAAGTCTCCCTTGCCGAGGCCGCCCTGCTCGTGGGCATGCTCAGGGGCCCCTCGGTCTACAGGCCTGACCGCAATCCGGAAGCGGCCATCGGCCGCAGAAACGCCATCCTCGCTTCCCTTGCCGGCAGGGGGGTGATCACGGCCGAACAGCTCCGCCACACACTGGCGGAAAAACTCCCCCTGTCGAGAGGAAGCCTTCCGGCGAAGGCATGGCATTTCGCCCTCGCCGCCCTCGGTGACAGGAAGGAGGGCGGAACGATCCGGACCACCCTGGATTCCTCCATGCAGGCTCTCCTGGAGAGAACCCTCGCCTCCGCCCTGTCTTCCATGCCGCCGGAAGTGACCGCAGCCGGAATCGTCATGGACAACGACACGGGTGACATCCTCGCCTACTCGGGGAACGGAAGACTTGGAAGCGGCCTGCCGGGAAGCTGGGTGGACTGCGCAAGGAGCCCCAGGTCCCCGGGGTCGGCTCTCAAGCCCTTCGCCTACCTCGCCGCCTTCGACCGGGGCATACTCACCCCGTCAAGCCTCCTGGCGGACACTCCCCTCGCCTTTTCCGGCCAGGCCCCGAGAAATTTCGACCTGACCTACCGGGGACCGGTCACTGCCCGGACCGCCCTGGCCGATTCCCTCAATGTCCCCGCCGTAAGGGTCCTCCGGTCGGCGGGTCCGGAGCTGGTGCTCGACCTGCTGCGAAATGCTGGCTTCCTGACACTGAACCGCCCCACCGGCCATTACGGAGATTCCCTCATCCTCGGAGGCTGCGAGGTCACTCTCCTCCAGATGGCGGAAGGCTACGGTGTCCTCGCCGCTCTCGGCGTACACCGACGGCCCCGCTTCCTGTCCGGGGAGCCTTTCCCCGAACGGAGAATCCTCCCTGAGGCCGCTCCCTTTCTCGTGGCGGACATCCTGAAGGACACGGGACGGCTTCTCCCGGTCCACGGAAGGCGTATAGAGCACCGGAGGGACTGGTTCGCCTTCAAGACGGGCACGTCCTACGGGTACCGGGACGCCTGGACGGCGGCCTACAATCCCCGGCATACGGTGGTGGTCTGGATGGGCGACCCGGCGGGGGCACCTCACCCTGAACTGGTCGGGCTCTCCGCCGCGGCTCCGGCCATCGTGGAAGTGCTCAGGGCTCTTCCCGCGACTGTATGGTACGAACCACCTCCCGGAGTGGAATCCCGGACAGTCTGCACCCTGTCCGGAGCCCCTCCCTCTCCCCTGTGCCCCTCAACCCGGACCGAGTACGCCATTGCGGGCGTTTCGTCCACCACGCCCTGCACCCTGCACGTGATCCGGAACGGCGCGCCGGCGGTGCGGTGGCCTGCGGAGCTCGAGGAATTCGCGCTCCGCCGTTCTCTGGAATTCGAAACCGGAAGAACCGTATCCATCGTCTCCCCTCTTCCGGGATCCCGCTATTTCCTCACTCCTCTCGGAGGAGAGCAGAAAACGGCCCTGAAAGCGGAGGGAGCTGTCCCGCCGGTCTACTGGTTCGTGGGAGGCGCCTTCGCCGGAAGACAGGAAGGAAACGCTCCCCTGTTCTGGAGCCTCAGAAAGGGCCGCCACACCGTATCCCTCGTGGATTCACGGGGCAGGACGGCATCATCCTGGGTAATCGTCGAAGCCATAGAAAAAGGGCCGGAGCATCGCCCCGGCCCTTCGTCCCTTCTGCTTACCCCCGTGGATTGAAGGAGGATTCCCTCGCCAGGGTTTCCAGCAGTTCCCTCTCCCTGTCCGTCAGTTTCTCAGGAATCACCATCTCCACCCGGACGAGAAGGTCCCCGGGAAGGGCGCCTTTCCTTCTCGGAAGACCTTTCCCCTTGAGTCGGAGTTTTCTCCCGGCCTGGGTTCCGCCGGGAAGCTTCATGGTAACCGAACCGAAAGGGGTATCCACGGGAAGGCTCGCACCCAGGGCCGCCTCCCAGGGAGACACCTTCAGGACAGTGGCGATGTCGTGTCCCTCCACGGCGAACCGGGGATGAGGGGCTATCCTCAGAACGAGAAAGAGATCCCCGCCGCCGCTTCCCTGCCCCTTCAGGCGGATTCTGGATCCGTCCGTCACTCCCCCGGGGAGATTCACGTTCACCGTTTTTCTCCCTTTTCGCAGTCTCCCGTCCGGCCCTGGTTCGGTTCTTTCAAAGGAGACCGTCTTTGTGTCTCCCTTCAGCAGCTCCTCGAGAGAAAGCTCGAGGACCATTTCCTGGTCCCGGCCCCGGGCGGTTCCGCCGCCGAAGAACATGTCCTCCATGGAAGCGGAGCGGGCTCCCCCGGAAAAGCCGCCGAAGATGGTCCGGAAAAAATCACTGAAGCCGCCTGCGTCTCCGCCGAAATCCATGTGAACCCCGCCGCCCCATCCCGGGGGGGGAGTGAAATCCTGCCCCTGGCTCCAGTCCGCACCGAGGGTATCGTATTTCTTCCGCTTTTCAGGATCCTTCAGGACCTCGTAGGCTTCATTGATTTCCCTGTATTTTTCCCCGGAGCCGGCTTCCCTGTTGACATCGGGATGGTATTCCTTCGCCAGCTTCCTGAAGGCCTTCCGTATTTCCTCCTGGGAAGCCGTCCTGCTGACGCCGAGTATTTCATAGTAGTCCTTGTACGAGACGGCCATGTCCCCACCTGCTTTCCCCAAAAATCTAACCAATGCTGACCTTTATATTGTACCCTTTTCTTCCATCATCTCAAACGCACCGGAGAGGAATAATGGCCCGTTTTTCAGCTTTTTCTTTCATTTGCTGTGATTTTTTCCGTTTTTCATTGCTCCTGCGTTCCGGAGGGCCTGCACATCGCCTCCCTTTGCGACAGCAACGATTTCCGCCAGGACGGAGACTGCTATCTCCTCGGGGGTCTCAGCACCGATGGGAAGACCCACGGGCTGGTAAATCCCGTCCAGGAATTCCGGGGATACCCCCTGGCCGAGAAGGCGCTCCCGAACGAAGGCGATCTTCCTCTGTGACCCGATCATGCCCATGTAGGCCGCTTCCCTGCCCTCAAGGAGTTTCACCACGTCGGCGTCCAGGACATGGCCCCTGGTCACGATGATTGCATAGGTGTCCCCGTGAAAGCGGGGCATCTTTCCCGGAAGTTCCTCCAGGGAACAGCACAGGGTTTTCCCCCATGGAATATGTGCATGATTTGCGAACTCCTCACGCTCGTCCCATACGGTAACGGCAAATCCCGTCATGTCGCCGAGCCTCGCGATGGCCTTTCCGACGTGGCCGCCGCCGAAGATCACGAGCTCTCTCCGTCTGCCGATCACTTCGAGATAGACCCCCATGGAACCGCCGCAGGCCGCGCCTTCGAGAGCTGCCTCCGTGGCGGACAGGGTTTCCCTGTACACCAGGGAACCGGTCCCTTGTTTCAGGAGCTCCAGGGCCTTTTCTATCACCCTGTGTTCCGTGACACCTCCGCCCACGGTTCCTTCAATTTCCCCTCCGGGGAAGACGATCATGGATGAACCGGTGCTTCTCGGTGTGGAGCCCGATTCCTCCACCACAATGCAAAGAACCGCAGCTTGTCCTGTTTCGTAAAGATCGGCGAGACGCCGGGAAATCACGCTGTCCATTCTTCCTCCTCCTTCCGGCGGCGGATGACGCCTCCTCCGGCCACCCGTCCTTCCTTATCGTACACCACGAGTCTCTGTCCGGGCGCCGGTGCGAAATGAGGCTCCGCAAACCGGACAAGAAGCCCGTCTCCTTCGCATTCCAGAACGGTGAGGGGCAGAGGCTCCCCCCGTGACCTGGTCTTTCCGAAAAGGGCCGCGCCGGGAACGAGCAGGTCCGGAAGAAGGACGTTCGTCTCCTCCGCCCTGACCATCCTGCGGAATGCCCGTTCCCTGGGACCCACCACCACCAGGTCCTTTTCACCGTCGATCCTGAGCACGTACAGCCCTTTCCTGGAAGCGATGCCCAGGCCTTTCCTCTGCCCCACGGTGAAGTTGGATATCCCGCCGTGGGTACCCAGGGGAGCGCCCCTCTCGTCCACGATGAGCCCGGGCCGGGAGGAACGGTTCTCTATGAGTCGACGGTAGTCCCCTTCGCCGGCGAAACAGATCTCCATGCTTTCCTTTTTTTCCGCCACGGCGAGTCCCGCCTCCCGGGCGAGTTCCCTGACCTCTTCCTTGCTCCGGTCCCCGAGGGGAAGGAAAAGGTCCGGAAGCCGGTCCCTCCTGATTCCGTAGAGAAAGTAGCTCTGGTCTTTTGATGCATCCGCTCCCCTGGCAAGGGCACATCCGTTCCCCGAACGGAGAACCCTGGCGTAATGCCCCGTGGAGAGGGAAACGGGACCGAAGGCATCCTCCAGGGCATCCCAGAGGCGCCCGAACTTCAGGACAGCGTTGCAGTCGGCGCAGGGATTGGGGGTTTCCCCCGCGAGATAGCTTTCCACGAAGGGGGAGATGACCGATTCCCGGAATTCCTCCTCAAGGTCGGCCACGTAGTGGGGTATGGATAGGCAAAGGGCCACCGCGGCGGCGTCCCTTCCGCAGCAGGAGCCGGATGACAGGCCGTCCTGACCGGGTATTCTCATGGTGAGCCCCGCCACATGCCAGCCCTCTTTCTTCAGGAGCCACGCTGTGACTGAGCTGTCCACCCCGCCGCTCATCAGGACCACCACCGACCGGGGGCCGAAGGACGGCGAAGGGGAAGAGAAGCCTGTTGAAGGGCGTATGTTCATTTTTTCCTCCGGGGCTGATTGGATTGAATTCCTTTCTCGTGTAGTATAGGGAAAAGGTGGAAACCCTACAAGGGAGACTCTCCGCCCCCTCACTGAGGTCGGGCGTCACATTCGGGAGGAGAAAACAGTGAACACTTCGGCAGAACAGAGAACGGAACGCCTGACGGCCCTTCTTCGGGAACTGGGGAAGGCCGCCGTCGCTTTTTCGGGAGGGGCGGACAGCACGCTCCTCGCCGCCGCCGCCGTACAGGCCCTGGGGAACAATGCCGTGGCCGTCACTGCCGCCTCGCCCACCCTTCCGGCATGGGAGCTGGAAGACGCCAAGCGGTTCGCCGCCCGTCTCGGCATACGGCACGTGGTTCTGCCCGTCTCGGAACTGGACTGCCCCGGGTTTGTCCGGAACGACGGAGAACGTTGCTACCACTGCAAAAAATACCGTTTCGAGCTGCTTTGCCACTGGGCGGAGGAGCAAGGCATTTTCTGGGTTATCGAGGGATCGAATACGGACGACCTGCAGGATTACCGGCCCGGGATGAGGGCCGTGGCGGAGCTCGAGAGGGTGAGAAGCCCTCTGCTCGAGGCCGGTTTTTCCAAGGCGGCCATACGGGAGCTTTCCAGGGAATGGGGGCTTCCGTCCTGGGAGAAGCCGGCGGCGGCATGCCTCGCGAGCAGGATCGCCTACGGTACCCCCATCACCGGGGAGAATCTACGCCAGGTCGAACAGGCCGAGGACATCGTCCGGTCCTTCTGCCCCCCCAATGCCCAGATCAGGGTACGCCATCACGGCGCCATCGCCAGGATAGAAGCCGAGCCGGAGGTCCTTTTCCTGCTCGCCGAACCGGCGAGGGCGGCAGGGATTGCCGCCTCCCTCGCCGCCCTCGGATTTGACTGGGTTACCCTGGATCTCGCCGGCTACCGCATGGGCAGCATGAACGAACTACTTGCAGATCGCCGAAACCGTTCCGGGGGCGACCCACTGGCCGTTGAGGTAGATTTCAAGGCCGCAGGTCCCGATGTCGAAGAAACACAGGGAGGCTGAGGTCTTTCCTTCCCCCTCGAGTTTTCTGAAGAGAGGATATTTCCTGATGCGGTCGAGCTGCCTCACACCTGCCGCCCTGGAGGCCTGCTCCACGTCCGATCCGTCGAAATGCTCCTCTCCAAGCCAGAGCCTGAGTCCTTCCGTGTCCAGGTGCTCCGGCTCACGGCTGGCCTTGACCGCTCCGCAGTCAGTATGGGCCAGCACCACCACGTTTTTTACCCCCAGGTGAAGAAGGGCGTAATCGAGGGCGGCCGCTACCGAAGGATCGTCGGTCCTGGCAAGGTTTCCCACGTTCCTGAGAACGAAAAGCTCCCCGGGCCGGGCATCGAAAATGTCTTCCGGAACGATCCTGCTGTCGGAACATGTGATGACGAGAGTGTGAGGAGCCTGTCCCGAACAGAGGGCGCAGTAGGCGTTCCTGTCTGCCCGCTCCCGGAACCGGACGTATCCCTGAAGAAGCGTGTCCATGAAGATAACAGCAACCTTTCCTGAAAAAAATTGTATTCCCTACCGTGTTTCGGGAAGAAACAGGAGGGACGCCGAGTTGATGCAGTACCGCATCCCCGTGGGCGGCGGCCCGTCGCTGAACAGGTGCCCAAGGTGGGCGTCGCAGCGTGCGCACAGCACTTCCGTTCTGACCATGCCGTAGGAAAAATCCCTTTTCTCCGCTATGGGGGCGTGTTCCAGTACGGCGGTAAAACTGGGCCATCCGGACCCGGAATCGAACTTGTCCCGGGAGGAAAAAAGTTCCGCACCGCAGCAGACGCAGGCGTAGGTGCCCTCTTCATGGAAATCCCAGTATTTCCCCGTGAAGGGAGGTTCAGTTCCCTTCTGCCTGGCCACATGGAACTGTTCGGGGGTAAGGAGGGCCTTCCATTCCTCCTCGGACTTCTCCACCCTGTCGGGGACGGCCGCGAGAGAATCCCGGGCCGGGACCAGGAGGAAAGCGCCCGCAAACAGAAGCAGAAGACCGGTCATGAAGGCCTTCCTACAGACTCCGGACATAGTCCATAAATTCCCGGATGCCCTTCGCATTGGTCCAGGAAATGTTGAATCTCTGCCGGACCTGCAGGCCCTTCTCTCCCCTCGCGAGGACCTGGCAGCTGAAATCGTTGTCTGAAAAAACGAGGTCGAACTTGAAGTGGGTTTCGAACCGGTCGTCCATGGCAAGGAGCTTGTCGTCGTCGGTAAAGTACAGCACGAGCCCTCTCTCTTCCATGTTCTGCCGGATGAAACGGGTTATGATAGCGGATACATGCTCCATTGAGAAATATCCTCCCTCCCCTGGTACGGGAAATGTTCCCCTATTTTACGCCATCGCAGGAAAAAGACCATGGGGGCAAAAAGAAAAAACGGCCGAAAAATGATGCTCTTTCGGTGGTTCCCTCCGTATCATGCCCAGTAAGCAGGAACATGACAGGGGGAAAAGCCGTTCCTCGGACTTCATATACCCCATTATAGTATGTGGTGGTATAATGCGAAAAAAAAAGGAGGCGGAAAAATGAAGCGTCAAAACTGGCGGAAAGCTCTCATGGCCCTCGCTGTGCTCTCGCTCCCGGTGACCATGTTTTACCTCTCACCTCTCCTGACCCTGCAGGGGGCCGCAAAGGGGATCGTGACGTCAAGCCTGATCTTTGTTGTTTTGTCTGCGGTGCTCGCCTTTTTCGCGGGAAGGGTCTTCTGCGGCTGGATCTGCCCCGGCGGCGCCGTGCAGGAAATCCTGTTCCCCGCCAATGACAGGAGGATCCCCGGAGGCCGGCTGGACCTGATCAAGTACGGCATCGCCGCTCTCTGGCTCGCCGCTTTGGTCATTCTCTTCGCGAAGGCGGGCGGAATTCTTTCCGTGCAGCCTCTCTTCGGCATCGAAGGAGGCCTTTCCCTTGCGACCCCCGTGTCATACCTCATGTTCTACGTGGCCATGGGAGGAATGGCGGCCCTGTCTCTTGCCGTCGGACGGCGGCCCTTCTGCCATTACGGCTGCCTTCTGGCCCCCTTCATGACGGCCGGACGCTTCGCTGCCCGCGTCTCGGGGACACCCCACCTCCACCTCGAAGCCGAGAGCGAGAAGTGCATCGACTGCAGACTCTGCACGAAGAACTGCCCCATGAGCCTGGACGTGAACGCCATGGTCAGGGAGGACAGGATGTATTCGCCTGAATGCATCTCCTGCGGGGCCTGTGTCGATGTCTGCCCGAAGAAGGTCATCTCCTTCTCCTGGGGGAAGCACTGAAGCCCCCACTCTCTAGATAAAAGCCATGCAGGCCAGTCCCGCCGCGAGGCTTGCAAGGGTGACGGGCACGCCCACCCGGGCATGTTCCTTCCATCCGAAGGGAATCCCCAGCCGTTCAGACTCGCCGGCGACGATGATGTTGGCGATGCTTCCCACGATGAGCAGGTTTCCCGCGAAAGTGCTTGACACCGCAAGAATATACCCGGCCTCCGGAACGTCCCGGACCAGGGGCAGGAGAAGCATCACCGCAGGAACGTTGGACACAAGGTTTGACAGGACGGTGGTCACCCCGTAGAGCCGGGAGGGAGACGCGAGGGACACCCCGATCCGGGAAAGGCCGTCCTTCATCATGTCAAGCCCCCCCGCCGCCTCGAAGGCCCCGTTCACCACGAACAACCCCAGGAAGAGGGCAAGAAGCTGCCAGTCCACCGTGTCCAGGGTCCGCCTCGACGCCATGGTGCGGCTCAGCAGGAGGACTCCCGCCGCCCCGAGGGCCACGAGATCCCGGGAAAGAGGCGTGAAGAGAAAGAGGAGCACCACCGTTCCGAGGACGATTCCCCCCTTCGCCGTCTGCCAGGGATCGAAGGGCCGTTCCGGTTCCTCCTGCACGTCCATGGGACAATGGAATTTTCCCCGGAAGAGAGCCAGTATGATGCCCTGGAGAAAGAGCAGCGACAGGACCGACGGCAGGGCGGCAAAGACCATGTATCCGCTGAAGGAGAGACCGAGGTACTGGCCGATGAGCATGTTCTGGGGATTGCCGATGAGCGTCAGCGCCGAGCCGATGTTGGCTGCGCAGGCCAGGGCGAGAAAAAAGGGAAGGGGATTCAGTCCCCTGCGGATGCACCCCCGCCCGAGCACCGGCGTCATGGCGAGGCAGACCACATCGTTGGTCAGGAGGGCGGAAAGTCCCCCCGAGACGATAATCACAGCTCCAAGGAGCGCAGCGGGAGAACCAGGAAGGCCGGCGATCCGCCTCGACACCTCCGAATAGAATCCCCCGAGCCGGAACTGGGCGGAGATCACCATGAAGCCGAAAAGAAGCAGTATGGTGGACACGTCGATGCCCGATCTCCCACCCTCCAGGGACGCATGGCCCGATGCGAGGAGAGCGATGGCCCCCAGCACCACGATGCCCGTCCGGTCGAGGGCCAGCCTGGGCAGACGGCCGAAAATCATGCCGAGATAGACGAGAATGAAGACGACGTAGACGAAAGAGCTGTTTCCCATGGGGTCCGCCTCCCGTGTTGGACGGTTCGTTGAAGGAATGAGGGGACACATGCCCCCGACGACTGGCAATTATACTCCTTCCGCACAAAGAAGTAAGGGTGCCGGTCCGCTCCGGAACCCCGGATCTGCGGCATTGAATTGAAGTGAAAAGTCTGTCATTCGCAGCCTTGACACTCCTCCGGAAAAAAGGTACCATCCTCTACAATATTCAGACAGGCATCTCGCCGGAAAGGAGGATACATAATGAGAATTTCGCGGTCTTCCCTTGTTCTGCTCCTCGTCCTCGTACTTATCATTATTGGCGGTCCCCCTTCCGGTGGGTTCGGCACATAAGCCGTAGACCAGACACCGGAACCGGGGACCGCCTTTCGAAGGGGTCCCCGGTTTTTTTGTTGTTTTTTTCGGCCTGTCATTATCTTTTTATTCCGGAAGGGAGATGCAGAAAATGGAAAAGAAACACGTCAGCAGGATGGAATCGGAAGGACAGTGCGAGTTTTACCGACGGGACGACCGGCACCTCAACGGCATGTTTTCAGTCAGCTGGAAGGGCCCCTTTGAAGGCTTTTCCGCAGGGAGGAAGGTGGAGTCTCCTGAACCCGCTTCCTTTTCGCCGTCTGAAATGCGGTGGAGAGGCCCCTTCGAAGGGCTGCGCTAGAGAAAAGGGGGGAGGCCCGCACAAGAGCGGATCTCCCCCCGTATTTCTACTGTCCTGCCTCCGGGTGCCGGAAGCAGGAAAGGAGGTGGTCGTTCACAAGCCCTGTGGCCTGCATGTGGGCATACGCTATAACCGGTCCGAAGAACACGAACCCCTCCCGCTTCATGGCTTTGCTTATCTTCTCAGCCAATGGTGTGACCGCGGGAATTTCTTCAATGCTTTTCCACCGGTTGATCACCGGCTGTCCGTCCACGAATCCCCAAAGAAAGGATGAAAGGGACCCCATGCTCTCCCGAAGGCGGAGATAGGCCCGGGCGTTATTCACCGCCCCTTCGATCTTTCTCCTGTTGCGGACGATCCCCGAATCCCCGAGCAGAACGGCGATCTTTCGCTCGTCGTACCGGGCGATTTTCTCCGGGTCAAAGCCGTCAAAAGCCCGCCTGTACTCCTCCCGCCTCCGGAGGATGGTGATCCATGAGAGGCCCGCCTGGGCCCCCTCGAGAAGGAGGAACTCGAAGAGCTTTCCGTCGTCCCGGACCGGCGTTCCCCACTCCTCGTCATGGTATGCCACGTAGAGGGGGTCGGAACCGGGCCAGGGACACCGGCAGAGTGAACAGTCCGCCATGGCTCAGCCGTGGTGATGGGCGTGGTGATCTACCAGTTCGTCGTGGCTCTCCTCTTCCCATACGGGAAGGCCCCTGTTCCTCCTGTAGTTGTTAATGGCGGCATGGATGGCCTCCTCCGCCAGAACGGAGCAGTGCATCTTCACCGGCGGAAGTCCGTCAAGAGCCTCAGCCACCGCCTTGTTGGTGAGATTCCAGGCCTCCTCCACCGTTTTGCCCTTCACCAGTTCAGTGGCCATGCTCGACGACGCTATGGCCGAGGCGCAGCCGAAGGTCTTGAACCTGATGTCCGTGATGACGTCGTTCTCCACCCGCAGGTAGATCTTCATGATGTCGCCGCACTTGGGATTCCCCGCCTGCCCGACTCCGTCGGGATTCTCTATCTCTCCCACGTTCCTGGGGTTCTGGAAATGGTCCAGCACTTTTTCACTGTACATGGAATCACCTTCCTCCTTCTATGCTCTTCAGGTAGTCCTCCCAGAGGGGAGACATCTCCCGGCGGTGCTTCACGATCCCGGGAAGGGTCGAGAGGACGTACCGGATATCTTCTTCCGTGGTTTCCTCGCCGAGGGTGAGGCGGAGGGAACCGTGGGCCTGTTCATGGGACAGCCCGATGGCCATGAGCACGTGGGATGGATCCAGGGATCCCGAGGAACAGGCGCTGCCCGTGGACCCGTAGATTCCCGCTCCGTCGAGGTCGAGGAGAAGGGTTTCCCCTTCGATGCCGATGAAGCTGAAGTTGGCGTTGTTGGGAAGCCGCTCTCCGGAAGGGGCCCCGTTCAGTTTCGCGTGGGGGATGGTCTTCATGACACCCTCCACGAGCAGATCCCGCAGTCCGCCGATCCGCGCAGAGGCCGTCTTCATCCTGCCGGACGTCAGCTCGATGGCGGCGCCCAGTCCGACGATGCCGGCAACATTTTCCGTGGTGGCCCGCCGCCCTCTTTCCTGTCCCCCGCCGTGCATGAAGTTGTCGATCCTGACGCCCTTCCGCACGTAGAGGGCGCCGACGCCCTTGGGGCCGTAGAATTTATGGGCAGAAAGGGACAGAAGATCGATGTTCATGGCCTTCACGTCGATGGGGACATGGGCCGTGGCCTGGACCGCGTCGGTATGGAACAGGATCCCCTTTTCCCGGCAGAAGGCGCCGATCTCCGCCACGGGCTGCAGGGTCCCTATCTCGTTGTTGGCGAACATCACCGACACGAGAACGGTTTTGCCCGTCACGGCCTTTTTCAGGTCGTCGAGACTGATGCGGCCTTCGGCGTCCACGTCGAGAAAGGTCACGTCAAAGCCGTTCTCCTGGAGGAACTGGGCAGTGTGGAGCACGGCATGATGCTCTATCTTCGTGGTGATCACATGGTTGCCCTTTGATCGGTTTCTCCACGCCGCGCCTTTCAGAGCCCAGTTGTCCGCCTCGGTCCCGCCGCTGGTAAAATAGATTTCTTCCTTTGTTGCGCCCAGCACATCCGCGACCTTCTGCCGGGCGGCGTCGATGGCCTTCCTGTTCCTTTCGGAAAAGGAATAAATTGAGGACGGGTTGCCGAAGGACTCTGTAAAGTAGGGAGTCATTGCGGAAACCACTTCGGGCGCTGTAAAGGTTGTTGCGGCATAATCGAGATAAACCTGCCTTGACATTCTGGGTTGCTCCTTTCTTCGGCTTCAGCCGTTCGCCACGCCGGCGGCGTTGTTTTCCCCGCTCCCGGATTTGTTCACAAGGTCAAAAAGGGTGGTATCCTCAAGAATTCCGTCGATGCTGTCCTTGAGCCTGCTCCAGAGATCGTGGGTGGCGCAGGACCCCTTGTTTCTGCATCCCCCGGAGCTGAGGCAGTCGGCAAAGGTGATGTCCCCCTCGAGAGCCTCGACCACGGAAGCTACGGTCACCTCCCGGGGGTGCTTTCTCAGCATGTAGCCTCCCTGGGCTCCCCGGACGCTGCAAATGATGTTCTTGCGCCGAAGCTTGATGAAAAGCTGTTCCAGGTATTTCTCCGAAACCTGCTGTTCCTTGGCGATTTCTCCCACGGGAACGGCCCTTTCACCGTCGTACCGTTCGGCCATGTACAGAAGGGCCCTGAGGCCGTATCTCGTTTTGGTGGAGAGTTTCATTTCCTATCACATCCCCTGCCTGTATGGTCCGGAGAGAAGATACTATATCCTACCATTCTTGTCAACTTTAATCTTGATTTTTCCTTCAACCAGATACCTGAAGATTTGGAGGAAAACCGTTGAAAAGAAGAGGGCCACGGGATACTATTGTTTCCGTGCAACGGGGCAGTTTTTTCAAAAATTTCACGTGAGACGGGAGTGTTCGCCATGTTCAGAAAGTGTACCCTCGCCTGCATTTTTTTTGTGGTCCTGTGCGGCTTCTCAGGATCAGCATGGGCAAAACCGAGAATCGCCATCCTCGAGTTCGAGGACAAGAGCGGTTCCGGCGCCCCTGGTGAAGCCGTGGCCGACATGCTCACCACGGAGCTCTTCAACACCAATGAATTTACCATCCTCGAACGGCAGCGCATGGACGCCATCCTTTCGGAACAGGATCTTTCTTCGGAAGGATATGTGGACAGCTCAACGGCCGTCAAGATGGGAAAACTGCTCGGCGTGGACTTCCTCGTTACGGGAGCCATAACCCAGTTCAAGACGGAAACTGCCGGAGGAGTGGTGCCCCTGCCCCTGGGGAGCTTCGGAGGAGTGGCCGTGGGAAGTCATACGGCCTATGTCACCCTTGATGTCCGGGCAGTCAGCACCACCACGGGAGAAATTCTGCTCGCCGCCCGGGAGCAGGGAGCTGCCAACGCCACGGTGGGAGGCGTTGCAGCCTACGGTGCGGCATTCGGAGGAGGAAAGACAGGAGGCGTGCTGGCCTCGGCAACCTACAAGGTGGTGACGAAAATCGTTCCCCGTATCTCCTCCCTCAGGGACAAGGCGGCCGAAGCGGCGTTGGATGCCGTCTTCAACGTCATCGAAGGGGGCAACGTGATGGTGGCCGTGGACGCGGGAGCGTCGTCCGGCATCAAGGTCGGCCAGTACCTCGCCGCTTTTAAGGAAGGCAAAGTGCTCAAGGACATGCAGGGAAACGTCCTCGATGCCGAGAAGATCTACACGGCGGTGCTCGTGGTGAGGGAAGTGAAGCCGAAGTATTCGAAGTGCGAGGTCATCCGGGCTCTGAAGCCACTCTCCCGGGGTGAAAAGGCCGAATTTCTGAAGGGTAGCCCAGAGGATCTCCCCATAGGGAAATAAGGGGAAAAGCCGACAAAGAGCCCGCAGGGAAAACCCTGCGGGCTCTTTGAACGACGGCAAAAAAACTTCAGGAAAGGCCCTTCGGCGCTTTTCCGCCCCCGAGATAGGCCGCCTTGATGTCCGCGTTTGCGAGAAGCTCCTCCGACGGGCCTTCCTGGACCATGTGCCCTGTCTGCAGGACATAGCCCCTGTGGGAGAGAAGAAGAGCCTGCCGGGCGTTCTGTTCCACCAGCAGGATGGTGACCCCCTCATTGTTTATCCGCCGCAGCTCCTTGAATATGTCCCTGATGATTATGGGAGCCAGTCCCAGGGACGGCTCGTCAAGAAGGAGAACCTTCGGCCTGGCCATAAGGGCCCTGCCGATGGCAAGCATCTGCTGCTCTCCCCCGGAAAGGGTGCCCGCATACTGGGCGATCCGTTCCTTCAGCCTCGGAAAAAGGGAAAACACCCATTCAAGGTCCTCGTCCACCTTTGAGTCCTTTCCCCTGGGGAAGGCCCCCATTTTCAAATTTTCCAGGACAGTGAGGGGGGCGAAGACTTTCCGTCCCTCCGGGCTCAGGGAAACCCCCTGCTGCACCACTTTATAGCTCCGCGCCTCGAGGGCGGCACCCCCGAGGAATACATCCCCTTTCTCCCGCCTGACCATGGCCATGATGGCGTTCATAAGTGTCGATTTCCCCGCGCCGTTGGAACCGATGACGCTGACGATCTCTCCTTCGTACACTTTCAGGGACACTCCCGAAAGGGCCCTGATCGCCCCGTAGCTGACATGCAGGTCCTTCACCTCAAGGAGGACGTTTCTTTCGCCGGTCCCGTTCATTCGTCTTCCTCCTCTCCGAGATAGGCCTTGAGCACTTCGGGGTGATTCTGAATCTCCTCCGGGGTTCCCTCGGCGATCTTTGCCCCGAAGTTCATGCAGATGATGTGGGGGCAGATTTCCATGACAAGGTCCATGTGATGTTCGATGACGAGGGTGGTCAGGCTGAAATCCCTGTGAATTTCCCGTATCAGGACATTCAGGGAGGTCACTTCCTCCGCGTTCATGCCGGCGGCCGGTTCATCAAGAAGAAGCAGTTCGGGATCCAGGGCCAGGGCCCGTGCAATCTCGAGCCTCCGCTGGTGGCCGTATGGAAGGGTTCCCGCCGCCTGCTCGGCCCGGTCGGCCAACCCCACGCGCTCCAGAAGGGCCATGCTTTTGTCCCGTATCGCCTTCTCACCGGAGCGCCACCGCCCCAGGTGGGTAATCCCTTCGATAAAGGAATAGGGCACGTGGTGCTGGGCTGCCGTCATCACGTTCTCCAGGACGGTGGAACGCTGGAACAGCCTGAGGTTCTGGAATGTTCGGGCCACCCCCCGCGCCGTAACCTGGTAGGTTTTCAGCGGGACAAGATTATCCCCCTTGAAAAGGATGCTTCCCTCATCGGGGTCGTACACTCCCGTGACCAGGTTGAACACCGTGGTCTTTCCCGCTCCGTTCGGTCCCATGAGGCCTGCCAGCTCTCCCTTCTCCAGGGAGAAGGTCATGTTGCTCACGGCCTGCACGCCGCCGAAATTCTTCGTTACGCCGGAAAGTTCGAAGAATGCGCTCATCAGGCACGCCTCCTGAAGGGCGCCTTCACCCACGAGACGAATTCACGGTTGCCCATGATTCCCTCGGGGCGAAGGACCATGATAACGACAAGGACCGCTCCGTAAATCAGCATGCGGTACTGGGAAATGGGACGGAAGAGTTCCGTCACCAGGGTGATCACCGCGGTTCCCAGGAGCGAGCCACTCATGGAGCCCAGACCCCCGAAGACGACCACGGCGGTGAGCTCGGTGGACTTGAGCATATCGAACATGACCGGCTGGATGAAGGAGAGGAATCCTCCGAGGAGCGCCCCGGACACTCCGCAGTAGAATGCGGAGATCATGAGGCTGAGCACCCGTATCCGTGCCGTGTGGAACCCCAGCAGCGACGAGGCGATGTAGTCGTCCCGGCAGGCTTTGCATGCCCTGCCGAAGCGGCTGTTGATAATATTGAACATGAAGACCGCCAGTACCACGAAAAAGGCCAGGGCCACCGGCAGGGTGGTGTAGGGGTCGATCCCGGGATATCCCCGGGCGCCCCGGGTCACGGACTGCCAGTTCTCCAGGATGAGACGGATGGCTTCACCGAGACCGATGGAGGCGATGGCGTAATAGTCGCCCATGAGCTTCAGGGTTGGAACGCCGATAAAGTAGGCGACCGCGACGGCGACGACCCCTCCGAGGAGTATGGCCGGAAGCCAGTGGACGCCGTGCTGAACCGTCAGGATGGCGGTTGTGTAGGCGCCGAGAGCCATATAGGCAGCGTGGCCGAGGGAAAAAATCCCCGTGAAGCCGGTGAGAAGCGATACGCCCATGGCGGCGATGGCGTTGATGCAGAGGAGGATGAGAATTCCTTCAGTATATCCGGACATGGTGGGCGCCACCTACACTTTCTCGCTGACGCTCTTCCCGAAAAGCCCGGTGGGCTTGACGAGCAGGGTGATCACCAGCATGGAGAAAACGACCAGGTCCCTCATCTGGCTCGAGATGAAACCGGCGGTAAGCATCTCGGCAAGGCCGAGGATAAGGCTGCCCACAACGGCCCCGGGCAGGGATCCGAGGCCCCCGATCACCGCGGCGACGAAGGCCTTGATGGTGATGGCGCCGAGCTGGGGATAGAGGGTATACCGCACGGAAAGAAAGATGCCGCCGACAGCCGCCAGGGCTCCGGCGACGAAAAAGACGATGGAGATCAGCAGGTTCACGTTCACTCCCATGAGGCCGGCAGTTCGGAGATCATAGGCGGCGGCCCGGATGGCCAGTCCCCACCTGGTTTTTGAAAGGAAGAGCTGCAGAGCTCCGAGGAAAACCACTGCCGAAACAAGGGAGAGAAGGTCAAAGGCACTGGTGGTGGCTAACCCCATGAGGTTCACGGGAGCCGTCGGGATAACCGGGGGAAGGGCCCGGAAACGGCCTCCCGCCACAATGACGAAGATGTTTTCGATGACGATGCTCATGCCCATGGAGGCGATGAGGAGATACAGGGTAACATTGGTCCGTTCACGGATGGGACGGTAAGCGAGGCGTTCGGTGAGAACAGCGGCAAGTCCTGCACCGGCGAGGGCCAGAGCCCCGGACATCCAGATGCCCGTTCCGAAGGTGCGAAGCGTACCGTAGCAAATGTAGCCTCCAATGACGAGAAAACCGCCGTGAGCAAAATTGGAAAATAAAAGGATGGAATACACGAGAGAATAGCCGACGGCGATGAGTGCATAGACCGACCCCAGGGAAAGGCCGTTGATAACCTGCTGGATCAGCGTCGCCAAAGACGGATCACCCCTTTCACGTATTGATGAGGGCGAACGGAGGTCCGCCCTCATCAGCTAAACTATATCATACCCGGATCTTAATGTATACTGTATTTTCCGAATACGCCGTCAGGTGCGCTACGGCTTGATCTTCGTGAAGAACTGCCCCTTGCCTCCCTTGGCGATGAGCACAACTCCGTCCTTGTCCACGGGGTTGTGGGTGGCCGGGTCCATGGTGATCGTCGCGTGGTGGAGCTTCAGGTCCTTCGTCGCCTCCAGGGCGTCACGGATCGCCTTCGGGTCGTCCGATCCGGCGCGGGCTATGGCGTCAGCCACCCAGTACACCGAGTCGTATCCAAGCACTCCGTTCACGAACTCCTTGCATTCGTCGTTCCACCGCTCCTTGTACTGGGCGAAGAAGGGCTGCATGGCAGGGTCTTCCGGCGCCACGTGGTTGATCCAGTAGGATCCCTCCATGGCCTCTCCCGCGATCTCCCACATGAATTCGCCGTACCCGTCGCCGCCCACGAACACGATCTCGTTCAGACCAAGCTCCCGGGCCTGCTTCATGATCAGCGCCATTTCCTTGCCCATGTTCGGAAGCACGAGAACATCGGCCGCCTTGTCGCGGATCTCCGTCAGCTGGGCACGGAAGTCCACGTCCTGGCCGCCCCGGAACCCGAGATCGGCCACGACCTTGCCGCCGTATTCGCCGTAGCTCTTCATGAAGAACTCACGAAGTCCCTGGGAGTAGTCGTTCCCCACGTCGTACAGGATCGCCGCATTCATCTTCTTCAGCTCTTTCGCGGCGAAGAAGGCGATGAGCTTGCCCTGGTACGGGTCGGTGAAGCAGATCCGGAAGGAGTACGGACGGACCGCTCCCTTCTCGTCCACAGTCACGAGGGGGTTGGTGGACACGGTTCCGACCTGGGATACACCGAGACGGTTCACTACGGGAGCCGTGGCGATGTTGATCCCGCTTCCGTTGGCCCCGATGATGGCGACGACCTTGTCCTCTTCGATCATCCGGCGCACCGCGTTCACGGCATCCTCGGCCCGGGTGCGGAAATCATAGACCACAAGCTCAATGGGACGGCCGAGCACGCCGCCCTTGGCGTTGATCTGCTCAACCGCGAGGCGGGCAGTCTTCTCTTCCGTCTGGCCGTAGGCGGCCCAGTCGCCGGTGAGAGCGGCAAGGTAGCCGACCTTTACTGGAGCGGCATCCGCTTTGGGTTCTTCAGTCTTCGCCGGTTCGGCAGGCTTTTCTTCCGGTTTCGGAGCTTCGGCGGGTTTCGGAGCGTCAGCAGGCTTTTCCTCGGCCTTGGGTGCCTCTGCCGGCTTCGGGGCTTCTGCGGGCTTTTCCTCCGCCTTGGGCGCCTCGGCGGGTTTCGGTGCGGGAGCCTCCTGCTTCGGAGTTTCCTTCGGCGCTTCGGGCGCCGGTTTCTGCTGCATCATGAAATACCCGGCAATCACAACGAGAACAGCCAAACCTATCAACATATTCCGTTTCACAATCCACCACCTCCTGAGTTTTTCGCTGCCTGAACGGTTCTTATTTTACTACGACCATGTTCCGGCCACAAACTGTTTCCTTTTTCCGCCCGCTTTCTCCTTTCCGTTTCCGCCGGTGAAAAGGGCACCGGAACAGCCGGTGCCCTCCGCTGTCAATCCGCTGCGGCCTTTCCCGCTTCTTCGGCCAGGTAGCGGGCGAAGTTCCGGAACAGCCCCGGAAAAATGTCCAGGAAATAGGGGAGATGGATCCTTTCTCCGTTCTTGTGGTCGTCTTTGCCCACGGGACCGAAATTCGCCACGGGAATATCGATTTTTTTCAGATCATCCAGGGGAAACCGGTATTCTTTTCCCCAGAGGGGCATATTGTCCCTCAGGGCGTCAAGATCGCCGGGAGCTCCCTGGAAGCCGAAGTAGCTCAGGTCCATGATGCCATGAAAGACGTCCCCGACGGTAATGTCCATGCCGAAGGCTTTCCCGTCCTCCCGGAGGCGGGCAGCGGCCCGGAGAACGGCGTGTTCTCCGCCGGTTTTCCCGCTGTTCAGCCTCGGTGGATAATAAGGAGGAAGAAACCCCGTCACGATCAGCGGGCCTTTCTCTCCCGCCAGGTCAAGCAGATAGGAGGCTGTTTCCACGCACCGCTCCCGCTCGTCGAGGGAAGGCGGAAGGGAGCGGAGGAACCTCTCCGTGAGTTCCTCGAGATCGGGATTCCTGTTCCTGGCCCTGGCCTGGAGTTCGGCATAGTCCATGACCCGGGGGCTAAAACGCAGCGCTGCCGGAGAAGATCCTCCCCTGCTCCCTATCAGACCCCTCTGCTCGCTGATCCTGCCAAGAGCATTTTTCAGGGCCTCCCCTGCCGCCGACTTCATCTCCCCGAGAACCCCGGCGGGTGTTTTTTCCACGGTGAGCAGGTTGTAATACGCCACCGCACGCTCGGGAAGGGTGACGGAGTAGTTCTTCACCAGGTCCCTGAACCGGAGGCAGGCCATGGGCGGAAAGCTTTTTCCTTCCCGCTCCTCCGACGTGGAGGCGGCTCCTTCGAGGACGAGGGCAAGGCAAGCCGTCAGGAGAGAAGCGCTGACACCCTCGAAATAGTCGCCCACGTGGGCCTCCTTCCCCACGCAGAGAAAGAAGGGCATAATCTTGCCGATAGTGCCGACATACACCGTTCCGGCAGGCCGTTCCCGTCCTCCTACGGAAGGCTCTCCGTTGAGGGCGGCGGAGTATTCGATCCCCCACTCTTCCCTCAGCTTCACGAGCCAGGGAATCGCCCCCCTCATCCCCGCCGAGGTGTTCTCCTCGTCCGGAACCGCCAGGAAGAGGACGTTGGCGGGGAAGTCCCCCGTTCTTGATATTTCCGCCAGGAGCCCCATCTCTACGGCAATCCCGGACTTCATGTCGGAAACGCCCCTGCCGAACAGATATTCTCCCGTTGCCAGGTCGGCCCGGGCCTCGTCCGGGATCTCCAGCTCCCCTACCAGCCTGGTGAGCTCTTCGGGGGAAAAGGCGAGATGCTTCAGCGGCCCGTAAGCCTCGGCATCCACCACGTCGAAATGTCCCGTCAGAATGACCGTTCGTTTCATTTCCGGTGACGTTTTCACCAGGGCGGCCACGGCACATCTGCCGAGGGGATCCCCTTCCGCGGGCAGCTTTCTCAGAAAGGAGGGGTTGCGCTGGAAATAGTCAAGCTCGGCCAGGCGCGAATAAATGTAATCAGCTGCCCCGTTTTCCCCCCCGGAGAAGGAAACGCTGGGAATGGCCGCCAAATCAAGGAGCGTCCTGTACAAATCTCCGCGTGAAAGTGAAATCATCGGTTACGCCTCCGTCTGCTCTCTTTCGGCTTCCGCGGGCTTCCTGTTTTTTCCCCGCATCATCGTCAGCTGCAGGGGACTCTCCGCATCAAGGTGAACATCAAGCTGCGGGAAGGCAATGACAATGCCGTGTTCTTCAAAAAGGGCGACGATGCGGAATCTCAGGTCGCTTCCGACCTTCAGCGTGGAGGCCTTCGTCATGTCGATCCAGTAAAAGAGGGTGAAATCAAGGGAACTGGCGCCGAAATCCCTGAAAATGACGAAAGGTTCCGGCGTTTTCAGAATCCTCGAGTGATCATGAGCCGCTTTGTACAGAAGCTCTTCAACTTTGCGGACATCCGAACCGTAGGCCACGCCCACGTTGAGTCTCTGGCGGATTTTCTGGTCGGTGTGGGTCCAGTTGATGATGTTGTTGTTCAGGAAATAGCTGTTCGGAACCAGCACATCTATGTTATCGAAAGTCTTCACGTGGGTGGACCGGGAGCCGATCTCCTCCACCGAGGCAAAGAGGCCGTCGATCTCGATGGTGTCGTTCATGCGGATGGGCTTCGTAAACATGAGGATGAAGCCGCTGATGAGGTTGTTGAAGAAATTCTGTGCGCCGAAACCGATGCCGATGGCCAGGGCACCGCCGAGGAATGCGAAGGCTGTAAGCGGTATGCCGGCAACGTCCAGGGCGGAGAGGATGAAGGATACCATGAAGATGTAAAAGAGAATTTTCTGGGTCGCTATCTGGGCTGTGGGGTCCATTTTGAAGCGCCTCAGGACGGTTCTCCCGACAAGCCTGGTCAGCCAGCCGCTCAGGAAGAACGCCGCCCCGAAAAGAAAGAGCGAAATGACCAGCTTCGAAACAGTGACGTTATACCCTTCCCCGGACCACAGGGACATGTTCAGGAAGGCCATGACGCGCTCCTTGCTGAACCGGGTCACCTGGGCGGCTATTCTGACGGCGTCGATCCTGGAATTGATTTCCTCTTCCAGTCGCGAATAGCTGTTGAACAGGCTGAAGGCGTGGGCCACCGTCGAATTGACGTGCTGGATTGTCTTCTCCAGGGAAGTGATTCTCCTCTGGGTCCTCTGGGTTATGGTCTTGTCCTTTTCGTTCTCCGACAATACCTTCTGGGCGGCGAGGAGGTCGGCCTGGAGGGAGGCAAGGTTTCTCTGGTGCACCTGGAACATGTTCTCCAGGTCCTTCAGCCTCGAAGAAACCTGGCTTCTGGTGTCCCAGAGCTCATCGCTCTTGATCTCGCCGTTGACGAGCCTGTAGCGGGTCTGCCAGATCTTTCTTCCTTCCTCGAGCTGAACTACCTTCTGCTCCATCTCTTCTATGGCGGCCTGGGCCCGTTTGAGGTCGGCGTCCCGTTCGGCAACGAGGGCTGTCGCCTGGGCCTTCTGCTGGTCGTCTTTCGCGGACTTCAGCTGTCCCTGGCTCCGGACGAGATTCGTCCTGATTTTTTCCCTCTCTGCCTGGAGTTTTGCAAGGGACTCCCGCACGGCGGTTATCTCTTTTCCGAGGCTTTCGACCCTCTGTTTGAGATCTTCCTCGTCAAATTTGAGGTTTTCGCCGACAAGCCCGACGTCCTTTTCCAGGGTGGCCTTCCGGGCCTCGAGATACTTCCGGCGCAGCAGGTGGGCATCCATGTTCATCCTGTTGACGACCATGGACAGGCGCGCAACCTCCAGTTCGGCCTCCGCCTCCTTGAGTTCCGTCTCTTTTTCGCTGTTCCCGACCCATTCAGGGGATTCGAGGTCAGCCTTGATGGTCCTGACCTTCTTCTCGGCGTTTTCTATCTGCCCCGGCACTGTCTTCAGGGCACCTTCCGCAAGTTCGATGGAGGAAAGGACTGACTTGAGCCGCTGGTCCACTCCCTCGAGCTGGTTGCGTATTCCGTCGTAGAACGAAAGGTTGTAGGGGGGAGGATCCTTGATGAGGGAAGCGCCTTCTGTTTTTGCCGCCTCCGCGGCCTCGCTTTTCGCACGGGAAAGATTGTCGATGGCCGTCGCGTACCGCGCATAGGCGTTCTGAACACCGCCGAGGGCGACGATCAGCTTGCCGTGCATTTCCGACTCCAGCCCTTCTTCTTTCTGTAGGTCCTCCCGCTGCTTCTGGAGAAGATCCATCTCCTTCTGCAGTTCATCGATCCGCTCCTGTACCTTTTCCGCAGTCTCGGGGGGCTTCCATTCCGCAGGAGCGCCCGGCACGACGTCGGGCGACGATGGTTTGGCTTCCTCACCGGCAGGAGCCCCGGATGCCGCCTGGGGTGCAGGATCGGCCGCATGTACCGCCGGCGGCGTTGCCGCGAGAGCGAGAAAGGCGAATGTCACTATGAGTGCGGCACTCAGCAGAAATGGTCTCGTATCGTTTTTTTTCATACAGCTGCCTCCTCTTCATAAAAGTGAAGGCGGGAGAGTCCTCCCGCCCATGCGTACGCTCCTGAACAAGAAAATCCTCAGCCCGGGAAAAGCTCCTTCATTATGTCCTCCACGTGCTCCATCTTTTTCACCTTTGTGACGTTGGAGCCGCAGAAGAAAAGGCCTTCCTCCCAGTTCCCCCTGTAGGCGTCGATAAGGGCCTGGGCGATGCAGAAGGTTTCCCGTTCAGTCTTGTAGCGGCAATGGGTAAGGCAGTTCGCGATGCAGGGCTTGCTCTCCACGTGCCCCTTGAGATACTGGTCGATGAAGGGCGACCGCAGGGCTCGTCCGGGCAGGCCGGCAGGACTCTGGATGATCACCACGTCCTCTTCCCTGGCGTCGATGAAGGCCTGCTTGAACCGCTCCGAGGCATCTCCCTCGAAAGTACAGGCAAACCTTGTGCCCATCTGCACTCCCTTTGCGCCGAGCCCGAAAGCCCATTCCATGTCTTTCCTGTCCCAGATTCCCCCGGCGGCAATAACGGGGACATCCTTTCCCATTTCCTTCTCCACGTACTCCACAAGTTCCGGAACCACTTTCTCCAGGGAGAATTCGTCGTCATCCACCTGGTCCATCTTGGTCACTCCAAGATGGCCTCCCGCATACTTCGGCGTTTCCACGACGAAGCCGTCGGGGATCCTGCCGTAGGTCTTTTCCCACCGCCTGGTGATAAGGCTCGCAGCCTTCGCTGTGCTGACGATGGGCACGAGGGCCGCGTCGGGGTATTCCTTCGCGTATTCGGGCAGCCGGAGGGGAAGCCCCGCTCCGGAGATAATGACATCAACGCCGCCCTCGCATGCGGATTTCACGTGGCGGTCGTAATCCGTGAGGGCCACCATGCAATTGACGGCGACAACGCCATCGGGCCCTGCTATTTTCCTTGCCTCCTGAATTCCTTCCTTCACCGCGAGCTGATTGGCTTCGAAATAATTCCGGCCGTTGTAATGAGGGGAATTGCATGCCAGTCCGACGCTGGCGATAGTTCCCACTCCGCCGCATCGGGCAACATGCCCGGCAAGGTTCGGCCCGGAAATGGCGACCCCCATCCCTCCCTGGATCAGCGGATACAGGGGCTGGTGTTTCCCTATCTTCAATACCGGAAGTTGACTCAAAGGGCTCTCTCCTCTTCAAAATGAACTGCCGGCGCTCCCGGGGCTTGCCATCCCGGAGGGACCGGTGCGGACGGTGCGCCGTACCGTGCTATTCTATCCCACATTCAAGCATTCAATCAAGGAAGAAATACTGAAGGTCAAAAAAACGGGGTCAACTATCACGAATGCCTCAATCCCTACTCCTTTTCTCTTCATTGACTGAAAGAAAAGCGGAGTATACCATTGACGGAAAGGCAGATAACTCTCGATTCGCATTGGAGGGAAAAAGGTGTTCACTATCAAGGAATTCCTTCGGACTGAAGTCAAACCCGCGCTCGGATGTACCGAGCCCGGAGCGGTGGCGCTGGCCGTCGCCCGGGCAAAGGAAGAACTCGGCGGACCTGTGGATGCCGTTTCGGTGACCGTCAGCGACAGCATCTACAAGAACGGCGTCGATGTCGGCATTCCCGGGACGGAGGGGCTGAGGGGAAACAGCGTGGCGGCGGCCCTTTCGGCCTTCTGCGGCCGCTCCGCCTACGGCCTCGAGGTGCTCAAGGACTGTACGGAAGACCATATCGCATCGGCAAAGGCCATGCTCGGGAAAAACGCAGTCCAAATCAACCCCGACCTCGACCGCCATGGAGTCTACGTAGAAGCGTCCGTCCGTTCCGGAGAAGACAGGGCGGTCTGCCGCATCGAAGGCTCCCACACAGGCATTTCGGAAGTAACCCTCAACGGAAAGACCACCTTCTCAGCCGAAAAAACCCCGTCCTCGGCGCCGAACGGCCCCGAAGTAAATGTTTCAGATGAAATAGCCCGAATGTCCTTTCCAGACCTTGTCTCCCTGGTTGAAACCATGGACGGTGAGGACATGGATTATGTCATGAGCGGCGTGGAAATGAACATGACCATCGCGGAGTACGGATTCGACACCTCCCACCCGACGGGGCTCGACATCGGCAAAACCCTGAAAAAACTCAGCGGAGCGGCCTTCAACTCCGAGGACCTCAGCCTCAGGATCAAGGCATACGCCGCGGCCGCATCGGACGCCCGCATGGCAGGCGCTCCCCTCGCCGTCATGAGCAGCGCCGGGAGCGGCAACCACGGAGTGACGGCCATCCTCCCCGTCGCCGTCTGCGCGCAGCACCACGGAAAAAGCCGGGAGGAAACCGCCAGGGCCGTAGCCTTCAGCCACCTTGCAACAAGCTATATCAAAAGCAGGACCGGGCGGCTCACCCCCACGTGCGGCTGCACCGTTGCCGCCGGCGCCGGAGCCGCTGCGGGCATAACCTACCTCATGACGGGGGACCCGGAAAAGGCCGCCCAGGCCATGATCGTCGTCCTGGGAAACCTCGTCGGGATGGTGTGCGACGGGGCGAAATACACCTGCGCCCTCAAAGTGGGCACGGGAGCCCTCGAGGCCTACCACGCCGCCCTCCTCGTCATGAACGGCCATTCTCCTGACCCCCAGGGAGTGGTGGGCGAAACCATCGAACAGACAGTAAATAACCTGGTTGAAGTTTCGGAAAAAGGCATGGGGAACCTCGACAAAGCCATCATCGACGTGATCAACCGGCGTTTCGCATAGAATGCGCGGAGGGGGCGCTCCCCACGGAAGCGCCTCCTGTTTCTTCCCGGAAAGGATCAGGCCATGGCCTCCACGTGCCGGAACACGGAATCCACGAAAGGATCCACCGCCGTGTGGGAGGGAAGCCTGCCGGCAATCCATGCAAAGGTACCGTCCCCGTCCAGAATGCGGAATGAGGGCGCAAAGTTGAGGTCGAAGGCCCAGGAAAGCTGAACGAGAAGGAAATCGGCCAGGGAGCGGACATTCCGGTAGGACCCCTGCCCGTCTTCCTCAAGCTCCCGGATAAGTTCACCGGAATACCCTCCGTTCACGTCCAGCCTGGGGAGGAGGTCATTGACCCTGTTTTCCTCCACGTGGCGGCGGACCAGGCGGAAAACGTCGATCTTGTCGCTGTCCCTGACGATTTCCGCCACGGGCCGCAGATGGGGCGGAACACCGGCGGGAAGGGCTTTTTTATTGTGCAGCCGGACCGCTTCCAGAATAGTCTCTTTCACTCCCTCTCCTTCAAGCCGCTCCCAGGGAAACGCCTCTTCGAGCACCCTGCGTCCCAGGTCCCCGTGATCCACCGAAGCACCGTCGAAGAAGGTCCCGTAGTCGGCGAACTGGAGAAACCGTCCGGCATCGTGCAGAACCGCCGCCGTCAGGGCCAGGTCCCGACGGGAGCCTGTCCACCCCAGGCCGTCGGCGATCAGGGCACAGTTGTCCCTGACCTTCATGCTGTGAACCCGTTTAACCTCGAGAAGGGGGTGGAGGGTTCCGTCTTTTCCCCGGAAACCTTCGATATAGGTCCCGAGCCATTCCGAAGAAATGCCGTGATTGTCCATGAGGTCACGCTCCTTTATTATCCGGGCCATTCTATCCCTCTCAGCCATCCTTTTCAATCGCCGGGGGTTCCCGGCCGTTGAAAACACCCCGGAATGGTATAATTAATCCGGCTGCAAAACTGAAAAACAAGTGAAAAGAGGTGGATGAAAATGAAATTGCATCGATCAATTCCGCTGTTCCTTCTGGCGGCCGCATTGCTTGCCCTATCGGCCCCCTTCGAGGCATCGGCCTGGCGGGGCGTTCAGAAATGGAGCTACGACGCCGGAAACAGCGTCACTGGATCCCCAGCCGCGGTGAACGGCACAATCGTCATCGGTGACAGCGAAGGGCGCCTTGTCGCTCTCGACAAGGCCACAGGGGAGCTCCGATGGACTTTTTCTGCGGGCGGCACCATCAATGGGACACCCGCTCTTCTCGGCTCCACACTGTTTACGGGAGGAGCCGACGGATCCCTCTTCGCCGTCGACGGGGCAACGGGACGGGAGGTCTGGCATTTCACCCCCCGGGAAAAGTACACCCCCGGCGCCATCTGGTCATCCCCGGCGGCGGGAAACGGACGGGTCTACTTCAACAGCGCCGACGGCAAGGTCTACGCCCTTGACGCCCCGTCGGGAAACCTTGCCTGGACCTTCGACACGGGCCGTGAGCTTCGCTCTTCACCGGTCCTCAGCGGCAGTCTCCTGTTCGTCGGGGCATACGAAGGGCTCTTCCACGCCCTTGATGCCGGGACAGGGAAAAAGATGTGGGGCGGCGGAAGCGGCGGCCCCATCAGCACCCCGACGGCGGCGGACGGGTTGGTCCTCTTCGGAAGCTGGGACGGAACCCTGCAGTCGGTCAAAATACAGGGTGTGATCCCCCAGTGGAAATACAGCGCCGGAGAAGCGATCACCACCAGGCCCCTGGTCGCCGGGGGCCGGATTTTCTTCGGGACGGTGAACGGAAAGATGGTGGCCCTGGAAGGCGCCTCGGGGAAGCTTCTCTGGGAGTTTCCCGTTCCGGGGGGGATCCACTCCAATCCGGCCTATCACGAGGGCATGGTATTTTTCGGCAGCGACGGCGGCACCCTCTTCGCCCTGGATGCGGCGACGGGCAGGGAGGCATGGAAGTTCGAGTCCGGCCGGGAGATCATGTCGGACCCCCTCTTTGTGGACGGAGTGCTCTACTTCGGAAGCTTCGACGGAAAAGTCTACGCCTTCGAGTAAACAACCTTTCCGGAGAACCGGGGGGAGGGGGGACATCCTCTTCCCCCCTTTGTTTTCTCCTCCGGAGCCCCTATAATCCGGACAGCGCAGCCCCGGAACACTGCAGACGGGAGGTCGGGACATGACGTCCATTTCAGGACAGGCACGGGAGGGAACTTCGCAGGAAGATCAGGCCCGGCGGATCACGGAACTCGAGGAGGCCCTCCGCAGGGCCGAAGAGAGCAGCAGGAACAAGAGCGCCTTCATCGCCAACCTCAGCCACGAAATACGCACACCTCTCAACTCCATCATCGGCGTGGCAAACCTCTTCCAGGGGACCAGGCTGGACCTGGAGCAGCAAAAATTCGTCGAAATGCTCTCCACATCGGCGAGGGATCTGCACCGCCTCGTTGAGGAACTGCTCGACCTTTCCCTCATTGAAACGGGAAGGCTCACGCTGCAGAGCGATCTCTTTCCCGTCCGGTCAACCTGTTCCAGGACGGTTCGGCCCCTGGCCGTTTCGGTCCAGGAACGGCGGCTTTCCCTGGAACTGCACGTTGACCCCGCCGTTCCGGAGTTGCTCCTGGGGGACAGCGCGCGGCTGGGACAGATCCTCAGGAACATGGTGACCAACGCCATCGCCTTTACACCCAAAGGAACAATTTCGGTCAGGGTATTCTCCGGGGAGGAAAAAGAATCGGCAGTAATCCTTCACATCACCGCCGGCCATCCCGGCGGAGGGGCCGGGACGGAGAAAAGGCGGGACACGGACTATTCGAACATGGAACGGAAGGATTTTTCCGCATCCTTCCAGGGGGCCGGCATGGGGCTTCTCATTGCCCGCGGGATAGCTGAAGCCATGGGCGGAATGCTTTGGACGGAGTTGTCCGGCTCCGGCGACCGGGTCATTCATTTCCGGGCTTCCCTCGGAAAGATTCCTCCCGGGGAGACATTCAGGAAAAAAGACGGAGATTCCGGAAAGGAACTTCCTGCTGACGGAGCCCCCCTCCCGGAGAAGATTTCCATCCTGGTGGTGGATGACAACAGGTTCAACCGGAGTCTCGCCAGGACCATTCTCAGGAAAATGGGCGGTCCCGGCTGGGATGTGTTCCTGGCGGAAAGCGGCTCCGAGGCGCTGCAGCTCATGGATGAAAAACAGTACGACCTTGTCTTCATGGATGTCCAGATGCCGGACATGGACGGCCTCGAATGCACGCGGCTGGCCAGGGCGAAAGAGGCCGTCCGGGGCCTCAGATCCGTCATCATTGCCATGACGGCCTACGCCATGGAGGGAGACCGGCGGATGTGCCTCGACGCGGGAATGGATGACTACATCGCCAAGCCGGTCGAGGCCGAGGTGCTCCGCTCCGTCATCTCCAGAAACCTTGCTTAGCTGTCTCTGAACAGCACGCAGAGTGCTGACTGGTCGTCCCGGGCCGCCCCCGTGTAGCCGACCTGGAACAGGCGGTCGTAGGCCCCGGAAAAGGAAAGATGCTCGTTTTCCCGCACACTCTGCTGGTCAAGGAATCCGTCGCTCAGGAAAAGAAAGTACTCGCCAGGTTCCACGGGGAGGCTGCCCGAACCGAAAAGGGCAGTCCCGGAAATCCCCAGCAGCGATCCGGGAGTAATGATCTTTTTCAGTCCGGCTCCGCTGCCGTACAGGAAACCGTTGATTCCGGCGGCGCAGTAGTCCAGCTTTTTTTCGGGAACGTTCAGCCGGAAGCAGACCGCCGCAGCAAAAGAATCGGAGAGAATGCCACCCTCCGCCATGGAGTTCACCCAGGCCAGTTTTTCTTCAAGAGAAGCCCCCGCTCGGGCGTCATCCTCGAAGGCCTGGTGGAAGAGGACCATGATGGCCGATGTCCGGAGGGCGGCGGGAACGCCGTGCCCCATGACATCGAAGAGATACCCGCTGAGGATTCCCTGCCGTTCGTCCCATTGATAGCCGAACATATCGCCGCTGATGAGATGCATGGGACGGTAAATGCCCCTGACCTCGATCCGTCCGTCACCTTCAAGGTCCCCGGGCAGAAATCCCCTCTGGATCGATGCCGCGAGGGAGACGCTGTCGTGGATGAGGTTTTCCGGCGAGACATCCGAGGCAACCATCATCATCACATCCCCTGCATTTCCCGGGAGGGACCTGCAGGTGAGCTGGACCGGAAAGAACATGCCGTCCTTCTTCCTGTGGGTGGCCGTCCGGATCGAAAAGGAACCTTTCCGGAGCCCCCCTTCCCAGTCGGGAAAAATGTCGTCTATGGACAGGGCGGAAGCCTCTCCGCAGGAATAACCGTACAGGGCCCTCGCCGATTCATTAGTATACAGAACCGCTCCCGTGGAAGCTTCCCAAATGACAAGAGCCTCACAGAACATATCAAGGAGGTTCATACCGTCAAACCTGAAACCGGCCATCTCCATGGACAGCGGAGCTCCTCCGCACTCTTTCATGACCGGTTCACTCTCCCTGACCGCCGGCTGCCGCCCCGGGCTTGTGCATGCACAGGCTGACCAGCCGGCCGGATTCCCCGATGCTGCATTCGTCGGCGATGTGAAGAATAATCTGCACTCCCCTTCCGGATTCCCGAAAGACATTGTCAAAAACCTCCGGGTCAGGCTTCATGTCGTGGGAAAAACAGCCGCCGCAGTTTCGGATGGCGGCACAGATCCTGGGACCTTCATCCCGGACGGAAAGCTCCACAGCCCGTCCCTCCCTCCCCGTGCCTCCATGGATCAGGGCATTGTTCACCGCTTCGTTGAGTGCGACGAAGAAAAGCATGCCCTCCCGTTCGCCGAGATTTCGAAAAACGGAAAGGATCCGCTCCCTGTACGGGGCAAACTGTTCAATAGTGCTGAAGCGGATTTCCAGCAGGGTTCCCCTCGTTTCCATCCGCATCGCTCCCTTCGGGGCACCATTGTGTACCGGATTTTTCAATCATACCACACGGTTCTTTTCAAATAAAAAGGGGCCCCTCAGGGCCCCTTACGCTCATGTTTTCCGTCACTTCTTTTTCGCAGCGGAAAGAATCTCCGCCTTGTCCGTCCTTTCCCACGCGGGAAGGGGATCCAGGTCGATCCGGCCCATGTGGCCATAGGCTGCCAGCCTTCTGTACTGGGGTTTTCTCAGTTCGAGGTCACGGATGATGGCTGCGGGGCGAAAATCGAAATGTTTCCTGACGAGGGTCGTGATTTCTTCATCGGTAATCCCCTTGCCGGTTCCCCAGGTGTCCACCATGACGGAAACCGGCTCCGCCACACCTATGGCGTAAGCCACCTGTACAAGGCACTGGTCGGCCAGTCCCGCAGCAACCACGTTCTTGGCCACGTAGCGGGCCATGTAGGCACCCGAACGGTCCACCTTGGTGGGGTCCTTGCCGGAGAAAGCGCCGCCCCCGTGGGCGACCCAGCTTCCGTAGGTATCGACAATGATTTTCCTGCCGGTGAGCCCCGTGTCCGCCATGGGGCCTCCCTTTTCGAAGCGCCCCGAGGGGTTCACCAGGATCCTGGTCCTGCCGTTCATCAGTTCTTTCGGAACGATAGGGCTGATCACGTGCTCCACGATATCCGCCCGGATCTCCTCGTTCGTCGCTTCCGGATGGTGCTGGGCGGAGACGACGATGGTATCCGCGTGAACAGCTTTGCCGTCAACGTACTCCAGGGTCACCTGGGTTTTTCCGTCGGGGCGGAGATAGGGGATCGTCCCGTTCTTCCTGACCTCGGCCAGTCTGCGGGCGAGGCGGTGGGCAAGGGCTATGGGCATGGGAAGATACTCCTGGGTTTCATTGCAGGCAAACCCGGTCATCATTCCCTGGTCTCCCGCGCCGATCCTGGCGATCTCTTCCTCGGACACGAGATGTTCCCGGATCTCGAGAGCCGTGTCCACCCCCCTCCTGATATCTTCGGACTGCTCGTCAATGGCGGTGATCACGGCGCAGGTATCACCGTCAAAACCGTATTTCGCCCTGGTGTAGCCTATCTCCTTCACGATATCCCTGGCAATCTTCGGGATGTCCACGTAGGTCTGGGTCGTTATCTCCCCCGCCACCATGACCATTCCGGTGGTGCACAACACTTCGCAGGCCACCCGGCCCATGGGGTCGTCCTTCAGGATGGCGTCGAGGACACCGTCTGAAATCTGGTCCGCCACCTTGTCGGGGTGACCTTCTGTCACTGATTCGGAAGAGAAGAGGTACCGCTCATTTGTCAATTTTTTTTCCTCCTTGTGTGAAAAATAAAAAAAGGCCCTCACAAGAGGGCCTTTGAAGGGTCATCAAACGCACTCTCTTATCACTCAGCCTGCGGCTGCTGGTATTGGCACCATACCTTTTCAGGCAGGTTGCCGGGCTTCATCGGGCCAGTCCCTCCACCTCTCTTGATAAGAGTCTCAGTTGTCAAAGTTGAAGACACAAAACTAACAAAAGGATTATACGCTATCCTCCACTCCTGTCAATAATCAATTTTTCTGGCGGAGGATTCCCCTCTCCCCCTTTCCCGGAAGGGGACCGTTTTTTTTAAAACAGGGGGAAAAACGAGAAAACGGAATCGTTTGACATATTCTTATCCGGGCAGTATATTTTTAACCGGAATAGGATGACGGAGGTGGATGGCATGGTTTCAGCCTTTTCTGTCCTGCCCATTGACGGAACCGACAGGTCGCGAAGAGCCTATCTCGATCCCCGCTATCCTGAGCGGAGATACACCGAGCAGAGTACTTTCTCCGACGGCCGGGTCCGCCTGAGCGCCCTCCGGGGCGACAGGACTCTGGAGCGCGTTCTCGACAACTTCCAGGTCAAGGCCGCCATGCACAGCCGGTACCTCCAGTTCACCGTCCAGGAAGACGCCGACATCGTGCAGGTCATCGTCAGGGAGAGCAACGACGAGGAAAAGATCATCCGCAAAATACCTTCCGATGAAATAGTGCGGCTCATAGCCAGAAGAAACGAGATTCTCGGCTTCCTCTTCGATATGGTCGTTTAATCGGGATGATCCCACGGGAGAAAGGAGCGATGAGCGTCCGATGAAGATAACCAGGGAGGAGTACCGGGTCCTCTTTCCGCAGGGCAGGGAGGTCCAGGCACCCCAGCAGGTGCGGGACGAACGGAAGATCTCCGGCAGGCGCGAAGAGGAACGGGCTGAAGAAAACCTTCAGGCCCGGGAGACAAGAAACAGGGAGCTTGCAGATCTGGGGCTGGGAACGAAGCTCAACCTGGAAGGCTGAAGCAGAGAGAAAGCAGGGGCGGGGAGAACAATCCCCGCCCCTTTTTTGCGCCCTACTTGCAGGGGGAATAGCCGCAGCTGAAGCAGTATTCGCAGCCTGAGATCATTTCCATGGGAGCCCCGCATTCCGGGCAGGCAACGCCGCCTTCGGCTCCGTGAACGTCGCCGTCCTTCCCTATCAGTTTTTCAAGCAGGACGGCGATGGCGTCCGGAATTGAGCGGGCCACGTGCTTGTCGTCGAATTCGAACAGCCAGTACTCCTTGCCTGAGAGCCCTTTCAGGGTAGCAATGAAATCCTCGAGCTTTCCTCCGCTCCGGAGGCCTATGGAGATGGCCCTTGAAAGGGCCTCCGTCATGGCCTTCAGCTCGGAACCGCTCTTTCCGATGGTGGCGAAGACTTCGAAAGGCTCGGTACCGTCGAAATTCAGGGTCACGTAGATGCTGCCCCAGGGCGTCTGCTCCTTGATGGTCTTTCCGAACACCACGAGTCCCGGGCGCTCCTTCACCCGGCTTGTGTGGGGCACCTGCTCCTCGGGCTTCTTCGCCGTCTCGATGGGCTGGAAGGACCGGGAACCGTCCCGGTAGATGGTGATGCCCTTGGCTCCCATGGCGTAGCACCTGCGGTAGATCTGCTTCACCTCGTCCACAGTGGCTCCGGAGGGAAGGTTCACCGTCTTGCTGATGCCGCTGTCCACCACCCGGGCAAAAATGCCCGTCACCTCCACGTGCTCATCCGGAGGAATGTCATAGGCCGTCACAAAGACCGGGTCGGAAAGGGCACCCTTTTCATGCAGCTCGTCAACCTGGGACGGAGAGAGAAGCTTATGGCAGAACTCCCTCGTCTCCTGTCCCTCACCGTCAGCCCGGGCTATCCGCCGGGTCCAGCTCCAGGCGAAGTTCGGCTCGATGCCGGCGCTGGTGTCGATAAGCATGGAAATGGAGCCCGTGGGTGCGACGGAGAGCCTCCGGCTGTTCCGGATCCTTCCCTTCGCGAAGGCAAGCAGAACGCTGCCCGCCATTTCCAGCCGCGCTCCTTCGTCCCCGAGCCCCTGGGCGGTGAAAAAGCCTTCGAGAGCGTTCGACAGGGTATAGGGGATTGTGGCCGAAGACCGCATCTTCTCCAGCAGGGAACGGTATCCATCCCGGTCGAGCCTGCCGTACCACGATTCGGGGAAAAGCTCCTCTCCCTGCTCCCCGGCAAATTTCGAAAAAAGCTCCTCCACAAGAACCGCCTCCGGGAAGGGCTCCTTGCCCATATCCGACACGATTCCGGCGGCGGCGCAGAGGGCCGCGCTCCCCATGGAGTCGCCCAGGCATTTGCAGAATTCGCTGAACCTCGGGGAACCGTACCGCATTCCAAGCAGAATGGCCGCGTCCGCCAGCCCCATGATCCCGAGGCCCACGGGGCGTATCCTCTTCGTTCTCTCCTCGATCCTCTCCAGGGGGTAGGAGCAGGCATCGATCACCAGGTCGAGATAGTACATGGAGCGGAAGACCTGGTCCACGAAGGCACTGAAATCAAAGGTTTTCCTTCCGTCGGCGGCCGTCGAGACAAAGGCCTCCACATTCACCGAGCCGAGATTGCAGCTTGTGTAGTTCGGAAGGGGCTGTTCGCCGCAGGGATTGGTGGATTCGATCCTCCATGTGTCCCCGAGCTTCAGCAGGTTGTCGTCGTTGGCCCTGTCAATGAAGAAGATGCCGGGGTCCCCCCGCTTCCAGGCGCTCTCGCAGAGCTTGTTCCAGAGATCCTCCGCCTTCACCCGCCTGACCGTCTTCCCGTCGCTCCGGGACACCAGGCTGAAGTCCCCTCCATGCTCCGCCGACTCCATGAGCTTGTCTGAAACGCACACGGAGATGTTGAAATAGGGAAGCTTGCCCTCCTCCACCTTGGCGTCGATGAAGTCGTAAATATCGGGATGATCGTCGAAGAGCATGCCCATGAGGGCTGCCCGCCGCCGTCCTCCCTGGACGACCACGGCACCCATGGTGTTCCAGGTCTCCATGAAGGAAACGGGGCCGCTGGCCTGTCCGCCGATGCCGCCGTTGATGGCGCTGCCCCGCTCCCGGAGATGGCCGAAATTGCCCCCCACGCCTCCGCCGTACTTGCTGATCACGGCGGCATCCTTCACTCCGTCGAAGATACCGTCAATGCTGTCGGGAACATCGATGACGAAACAGGCGAAGAGCTGCTGGCTCCGCGTCCTGGAGCGGCGGAGAAGGTCGTAGTCCCCGAAGCCCATCTCTTCAGGGGGACAGTAAATCTTTCCCGAAAGCACGGGATCCACAGTCATTCCCGCCCCTGCTCCGAAAAGGCAGGGCGAGTTGAAAAGGAACCTCCTGTGCGTGATGTCATCGTAGATGCTGTTTTCAAGACGGCGGAGCCATTCGAGATCAGACCCGCTTCCGCCGAGATAGGCCGTCTCTGCGCTTGCCACGATCCTGGCTACCCTCCGGGCAAATTCTCCGAAGGATGTTTCTTTCCTGGTTGTGCCTGATTCCGGATCATACCGTCGGGCAAAATACCGCTGGTCCAGCAGCCAGAGCGCATTCTCGGAGAGACCGCTTTCTCCTCCCGCTGCGGGGGGCGGCGGAAAAGAAGAACGGAACCTGTCCTTGTACGAAAAAACCATGAAGTATCCTCCTCCACACTATTAGGAGCATGGGAATGATTTCACACACAATATCTTGTGTGTGGTTATGAACAGGACATCAGACTACCACTTCCCGGGAGGTGAGGCAAGAGGGAGGAAAAACTTCCAAATTGGAAGAAAATGATATGATATTAAAAACTCACTGTCCAAAATATGCATAATGAGAGAAAGAGAGGTACAAAAATGAGCCGCTACGATTTTGACACCGTCATTGAACGGCGCGGCACCATCTGCGCAAAGTGGGACGGCATGGAGCCCATCTTCGGCTCCGGCGATCTTCTCCCCATGTGGGTTGCCGACATGGACTTCAAGGCCCCGCCGGAGGTCATCGAGGTTCTCCGGGAACGGGTGGACCACGGCATTTTCGGCTATACCCGCCGTTTCGCCCCCTACCGGGAGGCCATTGCGGGCTGGTTCGAGCGAAGACACGGCTGGAAACCCGACACAGAGTGGATCCGCCACACCCCCGGCGTGGTTCCCGCCCTGGCGGCAGCCATCCTCGCCTTCACCCAGCCCGGAGACGGGGTGCTCGTCCAGCCGCCGGTCTATTACCCCTTCTTCGCCACCATCACAGGGCGTGGCCGCCGGGTGGTGGAAAACCCCCTCATTTTTACCGGCAGCCGTTTCGAGATGGACTTCGCCGACCTGGAGAAAAAGCTGGATGACTCATCGGTGAAGCTCGTCTTCCTGTGTTCGCCCCACAATCCCTGCGGGAGGGTCTGGACCAGGGAGGAACTGGAAAGGTTCGCCCGCATCTGCGCCTCCCGGGGAGTGATCGTCATCTCCGACGAAATCCACTGCGACATCCTTTTCCGGGGAGTCCGCCACACGCCTCTTGCCGATGTTTCGGAGGCCATACGGGATCTTTCCATCACCACCGTGGCGCCGAGCAAGACATTCAACATCGCGGGACTCAGCACCGCAGCGGTCATCATTCCCTCAAAACGCCTGCGGGACAATTACCAGTCCGTCATTGACTTCCTTCACATCGACGGAGGCAACGTCTTCGGAACCCTCGCCCTGGAGGCGGCCTACACAAAGGGTGACGCCTGGCTGGATGAACTGCTCGCCTACCTGGAAGGGAACCTCGACTTCATCGAAGAATTCCTCGCCGAAAGACTCCCCGGAATCCGGCTCATCAGGCCGGAAGGAACCTACATCCCCCTCCTGGACTGCCGTTCCCTGAACATGTCAGGGCCGGAACTGCAGAACCTCCTCGTGGAAAAGGGCAGGGTCGCCCTGGACGGCGGGCACTGGTTCGGCACCGGAGGAACAGGTTTCGTCCGCATCAACATCGCCGCGCCGAGGACACTGCTGAAAGAAGGCATGGAGGGTATCGAAAGGGCCGTCAGGAGCCCGGGGCCTTTCCCGGCCCGGGATATCCGGTCTTTCCAGGCCTGAAAATGAAGCGGAGCCCCGGTTTCCCGATGGGGGACCGGGGCTCTTTTTTCTTTACCGCATCAACCTGGGCAGGAAGAGAATGACATCCGGGAAAAAGTTGAGGGTGACCACCGTGGCGATGAGCGCTGCCACCAGGGGAACGATTTCCTTCACCAGGGATTCCAGCTTGAGGTTGCCTATGTCGCAGGCGATGAAGAGACACAGCCCCACCGGCGGGGTATTGTGGCCTATGGCCAGGGAGATCACCATGATGATGCCGAAAAACAGGGGGTCGATCCCGAGGCTCATGATGATGGGGTAAAAAATAGGTGCAAGGAGCACCATTGCCGCAGAATTGTTGAGGAAGGTTCCCACCACCAGCAGGATGAACACCATGATGAGCTGCACCACGATGGCATTGGTGGAGATGTTGAGGATGGAGGCCGCTATCGTCTGGGGAATCTGCTCGCTCACCAGGACATAGCTTAAAATCTCCGCCGTGACCATGAGATACATCACGAGAGCGGTGGATTTGGCCGATTTCAGGATGAGCTTCGACACGTCCTTCCACGAGAGTTCCTTATGGATGAAAATGCCGACGATCAGTCCATAGACAACGGCAACTGCCGCCGATTCAGTGGGCGTGAAGATTCCGGCGTAAATTCCCCCCAGGATGATGACCGGCATGAAGAGGGCAAAAACCGACTCCCGGAAATACCTTGAAACCGTCTTGAAGGAAGCCGCTTCATCCCCCTTGTATCCTCTCTTCAGCGAGATGAAGTATTCCACCACCATGAGCACGATGCAGATGATGATTCCGGGAATAACTCCGGCGATAAACATTTCGCCGATGGATACTCCTGTCGTCACCCCGTACAGGACCATGGTGAGGCTGGGCGGAATGATGAGCCCTATGGTTCCCGAAGCGGCGACGACGGCTCCCGCGAAGTTTTTGTCATACCCCTTCTCCCCCATGGGACCGAGCATGACACCGCCTATGGCGGCCGTCGTTGCGGGCGCGGAGCCTGATACCGCGCCGAAAAATGTTGAGGCCAGCGTCGCCACGAGGGCAAGCCCGCCGCTCATCCTTCCGAAAAGGGCACCGGCAAGGTTCACCAGCCGCCTGGAGACGCCCCCCGCCGCCATAATATTTCCCGCCAGGATGAAGAAGGGAATGGCCATGAGGGCGAAGGAATTCCCGGCATTGAAGGTCTTCTGGATGAGAACCTCCACGCCGAAAGCACCGGTGACCAGCACTGAGAAGATGCATGTCAGACCGAGGGCGACGGCGATGGGAACGCCTATGACGAGAAAAAAGATAAAAAAGACCAGCAGGTAGATACTCATGACTGTTTCTCCTTCAGGTCAGCCAGGGATTTAAGGATCACTTCGAACAGCACGGCCAGGGACAAAAAGCTCGCTGCCGGCACTATCAGGAACACGTAGCCGATCTTCAGCCATTCCATCGAAGGAGACACGACTTCGAATTCGAGAATCTGCATGGCCATGGGATAGGAGTACCAGACCATCACCGCAAGGAAGAAAAATGAAAAGAGATGGGCAGCCACCACCAGAAGTTTCCTGGCGAATTCGTTCTTCATTGAGTCCACCACGATTGACATATTGATATGGCGGGACTCCCTGTAAAGAAGAACGGAACCGAAGAAAAACACCCCGGAGAAGAGGTAGCCGGAAAGTTCCTCAGACCAGGAAAGCGGTTTTTCCAGGACATACCGGAAGATGACCTGGGCGAAGATAAACGCCACCATGAGCGACATAAGGGTGACCATCAGCCAGTTCATCACCCTGGTGATACCATCGTTGACATATTTCAGCAGTTTCAGCATACAACGACCTCCCGATCCCGGAACATAGAATAATCACTCGTCCTTTCAGGAAAAGAGCGGCGGTCAGGGAACCTTTTCCGGGCTCCCGGACCGCCGATCCTCCCTGTTTCTCCCAGGCTATTTCTTCTGTGTGATGGCCTGGATTTTGTCGATCATATCGCCGTATTTCGGGCGGAATTTTTCATACACAGGAGCGACTGCCTTCACAAACGGCTCCCTGTCGGGGCGGGTAAACACGACGCCGAGCTCTTCGCACTGCTTGATCTCCTTTTCATCCATCTGCCTCTGGAAATCGAAGGAAAAAGCGCTCATCTTCTTCGCCTCGTCGAGGAAAACCGCCTTGTCTGCATCGGGAATGGAATCCCACAGTCTCTTCGAGGCCACGAGAGGATTGGAGACGTGCATGTACCACAGGAGCGCAGAGCTCTTCGTCAGCTCGAAGTATTTCTGCGTGAGCATATGGGTCGTCGTTCCCTCGCAGCCGTCGATGGTTCCAAGCTGCCATGCGGAGTAGACATCGTTGAACGCCATGGGCACCGCGCTGGCACCGAAGGCGTTGATGGTATCGATCATCTCGGCGGAATTGATGACCCTCAGCTTCAGCCCCTTGAGGTCCTCGATACGGTTCACCGGTTTCGGGGGGAAGAGATGGCGCATGCCGTTCTCCCACCAGCCGAGGATGATGAGGTTTCTCTTCGCCAGGCCTTCCTCGAACTCCTTGCCCACGGGCCCGTTCAGAATGTCGTGGGCCTCCTGGGAATCCTTGAAGATAAAGGGAAGACTGAGAACCCCTATTTTGGGGTTATAGGACGTGAGAAGCGACCCCGTGGCCAGGACCATGTCCGTCGTCCCGAGCTGGGCGCCTTCTATGAGCTGGTTCGGCTTCCCGTAGAGATCCGAAGGATAAATCTCGAATGTATAGCGGTTGTCCGTCGCTGCCGAAACTTTTTCCGCCCATGTCTCCAGGTACATCTGGTAATGATGGTCCTTGGTCCCCGTGTGGCCGATCTTGATCACCTTCGGCGCGGAAAAGGCCGCCGAAACGGCCATGAACGCAAACAACAGGACGAGCGCTCCCAGCAACAGTCTTCTTCTCACAGATAACGCCTCCCTCTCTTGCAGCAGGAATGTGGGAAATAGGACCTCCCTTGTATGAGTCCTCAGTCTACATGCACCATCGATGTCTGTCAAATGCAAACTAAATTACTATTCAAATTTGCGAATATTAATTCCTTCGAGCTATTTTGCATCGCCAAAAATAACAAAGCCAATCTCGGAATACGGGCTGCCGGACACCAGTCCTAGAAGAAAAAGGTTCCCCGGAGGACGACACGTGCCTTGCCTCGGATTTCCACGGCGTCGTCTCCGACTTCCAGAAGAAGCTGCCCCGATCTCCATGATTTCTGGAACGCCGTCAGGCTCTTCTTTTTCAGTTGCTCGCTCCAGTACCGGGCAAGAACCGTGTGGACCGACCCGGTGACCGGATCCTCGTTCACTCCCGCCCATGGATTGAAATACCTCGACTCGAAGTCGTACACGGCGGACGCTTTTGTGATGGCGATTCCGCTGCTGCAGAGCCCGCTGTACTCCGCCATACTGGCGAAGTCCGGGGAAATGGCCGAAAGGTCCGTCGCTTCACCGGTTACGAGGATGACTTTTTTCGTCCTCAACCCGCAGATGCAGTCCTTCAGATGAAGGGGTCCGAAGAAAGCATCGAAGGCAGGATCCGGTGGGCAGGGCAGGTAGTCGTCCAGGGGAAAATCCATACCGATGGAATCATCGCCATGCCGTCTCACCGGAAGAGTCCCGCCGGCATATCGGAAGACAAGGCAGTCGCTCCAGGGTTCCTTCCCGAAGAGTACCCTGGAGGCGGCAAGTGTGGCATGCCCGCAGAGGGGCATTTCTTTCACGGGGGAAAACCAGCGGATGTTCCACGACGTTTCGTCGGGAGCCACGAATGCGGTCTCGGAGGCCCCGATGTCTGCCGCCACAATCTGCATAACGTCCTCCGGGGGGTGCTCCGGCGAGACGACCACCCCCGCCCGATTTCCCCTGCCCGGCGCATCCGCGAAAGCATTGACGATATAGGTTTCCAGCTCCATGGCGTCCTCCTGAAAACCGGCGCCTCTCCCCTCCCGAAAGCCTGGAGAGGAAATACGCCTTTTTATTCTTTCAAAGAATTCTCAAGACCATAATAGTAGCGGGCCTCCCCTGTCTTGTGGAGCAGATACCAGTTTTCCAGGGTCTCCGGCTTCATCACATGCATGACCGGGAAAAGCGCCCCCCGCAGCGGTGAACGCTCGGCCGTTCCGGCAGGCGTTCTGCGTGTAGAGTACTCCAATCCAGCGAATACCGTCAATGATAGGATACCCGATCTCTCCCCGTTGCGGGTTCGGCGCCGGAAGGGTATAAAGGGAACCATCGCCTGCTCGAAGGGCGGACAGGAGGGAAAGCCATGGAAACGACGGAAATCCTGGATTTCATAGAGACCTTCAGAAAAACATCAGGCTGGAACCGCGTTCCTCGGGAGAAGGCTCTTCGGAGGGACCTTTCGGGCATGGAGATGTTTGATCCCCCTCTCGCCGGCACTGCCGCCGCCAACGACCCGTCCTTTCTTCTCCTGAAAAGCCGGGAGGCGGTGGGTCCCCAGTTTCTTCTCCCCGGGGAATGGCTGCCCGGGGCCGGTTCCGTCGTGTCGTTCTTCCTCCCCTTTACCTCCCGGGTCCGTGAAGCCAACGGGAAATCCGGTCCGGAACCCGCCCCGGAATGGCTCCATGGAAGGATAGAAGGCCAGGAATTCATCGACCGCCTTTCCCGGGCTCTCGTCGAACATCTCCGGGAAGCGGGTGGCGATGCCGTCTCTCCCGCCGTGGACCCCCGGTTCGCCTCCTGCACCGGGAGGAACACGGTCTTCCGTGACCAGAACGGCACGCCCTTACCGGTGACCTTCACCAGCAACTGGTCGGAGCGGCATGTGGCCTTCGTCTGCGGCCTCGGCACCTTCGGCCTCTCCAAAGGGCTCATTACTTCCCTGGGTGTCGCCGGGAGGTTCGGCAGCGTGATCACTTCTTTCCCGCTGGTTCCCGACAACGTCGTCCCGGAGGATCTGTACGGCAACTGCACGCTGTGCGGGGAATGCGCCGCCAAGTGTCCCGCCGGCGCCATCTCCCCGGAAAAGGGCAAAGATCACGTGCTCTGCTCGGAGTACCTTGGCCTCATGAAAGAAAAGCACTCCCCGCGGTACGGATGCGGGAAGTGCCAGACAGGAGTGCCCTGCGAAAAAGGCATTCCCGCGAAACGCCAAAGATAAAGCCCCGGGCCGCCTGAACGTCAAAGGGGTGCAGGGACAGTCCCTGCACCCCTTTGACTGGTTGTCTCTTCAGAACCGGAAGACAGCCCCCAGAGGTTCGCCTCCCGGAAGTGATCCCGAACTGACGCCATAGACCGTTCCTCCATGGACAAGAGTCTGGACAGCCGCAAGATTGAGAAGGTCCTCCTCTTCTCCCCGGCACGATTCCCCGGTCAGAACCCTGTTCTCTTCCGGGTCGAAACATCCCGTCATACGGGCTCCGCTGTCCACGAAAAGCACGTCCACCCTCCCGTGATGGGCACCCTCAAGGATTTTTTCTACGTTTGAAGAAACACTCTCCGAGCCCGAAAGGCCGGCGTACTTCTCCAGAGCCTGGCCGGCCGCCCGGGACAGGGCTTTTTCCGCAATGGGGAAAGCCCGGGCGTGCAGCTCTTCGGGACGAAGCTCGTCGGGATTTCCCGGTATACCCTCCTCGAGCAGGAAGGGGTAGGAATTGGCCTCCCTGTAGAGGTGGAGCAGGTATTCCACTCCTGCCAGAACCAGGGGGGATCTGCTCCCGCGAAGTATTTCCGGGAGATCCCCGTCTATTTTCCCGAACCACCGGAGCAGCCGCCCCTTCTCTTCATCACTCGGGTCGTGGCCGTGGAACATGGCCGCCCTGCCCCCCGACCTTCCCGCCGCCGTTCCCGTATGGAACTGAAGCTGCTTTTCAAAACGGTCGAAACGGAAGGCATCTCCGAGGCTCGGAAGCAGGGATTCCACGTCCACCTCGTCCACGGAGTGCCTGGAACCCTCCAGCAGCCTGATCATATTCCTGCTCAGGGCAAGCACGTAGAACCTCCCTTCTCCGGAGAAATAGGGAAGCAGGGGTGTGAAGTGAAAGCGGCGGGCAAGAGTGACCGATTCCTGGAATGTGAGGGGAAGCCTGAACTTTTTGAAGTAGTCGGCAGACAAAAAAACCGCCAGGCCGTCTCCCTGGTGCTGCCAGAACAGGGGATCGTCCACAAGGCTCCGGGCAGGCTTGAACAGTTCCTGGATCTCCGGGGGCCGTGCCCCGGAGGCGGAAAGCCTGTTCTCCGCCTCCTTGAGCAGGTTTTTAAAGCGGATAGGGTTCTGCTCCGTCTCCCTTCCGGCCCGAAATGCGGGCATGAAAAGGGACACGCAGAGTTCCCTCGAATGAGCGGAAAGTTCCTTGAGCTCCTCCCGGGTAATTTTGTCCATGAAAAAAGCCACCTCCTCAACGCATTCTACCGAACGGGGCAGAAACGTGGAATGTTCCCCCTTCACGGGTTTCGGACGCCTTTTCTCCAACAAAATCGCACACCGGAACGCTGAAAAGAACCCGGCATTAGGATAGTCCCAAAGTGACACCCGAGTCAAGGGTGCTTTCTTCCTGTCTGCCTCAGGCCACCCTGCGGCTCATTCCCTTCCCCAGAAGGCGGCGAGAGTTTCCTCGTCAGGCTTTTTCCCGATATAGGAGCCGAGAATGAAGGCGGCCAGGGCTGCGACTATTGTGGGCACGATCTGGTGGGTTCCCCCGACCTGGATTTTTCCTATCATGAGCCAGAAAAACGTCCCGCAGCCCACGGTCATGGAGAGGAGAGCCCCCGCGGCATTGGCCCGCTTCCAGTAGAGTCCCAGCACGGTGGGCCAGAAGAAGACCGCTTCCAGGCCGCCGAAGGCAAAGAGGTTGATCCACACCAGCAGCGACGGCGGGCGGAGTGCCGCCAGAAAGACAATGGCGCCGATCACGGCCGTGACAATGAGACTCATCCGTCCCAGTTTTTCCGGTGTCACGGGAAGATTCTTTTTGACCGCGTGGTGATGGTAGAGATCCTTCACAATGGCCGCCGAAGAGATGATGAGCATGGAGTCCACGGTGGACATGATGGCCGCGAGGGGGCCGGCGATGAAAACCCCCGCCCAGAAGGGGGACAGCAGCTTCACCGTTATGGTGGGCACGGCCAGGTCCCCCACCTCAATCCCGGGCAGGACGGCCCGGCCTAAGGCCCCCACGAGGTGCATGGTCAGCATGAGGAATCCCACCACGAAGGTGCCGATGATCATGCCGTTGTTCATTGAGCGGGCGTCACGGAACCCCAGGCATTTCTGGGTGGTCTGGGGCAGGCCGAGGACGGCGAAGCCCACCAGCACCCAGAAAGAGAGGATGAAGGGCCTTGGTATGGCGTTCCCCGGTCCGGTCGGGGTGAGAAGAGCCGGATCCGTTTCCCGGAGCACGGCCATGATCTTCTCCATTCCTCCCCCGGCGCTCACAACCGCCCACAGCAGGGCAACGGAGGCGCAGATCATGACGCACCCCTGGATGGTGTCGGTGATTACCACCGCCCGGAACCCTCCCACGGTGGTGTAGATCACCACCGTAATGCCGAAGATGATGAGCCCGACAAGATAAGGGTAGCCCGTCACCGTCTGGAAGAGCCTCGCCCCGCCGATGAACTGGGCCAGCATGGAAGCCATGAAGAACACCAGGATGGCGAGGGAGGCGATCACCACCACGAGTTCGTTTTTATACCTGGCTCTCAGGTATTCCGTGATGGTCACCGCGTTGACCTTCCGGGAGACGATAGCGAACTTCTTGCCGAGGACGCCCAGGGTGAGGAAGGCCGTGGGGACCTGGATCATGGCGAGAAGGATCCAGCCCAGGCCGAGCTTGTAGGCCACTCCGGGCCCGCCGACGAAACTGCTGGCGCTGGTGTAGGTGGTAATGACCGCCATGGCAAGGACAAAGCCCCCCATGGACCGTCCGCCGAGAAAGTACTCCTCGAGAAAGCCCTTGGCATCGGAAGTTTTCGCCGCGGCACGCTTTCCCCACACGGCAACGGCAAAAACGAGAACGAGGTAAATCGCCAGCGGTAGAATCATGTTCATGTTGTTCATCCCTGGCTGCCCTCCGTACCATCGGGGTCGGTCCCCTCGATGGAATCCTCCGAGAAGAAGAGTCGGACCACCGCCCAGACCACCAGTGAAATTCCGATGTACCCCACGATGCAGCTGTAAAAGAACCACGAGGGGAGCCCGAAAACGTAGGAATACCCTGCGGGGTCTCCGGAACCAAGTCCGTAGGCGGTAAAATACCACCACGCAAAGAACAGGACGTACATGCCGAGGGATATGACGGCCTCCCGGTTTGCCCGGCGGTACCGGCTGTCTTCTTTGAACTTCACTTCGCCCACCTCCGCTTTCCTTGTCTGTGCCGCACTTCTTTTTTCCCGGCTCCTTATATTACCGTAAAACCCCCTCTCTTTGAAACTCCCGAAAAGAAGGATTCCGCCAAATTCCAGGGCTTTTTTTGAAAAAACCCCTTTTATCTCTCTTTTGCTTTGGTATTGACATTTCAGGACTCCTCCCCCAGAATGGTCGAATCTTACCAAGCTCCGAGGAAAGGAGGGAACCAGCCATGACAGGATCAGCACAGCCCATTCGTACCGTTTCTTCTTCCCTGTGCCTCCTCCTCGGTTGCCGGTTCCCCCCTGGAACGCCGGCAGCCTGGTAAGCTGCGGAAGGGCATTCCCGGGCCGGAACCTCTCTCAAGGAGGTTCCGGCTCTTTTTTTATCCCCGGCAGCGGGGAAGGATGAAAGGAGAGAAGGACATGACGGAGAGCCACAGGGTACGTATATTCGACACCACCCTCCGGGACGGGGAACAGGCCGCCGGGATCAACCTGAACAAAGAAGAGAAGCTTCGGATAGCCCTCCAGCTCGCGAAGATGAACGTGGACATCATCGAGGCAGGTTTTCCGGCCGCTTCCCCCGGCGACTTCGAGGCGGTGAAGCTCATAGCCGGCACTGTGAAAGGCCCGGTCATCGCCGGGCTGGCACGGACCAGGAAGGAGGACATCCGCGCGGCGGCCGAGGCGGTCCGGTGCGCGGAAAAGGGCAGAATCCACACTTTTATCGCCACGAGCCCCATCCACATGGAGTTCAAGCTGAAGATGACCCCGGAACAGGTACTGGAAGAGGTCAGACAGGCGGTAACCTATGCCCGCTCCCTCGTGGAGGACGTGGAGTTCTCCGCCGAGGACGGGAGCCGATCCGACCCGGCATTTCTCGCCGAGGTCTTCCGCGCTGCCGCCGACTGCGGGGCCTCCACCCTCAACATCCCCGACACGGTGGGATACGCCGTTCCCGAGGAATTCGGCGCCTTCGTCCAGGCCGTCATCGAAGCGACGGACCGCCCCGGGGTGACCTGGTCGGTGCACTGCCACAACGACCTCGGCATGGCCGTGGCGAACTCCCTGGCGGCCGTGCGGGCAGGGGCCAGGCAGGTGGAGTGCACGGTGAACGGCCTTGGCGAACGGGCCGGGAACGCGTCCCTCGAAGAAGTGGTCATGGGGCTTCGGACCAGGAGGGACAGCTACGGCTGCGAAACATCCCTGGACACGACGAAGCTTTGGGGCGTCAGCTCCATGGTGTCCAGGATGACGGGCTTTCCCGTCCCCCCAAACAAGGCGGTCGTCGGATCAAACGCCTTCGCCCACGAGGCCGGCATCCACCAGCACGGCGTGCTCTGCAACCGTGCAACCTACGAGATCATGAACCCCGAAGACGTGGGAGCTCCGGGCAGCAGGCTCGTCCTGGGCAAGCATTCGGGAAAGCATGCCTTCCGTCAGAGAGTGGAGGAGATGGGATTTTCCCTCTCCGAGGAGAAAATCACCGAAGCCATGGCACTTTTCAAAACCCTGTGCGACAGGAAGGAGATCGTCACCTCCGAGGACCTCGAAGCCATGATCAACAGCGAGATCCTCGCCGCCGCCGAAAGCAGGAGGATCGTCCTGAAGACCTTCCTCGTCCAGGTGGGAAGAGGGCACGGCACCGCCACGGTTACCCTGGAGGATGACGGCCGGGAGGCCACCGACGCCGCCACGGGCAACGGTCCGGTGGACGCGGCCTACAGGGCTGTCCGCCGCATTGTCGGTATCGAGCCGGAGCTGGAGAACTACTCCATCCGCTCCGTCACAGAGGCTTCCGACGCCATCGGCGAGGCAAGGGTCACCCTCGTTTTCGAGGGACTCCGGGTCTCCGGCCGGGGAGCCAGCACCGACGTCATCGAAGCGAGCATCAGGGCATATATCGACGGAATCAACCGCCTTTTCCAGATGGCGGTCTCGAAAGGAGTGCGTTTGTATGGGAAGAACGTTGGTTAGCGCAATCATAGCGGCCCATTCATCACAGAAGGCCATGGAGGGTGAAATCTGCCAGGTGAAGGTAGACTTCGCCTTCGCGAACGACATCACCGGCGCCCCTGCCGCGGAATCCTTCCGGGAAATGGGAGCGGACAGGGTATTTGACAGGGAGCGGTGCGCCCTCCTCCCCGATCATTTTACTCCGAACAAGGACATCGCCTCGGCGGAACAGACAAAGAAAGGGAAAGAATTCGCCAGGGAACAGGGAATGCTCTACTGGGAAGTGGGTCGGGTGGGCATCGAGCACGCCTTCCTTCCCGAGAAGGGCTATATCCTCCCCGGTGATATCGTCCTTGGGGCGGACAGCCACACGTGCACCGGCGGCGCCCTGGGCGCCCTCTCCACCGGTGTGGGAAGCACGGACCTCGCTGCAGTCTGGGCCCTCGGGGAAACGTGGCTCAAGGTGCCTCCCACCGTCCGGGTCGATTTCCGGGGAAAGCGCCCCGGGTGGGTGACCGGCAAGGATATGATCCTCTCCCTCATCGGGCGCATCAGCGTCCAGGGAGCAAGGTACATGGCTCTCGAGTTCGGCGGCGAAGGAATTGAAAACCTGCCCATGGACGACAGGTTCACCATCGCCAACATGGCCGTGGAAGCAGGCGCAAAAACGGGAGTCTTCGTCCCCGACGAGAAAACCCTCGAGTACGCCCGGTCGAGGGCGGCACGGGAATTCACTCCCCGGTACCCCGACAGCGACGCGCCCTATGCCCGCCGGGAGATCTTCGACCTCGACGGGATGGGCCCCGTGGCGGCCATGCCCCACTCCCCCGACAACGTGAAACCCGTCCGGGAGTGCGGGTCTCCCGAGATCGACCAGGTGTTCATAGGGGCCTGCACCAACGGCCGCTTCCGGGATATCGAAACCGCCGCGAAGCTGATGGAGGGGAAAAAAGTGGCCCCCAACGTGCGCTGCATCGTCATCCCCGCCTCCTACGAAGTCTACAACGCCGCCATGGACAAGGGCTATCTCCGCATCTTCACCGAGGCCGGAGCCGCCGTCTGCACTCCTACATGCGGTCCCTGCCTGGGAGGACACATGGGCATTCTCGCCGCGGGAGAACGGTGCGTGTCCACCAGCAACCGCAACTTCGTGGGCCGCATGGGCAGCCCGAAGAGCGAGCTGATCCTCGCCAGCCCCCTCACCGCGGCCGCGAGTGCCGTCACCGGCAGGCTCACCGATCCGAGAGACGTGATGCCTGAAGAATTCTTCAGGAACCTGGAGGGAAATTAATCATGACGAAGGCTTTTTCAGGGAAAGCGTGGAAATACGGCGATCATATCGACACTGACGTGATCATCCCCGCCCGCTACCTCGTCTCCAGCGACGAGACGGTTCTGGGGAAATACTGCATGGAGGACATTGACAAGGACTTTGTCCGCAATATGTCTAAAGGCGACATGATTGTCGCCGGGGATAATTTCGGCTGCGGATCCTCCCGTGAGCACGCGCCTCTCGCCATAAAGGGCGCCGGGTGCAGCTGCGTCATCGCTGCCTCCTTCGCCCGGATTTTCTACAGAAACTCCATCAACGTGGGGCTTCCCATCTTCGAGTGCCCCGAAGCCGCCGCTTCCATCGAGACCGGGGACGAAGTAGCCGTGGACCCCATCGCCGGAACCATCGAGAACCGGACGAAGGGAATGACTTTCCGGGTGGCCCCCTTTGCCCCCTTCCTCCAGGAGCTCATCAGCGCAGGCGGACTCATCCCCTACGCCCGCAGGCGGCTCGAAGAACGGAGGAAGGGCGCATGACCGGGAAGAACTACGTGGTGGCCAGGATTCCGGGGGACGGCATCGGGCCCGAGGTCATCGGCGAAACATCCCGGATCCTCGAAGCGGCGGGCCGGAAGCACGGATTCTCCCTGACCTGGGCTGACTACCCCTTCGGCGCCGACCATTACCTGAAGACAGGAGAAATCCTGCCTGCCTCCGCAGTGGAGGAGATGGGGTCCATGGACGCCCTGCTCCTTGGTGCGGTGGGAGATCCCCGGGTCAAGCCGGGAATCCTCGAACGGGGAATACTCCTCACCATCCGGTTCCACTTCGACCAGTACGTGAACCTCCGGCCCGCGAAGAGCTATCCCCGGGTTCCCCTCCCCGTGGCACCGAAAGGAGGAAAGGATCTGGATACCCTCGTTGTCCGGGAGAACACGGAGGATTTCTACATCGGCATCGGCAGCAGGACGGAAAAGGGAACGGCGGACTTCAGCCTGGACACGAAACGGGGACTCTATTCCCTCGAGGGGAAACTCAGGGGGACCTTCTCCGGCGGCGTGGAAGGGGCCTTCCAGCTCGGCGTCGCCTCCGAGCCGGGCGTCCGCAGGGTGGTAGCCTACGGATGCCGGGCGGCGAAGGCCCGGGGCGAGGACAAAATCACCCTGGCGTCGAAGTCGAACGCCCTCCCCCAGATCTACGGCTTCTGGGAGGACATTGCCAAAGACGAGGCAGCCCGCCACGGCATGGGTCTCGGCATAGTGAACGTGGACGCCATGTGCTACCACCTGGTGCGCACCCCTGACCTCTACGGCGTGGTGGTGGCCCCCAACATGTTCGGCGACATCGTGAGCGACCTCCTCGCCGGGCTGGCGGGAGGACTCGGCGTGGCTGCAGGGGCCGACATCGGCGACGGATTGTCCATGTTCGAGCCCATCCACGGGTCGGCGCCGGACATCGCCGGGACGGGAAAGGCCAACCCCATAGCCGCCATCCTCACCGGTGCCCTCCTGCTGGAGCATATCGGGGAAAGGACAGCCGCGAAAGCGGTGGAGGACAGCCTCACAGCATTCCTCGCGGAAGCGGCTCCCGGGGACCTTCCCGTGGAATTCGGCGGACAGGGGACAACCCGCGCCGTGGGAGAGGCCATACTGGAACGGATCTAGTGCCGCAAAAAAGCCCGGTGCGGAATTGCCGCACCGGGCTTTTTTGCTTTTTATCCGTCAGCCCCTGATCCCGCCGACAATGTTTTTGCAGACTTCCGCGAAGACAAGGCTGTCCGTGCTGTAGGCAATGTAGGTGAAGCCCTGTTCGATCCGTGCCTTCGCCTCCTCCACCGATCCCACGAAGATCCCCGCGGGCTTTCCCGCCCTCTTCGCCGCCGCAAGGGCCCTGGCCACGGCGTCGACCATCACGGGATGATAAATCTGCCCCGGAATGCCGAAGGACTGGGAAAGGTCGTAGGGGCCGACGAATATGACATCCACCCCGTCCACGGCCGCGATGCCGTCGAGGCATTCAAGGCCCTGCCTGTTTTCGCAGTGGACGATCACCAGGGTCTCCCGGTTGGCCTCATCGAAGTACTCCGCCACGCCGGGGACGAATCCGTACCGGGACGACCTGGTAAGGCACGCCCCACGGTCGCCCTTGGGGAAATACTTGGCGGACCGCACCACGTTCTCCGCCGTTTCCGGTGAGTTCACCTGGGGCACCTGGATTCCCGCCGCCCCCACGTCAAGGGTACGGAGGATGGTGGTGGCGGCCGTGTCGGTCACCCGGACGATGGGGGCCATGCCCCGGAGTTCCGCGGCCCGGATCATGTGCTGGATGGACTCAGGATTTCCGGGGCCGTGCTCCGTGTCGATGATGCAGTAGTCAAATCCCGCGAGGGCCGCTATTTCCACGAGGTCGGGGCAGTTGAGGGTGATGAAGGTCCCGAGCGCGACCCCACCCCCGGCAAGTTTCCGCTTCAGCTGGTTTATCACCTGGTATCCCTCCGTTGGGTAATAATCTCAGAGCTTTTCAATTATATACTTCTTCCGGCCTGATACACCCGGGTCAGATGAAGAAAGCCCCGGCCGGCAGTGTTATCGGTGCCCGCCGGGGCTTGCGGGAGGATGTCTTCAGCAGCGACCGTTTTACTCGACTATCCGTTTCTTTCCCCGGTATTTTTCCTCCAGAGCGCTCGGCGGAATGTACTTCTCCTCCATTTCCCGGATTTCGTCCAGCCGGACCAGTTCGGCGAATTCCCTGAAGGTGAAGAGCCTGTCGGAATACCCCTCGGAGACGCCCTCTTTCCGGATCTCCGACATTACCTCGTACATGCCCCTGGCCGCGGCGAACAGGGCCGACAGGGCCGGGACGATCATCTTGAAGCCCAGGGCCTCCGCTTCCTTCACGGGGACGAGAGGAGTCTTTCCCCCCTCGATGAGGTTCAGCATGAGGGGCACACCGATTTCCTTCACGGCCCGCTCCATCTGCTCCCGGGTCTCCAGGGCCTCCACGAAGACCATGTCGACACCTGCGTCCACCGCCGCCTTCGCCCGGTCGAGGGCATCCTCGAAACCGGTGACGTGAATGGCGTCTGTCCTGTACATTATCACCACGTCGGGATCAAGTTCATTCCTGGCGTCGATGGCTGCCCGAAGCTTGCCCATCATCTCATCCCGTGAGATCACCTGCTTCCCCTCCATGTGGCCGCAGCGCTTTGGAGACACCTGGTCCTCCATGAAGAGGCCCGCCGCTCCTGCCCAGATGTACTCCCGGACAGTCCTGTCGGCGTTCACGGCGTTGCCGAAGCCGTTGTCTGAGTCTCCCAGAACGGGAATTCGAACTGCCCTGGTGATGGATTTTACCTGGCCAGCCATTTCGGTGAGGGTCAGCAGCCCGATGTCGGGCTGTCCGAGCCTGGCGGCCGCCGTACCATACCCCGAATGGAACACCGCTTCGAAACCGGCCATCTCGCAGATCCGGGCGCTCAGCGAGTCATACACTCCGGGAACAACGACGGCACCCGGCCGTTGGAGGAGGTTTCTCAGCTGTTTCGACGTCTTCATGGGTCGTCTCCTTTCATTATAAGAACGCCGGCGGAGGAAGGAACCCTCCGCCGGCGGACGAAAAAAGCGAAGCCTGCCCGGCTCCTCAGTGCATGACTGCGGGAAGCCAGGTGCTCATCCCGGGGAACGCGATGACGAGTATGAGGAAGAGAATCATGATCAGGAGGAAAGGGAACACTCCGGAGATGATATCGCCCATCCTGATGTCCTTCCTGAGGCTGTTGATGACGTAGAGGTTCATTCCCACCGGCGGGGTTATGAGGGCCAGCGTCATGTTCACCGTCACCACAATGGCGTACCAGATCGGGTCGATGCCGAGGGCATGGAGAATGGGAGTGACCAGGGGCATGGTGAGCAGCACGATGGACACCGTCTCAAGAACGCATCCCAGGATCATCATCAGGACGTTCATGGCGATGATGAACATGAGGACCGAGAAGTTGTTGCTTATGATGAGCTCCGTGAGCTTCTGGGGAATCATCAGCAGGGTCATGACCCTCCCGAAGAGCACGGCACCGGCGATGATGATGGCGATCATGCAGGAGGTGGTGACGGACCGCAGGCAGATGGCGGGAATGTCACTGAGCTTCAGCGTCCTGTACACCACCAGGGTGATGAAAAGTCCGTACACAAGTCCCACCGCCGCAGCTTCGGTCGGCGTAAAGGCTCCCGAGTAAATGCCGCCGATGATGATGAAAGGCAAAAGAATGCCCCAGAAGTTTTTCCTGGTGACCCGGATCCTCTCCCCCCACGATGTTTTTTCCATGGGAGTAAAACCGCCGCGTTTGCTCTTGATTACCGCATAGACGATAAAAAAGGCAGTGAGCACCAGTCCCGGAATAACTCCGGCGATGAAGAGCTTTCCCACGGATTCTTCCGTGATGGAGCCGTAGAGGATCAGGGGAATGCTGGGCGGTATGAGAATACCGAGGGTTCCTCCCGCCGCGAGAAGGCCGAGGGTGAATTTTTTGTCATATCCGCGCTCGATCATGGCCGGGTAGGCCACCATGCCGATGGTGGCGGCGGTGGCGGCACCTGAACCGGTTATGGCGGCGAAGAAGGCGCAGGCGAGGATGGTGGCGATGGCGAGCCCTCCGGGAAGATGCCGCACCCAGGCGTTCATGACGTCGAAAAGGTCGTCTCCGATCCGCCCGTCGAGGAGAATCTGGCTCATAAGGACAAAGAGGGGGATGGAGAGGATGGTGAAGCTGTCCAGGGAGGTGAAGATGGTCGCCCCGACGATTTTCATGGGGAGGTCAAAGAGAGCGATGAGCAGGAGGGAAGTCCCACCCAGGGAAAAGGCCACTGGAAGGCCCATGAAAAGAATGCCGATGAGCAGGAATACTACCATGGAGAAGCTCAGCATGACTGTCCCTCCTCATGGTTTCCGAATACGGAATGGAAACGGTCGATGATGATGATGGCGAACTGGAGGGTCAGAAGGGCGAAACCGAGAAGGAGGGCCATCTGGGGAATCCACATGGGCACCCGGAGAAGGGTCGCCGAAACCTTGTTATAGCCTATGGAGGCCGCGATCATCTCGTAGGCCTGCCATGTGATGACCGCGCAGAAGACCATTCCCGCCACGCTGGTGATCATCTCCAGGAAGTGCTGGGTGCGAAGGGAAAGATGCTCGATAACAAGGTCGATCCGGACGTGCTTGCCCTGCTGGAGGGTGTAGGCTCCCCCGGCGAGCATGGTCCACATAAAAAGGTAAATCGACATTTCCTGGGCCCAGATGGTGGGTGACCGGAAGAAATAGCGGCACACCACCTCGTAGAAGAGCATGAGCCCCATGAGGAGAATGCCGAGACCGCTGACGTACCCGAGAATCAGGTTGCCCTTTTCCACGGTGCTGCGAATGATTTTGAACATGCAAGACTGCCCCTTTGCTCGTATTTGAGAAAAGAAGCGGAAGGGACTCCCCTCCCGCTTCGCACAGGATATCCTCTACCCGGAAGGGTCTATTTGGAGGTTGAGATAGCCATATCGATGAGCTTCTGGCCGACTTCTCCGGTCTTTTCAGCGAAGGCCTTGCGCACGGGCTCGGTGGCCTTCACGAAGGCTTCCCGCTCTTCCGCCGTGGGGGAGTAGATTTCAACACCGGCTTCGCGGATAACCTTTTCTGCCGCGCTCTCAGACTCGGCGATGGCTCCGCGGATCCATTCCTCGGCATCAAGTCCGGCCTTGAGAACGGCATCCTTGAGCTCGGCGGAGAGACCGTTCCACCAGTCGAGGTTTCCCTGGACGACAAACTGGGCGGTGGTGTAGTTCGCCATGGTCATGTATTTCTGGACCTCGTGGACCTTCCGGGAAACCGCCGCCGGCATGCCTGTGGTGGCTCCGTCCACGGTGCCCCTCTGCAGGGCCATGTACATTTCGGAGGAGCTCATGACGGTGGGAGCCGCGCCGAGAGCCTTCAGGGTCTCTGCGTCGCCGCTGCTGAACGTCCTCATGGTCAGACCGCTGAAGTCCTCGGGTCTCTTCAGGGGGTGCTTGTTGTTGAAGAACTGGATGTAGCCGTAGTCAACCCAGAAAAGGTTCTTGACGCCCTTCTTCTGGAACTCTTCGTCAAGAATCTTGTCGGCGCCGGCCGCAAGGAACTTCTTGGGAGACTCAAGATCCTTGAAGACGAAGGGCATCTCGAAGACGTCGGCGGCGGGAATCATGCCGGACCACTTGTTCACCGGGACAAGGCCGACTTCGATCAGGGCGTCCTGGAGGGCTTCCACGATCTCGGTATCCTTGAAAAGCTGGGCGGAGTCGAAAATCTTCACCGTAAGCTCGCCCTTGGAATGCTCGGCCACTTTCTCCGCAAACACGATGAGGCCCTTGGAAACATGATGGGACGGGGGGAACTGGTTCGAAAGCTTGATTTCGGCCTTCGCGAACGCGGAGCCGCAGAAGAGCCCGAGGGCAAGAACCATTGCCGCTGCTGCTGTGAACGTCTTTCTGAACATAGTGTCACTCCTCCTCAATATGGGTTGCATCGGTACAAACAGAACAGGAATCTGCGCCGGCACTGACTGCGAATATAATGGAAACGCCCGGAGACATCACTCCCTTTTCTTCTCACAAACCCGAAACTTCAAGTTTTTCCCGCTTCATCAGCCTTCTGTGGAAGTAGCTGTAGTGCCTGCTCTCCCGCAAAGCATCGAGATCTCCTTCCTGCAGGGACTGGATGATCTTCAAATGTTCCCGGGCCGAATAGGCAAGCTCCTCCTCGCTTTCAAGGTGCTGCACCATTGCCTGGTGAAGCTGAAAATACACGCCCCTGAGAATCCTTATGGTCCAGGGTCTCCCGGAACGTTCCGCGATAAAAAGATGGAAGTCGAGGTCGATCCTGCTGAAGGCAAGAACTTTCTCGTTTTTCTCCATGGAACTCGACGCCACGGCGAGCAGCTCCCGAAAAAGGCTGTGCATCCGTTCATAATCTCCCCCGGAAAGAAGACCGTCCTTGACCAGTACCTCGAACACCTGGGTCTCAAGGGCAAAACGGATGTCGTAAAGCTCCTCGACGTCCCCCGGGGAAAAGCCGAGAACCATGGACCCTTTCCTGGGGATGGACCGTACGAGTCCCTGTCCCTCGAGCTCCTTCAGGGCCTCTCTCACCGGGGCCCGGCTGATGTTGAGCTCCCTGGCCAGCTCCTCTTCGCGGATAAAGGTCCCCTGGGAGTATTTGGCTGAAACGAGAAGTTCGCGGCGGAGAAAATCCGCCACTTCCCTCGCAAGGGACTGATGGTTCGCTATGCTGTTTATGGAGAGACCTCCTCTGCAAGTCCTATCGTCTACTGTCGACAGACGGTTATATAGGTACCACCGCACGGAGAGTCTGTCAAGGAAACCACAATTCGTATAATGTATCCACAAAACTTCTCCATCGTCTTCATTTTGACATCCCGGCAAAGTCCTTTAGAATGGATCATTATGACTAAAAACGACTGGTTCCCGAACGACGATTGGTTTCCCGGGGAGAATTCCTCCCCGAAGCGCCCGTTCCCCTCTTTTCCGTTCCGTATAAACAAGGGACTCCTGGCGGCGGGAGGAGCCGCTCTTCTGCTCCTTGTGCTGTTTCCTGCCCTGGCGGAGTTTTATACGGATTATCTCTGGTACGACACCGAAGGATACGGAACCATTTTCTGGACCCGGCTCTTTGCCCGAGTACCCCTTTTCGGGGCCGGGTTTCTGATCTACGCCGTCCTCCTGTGGCTGAATCTCTCCGCAGCCAGGAGGAACCTGAGAGCTCTCTACCCCGAACAGGAGGGGCTTCTCGGAGCGAAGGCGGCAGGATTCGCCATTGCGGCGGCGGCGCTGTTCCTCGGCGTCACCAACGGAGCGGCCATGACCGGGGAGTGGACCATGGTTCTCCGGTACTTTCACGGCACTCCCTTCGGCGAGGTTGACCCCATTTTCGGCCGGGACATCGGGTTCTACGTTTTCGGCCTTCCCTTCTGGAGATTTCTCCACGGAAAAGCTCTCAACGTTGTCTTTCTGTGCCTTGTGACGGCAGGCGGGGCATACGCCGCCTTTCTCCTCCCCAGGAACAGGGATCTGGCGTCCCTATCCGTCCCGCCGAGGATGCGGAACCATCTTGCCCTCCTCGCGTCCGCCGGGGCGTTCCTCTGGTCCGCAGGCTACCTGCTGGACAGGTACAACCTCCTCTTCTCCCCCACCGGAGTGGTTTTCGGAGCCGGATATACCGATGTCCACGCCGAACTTCTCGCCCTGAACGTCCTCGCCGTTCTCGCGGCTCTCCTCGGCGTCTCCCTTCTCGTGAGCCTCCTCCGGAAGACCTGGAAATTCTCCCTCGGAGTCGCCGGGCTCGTTGTCGTCTCCAGCATCCTGCTCGGGGGCGTCTACCCAGCCATTGTCCAGAAATATTTCGTTGAGCCCAACGAATTCGACCGGGAGAAACAGTTCATCGAGTACAACATCGAAGCCACCCTCAGGGCCTACGGCCTGAAGAACATCACCCTGAGAACGGTCACCCCTGACGATTCCATCACCTGGGAAAACGTGGAGCAGAACAGGGACACCATCAACAACATCAGGCTCTGGGATCACAGCCCTCTTCTCAGGAGCTACAAGCAGCTCCAGGAGATAAGGACCTACTATAACTTCTCCAGCGTGGACATCGACAGGTACACTTTCGGCGGCCAGTACCGCCAGGTCATGCTCTCTCCCAGGGAGCTTGACCTGAACGGCCTTCAGAACCCGACCTGGATCAACACCAGGCTCGAGTTTACCCACGGCTACGGCATCGTCATGAATCCGGTGAACGAGGTCGCCGGTTCGGGAATGCCCCGGCTCTGGGTCAGGGACCTCCCCCCGAAAACCGAAGTCCCCCTCACCATCAGAAGACCGGAGATTTACTACGGTGAAAAACCGACCTCCTACATCTTCGTGGGCACCACGGTAAAGGAATTCGACTATCCCATGGGGGAATCAAACGCCCGCACCACTTATGAAGGCAAGGGGGGCGTTCCGATGGGATCCCTCTTCAGGCGGATTCTCTACGCGATCAAATTCGCCGACTTCAAGATTCTCTTCTCCGATGTGTTCACGGAAAACAGCCGGGTGAAATACCACCGGAACATCCGGGAGAGGCTCTCCCGGGTGGCTCCCTTCCTCTTTTTCGACCATGACCCCTACATGGTGGTCTTCGACGGCCGCCTTGTGTGGATGCAGGACGCCTACACCGCCGCCGACGGGTATCCGTACTCCCAGCCCGTCTCCCTCGGCCGGGGACAGACCATCAACTACATCCGGAACAGCGTGAAGGCCACGGTAGACGCCTATGACGGCACCATGAGATTCTATATCGCCGACCCGGACGATCCGGTGCTGAAGGCATGGAGCGGCGTATTCCCCGGACTTTTCCGTCCCCTGTCCGACATGCCCGCCGGCCTGAAAGGCCATCTCCGGTATCCCCAGGATCTCTTCAACATTCAGAGCGAGATTTTTCGGGTATACCATATGACCAACGCCAACACCTTTTACAACAAGGAAGACGTGTGGGACCGCAGCAGCAGCGGAGACGGCAAGACCACCCTCGAGGCGTATTACGTGAACATGCGCCTTTCAGGTGAGGAAAAATCGGAATTCGCCCTCATCACACCCTTCATGCCCGTCAACCGGGACAACATGATCGCGTGGATGGCCGGGCGCTCCGACGGCGACAATTACGGAGAGCTGCTCGTGTACCAGTTCCCCAAGCAGAAGCTCATCTACGGTCCTTCCCAGGTGGAGGCCTTGACCAACCAGAACTCCGAGATATCAGCCCAGCTCTCCCTGTGGAGCCAGAGAGGATCCGCCGTCATACGGGGAAACATGACCGTCGTGCCCGTAGGAGACGGAATCCTCTACGTCCAGCCCCTCTACCTCAGGGCCGAAAACAGCGAACTCCCCGAGCTCCGCCGGGTCATCACATCCACCGGGGGCAAAGTTGCCTGGGGAGAGACGCTGGAGGAATCCCTTCTCCGGCTCCTCGGTTCTTCAGACGGACAGGCGGGAAGCTCTTTCCGTCCTGTTGAGGAGACTCCGATGCGTCCGGCCCGTCCTGAAGGCGAACCCGCGGGCCTCGCCGCTCTTGCCCGGGAGGCTTCCGATGCCTGGGATGCCGCCAGGAAGGCCCTCCGGGAGGACGACTGGGAAAAGTACGGAAAAGAAATGAAAAGGCTGGAGCTGGTGCTGAAGGAAATGCAGGACATTTCGGCCCAAAACTGAGCAGGAACAGGAACGAAAAAATCCGGGCCGGTGCTGTCGGGAGGCTTCCTTCCCATGGCACCGGCCCGGATTTTATCTCAAGACCGAAAAATGAGGAGGAGAAAGACCTCTGTCCCTCTCCCCCCTGACGAACTGAATTCAAAACAGGCCCCAGGAATCAGTGGACCTTCATCTCCACCTTGTCGCCTCCGGCGTAAGACAGGGGGGTTGCTGGAGGCTTGGAGGTCCCTTCCAGAAGAAGGCCCGATGAATCAGCCATGAGGACCAGCTTTTTCTTCACGCCGTCCGATTGTCCATTCAGGTCATAGAGGACAAAGGCATACTCGTCCCCGCTGGAAACGAGATCAAAATTTTCCAGGGAGGCGCCCCCGAAGAGCCGCTGGATTTCGGCGTCGTCGGAGGTACGAACCGGCCACCGCCCCTTCTCCAGCTTGAAAATGACCATGGCCGATTTCATGGACCGCATGTCGCTGAGGATGGCGGTCGCTTCCGCCTTGTCCTCCGCTGTGCCCATGAGCAGCAGCATGACGGAGGAAAGAATACCGATGATGATGATGACGATAAGCAGCTCCACCAGGCTGAACCCTTTTTTCTTTCGTGCATTTCCTGCCACGGTGACCCCTCCAGAAAGATGGGATAAGAAGCATTCGGTTCCCTATTCTAAAGATTCGCTCCGAATTTGACAATACAAAAAGGACCAATCATCTTTTTTGTTGTTTTATTTTACTGTATTCATTAATAAATCAAGTTCAGGAAGTTCGCCGGAAATGATAAATCGACAGGGATTTTCCTCCTTCAGTACACAATTCCCCCCCTAATTTTCAGATAGCTCTTTCCAATATGAACTCTTCCGGTGTCGGGGTTAACTTTTACGGACAAAATTTGCCAGAACCTCTCTTTCGGTTATAATCAAAATCCTTTCCGCAAACGCCTTTTCGCGGAAGGTATTTTTTTCTCCTGACAAGGGAGGGAGTACCATGAACCGGATGTTTCAAAAAGGCATGGCCGCCCTTCTGGTTCTTTCCGCCGCAGTTTTTCTCCTGACGGTCGGGAAAGGACCCCACGGCAGTTCCCTTCTCCCGGGAAGGACGCGGCTCGCCCAGGTCCGTTGGACCGGTGACGCCGAAACAGAGACCCTGGTGAGCGGATTCGTCTCCTGTCTCGCTTCTTCGGCAGTTTCCGCTGCCGGCAAAGCCCTGGCAGCTCATGACGCGGCCACCGCAGCCTTTGCCGCAGTATCGGAAAATACGGATTCCCTTTCCCGGTTCATACAGTCCCAGAACGGGGACGTGAACCGGGAATCCGCCCTGGTCCAGGCCAACGCTTTCTGGAAATACTCCCTGAAGTACAATGTGCCCCTGGATCTTATCGTTGCGGTGGCCAACACGGAAAGCCATTTCCGGCCCGAAGCCAGGAGCCCCGCCGGGGCGGCGGGGGTAATGCAGGTCATGTGGAGGGTCCATGCCGGGCTCCTCCAGGCGAACGGCATCATGAAGGAAGAAGACCTGCTCGACCCGGAAATGGGCATCGCGGCGGGGAGCCTCCTCCTCTCGCGCTACCTCAAGGCTTACGGCGACACAAAAGCGGCCCTGGGACGCTACTACGGAGGATCCGCCACCGTGTACTGGAACCGGATCTCCAGAAACCTGGCGAAGGTCAAGAACGCCAGGGTGGTTGCCGCCTTTTGACCGTTGCCTGGCTGTGCATGATCATTTTTTATTTTTTCGCCGCAATGCTGTGATAGAATCCCTCCAGGTAGTCCCGGGAGGGATTCTTCAATTGAGGAGGAGGAAAAAATGAGAGTTCGGAAACTGATTTTCACGGCGTTTCTGGCGCTGATCTGCTGCTTCCCATTCGCGGCATGGGCCGCGGAAACCGGTACTGCGCCGCTTCCCGAAAACGCTCGGGTAGTAGACGGACATATGACATCCGCGATGAAGGACGGGAAACCTCTTGACAGGCTCATTGCCTACACCCAGGAGTCGCCGGCGTTTTATGCCGCGGGAACGCTGCTCTCTGCTCCGCCCCACACGAAAATCCGTTTTTCATGGTTTTTCGCCACGGATAACCGGCATATTACCGATGTGGAACTGAACACCGAAAATCACGGTTCCGACATCTTCGTCTACAGCACCCTCAACAACGGTGGGGACCCATGGCCGAAGGGCGCGTTCCGGGTGGAAATATTTGTCAACGACAGATCTGATCCTGACCAGATTATCGATTTCGAGGTCGAGTAAGACAGCGGCGAAAAGACGGGGGCTCCCGGGGAATTCCCCGGGAGCCCCCGTCTTTTCATCTCCTTCAGCTTGATCGTCCGGTCATCCTGACGGCGAATGCCGCGAGGAGAGCAGCCCCTGAGGGAAGGACGTCGTCGTTCACGTTGAATTTTGGATTGTGGTGCTGGTTGCCCGTCCCTTTCGCGTCGTCGGCGATGCCGAGGAACACGTAGGCTGACGGGACTTTTTCGCCGTAATAGCTGAAATCCTCCGATCCCATGGCCACGGGCACTTCCTCTATGTTTTCCTCCCCCAGGATATCGGCGGCTGCGGAACGCATCACTGCCGTCACTTCCGGATCGTTCACCGTGACCGGGTAAATAGGGGTGTACGTCAGTTCGGCGGTACATCTCATGGCAGCGCAGATGCCGTCGGCTACCCTCTTCATGATGCCTTCCATCCGGTCCCGGACGTCCCGGCTGGTGGTCCGCACATTTCCGGCCACCCTCGCCGTATCGGGGATGATGTTGACAGCCGTTCCCGCTTCCAGTTTGCCCACGCTGAGCACCACCGTATCCTGGGGATCCATCTCCCTGCTCACCACGGTCTGGAGAGTCGAGATCACCGTAGCTGCGGTCACGGTTGGGTCTACAGCCTTGTGTGGCATAGCGCCGTGGCCGCCCTTTCCCTGGATCTTAAGATCCCAGATGTCGGCGGAGGCCATGACGGGCCCCACCCGGCAGCCGAGTTTCCCCGCCGGAAGAAGAGACCAGACGTGCAGTCCCCCCACGGCGTCAACTCCGTCCAGGGCTCCTTCCTCGATCATCCTGGGGGCGCCTGAGTTGTATCCCGCTTCCTCCGCCGGCTGGAAGAGAAATCGGACCGTGCCGGAGAGTTCGTCCTTCATGGAGGAAAGAATCTCCGCCGTGCCCAGCAGAATGGCGGTATGGGCGTCGTGGCCGCAGGCGTGCATGACGCCGGGCCGGGTAGAGCGGTAGGGAAGGTCGTTCTCCTCCTCAAGGGGAAGGGCGTCCATGTCGCCTCTCAGGGCAACGCACGGTCCGGGCTTTGCTCCCCGCAGATCCGCAGCTACGCCGCATTCCGTCCCGCCGAAGCCCCTGCGGATGTTTTCGAGGCCCAGATTCCGGAGGTATTCCTCCACGAAGAGGGATGTCTCTTTTTCCTGCCAGGGAAGTTCGGGGTTCGCATGGAATTTTCTCCGGAGTTCCGTGAGCTTTTCCGACAGCAATTCAGCTCTTTGCCTGATCGACTCTGCATTCATCTGCTAAATTCTCTCCTTTCTCCTTGGTGCATTCTCGTTTTCACTGCCCGTATAATGCGGGGGGAACCTCTGCCTTCAGCCTGCTCCGGGTCAGCCTTTTACCGAAATGATCCAGATTCCCGCCAGAATGGCCGCCACGCCGGCAAGGCGCCAGAGGGTGACCTGTTCCGAAAAAAAGAGCACGGAAACGGCCAGGACCAGCAGGAAGACCAGACCTGCCATGAATGGATAGGCCAGGGAGAGATCGGTCCTCGTCAGCGCCGCGCTGAGAAAGACGAAAGAGATGCCGAAACAGCCCACCCCGGCCACGGCCCAGGGATTGAGGACGATCCGGAGCACCGCGTTCACCGCCCCGCTGTCAAGCAGATCCTTCTGATGGCCGAAGGCCAGCTTCATGAGAGTGTTCGCCGAGGCGTTGAAGACCGCCGATCCGGCGAGGAGAAAAAATGTGAGCCTGTCCATGGACATACCTCGCTTTCGGGTGCATTGAAGGATTATACTCCATGATGCTTCCAAAAACGGGAAGAGTTCCTGCAGAATTCTTCCACATCGGGAAGGGTATCATGTAAAATTGTAAAATTCACGGTCTCAACTAATTTCCGGAAGGATGGTACGATGAATTTCTCCCGCCCCGGCACCGCCCTGAAACTGCTGCTTCTCGTTCTTCTGTCCGTCACTCTTTACTTCTGGGGCCTCGGAAGCCACGGACTCCTCGAGCCCGACGAGGGACGCTACTCCGAAATCCCGAGGGAAATGCGCGAGACAGGGGATTTCATCACCCCGAAGCTCAACTACATCAAGTACTTCGAGAAGCCGGTGCTTCATTACTGGCTGACAGCCGCCGCCCAGTCCGCTTTCGGAGAGAACGAGTTCTCCGGGCGGTTCTGGCCCGCTCTCCTCGCTCTTGGAGGGATCCTCTCCACGTTTTTCCTCGCCAGATCCATGTTCGGCCGGGAAACAGCCCTGTATTCATCGGGCATCCTGGCCACATGCCTCGTTTATTTCGCCGTTTCCCAGATCAACATCACCGACATGCCCCTCTCGTTCTTCATCACGGTTTCCATGACGGGGTTCTGGTTCGGGCTGGAAAAAAACAGGCGGTTCTACCTGCTTTTCTACGCGGGAGCGGCCCTCGCCCTCCTTACCAAGGGCCTGATCGGCATCGTCCTCCCCGGCGGGATCATTTTCTGGTACATGATCTTCACCAGGCGGTGGGACATTGTCCGGTCCGCCCTCTATCTTCCCGGCATCATTCTTTTCGCCGTCCTTTCCCTGCCCTGGTTCATCGCGGTCTGCCTGGTGAACGGCGATTTCTTCTATTTTTTCTTTATCCAGGAACATTTTCTCAGGTACGCGACAAAGATGCACGGGCGCTACGAACCCGCCTGGTTCTTTATCCCCATCCTGCTGCTCGGACTCTTCCCCTGGACCGGCCTGCTGCCAGGAGCCCTGAGGTCCGCAGTCCCTTCGCCGCTCCGTTCCTTCGGAAAAGAACGGCGGGAAGAACTTTTCCTGTTTCTCTGGTTCGCCGTTATCTTTCTCTTTTTCTCCCTGTCGAGCTCCAAGCTCATCCCCTATATCATCCCCGTCTTCCCGCCCCTCGCGGTCCTCATGGGGAGGCTGCTCCACCGCACCGTGTCAGAAGAAAACGGGAAGGGAATGAAAAGATTTCTTCTCTGGAACTCCATTCTCCTCATTCCCTTCATCCTGGCCCTGCTGGTGTACCCCTTCTTCAACAGCCGCATCTCCGCCGGGAAACTTCTGCCTTATTCCCTTCCGGTGGCGGCGGCCCTTTCAGCCTTCACCACGGCCGGATGGTATTTCTTCCGGAAAAGGCGATTCCGTCTCCTGGCGGTTTCTCTCTGCCTGCTGTCCTTCCTCGTCATGTTTTCATTCAAGAGGGTGTTTTCCCTTTATGACGGCCTGCTCTCCGCAAGAGAGCTCGCCGGAGCGGTGGCGGAACTCCGCCGCCCCGGCGACGTGATCGCCCAGTACGGCAACTACGACCAGGGACTTCCCTTCTACCTGAAGCAGCGCATTGTCCTCGTCAATTACCTCGGGGAGCTCGAGTTCGGGGCGAAACAGGAACAGGACCCCTTCTGGTTCATCGGAGAGGAGCAGCTCAAGGAACTCTGGAACGGAGACAGGAGGGTCATCCTGATCATCAATGACGGGCACATGGAAAAAATCCTGGCCCTGCTTGACCCCCACATCTCATCCGTTGCCCTGAAAACGGAGAAGAGGGTCGTCCTCGTCAACCGCCGGTAAAACGGCTGTCACCCGATATTTCGGCGGCCCTGCCGCCTGACGATTCAATCCCGTACTGCGGGGATGCAGTCCCCGGAAAAGGAGATGTGCCGCCATGCAAGAACCAGGCCTCGTTTCAGTGGTCATACCGGTCTACAACGAGGAAGAATGCCTTCCCCATCTTTTTCCCCGCCTTCGGGCGGCCCTTGAGGGAATGAACCGTCCCCATGAAATCATCTTCGTGAACGACGGCAGCAGGGACAGGTCCCTCCAGATGCTCTACGAATTTTACAAAGCGAACCCGAAGACCGTCCGGATCATCGACTTCAACGGAAATTTCGGCCAGCACATGGCCATCATGGCCGGATTCGACCACTCCCGTGGGGATATCATCATCACCCTCGACGCCGACCTTCAGAACCCCCCGGAGGAAATCCCCCGGATCGTGGCGAAGATCGACGAGGGGCACGACGTGGTGGGGACGGTCAGGCAGAACAGGCAGGACCCGAAATTCCGCAAGATGGCGTCCAGGATCGTCAATTCCATCACCAACAGGATCACCGGTCTCCGTCTGAACGATTACGGCTGCATGCTCAGGGGGTACAGGCGGGACATCGTCAACATCATCAACCAGAGCTGCGAGAGCACCACCTTCATCCCCGCCCTGGCCCAGAAGTTCGCGGTCAATCCCGTGGAGATCCCCGTGGGGCACAACGAGAGGGAGCACGGCACGTCGAAGTACAGTTTTTTCCGGCTCATCCGCCTCAATTTCGACCTCATGACGGGGTTCTCCCTCTTTCCTCTCCAGGCGGTGACCATGATCGGCATGGCCGTGTCGGTCCTGAGCTTCCTCTTCGTCCTCTTCCTTCTCCTCCGCCGCCTCATCGTGGGCCCCGAGGCGGAAGGGGTATTCACCCTGCTGAACATCAACTTCTTCCTTATGGGCATCACTATGTCCTGCGTGGGAATCATAGGCGAATACATCGGCCGGATCTACTCCGAGGTGCGCAAGCGGCCCCGGTACGTCATCCGGCGGGAATGGGACCATGACTGATCTCCGGGCGGCAGTCTTCGCCTACAGCGAAGTGGGGTACGTATGCCTGGAGGAGCTGCTCCGCCGGGGCGTGACGGTGGAGGCCCTCTTCACCTACGAGGACGACCCCGGCGAAGAGATCTGGTTCCCCTCCGTGGCGAAGCTGGGCCGTGAGGCGGGAATTCCGGTCCATACTCCCGTCTCCCTGGGGAACGATGAATACGAGCTTCTCCTCTCTCTCCGCCCCGATGTGATCTTCTCCTTTTATTACAGGTCCATGATCCCGGAACGGTTCCTGCGGATCCCCCCCCTCGGGGCCTTCAACATGCACGGCTCCCTTCTTCCCAGGTACAGGGGAAGGGCCTGCATCAACTGGGCCGTCCTCAAGGGGGAGCACGAGACGGGGGCCACCCTCCACCGGATGGTCAGGCGGGCCGACGCCGGGGACATGGTCGACCGGGAACGGGTTCCCATTCTCTTCGAGGACACCGCCTTCGACGTGGGAAAGAAAGTCGCCGGGGCAGCCAGGCTCCTGATCGCCCGCAATCTTGACGCCATCGCCGCCGGAAGGGCGGCCCGCATCCCCCAGAATGAGGAGGAAGCCACCCTCTTCGGACGGCGGACCCCCGCCGACGGGAAGATCGACTGGAGCCTTGACGCCACGGAGATTTACAACCTCGTCCGGGCCGTGACCCATCCCTTTCCGGGGGCCTTCGCCTTCCGGGAGGGGAAGAAGCTCTTCATCTGGAACGCCCTGCCGGAGGAGTGCCCCGTCGACGGCTCGCCCCCGGGCACGGTCCTCTCACCTTCACCCCTGAGGGTGAAGGCCGGAACGGGCTGCCTCCGGATCCTCCGCGCACAGGTCGAGGGGGAACCGGAAGAAGACGGGGGGACCCTCGGAAAAACTATCGGCAAGGGCTCCCTGCTGGAATAGCCGGAGAGACCCCGTCCTGCCCCTCCTGGATTATGGAAGTGCCGCCCCCCTGTCCCTGCGGGCGGGTGAACGTGATATACTTCACGGGGCGCAGTGCGCCCTTCGTTCAAGGAACGAAAGAACAGCGTTGGGAGGTTTCAAAAGTGAACATACTGATTCTCGGGGCCAACGGCTTCATCGGATCCCACCTCATCGAAGGCGTTCTGAACACAACGGACTGGAAGGTGAACGCCTTCGACCTTTCAGGAATGAACCTCGAAAAACATGAAGGACACCCGAACTTCTCCTTCACCCAGGGGGACATCTTCACCGCCGACGACTGGATGCGGAAAGCCATAGCCGAAAGCGACGCGGTCCTCCCCCTCGCGGGAATCGCCAAGCCGGCCTACTACCTCAGCAAGCCCCTCTGGACCTTCGAGCTCGATTTCGAACAGAACCTGAAGATCGTCCGCATGTGCGCCGACGCCGGGAAGCGGGTCATCTTCCCCTCCACCTCCGAAGTCTACGGCATGAGCAGCGACACCGTCCTCAAGGAAGACGAAAGCCCCCTCATCGTGGGCCCCATCTGCAAGATGCGCTGGATCTACAGCTGCGGCAAACAAATGATGGACAGGGTCATAGCCGCCTACGGCCAGGAAAGGGGTCTCCGGTACACCCTCTTCCGGCCCTTCAACTGGATCGGCCCCAGGCTCGACACCTTCAGGGACGCCGAGGAGAGGACCGCCAGGTCCATCACCCAGATGGTCTTCGACATTCTCTCCGGCCGTCCCATTACCCTCGTCAACGGAGGCGAACAGCACCGGAGCTTCACCTACGTCTCCGACGGCATCGACGCCCTCCTTGCCATTCTGGCCAATGAAGAGGCCGGCAGCGGAAAAATCTTCAACATCGGCAACCCGGGCAACAACGCATCCATAAAAGAACTGGCCCACCTTGTCATCGACATCATGAAGGAGATCCCCTCCTTCCGTGAAGCCGCGGAAAACGCGCAGGTCACCGTCATGCCGGCGGAGCAGTACTACGGGAACGGCTACGACGACATGCAGAACAGGATTCCCTCCATCGAGGCCATAGGCAGGGCCCTGGGCTGGGCACCGAAAATCCCCCTCCGGGAGGCCGTGGAGAAAACCATCCTCAGCTACGTCGAAGGGTAGGAGGGATATTCAATGACGGAGACCATTCTGGTTCTCAAGACGGACGTGGATACTCTCAAAGGGTACCGGGAGGGAGTCCCGAGGCTGCTCGAGATCTTCCGGACCCGGAAGATCAAGGCGTCCTTTTTCTTTTCCTTCGGCCCGGACAACTCGGGCAGGGCCATCCGGCGCATCTTCCGCAAAGGATTCCTCAAGAAGATGCTCCGGACAAAGGCGCCGTCCACCTACGGATTCCGCACCCTTCTCTACGGCACGCTCCTTCCGGCGCCCCTCATCGTCCAGCCCGAACCGGGAAACTTCATCCGGGCGGTGGAAGAGGGGCACGACTGCGGCATCCACTGCTGGGACCACGTGAAGTGGCAGGACCGGCTTCCCTGCCTCACCGGGGATCAGATCCGGGAGGACTTCCTGAAGGCCATGGATCTCTTCGAGCTCTACGCCTCCCAAAAGCCCAAAAGCTGCGCCGCCCCCGGGTGGCAGGTCACCCCCGCAAGTCTGGCGGTCCAGGATGAACTTGGCTTCGACTACTGCAGCGACATCCGCGGATCGGGCTACGCCTTCCGACCCCGCATGGGAGGAAGAACGTTCAAAACCCTGCAGATTCCCACCACCCTGCCGACCCTGGACGAAGTCTACGGTCGTGAAGACATTCCAGGGGACGGGATCGTCGACTTCTATCTCGACCAGCTCCAGCCCGGGCTCAACGTCCACACCATCCACGCCGAAATGGAGGGCCGGGCCCAGGGCCCCATACTCGAGCAGATCCTCGACCGCTGCGCGGAAAGGAGAGTGACGTTCCGAACGCTCCACGACGTCGCCTTCGAGATCTCCGTCCGGAACCCCCTCATCCACGTGTGCGACGTGGTTCCCGGAGAGCTTCCCGGAAGGTCCGGAACGGTGACCGTCCAGAAGTGCGCCCGGGAGGAGGGAAAAGAATGAAGCTCGCCGTGGTGGGTACGGGCTACGTCGGCCTGGTGACCGGCGTCTGCCTCGCGAAATTCGGAAACGACGTGGTCTGCGTGGACACAAACGCAAAAAAGATCGAGGCTCTCTCCAGGGGGACCGTTCCCTTTTACGAACCGGGCCTCGAGGAGATCATCCGGAACAACCTGGAGGCGGGGCGGCTCTCCTTCTCCACTGATCTTCCATCCGCCCTGGACGACGCCCTCATGTGCTTCATCACCGTGGGCACTCCCTCCCTCGAGGACGGGAGCGCCGATCTCTCCGCAGTCAAATCCGTGGCGGAGACCATCGGCCGCTCCATGAAGGAGTACAAGCTCGTGGTGGTCAAGTCCACGGTCCCGGTGAGCACCTGCGACTTCGTCCGCCAGGCCGTGGCCGCGGAGCTCGGGAAGCGGGGCGAGGACATCCCCTTCGACGTGGCGTCGAACCCGGAATTCCTCAGGGAAGGCGCCGCAGTGCGGGACTTCCTGGAACCGGACAGGGTGGTGGTGGGTGTGGACTGCGAACGGTCCGCCGACATCATGAAGGAGCTCTACAGCTTCCTTCCTCCTGAAAAGGTCATTTTCATGGACATCCGTTCGTCGGAAATGACCAAGTACGCCGCCAACGCCATGCTCGCCACCAGGATATCCTTCATGAACGAGGTCTCCGCCGTGTGCGAGCGGCTCGGCGCCGACGTGGAGAAGGTCAGGATGGGCATGGGATCCGATGCCAGGATAGGGTACGCCTTCCTCAGCGCCGGGTGCGGCTTCGGAGGATCATGCTTCCCGAAGGACGTCCGGGCCCTGAAGGAATTCGCCCGGAAGGAAGGGCTGGAAATGCAGATCCTTCAGGCCGTGGAGGACGTCAACGAACGGCAGAAGCACGTCCTCTTCGGAAAGCTCCTCCGGCACTTCGGCTGCCTTAAGGGCAAGACCATCGGCATCTGGGGGCTCTCTTTCAAGCCCAAGACGTCGGACGTCCGGGAGGCCCCCGCCCAGGCCCTCATCGCCGACCTGGCGGCCGCCGGGGCAAAGGTGCAGGCCCATGACCCGAAGGCCATGGACGAAACCAGGGAAGCCCTTGGAGACCTTCAGGGTGTTCTTTACGTCAACAACCAGTACGACGCGGTCAACGGCGCCGACGCCCTGGTCCTGGTGACGGAATGGGACATCTACAAGCAGCCGGATTTCAAAAAGATACGGACCCTCCTCGCTTCCCCGGTGATCTTCGATGGCCGGAACCAGTACTCCCCCGCGGAGATGAAGCGGCAGGGTTTCATCTACTATTCCATCGGGCGCGGAACGGCCTGACTCCCCCTTCCGCCGACGGTGCTATACTTTTGACACCACAACCAACAGGAGGGACTTATCGTGCGTAAAATACTGCCCGCGCTGCTGTGCATCCTGCTGCTGAGCACTTCTTCCCCCGCTGCACCGAAAAAAGAATTCCGGGGCAGCTTCACCCCCGGGACCAATGGAGAAAAGCTCCTTTCCCTTCTCGTTTCCCTCACGAACCCCGAGGTTCTCGAACTCCGCATGGACGAAGAACCGGACGACCAGGGAAATGTCCGCAACATCCACTTTCTCGTGAAGGGAGCTACCGTCGGCGGATTCCGGGTGGAAAAGCTGGCTCTCGAAGCGTCCTTCGTCGAGCTGAATCCCCCGTCGAAATGGGACCCGAAGGCGAAGGACCCCATCGTGGTCAAAAACGTCCTCAGGAGCAATCTCGAGGCGGTCATCCTCGAAAAGGACATCAACTCGGCCCTCAGCGGGTACGCCGGAAACGACTGGAACAGAATTTCCGTGGACCTCAAGCCTGGAATCATCGGCGCCAGGGGATACTACCACGTGAAAAACCCCGGGCTCACTCTCCTGGCGGAGGTGAAGACGGGGCTCGAGATACGCAATGGCAAGGAACTCTGGCTGAAAAACGTGGAACTGAAGATCAACCACGACGAACAGACCGACGCGGTCAGGCAGGCCATACGCGACATTCAGCCCGTGGTGGACATTCGGGACTTCCCCTTCCCGGTGACCCTGGCGGTGCTCTCGGTGGACGACCAGAAGCTCCGGCTCTCCACCAGGACCCCGCCGAAACCCTTCGAAGGGATCCTCCTCCGCTACGTCCGGGGCTCCTGAACCTTCCCCGCCGACTTCAGCAGCATGGTTGCGTAGCTCCCCCGCGGCAGGAAGAACCGAAGCCGAAGAGCGACTTTTCCGGGGAAGAGGCCGTCCTCTTCCCTTTTCCATTCCATGTCCTCCGGCAGGACGGCGCACTGCCTCGGGAAGGAAGCGAAATAAGCCTGGGAAATCTCTTTCAGCCGGAATTTCGACAGCCGGACGCCCCGTTCCGCAAGCAGCCGGGAGAACACGCCGTCAAAATCAGGGGAAAGGGCCGGCATATCGGGTCCGGCAACAGGAAGGGGCTCTGCCTCGAGCCTCTGCAGGAGATCCCCGGGGAGTTCCGCGTACTGGAATACCGGGCCTGTCCTGAGCTCCACGGGGAAAAGCTCCCCGTCCTCCCCCCGGAGAAAGCGGGAGAGGGTTTCGTTCCAGAGAAAACTGGTATAGGCCGAGAAGAACATCCCCATCTCTTCGGCAGGAATGAGCCTGAGACAGGCAAGCACCCCGTCCCGTCCCTTTTTCTTCAGAAGAGACAGCATCTTTTTCAGCAGCGGCTCCGTGCAGAGAGGCTCCATCGCGTCCCATTGTCCCCATTTCTCGGCGAGCAGAGCTTTCCGTTTTTTCAGGTAGCCCGGAGCCTCGGGGTGGCAGAATGAGAAATATTTCCTCAGGGCGGCGTCAAACCGTCTCTTCACCAGCATCTCGGCGAAGAACTCACCCTTGCTTCCCACGTTGCCGAACCGCTGGTCATCGAAATAATTGGCGAATCCCCTTCGGGCTATCCGCTCCAGGCGGATTTCCGTCCTTTCCGCTTCACGGCCGTCCATGTCACGGAGTACGAGAGAAAAACGGTTTCCCTTCAGTACCGCAGGTTCGAGCTGCTTCAGGCTGTACCCGGCGCTCCTGACGGAAAAGCCCTCCCCCTCGCAGGCGAGGTCGAACTCCGCAGGGACGGAGAGATACTGCACCGTCCTGGCGTGACGGTCTTTTCTGCCGAGAGACCGGATATTGCCCAGGGGTACCTTTTTCCGGACTGCCGCCTCCCGGATGGCATCGGAGGTGTTCCATCCCTCCTTTTCAAGCAGGAACAGCCTGAAGGGCAGTTCTTTTTTCGCAGGGGCGAAGTGGAGCACTTCCTCAACACAGAAATCATCTGTCTTTGTTTTTATGCGCATATTTACCGCACCAATCCGGCGAACCCCTTCAGGTTCACCTTTCCGAGGAGCTTTTCGATTTCAGCTCCCGTCATTCCGTCTCCCCCGAGAAGAAGCCATCCCTTCCCGTCCAGGTCGACCCAGATCGTAGCGCCGCTTTCGTCCTTCAGTTCCACCTTCACGGCGGGGAATCCTCCAAGGGTCAGGAAGGAAAACACCGCCTCCTCCGTTTCGGCCCTGCCCGCCGCCCTGTCCTGCTCCAGCTCTTCCGGAAGGGGACCGGCGGACGGAGCTTCAGGGCCGGAAATCACCATGAACTGAAAAAACCGGTCTCCCTGGTAATAATCGGCACCCACTGTGACGAAACCGTCCTCGGGCATGGAAAAGGGTGTCTCCATCTTCCAGCCTTCGAACCGGGGAAGGGCCTTTGTGAGCCTTTCCACCGTCGGGGCGCCGCACAGCCGCCCCGCAAACAGCAGCACGAAGAGCAGTGCCGCCGCACACAGACCTTTCTTCATCTTCCGTCATCTCCACCCCGTCAGCCGAGAATAGCCCGGGCAGCCACCACGCCGCTGGCCGCGGCCTGGATGATTCCCCGGCTCACCCCGGCACCGTCTCCCGCCATGAACAGCCTCTCGATGACGGGAACCTGGAGGTTCTTCCGAAGCTCCAGCCGCAGGGAATACAGCTTGATCTCCACGCCGTAGAGCAGCGTGTCGTTCTGGTTGACCCCCGGCATGATCATGTTCAGGGCATCCAGGAACTCCACGATGTCCGTGAGATACCGGTGGGGGAGGACAAGGCTCAGGTCGCCCGGCTGGGCGTTCGCCGTGGGGGTGATCATTCCTCTGTCGATCCTCGACTGGGTGGACCGCCTGCCGTCCCGCAGGTCTCCCAGCCGCTGGAGGAGGATGCCTCCCCCGGCGAGCATGTTCGCCAGCTTCGCCACGTGAGTGGCGTAGCCTATGGGATCGTTGAAGGGCTGGGTGAAGTTCTTCGTCACGAGGATGGCGAAGTTTGTGTTCCTGGACTTCACGTTTTTCAGGCTGTGGCCGTTCACCGTCACCAGGTCGTGGGACTTGTTGTACTCGTACACCACGAAACCCGACGGGTTCATGCAGAAGGTGCGGCACCGGTCGTCGAAGGTGGGGGTGTTGTAGAGGCATTTCACCTCGTAAAAATGCTGGGTCAGGTCCTCGCAGACGCTGTCGGGCACTTCCACCCTGACACCGATATCCACGGGCATGGAGGCTATGGGTATGTTGAGCTTTTCCACCAGTCCGGCGAGCCAGGACGCGCCTTCCCTGCCCGGGGCCGCGATGACGTACTCTCCCCGGCGCTCGGTCCCGTCGGCGAGGAGGATGCCCACGGCCCGCCCGTTCTCGACGAGGATATCCTCCACGAAGGTGTTCATGAGGATGTCGCACTTCTGCACCAGGTCCTCGTACATGTTGTTGAGCACTTCCCGGGAGGCGTCGGTGCCTATATGGCGGATGCGGGCGGGAAGGATCTTGAGCCCAACGCTGGAGGCCTTTCGTATGGTGTCCTTCACCACGGCCCCCGACGGCTCGTAGGAGTTGTTGTCGGCGCCGTATTCGACAAAAGTCTTGTCCACGTAGGAGATCATGTCGAGAAGAGCCTCCTCGCCGATGTTTTCCTCGAGGTTGCCGCCGAATCCCGTGGTCAGGGTCAGCTTTCCGTCCGACGCAGCGCCGGCGCCGCCCCAGCCCGACACGATGCTGCAGGATTCGCAGTTGAGGCAGGTCTTGCTCTTCCCCTCAACGATGGGGCACTTCCGCTCCCGGATTACCCGTCCTTTGTCCACGATCAGGACTTTTTTTCCGTGCCGCACAAGCTCCATGGCGGCGAAAACTCCGGCAGGGCCGGATCCGACGATAATGGCGTCATATATCATGAGTAGTCCGCACCCCAAAGGGCGCGATTGTTCCCTCCCCGTCTGGTCGTATGCGGATTTCACCGCCGCTAGCGGCGCTCTCTCCGCTGCCTGCCGCTGCCGGACAGGCCCCGCTTCAGCGCTTTCAGTGTCTCCAGATCTTTTCCGGATACCTTTTTTGCCGAAGAGGCTGATGTCTGGATGCGGTCCATCTTCACCAAGACTTCAATGCTTCTCACATCCACGCCGAGTTCCTCTGCAAGCCGGGCGGAGGTTACCTTCCTGAGCCTGCCGTCGGCGGAAGAGTGATCCCGAAGCCAGGTCCATGCCTGCCTGTAAAGCTCTTCCAGGTACTCCGCGCATTCAGGGCAGAGAGGCGTCTTCTCTTGCTCTCCCCCGTCAAGATAGGCCTTCGTGCAATGCTCGCAGATTTTCAGTGCCACGGCCGATCCTCACTCCTCTGCATTTCGTTTCTTTCCGGGCGGCGGACCTTCCGGTCCCAGCCGTTCTTTCACTTCAGCCACAAAGCTCTCGACTCTCGAGGGAGTATGGATAAACGCCGGGTCGGAGAGATCCAGGGTCATAAGCCCGCCGTTGGACAGCCCCGTCTCGGAGCGGACGAACTCCCGGAAGGAAGAATAGGCATCGTAGAGGGACTTCCAGTAGGGTTCCCCTGCGGCAAGTTCGTCCTCCCGGCCCCTGGCCCGTATCCGGCGCATGATCTCTTCGAAGGGACAGGACAGCACAATCATGAGCCGGGGCATGGCAAGGTGCTTCAGCAGTGAATCATAGAGCATGAGATACGTGCCGAACTGGCTGTCCCGGAAGTATCCCAGCCGGTAGTACAGCGAAGCGTATATTTTGTCGCCGAAGACGCTCCTGTCAAGAATGTAGTTCTCGGACTCGGAGGCGCAGAGATACTGGGCAAACCTTGTGACCAGGAAATTCAGCTGCATGGGAAACGCCCACCGCCGCTCGTGGTGGAATCTCCGGAGAAGATCGTACTGGTCCCGGAATTCCTCGGGCATAACCTGCAGGCCGAGACGCTCGGACAGCAGCTTCACCACGGTGGACTTCCCGCTTGCCGTCATTCCTTCGACAATGACCTGAACCCGTCCCATATCGCTCACCTCAGGGGATGGGCGGTGCGAGAACGGCCCGGTTGCCTCCCGCCCTCTTCGCTTCCCTCAGGGCGATTCCCGCCCGTTTCAAAAATTCGTCATTGGACATTTCCCTGCGGTATTCACACACTCCGAAGCTGCAGAAGACCCCGCGCCCCGGGAAGAAATGGGAATGACAGACCATGTCCCGAATCTTGTCAGCCATCTGGTGGGCAAGGTAGCCGCTCATAGGCGTCAGGACGGCGAATTCTCCGCCGCCGAGACGGGCGAGGAAATCAGTCGGGCGGATTCGGCTTTTGACAGCAGTGAAGAAGTCCCTGAGGAACTTTTTTCCCCCATCTTCCCCCGCCTGCTCCATCAGTTCCCTGAAACCGTCGATATCCATCAGGATGACGGAAAGGCTTCCCCGGTATCTGCCGGCCCTCTCCATCTCGGTGGACAAAAGCCTGCCGAACCCCTCCCTGTCGGGTATACCGAGGAGCTCGTCGATACCCCTGCTCCTCTCCTGAGGAGCCTTCTCCCCGGACGGATCCGGGGCGGCTTCGGCCGACGGAGCCTGGACTGCCGGAACGACCGTCTCCCGAAGGGACAGGAGAAGGACCTGCCTGCCCCCGCGCTCGAGGGGAATAGCGGAAAGAAGGACGGGCAGGTCTTCGCCGGATGGAAGCGTGATGGACTGCTTCAACTCCCGGACGGAACCCTTTTCCCCGATTCCTGAATACAGGGTGTTTTTCAGTGCCCCGTAAGGGAGAAGTCCCAATTCCTCAAGGGTTTTTCCTTCAGCCCTTTCGCCGGAAGGAAAAACTTTTTCATGAAAAGCCCGGTTGCATTCGATGATCCGCCCTTCGTCCCTGGTTACGATAATGCCAAGGTCGGACACCAGGGAGAACAGCCTGCGGAATTTTTCCTCCTCGGCCCGGACTTTCCGCTCCGCGGCCCGCTGCCCCGTCTTCTCGCACAGCACCAGGGAAACGCCCGATACCTGTCCGTCGGGAGAAAAAACCGGTGCGAAGGAGATGGAAAAAAACCTGTCCCCCGCCTCCTGGCCTATCTCGGCCCCTTCTCCGGAGAGCGCTTTTTCCACGGCGAGCCGGAAGGGAAGTCCCCTGTCTCCTTCGGGAAGAAGTTCCAGCATGGACAGCCCCGTTTCGGGAGGAGCGTTCCACATGGGAGCCGCCTCTCTCCTGAAGCCCTCGGTCATGAACTGGAGGATACAGTCCCTGTCGGTAACGGCCGCCAGGAGATTATCGGCGGAACAGGAGAATCCGGCCGGGATTTTCGTTTCCGCCACCGGCTCATTCTCCGACGGCGCCGGGATTTCATACCCCACGGCGAGCATGGAGGGTTCTCCCCGGTACTCTACCGGAGTGACGGCCATGTCGAGCCACCGTTCCGCCCCACCCTCCGTCAGCACAGGAAAGGAAAACCGTCTTTCCCAGAGTTCATCCCCGCCGGCCTGCTCCAGCAATTTTTCAACCTCGACGCAATACCCCGGCGCCACGTAGTCCGTCAGGAGAAATCTTGGCCGCTCCCGGAGAGGGAAGCCGAAGAACGCTTCTGCCCTCCCGTTGAGGTACGTCACCCTTCCCCCCGAGAGAATCGCCAGAAGGAAAACCGGGTTTTCCGAAAGAGCGAGGTACCGGCGCTCCATATCCCGGAGAGCAGTCTCCTCCCGTTTCCACCGTGCGGCTTCTTTCTCCAGCCTGATTGTCTTCTGGATCATAAAATTGACTGAATCGGTTCCTTCATTGCCGAGGGGCTTATCGAAACTCTCGCTCATCGGGGTTTACCCCTTCCTTCCAAAAATGCTCCATGAAATCACTTCCGCTGCAGCCGAAAATATCCGCCCGTACATCCCTTGACATCGGTAATGCAGATGAAACCCCTGTTTTTCGTGTGAGCCGTTATGACGGGGATGTCGCTCCGCCTGCAGATTATCTTGATGATCGTCCTCACGCCGCTCCTGCCCCGGCCGTACAGCACCGTGGCCCCATAGCCGTCCTGCCGGATGTTGTCTATCATTTCCTGCGTCTCCGGATTCCTGTCCATGATCAGTTCAAGGAGCACGTAGGCATTCAGGAGACGTTCCTCCAGAAGGGACCCGATAAAATTGCCCGACGAGAACCCCGCGCAGTAGACCACCATCTGGAGAAGATTCATTTCCCTTCCGCCCCCCATGATATGCCCAAGGGCCGTCAGGTACACCATCACTTCCACGAAACCGATGGCGGCAGCGAGGGCTCTCTTCCCCCTGACAAGAAACAGGATCCTGACCGTGCCGCAGCTCACATCCACTATCCTGGCGCAGAAAATGAGAATGAGCCCTACCGGATCCATGAAATCCGTCCGGAACAAAATGTTGTCTTCATCGAAAAACCTCCTTGCAAAACATCCATATTATCCTACCATAGAGCGAAAAAAGAAAAAGGGTTCCGGTACGGAAAGGATTGCGCCATCGTATAATGGAACCGTTTTTTTCAACCTGCGACAGACACTCACCCCCGAGAGGTGTGATGATGCACAATGGATAAAGACCGGACGATTATGCTTCTTGAAGAACGGGTGTCCTTTCTTTCACTGGAAAGGCAGGCGGCACTCCGCGCCTTTGAAACGGCCCTTGACCTCAACGCTTTCACGGCGTCGCTCACGGGACTCGATTCCCTCCAGGAAATCTTCCGGGAGACGGCATCAAAACTGCGGTCCATGGAACGGTTCGGTCCGCTGGCCTTTTTTCTGGCGGGAGAAGAGGACGGAGCGCTCTACCCCGCTTTCTCCGATCCTCCGGGGGAAGAGAAAATCCTGGAGCGGGAGCTTGTTCCCCTTATCGAGGACCGGACGGTGGCCTGGACTCTCAGAAGAAAAAGACCCATTCTTGTCTCCCGGTCCGATGGACAGGGAAAACTTTTCCTCCATTCGCTGTCGTCCCCTTCGAAGATCCTCGGGCTGTTTCTCGCCGTACTCGGAAACAACGCCGAGGACACAAACTACGAGCCATCCTTCCCGGACTTTCTATCCATCGTCCTCACCACTGCAGCGGGGCTGGCGGACAATCTTCTTCTCAGGGCAAGGATCGACGAACTGAACATGAACCTCCAGGAAAAAGTGCACCATCTCGAAATATCGAAAGAGGAACTCTCCATCTACCGGGATAACCTCGAACGGGAAGTCGAGATCCGGACCAGGGAACTGGAAACGGCAAACGAGGAGCTGCGGAAGGAGATAGAGGAACGGCGGCGCATGGAAGCCGAAGTGAGGTACAGGGCGTACCACGACGCCCTGACCGGGCTCGCGAACAGGGATCTCTTCTCCACCCGCCTCCAGGAGACCCTCGACAGAAATGAGCCCGTGGCCGTGCTTTTCATGGACCTGGACGGATTCAAGGGCGTCAATGACACCCTCGGCCACGACGTGGGGGACCGGCTGCTGCAGAAAATCGCCCGGAGGCTGACGCTGGAGGTAAGGGAAGGCGATACGGTGGCCCGCATGGGAGGGGATGAATTCACCATCGTCGTACCGTCCCCGCCTTCCCGGGAGTCCGTGGCCGGCCTCGCGGAACGGATCCTCCGGAGGGTGGCGAAAAAAGCGCTCCTCCAGGGGAAGGAGATTTCCGTGACCGCCAGCATCGGAATCAGCCTGTTCCCCGATGACGGAACCACGGTCCAGGACCTTATGAAACACGCTGATGTCGCAATGTACACCGCCAAGGACCAGGGCAAAAACAGGTTCGCTTTCCGGGACAGGCTGCCCTGAGACCGAAAGAGAAAGGGGGAAGGCCCGGGACCGGGCCCTCCCCCTTTCTCTTTACCTCAGCCGGAGCAATACCTACTTTCCGGCTTCTCCCGCTTTTTCTTCCTCTTTCTTTTCTTCCTTTTTCTCTCCGACGATCTCAACCTTGTACTTCTCTCTCAGCCTGGAAAGCTCGTCCTGGTAGACCTTTGCCTTTTTGTCGTTTTCAAGGGCTTCCCTGAGCTCTTCCTTCACCTCGTCCAGAGGCCGGACCGAGGCTTCCTTCTTCTCGACAAGCTTGATCAGGTGAAGGCCGAACTTGGTTTTCACCGGTTCTGCCGTGACCTCTCCGACCTTCATGGCGAATACGGCATCATTGAATTCCTTCACCATATCCCCTTTGGAGAAATATCCGAGGTCGCCTCCCTGCTCCTTCGACGCGCAGGTGGAATGCTTCTTCGCCGCATCCTCGAAGGACATTCCCGCTTTCAGGTCTTCCATGACCTTCTGCATCTCCTGGTCGCCGCTCACCAGAATGTGGGAGGCTCTCACGCTCTCGGGAACGGCAAAATGCTCCCTGTTCTTTTCATAGTACCCGGCGATATCTTCAGGAGTGACCTTCACGTCCTTCATCACCCTGTCGACCGCAAACCTGCGGATAATATCCTCTTTCACGCTTTCCAGCATCTCGGCGAAACCGGGGTCTTTCTCCACCTCAAGTTCTTTTCCGAGGAGAAGGAAAAGCTCCATGTTGACCATTTCCTCAAGGATAGCCCTGTGTCCCATTTCATTGTCGTACATGGAGGCTCTCTGGGGATCGAGCTTGCCCAGGATTTCCCTCACATCCTTCATCCGGATTTCGGTCTCCCCCACCCGGGCCAGAACGGTCTCCGGATCGACGGGAGCCTTTGCTTCGGCAGCGGGGGCCTTGACCTCGGGGGCCGGGTCGTCGGTCTTTGCCGTTTCGGCGCCGGCGGCAAAGGCCAGAAGAAGCAGAACGAGCAGTGCGGAGCTCAGAGTACGAAACGCTTTCATAGAAATTCCTCCCTGGATGGTGAACATAGTAAACAGCATCAAATCCGGAAAAGTGTACCACAAACGGAGGGGAAAAAAACGGCAGAAATGCTGAACCGCCCCCCCTCGGGGGCAATCCGCACGCGGGGGAAAAGGGAAAAAGCGGGGTCAGGGGTTGCCCAGTGACCATCCCATAATGGCAATGGCCCCTGCTCCCACGATATCAATAACACCCTTGAGAGTACTTCCCAGGCGGATTCTTCTGAACCCCAGCAGAACCAGGACGGCGGAGCATCCGTACAAAATGAAGGGAGCCACGGAGTGGGCAAAAAACATTCTTTATCGTCCTCCTTCGTTTTGCCTTCATAGTGACTCCGGCCGGAAGGATTGTCAATACGGGAAAAAGGACCTAATTCCGCAGGTTCTCCTGGCAGAGGGAGTGTCGCCGGGCACAGCGCCCGGGCCGAGAAACCGACAAGGATGTCGGTTTCAGGTGCAGTTGTCAAGGACGACAATCTGCACCGGCGGCCCAAGCGAGCACCGGTGACGCTCCCCGCTGCCTGCGGATTTAGGAAGGAGGGGAGGAGAAAAAAAGGAGGCCCCGCAAAATGAAGGTCTGGGGCGGACCGTTCGCCTTGCGGGACCCGTGCGTGGGGAAGTTCATCAACCGAACGAAGTGATCGTGTTTTGTAGTTGTATTTTCGGCCCTACTATAAAAAAAGCCAAGACTATTGGGCATTCAGGTCATTGTGTTCATATTGTTTACGCTCGGCGGTTCAGGGAATATAATGAGATCGAAGGAGGAGGATGCGTGGTGGATGTTCAGCTTCCCGTGCGGGTACTCATCGCAGAGGACGATCCTATGGTGTGCAGTCTTCATGTTCAGGCGGTACGCCAGTTGACGGGTTTCACCGTCGCCGGAACAGTCGGTGACGGCTACGAGCTTCTTGAATTCTTTCAGCGAAACAGCGCCGACCTGATCGTCATGGATATCTTCATGCCCCGCCTCTCCGGCCTTGAAGCTCTCAAGAGACTCAGGTCCAGGGGGAACACATCCGACGTGATCCTTGTTTCCGCAGGAAAAAAAACCGATCTTGTGTCACGGGCGCGTACTCTCGGAGCCTTCGATTACATGATCAAGCCCTACTCCCTCCAGAGATTCAGGGCTTCCCTCGAAAACTACCTGGAACACCGGATGCGCCTCCGGGGCGTCAGGGAGGAAACAACCCAGGAAGAAGTGGACGCTTTCTTCGAAATCGGGCATAGGCCCTTAGGACAGCCTGAGGACAACGAGACCCTCCCCAAGGGATTCCAGAAGGAGACCCTCGCGCTGGTGATGGGAATTCTCGGTGAGTCCGGCAGCCCGACGGCGCTGGAACTTGGAGAAAAGCTTTCCATCTCCCGGTCCACGGCCCGGCGATATCTGGAATACCTCGCTGAAAAACGCCTAGCGGAAATCAGCTTCGAATACCGGACCAGCGGACGGCCCCTCAAACGCTACACCGCCATGGGCAAAAAATGACAGGACGGCCCCGTCTTTCAAAGCCGGCCGCCGTAGCTGCGCCCCCCGGCCGGGATCTGGTTTTGCAGGAAATCCGCCGGTGTCTTGAAAACATTTACACTCTCGCCGGAGAGGACGCCCGGAATGAAAAGGCTGCAGGAGGTACCGCCTGGCGCCCCCGTTCCATAAAGAAACTGGCGGAAGAAGCCCTTTCCCTTCTCGGGCACCTTTCCTGCTCCCGGACCGTTGAAGGGGCACCGGAAAAGAAAACTCCCTTCTCCATTTCTTCGGCCTGCGTGTCAGCGGCGGGAAAGACCGCCGCTGACAAAAAAACATTCCCCGTCACAGTGGAAATCGACCCGTCGGTCCCGGCTCTCGTTGAAGGTGACCTCTCCGGGCTGGAACACATGCTGGAAGAAACCATCAAAAAAGCCGCAGGAGCGGAAGGGGAGAAGATTTCCCTGTACGCCGTGGCCAGGCGGAACCTTCCGGAAGGCATTGAAATCCTCTTTTCAGCGGAAGCCGGAAAAAAAGCCTCATCCTTTGCCATGACGTTTTCCGATGCCTCCCCCGGTGAGGACTCCGGGAAGGAAGAAGTTCCGTTCACTGTTCTCCTGGCGGAGGACAATCCCCTCAGCGCCCGGATCATCGAGTCCAACCTTGAGGCCCTTGGCTTCACCGTAATGAAGGCATCCGACGGGCGGAAGGTCCTCGCCCTTGCTGAAAAGCACAGGTTTGACCTCATCCTCATGGGCATCCAGATGCCTGTAATGGATGGTCTTGAAGCAACCCGGGCCCTTCGCCGCAGGGAAAAGGGAACGGCAGGGAGAATTCCCGTTCTGGCCGTATCAGCCTCCCGGGAAGAGGAGGACAGGAAAAGATGCATTGAAGCGGGGATGGACGGTTTTCTGCCGAAATCGTCATCCCCCGGAGAGATGGCCGGGATACTGTCCCCCTTTCTGCCCCACAAAGAATTTAATGTACCAGGGGATATTGCGGAGGAAAATCCTCTGCTCGCGGCCACTGGGGGAAACCGGGAGGCGGCGGCGGAAGCCGCGGGAATTTTCCTGCAGACGGCCCCTCCCCTCATGGCAGAAATGAAGCGGGCTGTCGCTCACGGTGACCGGCTTCTTCTGGCATCCCATGCCCACAGGTTAAAGGGCAATCTCGTCTTTTTCGGGGCGAAAAAAGCCGCCGGGCTCGCACAAGCCATGGAGGAAGCGGCAAAAGGCGGCTCCCTCGAAGGCCTTCCTTCCCTGCTCTATGCCCTCATCTCGGAGATCAGCCTTCTGATGGCCGAATTGCGGAAAGAATGGCTGCCCGCCTGAAGGTCAAGGGATTCTCCTCCGGCCGTCCTCCTTTCAGCGAAGCCTGAGCCGGGTGAATTCGTCGTCGGCGAGGTCGATCCACAGGAGCTGTTCCGTGAGCACCGTCCCCTTCCCCGTGAGGAGCTTCACCGCCTGGGCGCATTGCAGGGCGGCCACGAGGGCAGGCGTAAACGGCGGGTTCCCTGTTTCGGCCTCCACTCCCGTATCAGACTCGCCGGCAAGGTAGCCGGTGAGGGTCTCGTCTCCCGGAAGCACCACGCCCACCTGTCCCCAGAAACCCGCGATGGCTCCGGACACCAGGGGAATTCCCCGGACGGCACACTCCGAAAAGAGGGTTCTCCGGGACGAGAGGCTGTCGAGGCAATCCACCACGATGTCCACCCCCTCGAGAATCCCGTCGGCAGTAAAGGAATCGAACCGGCACTGCCTCCCTTCGGCATCCACCGATCCATTGATCTCCATGGCCCGCGCGGCCGCCGTCTTCGCCTTTGACTTCCCGAGCAGTCTCTCCGTCGCCAGGAGCTGCCGGTTCAGGTTCGTTTCATCGAATACATCGCCGTCCACAAACACAAGCCGGCCGACCCCGGCACGGGCCATCAGGTCCCCCACGAGCCCCCCGAGGCCGCCGCAGCCGATAACGGCCGCGCAGGACGAGAGAAGGCGGAGCTGACCGTCGGGTCCGAGAGTTCCCATGCTCCGGATGTACCTCGACGGGACGTATCCGTTTTCCAGGCAATATATTTCCGCTTCTGCGGGGGACAGGCCTTCCATGGCCGCAGCCCTCCTGAGTTCGAGGAAGGAAACCATTTTCCAGGGGCCCACCGCCTCGGCAGAATACACCACAGAATCAAACCAGCTCACCGATATTCACCTCCGTTTCCGGAATTATACAGGAAAGGTTCCCCAAAAGAATTGACAGACTTCACAAATTGGTATAAAAAGTATCATGGGTGAGCAGAAGTTTCCCCATAAATGAATATGCCTTCGACCTGCAGAATCTCAAGGAGAACCTGCAGGCATTGGGTCTGGAAAGCGATTTCCATTCCTGCCGCGTTTGCAAAGGAGGATCGCACGGCGATAAGCCGGTGGTCCTCCTTTTTTTATTTCAGATCATGTTCAACCCAAGGATGCAAAAACCAAGGAGGCGAAGAGATATGGACAAGTTCGGAAAAGTACTGCGCGTCAACCTCACCACCGGAACCATCGGGATCGAGAGTCTCTGCGAAAAGACAATGAAGGAATTCATCGGCGGCCGCGGCTACGCCACGAAGGTCCTCTACGATGAAGTGCCTGCCGGCACTGACCCCCTCTCCCCGCAGAACAAGCTCATATTCGCCAACGGCCCCCTGACCGGCAAAGGCGCTCCTTCAGCGGGACGGTACATGGTCGTCACCAAGAGCCCCCTCACGGGATGCATCGCCAGCAGCAACTCCGGCGGATTCTGGGGAGCCGAGCTCGCCAGGGCGGGATGGTTCATGGTCATCCTGGAAGGCAAGGCCCCTAAACCGACCTATCTCTGGATCAACGACGACAAGGTGGAGCTCCGGAACGCCGACGCCGTCTGGGGCAAGGACAGCCATGCGTCCACCGACGCCCTCCTCGATGATGTGGGCGATTCCAAGGCGAAGGTCACCTGCATCGGTCCCGCCGGTGAAAGACTTTCAAAACTCGCGGCCATAATGAACGACAAAAACCGTGCAGCAGGCCGCAGCGGCGTCGGTGCCGTCATGGGATCCAAAAACCTCAAGGCGGTCGTGGTCAAGGGGAGCGCCCGCCCCTACGTGGAAAACCAGGACGAGATGAAGGCCGTTCTTGCGGGAGCCATGGAAAAGCTCAAGACCAATCCCGTCACCAGCCAGGGACTCCCCACCTACGGAACGGCAGTCCTGGTGAACATCATCAACCAGCTCGGCGGGTATCCCAAGAACAACTGGCAGGGAGCGTACTTCCCCGAGGCGGATACCCAGTCCGGCGAAACCCTCGCCAAGGACTTCCTCACCAAGAGATACTCCTGCTTCGGATGCCCCATCGGCTGCGGCCGGGTCACCAGGGTCGGTGACCGGGAGGGTGAAGGCCCCGAGTACGAGACCATCTTCGCCTTCGGAGTCTGCTGCGGCGTGGAACGGCTCGAACCCATCATCGAGGCGAACTACCTCTGCAACGAATACGGCCTCGACACCATCAGCGCCGGTGTCACCATCGCGGCGGCCATGGAACTCTACGAAAAGGGCTTCATCAGGAAGGAAGAGCTTGAGGGCGGCCCCGAACTCCGTTTCGGAAACGAGGAAGCCATAACATACTGGACGAAAAAGATGGGACTCGTTGAGGGCCTCGGCAGAAAGCTCGCCGAAGGTTCCTACAGGCTGTGCGAGATGTACGGGCACCCCGAGTTCTCCATGACCGTCAAGAAGCAGGAAATGCCCGCCTATGACGGACGGGCCATCCAGGGAATCGGCCTGAACTACGCCACCTCGAACCGCGGCGGATGCCACGTGAGAGGCTACACCATCTCCCCCGAGGTCCTCGGCCTGCCGGAGAAGCTCGATCCCGTGGACATCAGCACAAAGCCCACATGGGTCATGATCTTCCAGAACCTCACCGCGGCCATCGACGCCTCCGGCATGTGCCTTTTCACATCCTTTGCCCTCGGCGCCGACGATTATGCGGCCTTCCTCAAGGCGGCCACCGGGCTCGACTTTGACGGTGCCGCAGTGCTCCAGGCAGGAGACCGCATCTGGAACATCGAACGGATGTTCAACCTCAGGGAAGGCCTCGATCCGACAAATGCGGACACCCTTCCCGACAGGCTGCTCAAGGAACCCATTCCCGACGGCCCCTCCAAGGGGATGGTCAGCAGGCTTCCCGAGATGCTTCCGGAATACTACAAGGCCCGCGGCTGGGACGTCAAAGGCCTTCCCACCGACACGAAACTCAGGGAGCTTGCCCTGAAGTAAAAGAAACGTTCAGTGGAGCCCCTTCCCGGAATTCCGGGAAGGGGCTTTTTGCCGCTCTGGAAAAACGCCCCTTTTTCGGATATCATGTTTCCATGATAAAAGTATTGTTTTTCGCCACCATCCGGGACTACACCCGGGAAAAAGAAACCGTCGCGGAAGGCTCCGGAACCGTGGGAGATCTCCTTCTTGAGCTTTCCGACCGCTACGGCGGGGAGTTCCGCGACGAAGCCTTCGACGGCGATACCATCTCCGACAGGGTGATCGTGCTCGTGAACGGCCGGCACATCGCCCACACCGGAGGAGGGGAAACCCGTCTCTCCGAAGGAGACACCGTTGCCGTCTTCCCCATCATAGGAGGGGGCTGATTTCCTCCCCGTGCCGACGACATTATCCCAAAGGAGAAAGAACAGTTGAAAAGACCAGTTGAACTCACAGACCTTCTGCGGTACCGTTTTCTGTCAGCGCCCGAATTCTCCCCTGAAGGCAATGCCATCTGCTTTTTCGTCCACCAGGCCGATTACGACAACAACGGCTATCTCTCCAACCTCTGGCTGTACGATCTTGTTTCGGACTCCCTCCGGCAGCTGACAGCCTCCGGCAGGGAAAAAGCCTTCGCCTGGATGCCCGGCGGACGTTCCATCCTCTTCTCAAGCGGCCGGAACGACGCGAAAAAGACGGAAACGGCCCTCTACATCATCGACATCTCCGGCGGCGAAGCCAGGCATCTCCGCACTGTTCCGAGAGTCCTCTCTTCCCTCTCGCCGCTGCCCGACGGCTCCCTGCTCGCCCTCGGGGTGGACGAGCCGGCCTTCGACAATCCCTACGACGCCGACATGATGCTCTTCGACCAGGTTCCCTTCTGCTCCAACGGCAAGGGCTTCACGGGCCGGAAAAGAAAGCGGCTCTACAGCTACGGACCTGACGGAACGGAAAGGCAGCTCACCCCCGATCTTCTGGATGCCGAGAACTACACGCTCTCGGAGGACGGAAAAACGGTCCTCGTCTGGGGCCCCATCTTCAAGGACGTCAGGAGGCAGTACAGCGCCCTCCTCGAAATTGAACTCCCTGACGGCACGGTGAGGGAAATCCTCCCCGGAACGGACTTTTCCTGCAAGTGGGCCGGATGGCTGGACGGCCGGATCCTGGTTACCGGAAGCGACTACGCCGCATACGGCATCAACGAAAATGTGAAATTCCACCTGGTGGGCGACGGGAAAACCGTCTGCATCACCCCCGGGCTCGACAGGGGACTCAGGAACTCGGTCGGCTCCGACTGCCGCTACGGCTCGACCGACTTGAACCTTGCCTTCTCCCCCGAAGCCGGGAGGGCCTGGTTCGTCTCCACGGACAACTACCGGTCCCACCTGCACACCGTGGATTCAACAGGAAAAATTGAACAGTTCACCTCGGAGCTTTTCTCCGTGGACGACTGGAGGATCAACGGAGGCAGGGCCGCCGTGGTGGGCATGAAGGGACTGCAGCTCCAGGAGCTTTACCTTGCCGACGGCAGGGAAGAACGGCAGCTCACCCGCTTCAACGACTGGGTGGCTGAGGAATGCCTTCTCTCCGTTCCGGAGCATGTAACGGTGGACAACGGCACGGGAGAACCTCTCGACGGATGGTACATGAAACCGGTGAACTTCGAGGACGGGAAAAAGTACCCATCGATTCTCAATATCCACGGAGGACCGAAATTCGCCTACGGCGACGTCTTCTTCCATGAAATGCAGTACTGGACGTCAAAAGGCTATGCCGTCTTCTTCTGCAACCCCAGGGGAAGCGACGGCAAGGGCAACGGGTTCGACGACATCCGGGGAAAATACGGCACCGTGGACTACGATGACCTCATGACATTTACCGACTGGATAGCGGAAAACGTTCCCTTCGTCGACAAAGAGAGGCTGGCCGTCACCGGGGGGTCCTACGGAGGCTACATGACCAACTGGATCATCGGCCACACGGACCGCTTCAGGGCCGCCGCATCCCAGAGGAGCATCAGCAACTGGATCTCCAAGATGGGCATTTCCGACATAGGCTACTACTTCGTCCCGGACCAGCAGGGCGCCGACATCTGGAGCGACCATGAGAAGCTCTGGTGGCACTCCCCGCTGAAATATGCCGACCGGGCGAAGACCCCCACCCTCTTCATCCATTCCGAGGAGGACCACCGGTGCGAGCTCACCCAGGGACTGCAGATGTTCACCGCCCTCAGGCTCCACGGCGTGGAGACCGAAATCTGTGTCTTCCGGGGCGAAAACCACGAGCTCAGCCGGAGCGGCCGGCCCAGGCCCAGACTTACCCGCCTGCGGAAGATGACCGAGTGGTTTGACAGGTTCCTCGCCACCGGGGAAGAATAGCACAAGGGGCAGGCCGCGGGGCCTGCCCCTTTTTATTCCGCTTTCCGCCCGGTCTGCAGCTACAGCCCGAGCAGCGCCCCCGCCACTGCGCCCGCCACCACGAACAGGGCGGGATGAATCTTCGTGAAAATCATCAGGAGCAGGGTCACACCCCCTATGGCCCAGGTGAGGGGTCCTGTCAGGGAGCCGAAGGACATGTCATAGGCGGCATAGGCGAGCAGGGCCACCACCACTGGACGGAGCCCCTTCAGCATGCTCGTGACCTTCGGGTTGCCGCTGATCATGGCAACAAACCGCAGGAGCAGGATCAGGACGACGACGCTCGGCAGCACCGTCCCGGCCAAAGCTGCGATCGACCCCAGCGGACCGGCCACGTCGAACCCGATCACTACGGACAGTTTCGTCGCTATGGGTCCCGGAAGGGCGTTCCCGATGGCGAGCATATCCACGAAATCGGTGACGGACATCCACTGCTGGATGTTCACCACTTCCTCCTTGATGAGGGGAACCATGGACGGCCCGCCGCCGTATCCCACGCACCCTATTTTCAGAAAAGACCAGAACAATGCCAGGACCGTGCTCATGTCATCCTCTCCTCTTCGCTTCCTGTATGCGGCACCCCATCATCGCCCGCCTCCTAGAGTTTAAGGGCAATGCCCGCCACGGCCCCGGCAACGATGATCAGGGCCGGGTGAATGGGGGAGAAAACCATCAGCGCCAGGGACACCCCGCAGATGACCCAGGTGGTCCGGTTCTTCAGAGCGTTCGGAGCCATATCCCAGGCCGCGTAGGCAAGCATGGCCACCACCACGGGGCGAAGTCCCCGCAGCATGCTCGTCACCAGCGGATTGTCCTTCACAAGGGAGACAAACCCCATCAGGACCAGCAGGGCAAGGGCACTCGGGAGAATGATGCCCGCAATGGCCACAAGGGCACCGGGCCAACCGGCCTTCCTGTAGCCGATGGCGGCCGACATTTTCGTGATGATGGGTCCCGGAAGGGCATTGCCTATGGCCAGGGCATCCATAAAATCCTCCGTGCCTATCCAGTTCCGGCGCTCGATCACTTCCGCCTTCAGCAGAGGCACCATGGACGGCCCCCCGCCGTATGCCACGGAGCCGGTCTTCGCAAAGGACACGAACAGGGCAAAAAGATCCTTTCCCACAACAACTCCTCCTTCATTCCATTTCCTGATGCACGGAAAACGTTCCCGCGAAGGCGATTCTCGCGGGAACGCCGGCTTCAATTCTTTTGTTGCATCTTGCATTTCCGATTGTAGATGATCCTCGTTTTTTTTTCAATCAGGCCGGTTTTCCCGGATAACACCCGGCAGCGTCCATCCCGGAAGAGAGACGTCCCTGTGATTTCACCGCCCTGAAAGCGCAGCCCCCGCTTTTTCCCAGGGCAGGATCGCAGGAGAAGTCGCCGGAGGCGGCTTTTCAGAGGCACGGCACAAGGGTATCCTATTATGGCTGAAGGGGCAATCGCGGCGGAAAAAAGGAGCCTCCGTTCACCGGAGGCTCCTGAAGAATCATTGACCGTGCTGCCCGTTTCTCTCAAAAACCCCCCACGGGGGTTTTCATCAGCCCCCTCAGCTGCCGCCCGACTGGGGCGCCGGCCGGGACTGCGGACGGGGTGTCGTCTTTCCGGACGAGGGACCCGAAGAGCTTCCTTCCATGGCAAAGGACCTGATCAGGTCCATCATGTCGGATTCATACTTGTTCATGGCGCTTTCCTCTCCGATGGAGAACATGAAGGCGATGCTCTCGCCCTTTCCCGACATGAGGACAACGCTGACGAAAACTTCCGTCCCGTCGGATGTCCCCGAACCGCCGAATTCGATCGCCTTGATGCCGTTCAGGTCAAGTTCGGTGCCGTCATCGAGTTCGAGATCGGGCACGACCTCTCCGGCCACGTCTCCCACCATTTCCATGGCCTGTTCAAAGGCTTCTTCCCCCGTCGTCTCGCCGAAAACGAGCATTACATCTCCGGCCGGAGGGGTGAACATGGTTCCCATTTTGGAATCTTTCGCTTCCCAGGAATCCGGAAGAGAAAAAGAAATCCCCGATGATTCCAGGACGTAGGAATCCGCGAAAGAGGGAGCAGAAAGTGAAAAGGCCAGAAGTACCGCGAGTGCTGCCGTGAGAATTTTTTTCACGCGTTTCATCCTTTCTGTAGAGGGATTGGAACAGCGGGGGGCTTTTCAAGCCCGGAACGAGTAATCCTGCTTCTTTTATTATGTTATAGACTATACTGCCTGTCACTCAAAAAAGAAATAGCCTTTACAATAATTTTACATTTCTCTCTTTTCTCCCTCGCTTCCGTCCCCGGCACAGCCCACCAAAAACGCCGCCCTGGGAAGGGCGGCGTCGGAACACATCATCCTACTTCAGCACCATTTTTTTCTCGCCGGCCTGGTACACCGCGGAAAGCCCCGCATAGGTCTCCCGTATTTTCGCAATCCTTCCCTCCGCCTTTTCAGGCTCCGGGAGCCCCTGGGCTATGTCAAGAAGGGAGCGGCTCGTGTAGTACATATTCTCTTTCGTCGGTGAAACACAGCCGAAGACCTCCCGGAGCATCCGCAGGTCGTGGGGAATGTTGAAATCGTCCTGGGTCTGCTCGTAGCCGAAAAAGTAGTAGATGTCCCGGAACCCCGCCCAGGCGAGGGCGGAAATGCACATGGAACAGGGTTCGTGGGTTGAGAGGAAAAGACATTCCGAGGGGTCAGGATGTCCCTGGAGCTCGTAGAACAGCTTGATGGTATAGACCTCGCCGTGCCACAGGGGCGAGAAGGCTTCATGATTCGTCCCCGCCACCACAAGGGAAAGATCGTCCCTGCGGAGCACCGCCGCGCCGAAAACCTTGCAGCCTATGGCGACACCCCGGGCGGTGAGGGGCACAATATCCCCCTCGATCACATCAAGCATGCGATAAAACAGCTTTTCCTTCTCCACACCATCATCCCCTTTCGGCATATTATTTCTTTTCAGACAGTATACCGAACACCGCCGCGATGATCTTCTCCTGGACGGATCCTTTTTCAACGGGCCTCCACGAGGCCCACTCGGGGAAGACCGTTCACTGGTCCACCAGTCCCTTGGTATCCAGGGCATAGTCAAAGGAATCCTGGACACGGTACTCCTTTCCGTTGAGCCGAATGTTCCATTGCAGTATCTCGATCAGGTTCTGGCCCGGGATCACCATGTGGACATAGGTCTCCGCCACCTGCTCCGCCCCGGGAACGCAGTCTTCCACCAGCCTTGTACGGTCCGCGTAGAGAGAATACACCACGCCGCCGGCCTCTGTTATTTTTCGCAGGTCTCCCTTCCATGCAGGGTGTCCCCAGGCAGATATGCTCCCGAGGAACACCATCAGAAGAGCGGTATAAAACACCCGTCTTTTCATGTCCTTCACTCCTTCTCTTCCGGTTATACCGGTTCTCGTGCGACTCGATGTTATTGTACCAGTTGACAGGGGTAAATCTACAGGGGATTATGGCGGAGAGAGACGCAAACAGAGAGGTGAATGGAATGGCGGTACAATATCTGAACGTTGTGAACCGGGACCAGTGCATCGGCTGCTTCAGCTGCATGTACGCCTGCTCCCGGATGGTCCGGAATGCCGGAGGCAGCGGCAAGGCTGCCCTCAGGGTCAAGGGCTACGCCGGTGTCGAGGGGGCCTTCTCCATCAGGGTCTGCGCCCGCTGCGAGGATCCAGACTGTGCAAAGGCCTGCCCGACGGGGGCCCTGACCCCCGCCCCAAACGGCGGCGTACGGCTCAAAAAAGACCTCTGCATCTCCTGCGGCGCCTGCGTAAAGGCCTGTGCCATCAGCGCCCTCCAGTGGGACGAGGAGGAGAGGCAGCCCATTCCGTGCATCTTCTGCGGCCAGTGTGTGAAATACTGCCCCAACGACGTCCTCGCCATGACCGAAAAACCGGAAGGAGAGGATAGGAGATGACGGGAAGAACCCTGCACGTCGACCTGGGCTCCGGGACAGGCCGGATACTCGATGACGGACCGGCGTTCTCAGAATGGCTCGGCGGATCGGCGGCCGCCACGGAACTCCTTTTCCGCCACGGCGACCCGAAGGGAGATCCCTTGGCCCCGGAAAGCCCTGTGATCTTCGCCATTGGCCCCTTCAGCGCCCTCTTTCCAGTCGCGACGAAAACAGCGGCTCTCTTCAAATCCCCTCTCACAGGGGAGCTCGGGGAATCCCACGCCGGAGGACGGCTGGCCATGTCTCTCCGGGAGGCGGGCATCGACGCCCTCGTTATCACCGGCAGGGCGGACCGCCCCTCCTACCTGGCCATCGAAAACGACACCGTCGCCGTCAAATCGGCCTCGACCTTTTGGGGGCAGTCGGCCACGGCCACCGACCGGATTCTGCGGGAGGCGGAGAGCAAAACGGGACGGAAGATTTCCGTGGTCCGCATCGGCCCCGCAGGGGAGCGGCTCTCCCCCATGGCCTGCGCCACGGTGGACGGTTCCCGCCATTTCGGCCGCCTGGGACTCGGAGCCGTCCTGGGGAGCAAAAACCTCAAGGCCATCGTCGTCAGCGGGACGAAAACCCTGCCCCTGGCAAATCCGAAGGAATTCAAGGCAGTCTATGACGTTCTTTACGACCGTGTCGTCCGGTCGAAGGAAATGAAAAAGTACCACGACCTGGGCACCGCGGCCAACGTGAAGCCCCTCTCCATGATACGGGGCCTCCCCACCCGGAACTTCTCCCAGGGCAACTTCGAGGGGGCCGACGCCATCTCCGGGGAACGGTTCGCCGAAAAATTCCTGGTGCAGCACACGGCCTGCGCCCACTGCCAGTGCGGCTGCATCCACCTCGCCGAACTGCGGGAGGAATTCGCTCCCTACCATTACAGCACGAACAGGGTCTCCTACGACTACGAGCTGATCTACGCCATGGGAAGCATGCTCAGCCTCTCGTCCCCGGAGGACATTCTGAAACTTCTCCTGGCCACGGAAAAACAGGGATGGGACGTCATTTCCCTCGGGTGCACCCTTGCGTGGGCCACGGAATCCTTCCTCCGGGGAAATCTTTCTCTCGAAGAAACGGGAGGGCTCTCTCTTTCCTTCGGAGACGGTGCGGCCTACCTCGAGGTGCTCGAACGCACGGCCAAAGGACAGGGAGAATTCTACAGGGACCTGGAGAAGGGGTGTGCCTTCTGCTCCGGGAAGTACGGCGGGGAGGAATGGGCAGTCCAGTACGGCGGCGCGGAGCCCGGCGGATACATGACCGGGGAGAACTTCGCCGTCACCTGCATGATGGGGGTGCGCCACTCCCACCTGGACGATACGGGCTACTCCATCGACCAGAAACTCCTGAACGCCGCCCAGCCTCTCGAAGACCAGGTTCGGGCCCAGGTGAAGGAAGCACAATGGCGCATGGTGCTCAACTCCCTCATGATCTGCCTTTTCGCCAGGGGCGTCTACGATGAAGAGGTGATCCTCCGGGGCCTGGACGCTCTCGGCCTGGAGTGGGACGCGGAAAAGCTGCAGACCATGTCGGAAAAGGCCCTGCTCCGGAAATACGAATGGAAGGCCCTCTGCGGCTTTGACCACGGGTCGGTGAAGATACCGGAAAAAATGTACTCCGTCCAGACAGCCACCGGGCTCATGGACCGGGACTCCCTGGAGGAGCGGCTCCGGCTGTACCGGGAGTATGCCGGGCTGAAATCCTGAAAAAGTGACACCGCAGAAGGAGCGTTTTGGGAAACAGGTGCCGGGATACAAGCCAGGGAGTCTGCAACAGACTCCCTGGCTTTTTTCGCCTCCGGACTCAGGGTTTCACGAAAGTCCAGCTCGCAGTGGCGCCTGAGTGGCCGCCAGGCACCCCCGGTGCAAAGTTTTTCCCCGGCACTGACCAGGAACCGGAAAAAACACTGCCGTCCGTTTGTCCCTCGAATTTCCGCTCATCCAACTGTATCGCCCAGCTGAGAGGCACCGTTAAAACACCGCCCTGCCATATTTCAGTCCCGGACTCCTTCACGGGTGTGGAGATGCTGAAATCAAAGGAGTACGTTCCCTTTTCGGGATCATGGATCAGCAGGCAATGTATTCTTTCCCGCTTCAGCGCCCCGGAATCATGAGCCGTCCTGTCGATGGTCCCGACTCCCGGCTGATCGTGGACCCTGATCTCGCAATGTTCCCTGTATGAATAGGAGTATGTCCCGGACGCGTTCTCCGGCTTGTAGTAATCCCTTCCCTGGTAGGTATTGGAATACTTGAGCGTGATGTGCAGTACGGCGTTCTCCGTCAGTGTGCCGGTGGAGGTGACTGTTCCGGTCGCATTGGAATTCTCAACGGACCATGGATGATTTTTCCGGTAAAAAACAGTTCCGGAAAATTTTGCCCCCCTGACCTGGATCTTCAGAGTGTTGAATGTGATGGACTTCCGGTCCGTCGAGGCAAAGACCAGGATCATTTTTTTGAAGTCGAGAGGGCTCTTCTCTTCGCGGTTCACCTCGAACTCCATCTTTTCTTTCCCCGTCAGGTCAAGAGGAGGCAGTTGTTCCCCGTCGTCGATCACGGCCTGCACCGAGAGAGTTTCAGGGTTCTTCAGAAAATCGGAGAGGTCGAGGCGAACAAAGGCAGGGTCAAAAAGATCGTTGTCGATTCGCACGTATTTCGCCGACAGGGGCGGAAGGGGTATTTCCACGGTCTGTTCCCCCGGCTCGTAGAGCAGCCAAAACTCCTCCCGGTGAAGGGGACGGATTTCCAGATTTTCGCTCTTCGGGTAAATCTCGTCGAAGGGAGGCAGGTCCATGGTCACAAGGGCAAATTTCCGGAAGTACTCGTCAAACTTCCCCTCCAGGGCATGGTTCACCGACCCGAGAGACTGGAAATCGCCGTCCGCTCCTGCAGCCTTCCATATTTCCCCCACTACTTTGTCCGAACCGCTCCCCCGGGACCTGAAGGCATGCTTCGTGAGAAAGAAGGGGAAAAGATACGCCCCGTACAGTGCGTCCCCGTCAGAACCAGTGAGCGTTTCCATCCGGTTGCTGTCCCGGGCAAAAAGGGCGGGCAAATATTCCTGCTCAAAATTCCATCCCTTTCCGATGAAGTCCTCGGCCCAGACTGCCGTTCCCTCTGACAGCCATTTCTCCTCAAAGACGGAATGCGCGTTCTGGAATGCGTGGAAAAGCTCATGGGCCAGGGTCGAAGCAAGAAGATCCCCTTCCAGCGTATTGTTGATCAGAATCACTGACGGCGAGACCTTCTTTCCCGGGGTCGTGGCCCGGCAGAACCCGCAGACGCTGCCGGCCGACGAATCCATGCGGACCAGAAAAATGTCCAGCCTGCCGTCAGGATTCGTGCTGTTTCCGGCCTCCCCGTTATCATCGGGCGGCCTTTTCCCCATCAGGTCCAGAAACTTACCGTACATATCGTGAGAATCCACCAGGTCCCTTACCCTTCGTGCCTTCACCGCATTTTTGGGTCCGGACCACACTGTGACAGGTGCCCTGGTGCATTTGGCCGAATAGCTATATCCGGAGGGACGGTCTGCGGCCTCCGCCGGACCGGCTGAAAAACTCCGGCCGGCTTCTGCATCCTCTCCGTCGCCTTCGAACACGCTCCCCGGTTCACCGGGCCGGACAAGATACGGGCTCAGCCGTTCCAGGGTATCCTTCCCCAATGATCCGGCATCCCTTGAAAACCTGTTGAAAACAGGAGTTCCGCACCGTATGGGCGTCGAACTTTGATAGGCTTCCGGAAGTTTCTCAGGTTCAAAAAGAGCTTCCATCCGATAGATCCACGCCCCGTCGCGGGTCAGGATCTTTTTTTCCTCCGCTTCATCGATAAGGGCAACGGAATCAGGCCCGGACACGAAGAAGGAAAAAACATGCTCCTTAGCCTCCTTCACTGACTTTATCCTCGCTTCGTACCGTGTTCCCCTGGCGAAACCCGCCGAGGGTATCAGCTTCACCCTTCGGTTTCCGTTTTCCCACTTCTCCTGCCATCCGCCGGGATCGGGGAAAAGGGCGAAGGAAAAGCCTTCCGGATCTGCAGGTCCCGTAAACTCCACTATGACCGGAAAATCCAGCCGCACAAGCCGATCTCCCTCCAGGGGGAAGGTGTACGTCACCGAGACCTCCTGCCCGTTCGCGGACAGCCCCCCCGGGCAGAAAACCAATAGTGCCGCCCATACAAGGACTAACGCTGACCTTTTGGCCTTATCAGGCATCCCCATCCCTCCCAGCTCTTCGTGCTGTCTTCCTGCACGCATTATTGTAGTATTAGTTTTATATTTCGGCAATTTCAGGCATTCCTTCATATATCCCCTTTTCGGGCGTTTTTCTGAACCACACCCGGAATTTTCGTCCTGATTCCACCTCATGCCCTCTTGACCCTTCACCGGTAAAGGAATAAAGTATTTTAGCAAATACTTAATCAAAGGAGATGCCATGACCAGTCCAGAAAGCCTGGCCGGAATGTTCAAGATTCTTTCCGTGGATACGCGGCTCCGGATACTGAATCTTCTCAGGGAGCGTCCCATGTGCGTCAACGCCCTTGCATGCAGCCTGAAAATGACAGCCGCAGCCGTTTCGCAGCACCTGAGGATCCTGCGGGAGGCGGAACTGGTAACGCCGGAAAGGAGGGGCTATTTCATCCATTACCGGCTGAATGCCGGAAAGCTGGAAGAGATGGTCCGTGAAGCACAGACTTTTCTCGGGAGAGGTGGAGAATGACGGACGCAGTGAACGTCAGCGGGCTGAAAAAACGCTTCGGTGAAGTGGAAGCGGTCGCTGGGATTTCTTTTTCAGTGCATCAGGGGGAACTTTTCGGTTTTCTCGGCCCCAACGGTGCGGGGAAAACGACCACCATCAACATGCTCACCGGGCTTGCCCGGCCCGATTCGGGAACATTCAGCATAGGCGGCATAGACTGCCTTGAGAATCCCAGGGGAGCACAGCATCTTATCGGAGTGGTTCCCGACGAAAGCAATCTGTACCCGGAGCTGAGCGGCTTCGACAACCTCTGTTTCTGCGGGGCTCTCTACGGCATGCGAAAACCGGACAGGGAGGCCCGGGCCCGGGGGCTCCTGGATTCCTTCGGCCTCGCCGGTGCGGGCGGCAGGAAGTTCGGCGGCTACTCCAAGGGAATGAAGCGGAAGCTCACCATAGCAGCCGGCATCATGCACAGCCCGGGCATCCTTTTCCTCGACGAGCCCACCACAGGAATCGACGTGGCAAGCGCCCGGCAGGTCAGGGCTCTCATCCAGGACCTCCATGACGGGGGGACCACCATCTTCCTGACCACCCACTACATCGAGGAAGCCGAACGCCTCTGCGGCCGCATCGCCTTCATCGTCTCCGGACGCATCGTCCGGACCGACACGGTGGAAAACCTCCTCCAGCCCGTGATGAACAGGCACGTGGTCCACATCACCTGCGAAAGCCTGCCCGACGGCATCCGGGAAGGTCTGGTTTCTTTATTCCCGGCCCTCGCATTCACCCTTCCGGAAAAAGCGATGCTCCGGGCGGAGGCGGACTCCCCTGTACCGGTCGGACCGGTGGTCCGGTTTCTCGAGGAAGCTGGTGCCGTAGTCCTCGAGGCGAGGAGGATCCGGCCGTCCCTTGAGGACGTGTTCGTCGAGATCACAGGAATCGAGGCACATGCCATGGAGTCAGAGAAAAGGAACGGTGGCGGCAGATGAATACCCTGACGGCATTCTGGAACATCTTCGTAAAGGACATGCGGACCTATTACCTGAAGCCGCCCAATGTGAGCTGGGGAATCATCTTTCCCCTGGCATGGACCGGGATGTTCTTCATCAGGTCAGGAAGCGGCCTTGAAAGCATTCCGGCACTTCTCCCCGGCCTCGTGGCCATTTCGATCCTTTTCGGGACCACCTCCATGCTCTCGGTCACCGTCACGTTCGAGAAGAAAAACCGGTCCTTCGAGCGCCTTCTCCTGGCCCCCATTTCCCTGAACGCCCTCATGCTCGCCAAAACGGGAGGTGCCATCGTGTTCGGGGTGATCAACGCCTTCATCCCGGTGATCATGGCTGTTTTCTTTGCCGATGTCTCCGGGATTTTCTGGACCGTTTTTCTCGCCGCCGTTTTCTTCATTGCCGTGGCGTCCACTTTCCTGGGACTGTTCATCGCCGTCTCCGTCAGCGAGGTCTTCGAGGCCCAGACGTTCTCAAACTTTTTCCGGTTTCCCATGATCTTCCTGTGCGGTCTTTTCTTCCCGATCAGCAGGCTCCCGTGGCTCCTCAGGCCCATCTCCTTCTGCCTTCCCCTGACATACGGGGCCGATCTGCTTCACGGCGCCATAGGGGGCAGCAACACCATGCCTCTCCTGCTGGATCTCGGGCTGCTGCTCCTCTTCTGCACCGCGCTTTTCGCGGCAAGCCTCTGGAATATACGGAGGAAGTGGATAGCATAACGGCAGCAGTACGTTTCGCATCTTTCAAAGGAAACAATGTGCCGTACAAACGAAAGGAAGCGAAAAAATGAGCGACCACAAATGCGTCTACGGCCCGGTCCCTTCGAGAAGGCTCGGGGAATCTCTCGGGATAAGCCCCATCCCGAAGAAAACCTGCAATTACTCGTGCATTTACTGCCAGCTCGGGAGAACTGACAGAATGACCAACAGGAGGTCCGAATTTTTCCCCCTGCAGGAAATTGTGGACGAATTCCGCACCGCCCTGACCTGCGGCGCCTCTTTCGATGCGGTAACCCTCGTGGGGGAGGGGGAACCGACTCTTTACTCCCGCATCGGGGACCTCATCACGGAAATGAAAAAGTACACGGAAAAACCGGTCGCAGTGATAACCAACGGGGCGCTCCTCTATGAAAAAAGCCTCCGGGAGGAACTTTCCCATGCGGATATCGTCCTCCCTTCCCTGGACGCTTGCGATGAACGGACGTTCCGGACAATCAACAGGCCCTGGACCGGTCTGACCTTTGAAAAATGCTTCCGCGGGCTTGCCGGTTTCTCCCGTGAGTATACCGGGGAGCTGTGGATCGAGACGATGGTCATCGATGGAATAAACGACGACGACGAAAGCCTGCACAGGATGAAGGATCTCCTCAAAGAAGTCAGGTACAGCCGCCTCTATATCAACACCCCCGTCCGGCCCCCCGCGGAGGAAAACGTCCGCCCCGTTCCGCCGGAGACGATGGACCGGGCCGTCAGAATCCTCGGCGGCATTTCCATAGACCAGCTTGTCTCAGTCGGCTTCTTCAGCAGCGAAAAGGACGACTACAATGCCGTACTCGGCATAATCCGCCGCCATCCCATGAACCAGTTCGAGATCGGAACATTTCTCAAAACCCGTGGAAACGCAGAAGCTGAAAAGGTCCTCTCCAGGCTCAACGAGGATCCCGCCGTCCAGGGAGTGGAATACAAGGGGTTCGTAACCTACAGGCTCAGGTGAGCGGATGGCCGTCGCTCATCCCCGGAACGTCTGCGCTCCGGGGAAACAGTGACCTTTCTGCAGCCGGCCGGAAATCGGAGAAAACAGGGGAGCCCTTTCGGGCTCCCCTTCACTGTTCCTTTTGACGGCACCGGTCCCGTCAGAAGCCTGTCACTGCGCCGCCGTCCACGGGGAGGATCACCCCGGTGACGAAGGAGGCCGCGGGGCTGCTGAGGTAGACCGCCGCGTCGCCGATGTCCTCCGGGTCGCCGAAACGGCCCATGGGGGTCCTCCCGAGGATCTTCGCCTTCCGCTCCGGGTCGCTGTTCACAGCCCTGTGCATCATCTCCGAGTTGATCCACCCCGGGGCGATGGCGTTCACCCGCACCCCCAGAGGGGCCAGTTCCGCCGTCAGCGCCCGGACCATGCCTCCCACGGCGCTCTTCGCCGCCGTGTAGCCGATGACCTGGGGCATGCCGATGAAGGTGGTCATGGAGGCGATGAAGAGAATATGACCGTGCTTCCTGGCCGCCATCCCCGGCGCGAAGGCTTTGGACATGACGAAGCTTCCGCTCACATGGGTCCGCAGGACCTTGTCGAAGTCCTCAAAGGCCGTCTCGAGGAAGGGCTGCTTGTGGTGGATTCCGGCGTTGTTCACCAGTATGGACACGGGGCCGAACCGCTCCTCCACCGTCCGGGCGAACTCCTCGGCACCCCGGGTATCCGTCACATCCCCCGCAAGATACCCCGCACTGCCGCCCAGCTTTTCAGCAGCAGCCCGAAGCAGTTCTTCCCGGCGCCCGGCAAGCACTACATGGGCACCGGCCCTGACCATGGACTCAGCTATCCCGAAGCCGATACCCGTACCTCCGCCGGTGATGAGGGCCCGTTCTCCTTCCAGGGAGAACCGGCTGAACTTTTCCGTCATTGTCATCCCTTCTCTCTTCTCAATGCCCTGCCGTCGATCCTCAGAGGATCCCGTAGGTCTCGAAGGCCTTCGTGGTGCTCATTCCGGCCTCGATGGCCTTCCGGACCGTCTTTTCTCCCGCCGCCTTCTCCAGGGCCTTCTCCACCGCTTCGTCGGCGACCTTCGAGGGAATGACCAGAACGCCGTCCACGTCGCCGAAGACGATGTCCCCGGGAAGAACGGTCACGTTCCCCACCTCGAGCCTGCACCGGTAGTCCGCCACCTGGGTCCGCACCGAAGAATCCTGGGCGTAGCACCCCATGCTGAACACCGGCCAGTTCTGCTCCAGGACCTGGGGCGTGTCCCTGTGCCAGCCGTCCACCACGGCGCCCACGGCGCCACGCGTCCTGGATGCCGCCGTGAGCAGCTCGCCCCAGTAGGCGCATCGCCTGCTGCCTCCCGAGGCAAGGTAGATCTCCCCTTCCTCGAGCTGGTCCAGGGCTTCGGTGAGCAGGCCGAAGGGCTTTTTCTGCACGCCGAAAACATCGATCATGAGCACCGTCATGGCCCGGCCGGCCAGTTTCATGTCATCCCTCAGAGGGCGGATCGCCTGGGGCAGAAACTGGTGATAGTATCCCATGGCGTCCAGGATGTCTCCCACCACCGGGGTGTACAATTTCTCTTTCATCAGGGCGAAAAGTTCCCTGTCGCTGCTCCACTGCATGGCACGACCTCCCGTTTTCGTGGTTCCGGCCCGCTCCCGGGCTCAGCCTGAAAATACTGTCTCCCTGCGGGAGACACACATCCTGTCTATTCCGTCCCAATCCACTTCCACGCCGAGGCCCGGCCCCTCCGGCACCTCGATGAAACCGTCCTCCGAAATCGTCAGGGGTTCCTTCATGGGGAAGCGGAAGTTCTCCTCCGGCACGAAATACTCGAAGAACTCGCAGTTCCGGACGGCGCAGGAAACATGAAGATTGGCCACATCCATGAGGGCCATGGTGGTGGTGTGGATCTCGCAGTTGATCCCGAAGGCCTCCGCCAGGTGGGCGATCTTCAGGGTACCCGTCACGCCGTTCTTCCAGGAGACATCCGCACGGACAATATCCACGCCGCCGAGGGCGATGGCCTGGGCCACCCCCCAGTGGGCCCCCCTCGTGGTCTCCGTGGCCGCCACGGGAATGTCCAGGGTCTCGCAGAGCCGCCTGTACTTCGCCAGCTCGAAGTCCCGGAAGGGCTCCTCCAGCCAGCGGTAATCCAGCTTTTCCAGGTGGCGCCCCACTCTTACCGCCTCGTCGAGGGTATACTCCGCCACGGGGTCGGAGAACAGGGTCACGTCCTTCCCCAGGGCGTCCCGAAGAGCCTGGTGGATCTCCATGTCCTTCTGCCACGGGCCGCCGGGATGGGCCTTGTAGGCCCGGATTCCCCGGTCCCGGTAATACGTCCCTTCACGGACATACTCCTCCGCCGTATCGTGGAACAGGCCGCTGGCATACACAGGCAGGCTCTTCCTGTATCCTCCCAGGTACTTGTAGAGGGGCAGTCCCGCCCGGAGAGCCGCCAGTTCCCAGAGGGCCACGTCCACCGGGCCCGGCAGATAGACGGGGAAAAACGTCAGGTGCCGGTCAACCGTCCAGTATTCGTGCCAGACGGCCTCCCGGTCGTGGACGTCCCGTCCGAGCACCACGGGAAGGATGGTCTCGTGGAGGTAGTCCTCCACCACTTTTCCCGACCGGGCGGCAAGGCACCCCACGGTGCTCGAAAACCCGTCGTCCGTACTCAGGCGGAGCACCACCACGTCCCACGGCATGGGGGCCCCCACCGTTCTTTTGCTGTCGAAATACGAGGCATCACGTCTGCACAGCCAGGTTTCTGCCCTGACAACCTTCATTCCCACCACTCCCTATCCCTGCAGGAAATCCTCCAGGTTGTTCCGGAGCACCACCCCGATGCCGATGGGCTCCCACTCGGCCTGCCGCCCCGTGAGATACCGGTAGAGCGCGAGGACGGCCCGTTCCGCCTGGGCCTGCTGGTTCTTCCATACCGTCGCCCGGAGGACACCCTGCTCAAAAAAAGGAACGAGCTCCCGGAACACGTCGCTGCCCACAAGGCGCACCCTGTCCGCGAGGCCCCGTTCCTGTATTTCCCTGCAGGCGAGGAGGGTGTCCCGGGAGGTGATGGCGTAGACGCCGCCGCTCCCGATCCCGTTCAGGGCCCGGCTGAAGTCTTTCCTCACCCGCCCGGGATCGCCGTCGCCTGCCACTTCCACTATGGGAAAAGAATATCCGGTCTCTTCCATGAAGGCCCGGAATCCCCGCCGATGGGCGTTGTGAATCTCCACTCCGGGCCTGCCTCCCATCATGACGATCTTTCCGCCGTCGGGAAGAAACCCTCGCAGCAGTTCGGCGGCAAGCCTCCCGATCCTTTCGTTGGGGCCCGATACGCAGGCGATGCGTTTGGATCCCACGGCGTCCGAATTCGCCGTCACCACCGGGACGCCAAGGTCGTACAGGCGGTTGATGGTTCCGTTCAGCCGGGTCTCGTCCCAGCACTGGATCACCACGCCGTCGATATCCTTCCGCTCCGCAATGCCCGCAAGGATGTTCTCCTGGCTTTCCCAGTCGTCGCCGCACTCGAAGCGGGTTAGTCTCACCCGGTAGTCGAGAAGGGCCCGTTCAACCTTGTCTATTCCCGCCCACATGCTGCGGAAGAAATAATTCACCGGGTTGGAGACGCTCTGAAGAACCACGGCAATATGCAGAGCACCACGCTTGAGGGACGACGCGGCGGCGTTCACCGAATAGTCCATGGCCTCGGCGAGCCTCAGGATTTTGTCCCTCGTCTCGCTGCTCACGCCCTTTTTCGAGTAAATCGCCTTGTGGACCGTCACGGAAGAAACTCCCGCCGCCCGGGCGATGTCCTTCATGGTCGTCCGCGCCTTCATGCCGCTCATTCAGCCACGCTCCTCCGAATTTCAGATGTCCGTTCGACGACCTCTACTCCACGGGCGTCAGGCTCTCACGCCTGAAGGAAAAACCCCAGCCCGGGCCGGTACGGGGATAGGCGAACCCGTTCTCGATCCTCATGGTGTTGTCGATGATGCCGTCGATCCAGTCGAAGGACTCCGCACCCACGCCGTTGGGGATGGTGCACAGCAGGGGGACGTCATAATCCTTGTAGTAATGGGGCAGCACGGGGACGGAATAGGCCCCGGCGAGGGCGGCCGAATTCCGCCATTCCTCCACGCCGCCGATGCGGATCAGGTCAGGCTGCCAGAGGTCGATCCCCCGGCGCTCGATGAGCGCCTTCAGAGCCTGGGTATCGTACTCCCGCTCACCCATGGCCAGCGAGATGGAGGTTCTGCTCCGGAGGACGGCATACCCCTCGAAATCCCGGTGGTCGATGGGCTCCTCGAACCAGAAGATGTCCAGCTCCTCCGCCTTTCTCGACAATGCGAGGGCGTCCTGGAGGTTCATCCCCTGGTTGGCATCCATCATGATCTTCAGTCCCGGCCCGACGGCCTCCCGGACCTTCCGGAGCCGTTCGAGGTCTTTCTCCATGCCTCCGCCCACCTTGATCTTCACAGCGTTGAACCCCCGGCGCATGTACTCCGTGACCTCGCCAAGGAGTTCTTCGATCGTGTAGGAAAGCCACCCTCCGCTGCCGTAGACGGGAACCCGGGACACGGTGCTCCCCAGCAGCTTCCACACCGGCGCCCCGAGCATCTTCCCCCGGCAGTCCCACATGGCAACGTTCGCCGCCGCGAGGGCCCACTTCTGGAGTCCTTCGCAGCCGAAATATTCATGCTCCGCCGCGGCCCGTTTGGCGAGCACGCCTGTTTCGTGGGGCTCCAGACCGAGCACCAGGGGACGGATGTCCTTCAGGGCCCCGGAGATGGCATGGGGAGAATAATGGAAGGACAGCAGGTACCCCTGCCCCGTTACGCCGCTCTCCGTCTCCACTTCCACCACGTAAAACGATATTTCCGTCAGCGAGTGGGTGGCGTCGGCAATGGGGCGGCTCAGCGGGGATACCGCCCGGAATATGCGCACATCAGAAATGGCCGGCATTCTCTTCTTCCTTTCCTTCTTTCTGCGGGAAGGGGCCGTTTCTTCTCCTCCCCGCAGGCTGTTTCGAAACTCCGTTAGTCGAGGGAGATCATCATCCGGGATACAGCTCCCGGATTGGCATTCCACTGTTCCATGGCCTCGCCGGCCTTTTCGAAGGGGAATTCGCCCGAAATGAGCCTGTCCACGGGGAAGGCGCCGGACTCGAGCAGCGCCACGGCCTGCTCGAAATCGGGACGGCCCGACCCCCTGGAACCCCGGATGGAGATCTCTTTCAGGATGAAATACTTGGTGTCGAAGGTCACGGGAGCTTTCGCGTATCCCACGAAAACCACCCGTCCCGAGTAAGCGGCGAGATCCACCGCCTGGACGAAGGTCTCCGGCAGGCCGATGGCCTCCAGCACCACCGCCGGTCCGTGTCCGCCGGTGATCTCCAGTACCCGCTCCCGCAGGTCCTCCTTCTTCGAGTTCACCGTGAAGGCCGCGCCGATGGAGCGCATCATCTCGAGCTTGGAATCGTCCACGTCCACGGCGATAACCTTCGCCCCGGCCCGGATTCCCTCTGCGACGGCACCGATGCCGATCATGCCGCAGCCGAAGACGAGCATACAGACCCCTTCCTTCGGGTCGCACCGCTTGCCTGCATGGATGCCGATGGCAAGGGGCTCCACGATGGCCAGTTCCCGGAGGCCGAGCGTCCCGCCCTTCACGATCTTTTCCCATGGCAGGACGATGAACTCCGTCAGGGATCCCTCCCTCTGCACCCCGAGGGTCTCGTTGTTTTTGCATGCGTTAGGGCGCCCGCAGAGGCACGACCAGCATTTCCCACAGCTCGTGTAGGGCATGGCGGTGACGATGTCACCCACCTTCACATCTGCGGGAACGCCCGGTGTCACCTGCTCCACCACGGCGCTGATCTCGTGGCCCGGAATGCGGGGATACTTCACCAGGGGGTTCAGGCCCCGCCAGGTGTTCAGGTCACTGCCGCAGTATCCCACTTTCTTTATGCGGAGAAGCACTTCTCCGTCCCTGGGCACGGGGACGGGAATGTCTCTGAAGGAATACTTGCCCGGTTCGTCGATGCAGAACGCTTTCATAGTCTTCATCTCCTCGATGGTTGTTACACCCGGAACGGAGGTCCGGAAATCAGTTGAACAGCAGATTCGGCAGGAACAGCGAAATCTGGGGCACGTAGGTGATGAGGATCAGGCAGAAAAGGAGCACCAGGTAGAAGGGCACCGATTCCCTGATGTAGTCCCCGATCTTCGCTCCCGTGATGGAGCAGGTGGTGAACATCACCGTTCCCATGGGGGGCGTGAGGGATCCCACCGCCATGTTGAAAATGAACACCATGCCGAAATGGACATCGTTTATCCCCAGGGCCTGCACCATGGGCATGAATATGGGGATGAGCACCAGCATGGCGGCGTTTCCTTCGATGAACATGCCCACGATCAGCAGAAAGATGTTGATCAGGAGAAGAAAAACTCCCGGGCTGGATACCATGGTCAGCACCCAGTTCGCCGTGATCTGGGGCACCCTTTCCCAGGTGAGGATCCAGGCGAAGGACGATGCCGCCGCGATGATGAGCATGATGGAGGCCGTAGTCGTCACGGTTTCTATGAGGCCGGTCTTCAGGTCTTTCAGGGTCATCTCCCGGTAAACGATGGTCCCGAGCACCAGGGCATAAAGAATGGCGATGGACCCCGCCTCGGTGGGGGTAAACACGCCGAACCTGATCCCTCCCACGATCACCACTGGGAGGAAGAGGGCCCACGACGCCTCCCGGAACGCCCGGAACACTTCCCGGATTCCCGCCCGCTTTTCGTAGATGGGCAGATAGCCCCGCCGCTTCGAAATAAAGTGAACGACCACCATCATGAAGAGGCAGGTCATCACTCCGGGCACCACCCCGGCAAGGAACAGCCGCCCGATGGACACGTTGCCCACGAAGCCGTAGATGATCAGGGCGATGCCCGGCGGGATGATGGGGGTAATGAGGGCCGAAGCTCCCGTCACCGCCGAAGAGAAGGCCTTGCCGTAGCCCCGCTTCTCCATCTCCGGCACCAGGATCTTGGACTGCATGGCCGCGTCCGCCAGGGAAGAACCGGAAAGTCCCCCCATGAGGGTGCTCAGCACCACGTTGGTCTGGGCCAAACCGCCGGGCATGTGGCCGGTCAGTACCTCGGCGAAGCGGATCATCCTGCTCGTGATGCCGGTGTAGTTCATGAACACTCCCGCCATGACGAAGAAGGGAACGGCCAGGAGGGGAATGGACTCAAGGCCGCTGATGGTCCGCTGGACCACCATCATCCACGAGAGGGAGTCATTGGCGACGAAATAGAAGATGGAGCTGCCGAGAATCGCTGCAAACACCGGGGCATTGATGAAAAGGAGTACCAGCAGGAGCGCGAAGGTCAGACCGACGATCATGATGCCGCCTCCTTGTTACCGGCGAAAAGGGTCTTCCAGTTCCGCCCCGTTCCCGCAGCCAGGTGGATCATCATGAGAATGCACCCCACGGGAACGGCCAGGTCGATATAGGTGTAGGGAATGCGGAGCATGTTGGTCACCTTGAGCTGTGCCTGGAGCCCCAGCATCCATCCCCACCAGGCCATGAAGGAAAGCACGGCATAGCACAGAATCTGCACGAAGACGAAGGCCGCCTTCTGCACCGGAGCGGGGAAAAGCGCTATGACAAAGTCAATGCCCACATGGCTGTTTCTCTTGGTGGCGGAGCTGCCGCCGATGAACACGAACCAGACCACGCAGAGGAGGCTGACCTCCTCCACCCAGTCCAGGGGGTCACTCAGGGCATAGCGGTAAAATACCCCGAGGATGGTGCTGCCCACCAGGACGATGAGCGCCGCGGACGCCACGATGTCATCCGCGTGATACAGCAGTTTTTTTATGGTTTTCACCTTGGCCCGAACCTCCAGGTCATAAAAATAAAAACTTCAAAGGCCGCGAAAGCACACTTCCGGGGAATGGTCCGCCGCAGCGGCCGAAAAAGGATCCCGCCGGGGGGAGAGGATCCCCTCCCGCCCGGCGGATTTCCTTTTCTACTTCGTCATGTTCTTTTTGACTTCCTCGTACAGCTCCTTGCCCCACAGCTCTTCGTAAATGGGGAACACGGCCTTCCTGAAGGCTTCCATGTCGGGCTCAACGATTTCCACTCCGGCGTTCCGGAAGTTCTCGATGGCCTTGACGTCATCCTTCTTCACGTTCTCGTTCACGAAGAGGCACGCCTTTTCGGCGGCATCCTTGATGAAACCGGCGATCTCCGGGGGAAGGGACGCGAAATACTTATGGCTGCCCAGCCACATGGACACGTTCTTCACGTGCCCCGTGGGGGTCAGGAACTTCGCCTTCTCGTACAGCTTGGCGCCCCACAGAACGGGATAGGGGTTCTCGGCGCCGTCGATCACTCCCTGGGCGATGGCGGGATACACTTCGCCGAGGGGCATGGGAGTGGGAATGCCTCCCATGTATTCGATGGTCTTGGAAAGGATCTTCATGTTGGGGGTGCGGATCTTCAGCCCGGCAAGATCCTTGGGGGTCTTTACGGCCTTGTTGGCCAGAAGGTGCCGGTCACCGTAAATCCACTTGGCGGTGACGATCTCGAAGCCGTGTCCCGCCACGGCGTCCATCTGCTTCTTGAACCAGGGCGAATCCACCAGCGTGAAATACTCGTCATAGGTGTCGGTGAGGTAGGGGGCATACATGATCCCGATGTCGGGCACGTAGTCCATGAGGAACCCGGCGTCGGCGATGGTGATCACGTTGCTTCCCATGAGGATCATCTCGAGGACATCCTTCTTCGCGCCGAGCTGGGAGCTGGGATACAAAACGGCCTCGACCTTGCCGCCGCTGATCTCCTTCAAAATCCGGGCCCATTCCTGGACACCCACGTCGGTGGGTTCTCCCGGGTTGTTCTCATAGGCGATCTTGACCTCGTACTCAGCCGCCGCAACCTGCTGTGCCCCCGCGAAAAGGCTGAAAACCAGGGCGAAGCACAGAGCGATTCGTGTCATTTTTCCGAACATGGCATTCCCTCCTGAAGTAAATGATGTACATTGCGTCTCTCGTTCCCCGGAAGTGTGCATGCGCCTTGAAACCTTGGTTGTGGATCCCCGTTTTCCTTCATCACATCCCTTCCCCGGAATTTCCGGCATTCCTCAGCAGCGCCGGGGCCGGCCGGTATCCTGAAATTTGCAGCCTATGGCATATTCCCTGTGGCCGAGGATCTCGCTCTTCGAGCGATCTCCCCGGCAGATTCTTTCCACAAGGCTCTCCAGTTCAAGGGCTGCTTCATCGAAACCCGTTTCTCCCGAAAGAATGGGCCCCGCATCGAAATCCATGTCCTCTTCCATCTTCAGGAAGGTACCGCTGTTCCCGGTGATCTTCACCACCGGCGCCAGGGGCGCCCCCACGGGGCTTCCCCGCCCCGTCACGAAGAAAAGCACCTGACACCCTGCCGAAAGGAGGTCCATCAGACCCTCGGTATCATGGGGGTTGCTGTAGCCGAACTGCATGAAATAGGGATCGGGCAGGCTGTCCATCAGCCAGAGCCCTTTCCCGGAAGGCCGTTCTGAAACCCGTATCACGCCCCGGATGGGCCGGGAGCCCGACTTTGCGTAAGCCCCGCAGCTCTTCTCCTCTATGGTGGAAAGACCTCCGGCGAAGTTTCCCGGGGAGATGGAATACTGGCGGACGGACGTGCAGTACCGCACCATGTTGTCGTAGGCCGCCCGGATCTCCTCCGCCGCTTCCGGGGTCTCCGCCCTCCGCAGAAGCTCCGGAAGGAGCCCGACCAGTTCGGCCATTTCCTCGAACACCGCCGTCCCTCCCCGGTCCACGAGCCTGTCGAAAAAACGCCCCGCCAGGGGATTGCCCGCAAGGCCGCTCGTGGCGTCGGAACCGCCGCACTCGCACCCCACCGACAGATCCTGCCATCCCATGGACACGGGCTTCCTGTTCTTCTCCACCCGCTCTTTCAGGGCGGCCAGGCGCCGTTTCCCCTCGGCGACCGCCGTGAGCGTGCCTCCGGTGTCCTGGATGAAAAACCAGTCAGCGGGCCGTCCCGAGGCCTCCGTTACCTCCGCGAGCCTTCGGGGTTGGGTGTACTCGCACCCCAGCCCCACGAACAGTGCCCCACCGGCGTTCGGGTGGCGGGACAGCGCCAGCAGAAGGCGGATGGCGTACTCGTTGTCGTTGCAGGGATCGTAGCCGATACAGCAGACATTCTCCTCCCCGGAGGCGATTTTTTCCGCCACGAACCGGGCGCATTCCACAGTATGGACAACGAGAATCCAGTCCCGTATGCCCTTCGATCCGTCGGACCGCAGATACCCTGTCCAGGAAGTCATTCGTACCGCCTCCCGGTATCAACACCCGTATGAAGGTCCAGGAAAGACGATTTTTCATCGAGAAAGCTTTCGAGGTTGTGCAGATGGACCCAGGCGCCTGCGGGAATATCCTGCCTGGCGCGGCCGATGGCCACGCCGTACTTCAGGACGGTCTCACCCCGGGAAATGAAACGCAGGGCCATTTTATGATAAAGGGGGATGGAGTCTGCGGCGGCAAGAGTTCCGCCGCCTGACAGAATACGGACTTCGTCCCCTCTTTCCGCAGGGGAAAGAAGGGTGACCACGTTGTCCTCCTCTGAAAGAAGGAGGGCGGGAATTCCATTGCTCTCTTCGTCCGTTCCGTTCATGGGGTTCGAAATTCCGTTCATGTCGGCCGAGCCTCCACAGGAGAGGGTAATCGTTTTCCATCATTATCGGGTATGATAACCGTTTTTGCAAGAAAGGAAAGTTCACCCGTATGCCGAAAACCCACGGCTGCTGCAACACCAGGAAAAAAAGCGCCGGAAAACCCGGCGCTTTCCGCTTCCTTGCCTCGTGAAGGGGGAACTTCTCAAAGAGTGTACTGCTGCCTCACGAAAGACATGAGGCCGATCCGCTCGAGCTTCTCCACCGGGCAGCGGAAGGTGACCATCACCACGCCCGGCGCCCGTCCGATCTCGATGGCCCCGGCCACGGTGGCCCTGTTCTTCACCTCCGGCAGAGGCATGTCCAGCAGGGAAGACGCTCTTCCAAGGCCGTTGTCGATGGCCTCGTTCATGGACGCCCCGGTGCCGATGAAGCAGACGGGGGCATCCTCCTCCATCTTCGCCACGCCCCACGTCTCCGCCAGCGATTTCAGGGTGTGCTTCTCACCGCATGAAAGGGGCTTCGCCAGGTGCGGGAGATCCTCCTCCACGGGCAGCAGGATGGGACCGTCGATCGTCAGTCCCTTGATCACGAAAACCTGCAGGGTCACCACTCCCGCCACGTCGGCTGTGTGACCGGCGATCTCGCCGTTTCCCTGGAAGGCGTGCATGTCCCCCACGTAGACGCCCCCGCCGGGCACCTTCACGGGGCAGATGAGCACCGCCCCGGCCCGGACGGTGTTCACGTCCATGTGGCCGTCGGTGCGGCAGGAAAGCTCTTCCTTCGTTTTGGCATACTCATGGGGCGCACCCACGAGAAAGGCACCGAAGTCTCCGGCGTTGTGGGAATCGGGGAACGGCAGGGAAGGAGTGGTCCCGAGCTGTCCCAGGAAGGGACGCATCCGGGTCGCCACCCCCACGAGGTCAGCCGGGGCAAAGGTAAGGATGGGGTTCTGGATGGAATGGTCCGGCTTGGCGGAGTAATGCTGCGAATTCCTCGCCGCCTTCTCGGCTCCCTTTTTGTCCAGGGTCACCGCCAGCTTCCGCTCGTGGTCGAAGACGATGGTGTACCCGCTGGTGAAGGCGAAGGGCGAAATTTCGGCGCCGCAGGCTGCGCACCGCACGGCGCCCTGCCCTATTCCCTCCAGTACCGTCTTCGGGTGGTAGGCTCCGCAGGAGGGGCACTGCTTCGCCACGTAGGGGTCGCCCTTGAAGCGACTGGCGTCTGGGGCGGTGTCGTTCCCTGACGCCGTGGCGATGGACGTGACCAGCACGTCCTTTATCCTTATGGCAATGGCGTCTCCGGGTTCGGCCCCCTCCACTGCCACCGGCACCGTCACCTCGTGGCCTCCCTTCAGCTCCGGCGTGATCATGGGTCCCCAGCACCCCGGCGCCGTGTTCGCCACAATGAAGCCGCCGTCCTTCACCGGCCCGAGCATGGGCTTCGCAGGATCGAGCACCCCGTCGGTGAACCTGTCCACAAACACCGTTCCGAAACATTTTTCCAGACTCATGGATCAGCACTCCTTTCCCCGGCTCAAACGCCGCCCGCTCTCATTTCACCTTTACTTTCCGAAAAAACAGTCTTTTTATAAGTGTAGCAGATATTTCCCCGGCATGGGACACCGGGGAAATCAGTGATACAATCCGAAAAACGCCATGAAAGTCCCCGGGGTTTTTTGAGAAGGAGGAATCCGGAATGAACGACGTACTGGGCGCCATCATGGAGCGGCGGAGCATCCGCAAGTACAGCGGCCGTCCCGTGAAGCGGGAGGATATCGAAACGGTCCTGCAGGCCGGGCTGTACGCCCCCACGGGCGGCGACGCCGAGCCGTGGCATTTCGGCGTGCTTACCGACAGGGAGATGATCGATGCCCTTGACGAAAAGGCCCGCGCCGCCATGAGGGCGACGGGCATCGAGCGGATCGTGGCAATGGGGGAAAACCCGAAATACAGGATCTTCTTCGGCGCCCCTGTGGTGATCATGATTTACGGAGAGAAAGTCCTCCGGAAGACGGGAACCCACCTCTCCGCCCTGGCCGACTGCAGCGCCGCCATACAGAACATGCAGCTCGCGGCTTTTTCGCTGGGACTGGGCACCTGCTGGATCGGCCTGATCCGCTACCTCTTCCCCACCGACCGCTGCATGGCGCCGGAGGGATACGACCCCCTCTATGCCATGACCCTGGGCTACTCCGCCGGCCCAGAGGCGATACGGCCCCGTTCGAGGCGGGAAGGGACGGTGACCTGGTTCTGACCACTCCGTGCCGGAGGGTCCCGGGCACGGGGTTTTGATTCGTGAAGTCCTGCACCGCTGTTCCGGAGGCAGTTCTGACGTATTCGTTCCGTTTTTTGTGCTCCGCCGCTGATGTGGTATCCTTACGAAAGAGGCGGCTACGCCCGGGAGGGGGAAAGGGAATGCCGGAAAGCAGAGTGCAGAAGCTCCAGACGTTCTTCATGGGAGAAGAGAACGTCCGGCTCGCGTTCCTTATAGGCTCCTTCGCTGCGGGAACGGCCCGTCCCGACAGCGACGTGGATGTTGCCGTCCTCTTCGGCCGCGTTCCGGATTACATGGATGTTCTCGGCCTCCGGGACAGGCTGTCCGTCCTCATGGAGCGGGAGGCCGACCTGGTGGTGCTGAACGATGCCGGCCCCGTCATCCGCATGCAGGTACTGAAGACCGGCATCCGGCTCCGGGCGGAACAAGGAGCCTACGAAAAATTTTTCGTCCGCACAGTCAACGAGTATGACGACCTGAAGCAGATCCGCGCCCCTATCGAAGAGGCCGTGCTGAGGAAGAAAATCTATGCATGACAAAGACATAATCCTCGCGAAAGTCGCCTCCATCCAGAGATGCCTGTCCAGGATAAAAGAAGTGACGTCCCTCGATCCGGGGAGCCTCGAAAATATCGACATCCAGGACATCTTTCTCCTCAACCTGCAGCGTGGAATCCAGGCCGCCCTTGACCTTGCGGCTCACGTGGTCGCATCGGAGGGGCTCGGCCTTCCGGAACGGGCGAGGGACACTTTCTCCCTGCTGAAGGCGGCCGGAATTCTCGACGGGGAGACTGCCTCCAGGATGGAAAAGATGACCGGTTTCCGGAACATCGCCGTCCATGACTACCAGTCCCTGAACCCGGACATCCTCAAATCCATCCTGGCGTACCGGCTGAAAGATCTCGAAGATTTCTATTCCGCCCTGCTCCGCCATTTTTCCTGCGAAAAATAAAGAGCGCCCGGAAATTCACGCTCTTCCGCAAAGGCGCTGCAGGAAAATCCCCGTTCCCATCGTAATACCTACGGCTTCCCGCCGGATAACCCACAAAAGTGGCATGGTGAAAAGTAAAAAAAGTGGCAGTTGTACTCCTGCCACCGGAGAGGTAGTGTAATGGCCGGAATGTCCCCGAAAGGAGAACGGCCATGATCCTCTTGGAACTGGACGAAAAGGGCGGGAAGCCCAAAAGCAGGCAGATCTCGGACCTCCTGGCGGACAGGATGAAAACCGGCCTCCTGAAACCAGGCGACCGGCTGCCCTCCACAAGGAAGCTGGCGGATATGCTCAGGGTCCACCGCTCCACCGTCGCCCTGGCCTACCAGACCCTCTGGTCCCTCGGCTTTGTGGACCTGCGGAGGGGCTCAGCTCCCGTGGTGCGCAGCCGGGCCCCCCTGCCCAAGGCTTCGGAACGGGAGCCGGAAAGCGCCCTCGACTGGGACCGGGTCTCCTCCTCCGCCACCGCAGAACTGTACCGCCGTGCCCCTCTCCGGACCGTTCAGCGCAGCTCCTCTCACGCCCGGGACTGGATCTCCTTCGAATATTTGCGGATGGATCCCCGCCTTTTCCCGATGGAACACTTTCGGACCTGCCTCGGAAGAGCCTTCCGGGAAGAGGGGGCCTCCCTGCTGGGGTACGGTGATCCCCGGGGCCATGAAGGCCTTCGGGAGGCAATCGCCGCCCGCATGGGAACCCACGGCATCTCCGTGACGGCGGAGGAGATCCTCATCACCAACGGCGCCCAGCACGCCCTCGACCTGGTGCTCCGCATGACGGCGGAACCCGGCAGGACAGTGGCCGTCGAATCCCCCACCTACGGCGACATCCTCCCCCTTCTCCGCCACTACGGCCTGAACATCGCCGAAATCCCCCTGAAGGAGGACGGCATGGACCTGGACACCCTGGAAAACACCTGCCGGAAGGGGCCCATCCACCTGGTCTACACCATGCCGAACTTCCAGAACCCCACCGGCATCACCACGGGCCAGCCTCACAGGGAACGGCTGCTGGACATCTGCACACGCTTCGGAATTCCCCTCCTGGAGGACGCCTTCGAGGAGGAGATGAAATACTCCGGCAGGGTTGTCCTTCCCGTCAAGTCCATGGACACCGGGCACCGGGTGATCTACTGCGGTACCTTTTCAAAGGTCCTCTTCCCCGGGGCCCGCGTGGGGTGGCTGGCGGCCCACCCGGAATGCATCCGGCGCCTGGCCGTGCTCCGCCGGTACGGCGAACTGTCGCCCCCGGCGCTGCTGCAGGCAGCCCTGGCCCGCTTCTGCTCCGAAGGGCATTACGAACGGCATATCTCAAGGATGCACCGGATCTACAGGAAACGGATGCAGACCGCCCTGGCTGCGCTGAATCGCGCTGTCTCCCCGGAATGGGCAACCTGGACCCGGCCGGACGGAGGATACCTCATCTGGCTTTCCATGGTTCCCTCCCCGCCGGCGGACTGGGAGAAAATCCTGGCCTCGGAGAAGGTCAGCGCCGCCCCGGGAAACCTCTTCTATTCCTCGGAGCCGACAGGGCTCCATTTCCGCCTCTCCATCTCGTCCCTGGACGAGGAGGAGATCGAAGAGGGCATCTACAGGCTCGGAAGAGCCTTCGGGAAGGTCTACGAAAGGAAGGGATGAGGAGATGAAGCTCTGGAACACGAACCCCCTGCACGGCATCCGCCTGACGGGGGGCAGGGGAAGCACCGTCTTCGACGATAGGGGCACAAGCTATACCGACATGTGGTCGGGCACATGGTGCAACGTCCTCGGGTACGGCCATCCCCGGCTGGCCCGGGCCCTCCGGGACCAGGCAGGGGGACTGCTGCAGGCGGGGGCACCCTTCGGGACCCCCGAGGTCGATGACGCCCTCAAGAGCCTCGCCGATATTCTGCCGCCGGAACTCGACCGGGCCGTTTTCCTCAACTCCGGCAGCGAGGCGGTGGAACTGGCTCTCAAGATGGCAATGGCCGCCACGGGACGGCAAAAAATCGTCGCCGCTGAAAAGGGATACTACGGGGGCACGATCTTTGCCCTCTCCATCTCCGAACCGGGCCGGACGTCAACCTTTCTTCCGAAATACGCCCAGGTCCTCCGCCTGCCCGCGCCCCACTGCGTCCGGTGCCCCTCCTCATCCGACTGCGGCGGAGGGAACTTTCCCTGCCTGGCCGCCCTTGGGGAAACTCCCCCGGAAGAAGGAGCGGCGGCAGTGATCTGGGAACCCGTCCTCGGGGGAGGCATCCTCGTACCCCCTCCCGGCTACGGAGCCCGCCTCCGGGAACTGGCGGCCGCCCGGGGAGCCCTCTTCATCTCCGAAGAAATCACCACGGGCACGGGCCGGACAGGACGGTGGTTCGGCTTCTCCCATGAAAATCTGGTGCCGGACATCCTGGTCATCGGCAAGGCTCTCGGCGGCGGCCTGCCCGTCTCGGCGGTGGTCACCACGAAAGAGGTGGAAGAGCGGGCGGTGTCCGTTCTGGGACGGCACGTCCAGTCCCACCAGAACACGCCCCTTTCGGGAAAAATCGCCGCGGAGGTCATCGCCACCCTGCGGGACGAATGCCTCGTGGAACGGTCGGAAGAAATGGGGGAAATGCTGCTCTCGGGGCTCAAAGAACTCCAGACCCGCTTCCCCTGCATCCGGGAGGTACGGGGCAAGGGGCTCATGGTGGGCGCGGAGCTCACCCCGGAAGCTGCCGGAAGGGGGCCGGACATGTCCAAACGCCTGCTGGACAAGGGCTATATCCAGGACTTCCACCAGCTGACGTCCACCTTCCGCCTCTTTCCGCCCTTCGTCATCACAAGGGACGAAATACGGGGTTTCCTGGCGGCATTCGGGGAGGTGCTCGGCTGAACAGAAGTGATCAGTTTTTTATCGATTCCCTAACCCTGCTCTTTTTTCGTTTTGTGACCGTTCGGCTTATTCTCAGCCGTTCCATGATGCCGTCCTGAAGGATCTGGGAATAATTCAGGGCGGCCCGTTTTGCCTGGCTGTCAAGCCAGCCGGGCAGGGTAACCGTTCTGCTGACAGCCTTCGTTTCCATTCGCTCCCTGAAAGACGGCATCCAGACTTCTATGAGGACAGCGACAACCCTGCAGCCGTCTTCCTCGTATTGACCAAGGTCAAGGCTCTGAAGTGGCGTAGGGGCCGGAATTTCGTCACCGTCATCCTCCATGCCCCAAAGGTGCAGCGACATGGCTTCGGCAGCATTCTTCAGAGCTTCGTCTTCCGTTTTCCCCGTTGTGGTGCACCCGGGGAGGTCGGGCCAGAGAAGATAAAACATTTTCGTTTCATCGTCAAACCCCATTACTGCCGGATACCTGTATCTGTCAGGTTTGTTCATGAATCCTCCTCTTTCCGGGAAGGCTGAGGCAAAAGACCTGCCTGTTTCCAAATTGATTTTGCCGTCGGCCCCGGAACATTTTTATCCGGATGCTTAACCGTAACCTTGCCCTTTTTCACAGGATGCTTGAATTGACAATGGCTCCCTTCCGTTCCGTGGAGCTGCCATCCATCAGCCTCAAGAATCCTGATGATTTCCGACGAAGAGTAGATCTTGTTGCGGTCGATCTCCGGCTTTTTCATCCGGAGCATTCCTTTCGTCAAGATTTTAACACGTGTAAATAATATTTGTCACGGAAATGAAGAGTATCCGGAGAGTTTTTAAATTCACAGAAAAATGCCTGCAGATCAATATTTCGCGCTGCTCTGTTCCCCAAAAAAAGGAGTCCGAGAAAATTGTTTTCTTAGGGCCCTTCTCTTTGTTCTCGGCTTTCGGGCGTTAATCCTGCCGTGAGGCGAACCGTTCGTAGGCAATCGTGTGGTACGGGGTGGGAACGCCTGTCTGCCGTCCCATCTCCACCATTCTTCCGATGATATGGTCGAGTTCGGTCTGGTTCACCGGCTTGCCGCTGCTGAGGTCCCGGTAGAGGGAGGACATGGCGTCCGGCTCCATCTTTGAAAAAACAGCCGCCGCTTTTTCCGCCGTATCCGCCGGCAGCATTACTCCCTTTGCGGCCGCCACCGCCACCAGTTCGCCCATTACGGCCCGAAGCACGCTTTCATGCCGGGGATCTTCCCGCACCGTGCCGGCGGGGCCGCCGTAATAGCAAAACATTACGCTGTTGCCGCACATCAGGGCATACTTGGACCAGCTGTCCACCATGATATTTTCCGATACCGCCGTCCTGATGCCCGCCGTGTTGAGCACGGAGGCGAGTTCATCCAGCCGTGCCGGTCTGCTCCCGTCCTTCATTCCGAAGGCGATGCTGCACATTTCCATGCTTTGGATGACGTGCCCCGGTTTCTCCAGGCGGCTGAACACCCGGATCGTCCCGTCGGCAAGGACGCAGGGGGGCAGCATCGGCTCCATGATGTCGGAGACGATGACTCCGTTGAGCAGCGGGATCACCGCCGTTTCTGGGCCCACCACGGGAGAGATCGCCCCGCAGGCCGATTTCAGGCTGTACCCCTTGCAGCAGACAATAACGGCATCCATAATGCCGATCTCTTCCCCCTTGTCGGAGGCGCCTTTCGGCCGGGCCACAAAATTCCCCAGCACCGATGATTGGACCTTCAGCCCCTGCGCGCGGATGGCCTCCAGGTTTTCTCCCCGGGCGAAGAAGTAGGTTTCGGCATGACTTTTGGCCAGTGCGCCCCCTACGATACCCCCGACACCTCCGATTCCGAACACTGCGATTTTCATTCCCCGCACCCCCAACTTTTTTTCAGGCCATCCCGGACAGGCCGGTACACCGGTTCCGGGAAGCCATCAATTCTTTCTTCTGTCCTTTTTCCGTTCCGCGCCCCCGTTCTCCGCACCGGCACTGTCACCGGAGGTTGCGAAGGCCCCGTTCCGGATGAATTTGAAGACCTCCTGGACAAGCTCCTCGGAAGGTTCCTTTTCGTCGAAGACGATGCACTTCAGGGCCACGAAGTTGTAAATGCCCATCAGGATATAGGAAAAATAGACGGGGTCGATGTCCGCGAATTCGCCCCGGTCCTGGGCGTCGCTGATATGGCTGATGTAGCGGGCCGAGAAGGTCTCGTAGTACTCCTTGAAGGCCTCCATGTCCACGAACTGGGCCTGCCAGATAATCTTGAACAGGCCGATGTGCTTCGAGGCGAAGGACAGGAAGGTCCTGAGGCCCACATACTCGGCTTCCTGCTGATTTTCGGTTCCTGCGGCGGCGGCCCGTATCTCCCGCCGGAGCTGATGCCCCAGTTCGTTCAGAAGATAGCGGAACACGCTGATCTTGTCCGGGAAGTAGATATAAAACGTCCCGGTGGCCACCCCCGCCTTGCGGGCGATGTCGCCGATCTGCGTATTGTAGTAGCCCCTGTCGGCAAACAGCTCCTCCGCCGCGGAACAGATCCGCTGCAGCGTCTCCTCGCCCCGGGCCGTCTTCGGCTTGTTGACCAGATGCACGGTACCACCTCATTCAACCATTCATAATGTCTGTCATAATAGCATACCACGGCAGGCCCCTCTGCCGCTTCGCCGGTTCAACCAGCGGAATGTCGGACACTGCTTGACTTCTGTTTAGCGTGATGATATTCTCCGCCTAATATGGAACATGATTCATGTTTCATATATCGGTTCCGGAACCTGACTTCCCGGAACCGGGGCAGTGCTCCACACTCGAAGGAGGGGATACGGAATGGATGTATCACGGAAAAGATCCGCAATCATGGTCCTCATCGCTTTACTGTGGCTCGGCATCACCGCTCTGGGCATGATGAAGCAGTTTCTGCCCGCAATGATCCTCGGCGTCGTCCTCATGTTCCTGCACATGTTCCTCGGCGTGGCCCGGAAGGGCAAAGTCTCCATACCCTTTCTGGTCTACCCGCTGCTGTCGTGGGCCGTACTCTGGGGGGCGAGCTTCATCCTCTCCAAGCACTATTCGGACGCCTTCGCGGGACAGATGCCTGCCTTCACCATCCTGGGCCTTCACCCTTCCTTTGCGTGGACGGTGCTGACCTACTGGATCGGTGGTATGCTGACGCTCACCCTGGGCTTCATGTTCTTCAGGAGCCAGTGGCTTTCCGATGCCGACTGGGATGAATTTCTTGCGAAAATCGCTCATGACGGGGAGGGTGCGTAATTATGGAAAAAGGACTCATCATCAGCTTTTCCGTGGCAATGATCGTCGCTTCCTTCCTCATCGGCTGGTGGGCGAAGCGCAAGGTAACCTCCAATAAAGCCTTCTTCGGCAGCACCGGCATGTTCGGTCCCCTCGCAGTGGGACTCTCCAGCACCGCCGCCGTGGCCAGCGCCTTCGCCCTGGTGGGCGTCCCGGGCATCATCTACGCCACCGGCAACCCCATGACCTTCTGGATGCTCTCCTCCGCCGCCTTCACCATGGCCTACCTGATCCTGGGCAAGAAAGTCCGTGCCATGGCCGAGATCGGCGAGGTGGCCAGCCTCGGCGACATATCCGACCTCCGCTTCAACAACAACCGGCTCATCAAGGCCATGCTCTCCATCGTCATCTTCCTCGGCTGCATCGCCTATCTCTCCGCCCAGATCAAGGCCGGATCGGAACTCTTCGCCCACCTTCTCGGCTGGGAGCCCATCGTGGCCGCCATCGTCATCTTCGGCATCCTCACCGTCTACACCGCCATCAGCGGCGAAGTGGGCGGACTCCTGACCCAGGCTTTCCAGGGACTTGTCATGGTCGTGGCGGGCGTGATCATGATCGTCGCCTTCTACACCATGACCGGCGGTTTCGGAAACGTCATGCAGGCCGTGGGTTCCGCCAAGGAAGCCGCCGCGGCCGGCGTCACCAAGCCCCTCGGCCCCGACTTCCTCAACGCCTGGGGCAGACTTCCCGGCACCATCAGCATGGTCTGGATGCTCATCCCCATCCTGGGCACCATCGGCCAGCCCCAGGTGCTCACCAGGATGTACGCCCTGAAGAACCCCAAGGAGATGCCCCGGCTCAGCCTCTACGCTTCCCTCTCCCATGCCGTGGTGGGCTTCTTTGCCGTGGTGGTGGCCTACGGAGTGCTCTACCTTGTCGCCTCCGGCAAGGTGAACCCCCTCGCGGTGGCCGACCGGGCGATCTTCGTCTTCGCCGACGAGGCGGGCTTCACCGCCCAGCTCTTCGTCTACGCGGCGGTGCTGGCAGCGGCCATGTCCTCCGCCAGCCTCTTCCTCTCCATCTGTGCCGGGATCATCTCCCGGGACCTTCCCAGCGCCTTCGGGATGAAGATCCCCGAGAACAGGCAGATCACCGCGTCCCGGATCACCATGTTCGCCCTGGGCATCATCTCCATCTTCTTCTCCATCTATCGGGGCGACATGGTCGCCATCCTCGGGACCTTCGGCTGGGGCACCCTCATGAGCGCCACCTTCCCCGTGTTCATCATCGGCCTCCTCTGGGACCGGGCCAACGAAGCGGGCGTCATGACGGGAATGGCGGCCTCCCTCGGCCTGAACCTCCTCTCCCTCACGTCCTTCAAATGGCCCGGCGGCATGCCCGGCTACTTCTACATCATCGCCATCTCCGTGTCACTCACCGTCTTCGTCTCCCTCATGACGAAGGAACAAAAGCTGAGCAGGAAACTGCAGGCCGTCATCGACCTGTAGGCAGGATACTTCCGGTCCGCCGCAGCAAGCGGCGGACCGGCACTTTTCAAAACGCCTAAGGAGGAGATCAGAATGAAACTGCTCGCCCTCAACGGAAGCCCCCGGGCCGACGGCAACACCTTCCGCTACCTGACCATGATCCTGGACCGGGCAGGGGAACAGGGTGCGAAAACGGAGCTGATCCAGCTCTGCGACAAGAATCTCAGGGGCTGCCGGGGGTGCTACGAGTGCGTCACCGCGAAACGATGCACCCTGGACGACGACTTCCAGGCCATCTTCCCGAAAATGGCCGAGGCCGACGCCATCCTGCTCGGATCCCCCGTCTATCACTCTTCCATCACAGCAGAACTGAAGGCCGTTCTCGACAGGGCCGGTTTTTCCGGCCGCTGGGCGAAGAACGAGATGAAAAAGAGCGGGGAGAGCTACACCTGGGGCACCACGGCCCTCTCCGGAAAGGTCATCGTCCCGGTAAGCACCGCCCGCAGGGCGGGCCACAACTTCGCCTTCGCCCAGATGCTGCTCTGGGCCGCCGCGAACGACTGCATCATCGTGGGCAACACCTACTGGAACGTGGGCGTCGCCGGTAAGGGCGGCGCGAAAAACGCCGAAGAAGATGAGGAAGGCACCGGCATCATGAGAAATATTGCCGACAGGGTCGTGGCCCTGCTCAAGCGGCTGTAGGGGGGCATGAAAATGTCTGCAGGCTGGATAGGAAACTACTCTTTCTTCCGGGCTCGGATCGACAGCACCCGGGAGGCCGTCTACGACCTCGACACGGAGACGCATTACACCTACGGCGACCTGGAGCGCAGGGCGAACCTCCTGGCCCGGTTTCTCGGCGAGAAGGCCGGCGTGCGCAAGGGCGACCGGGTGGCCTTTATCGCCAGGAACTGCATCGAGATGATCGACGCCTACTTCGCCACGGGCAAGCTGGGCGCCATCTTCGTCCCCTACAACGCCCGCCTCTCGGTCAGCGAACTTGTGCAGCTCATGAACAACGAAACGCCGAAGGTCCTTTTCTACGAGGAGGCCTTCTCCGACAAAATACCCTCTCTCAAGTCCGGCTGTTCCGTGGAAAAGTACATCGTCCTCTCGCCGGAGAAAAACCCGGAGAACGACCTTCCCTATACCGCCGCCCTGGACCACGGCAACGACGCCTTCGTCTGCTGCGGCGACCTGGACATCGAGGACACCCACATGATCATCCACACCGGGGGAACCACCGGCCTTCCCAAGGGAGGCCTGATCTCCCACCGGTGCGAGCTGTTCAACTGCCTCAACGAGATCTGCACCTGGAACCTGAACCACGAGGACAGCACCCTGCTGCTGCTTCCCCTCTTCCACACCGGCGGCTGGAACCTGCTGACCCTGCCCTTGCTCCACGTGGGCGGACGGCTCATCATCAACAGGCAGTTCGACCCGAAGAAGACCCTCGAAATCATCGAGAAAGAAAAAATTACCACCCTCTTCGGCGCGGCCACCATCTTTCGCATGATGGTGGAGCTGCCCGCCTTCGCCTCCGCGGATTTCTCCAGCGTGAAGTGGGTCATGGCCGGAGCCGCCCCCACTCCGATCAACATCATGGAAAAGTTCTGGGACAAGGGCGTGAAGTTCGTCCTGGGCTACGGGATGACCGAGGCCGGGCCGAACAACCTTTCCTCCTGCGCCCATCTCATGTCCGAGGAGGTCATGAGGGCCAAGTACGCCTCCGTGGGCAGGCCCATGTACCTTTCCATGGTGAAGCTCGCCGCCGACGACGGCAGCGAAATCACCGAACCCAACACCCCCGGCGAGCTGCTCTGGGGCGGACCCCAGACCTTCTCCGGATACTGGAACAACCCGGAGGAAACGGCGAAGACGCTGGTGGACGGCTGGGTCCACTCCGGCGACATGGCGGTCCGGGACGAGGACGGCTACTACTACATCGTCGGCCGGAAGAAAAACATGTTCATCAGCGGCGGCGAGAACGTCTTCCCGCCGGAGATCGAACGGGCCATGTACGACATCGGGGGGGTCCACGAAGTGTGCGTTTTCGGCGTCCCTGACGAGAAGTGGGGCGAGGTGGGCAAGGCCGTGGTCTCGGTGAAGCCCGGAAAAACGGTCACAAAAGAACAGATCATCACCGCGCTCGGCTCGAAGCTGGCCCGGTACAAAATCCCCAAATACGTCACCTTCGTGGACGAAGTCCCCAAGAACAACGTGGGAAAAATCGTCGTCTCGAAGGTGGTGGAACTCTACGGCAAGGCCACGGACTAGATGGGAGTGAGGCACTTGGACGCCACGGACGTCGTGGGCATTCGCAGCATCGGCTACTACACCCCGGAGGGAATTCGGGACAGCGCCTACATCGCGGAGGCCTCCGGAATTCCCGAGAAGGTCATCCGGGAAAAATTCGGCATCAACCTGGTCCACAAGGCCCCTCCGGAGGAATCCGTGTCGGAGATGGGCGTGAAGGCCGCCCGCAGCGCGCTGAACGGTTTCGACCCCGCCCGGCTCGACCTGGTGGTGTACTGCGGCAGCGAGTACAAGGACTACTACCTCTACAACTGCGCCGCCAAGATCCAGCACGGCATCGGGGCGGTCAACGCCAACGCCTTTGAGATCCACAGCCTCTGCTCGGCGGGAGTCTACTCCCTCAAGGTGCTGAAGAGCATGATGCTCGCCGACGAGAGCTTGAAGCACGTTTTGCTGGTCTCCTCCTCCAAGGAGGGGGACCTCATCAACTACGCCGACGGCGATTCCCGGTTCATGTTCAACTTCGGCGACGGCGCGGCGGCCGTGCTGCTGGAAAAGGGGCTGGAACAGAACGTCATCCTGGAAACCGCCATGATCACCGACGGCAGCTTTGCCGACGATATCGGCGTCATGGGCGTGGGGTGCAAAAACTTCGCAAACTTCAGCACCATGCCCTACGGCGACCGCTTCCTGCGGGTGGCGGACATCGCGAAAATGAAGGAACGGCTCGACCCGGTGACCCTGGACAACTTCGTCCGGGTCATCGAAATGGCCGCCGAAAAGAGCGGCTACGGCAAGGACTCCGTCGATTTCATCGCGCCAATCTTCATGAAACGCTCCATCCTGGAGACCATGCTCGCAAGCTTCGGCCTGAAGGAGGAAAACTCCTTCGTCCTCGAGGATTACGGCCACTGCCAGTCCGCCGACGCCTTCATCGCCCTGAAAAACGGGCAGGCCCTCGGCAGGCTGAAGGACGGCGACATCGCCGTCCTCGTGGCGGCGGGAACGGGATATACATGGGCAGCCACCGCCGTCCGGTGGGGTGCGTGGAGCGCCTGACCGCGAACGTCGGATCCAGTGAACAAGCCGCCCCGGACGGGGTGCGGAAGGAGGACGAAATGAAGGGAAAGACTATAGCGGAGATCGCCCTGGGTGATTCGGCCGTGTTCCAGAAGACCCTCAGCGAGTCGGACGTGTACCTCTTCGCCGGGGTGAGCGGAGACCAGAACCCGGCCCACATCAACGAGGTCTACGCCTCGGGGACCCGCTTCAAGACCCGCATCGCCCACGGCATGCTCGTCGCCTCGCTCATCTCCGCGGCCCTGGGCACCCGGCTTCCGGGGCCGGGCACCATCTACCTGGGGCAGACGATCAAATTCACCGCTCCCGCCCACATCGGCGACACCGTGGAGGCAAAGGTCACCGTCACCGCCCTGGAACCCCGGAAGAATATCGTCACCCTGGAGACAGTCTGTACCAATCAGGACGGCAAGGTACTCCTCGAGGGCACCGCCACCGTGATGCCCCCGAAGTGAAAAGGAGGGAGAGTTCCGCTATGAGTGAACGGATAGTGCTGGCGGGCGCCGTGCGCACCCCCATCGGCAAATTCTGCGGCAGCCTGGCGGACACCCCCGTGGAACAGCTCGGGGCGCTTGTGATACGGGAAGCCCTCAATAGGGCGGGCGTGGAAGGGGCCCGGGTGGACGAAGTCCTCATGGGCTGCATCCTCCAGGCGTGCCGGGGCCAGAACGTGGCCCGCCAGGCCGCCGTGAGCGCCGGGATTCCCGTGGAGGTTCCGGCCCTGACGCTGAACAACGTCTGCGGCTCCGGCCTGAAGGCCGTCAACCTCGCCGCCGACATGATCCGCTCCGGAAGCGCCGAGGTCGTGGTGGCCGGGGGCATGGAGAACATGTCCGCCGCCCCCTACGCCCTGGAAAAGGCCCGCACCGGCTTCCGCATGGGCGACAGCCCCTGCGTGGACACCATGGTCTGCGACGCCCTCACCGACGTTTTTCACAACTACCACATGGGCATAACGGCCGAAAACGTGGCCGAACAGTACGGAATCACCCGGGAGATGCAGGACGAATTCGCCGCAGCCAGCCAGCGGAAGTGCGAGGCGGCATGGAAGGAAGGCCGGTTCGACGGGGAGATCGTCCCCGTGCCGGTGAAGGTCAAAAAGGAGACGGTGCCCTTCTCCCGGGACGAACACTTCCGCCCCGGCGTCACGGTGCAGGACCTGGCCGCCCTGAAGCCCGCCTTTAAAAAGGACGGCGGAACGGTAACGGCGGGCAACGCCTCGGGCATCAACGACGGGGCCGCCGCCGTGGTCGTGATGAGCGAGCGGAAGGCCAGAGAACTCGGGGTTACCCCCATGGCCGTATTCGCCGGAGGCGCCTCGGCAGGGGTGGACCCCTCCGTCATGGGCATCGGCCCCGCCTTCAGCACCAGAAAACTTCTCGGCCTGACCGGCATGAACATCGGCGACTTCGACCTCATCGAGGCCAACGAGGCCTTCGCCGCCCAGGCCCTCGCCGTGGGCACACTGCTCGGATGGGACTGGGACCGGGTCAATGTCAACGGCGGTGCCATCGCCCTCGGTCACCCCGTGGGTGCCTCCGGCTGCCGCATCCTCGTCACCCTGCTCCATGAAATGGAACGGCGGGGCACAAACAAAGGACTCGCCACCCTCTGCGTGGGCGGCGGCATGGGCGTCTCGGCGGCCTTCGAACGCTGGGACGGATAGCTCCGGAAGGAGGAACGATCCATGAGACTTCAGGGAAAAACCGCCATCATCACCGGCGGAGCACGGGGCATCGGCAGGGCCATGGCGGAACTCTTCGCCGCCGAGGGAGCCCGGGTTCTCGCGGGTGACATGTCGGCCCTCACCTACGAAAACCCCTCCGTGGAAGGGTACACGCTCGACGTCTCCGACCCGGAATCCTGCAGGGCATGCTTCGACTACGCCGTGGAGCGGTTCGGAAAAATCGACATCCTCGTGAACAACGCCGGAATCACCCGCGACGCCCTCACCCGGAAGATGACCGACGACATGTGGCAGAAGGTCATCGACGTCAACCTCGGCGGAATCTTCAACCTCACCCGCCTCGTGGGCCCTCACATGCAGGAGAACAGGGGCGGATCCATCATCTGCATCTCCTCCGTGGTGGGCGAGTACGGCAATATCGGCCAGGCAAACTACGCCGCCGCCAAGGCCGGCATGATCGGCCTCGCCAAGACCTGGGCCAAGGAATTCGCCATGAAGGGCGGCAACGTCCGGGTAAACGTCATCGCCCCCGGATACACCATGACCGACATCCTCAGCACCGTCCCCCAGGATCTGCTGGACAAGTTCGCCGCCATGACCATGCTCGGGCGGCTCGGAAAGCCGGAGGAGATCGCGAAGGCGGCCCTCTTCCTGGCAAGCGACGACGCATCCTACGTCACGGGCCACGTGCTCAGCGTCAACGGCGGCATGCGGCTGTAAAACACAACCCAATAGAACCGCCTCCCGCGCCCGGCCTCGGGGAGGCCGGGCGCGGAGTGCGGCGACACCGGAGGAATACCAGATGAACTTTGAACTGAGCAAGGAACACCGGATGGCGCAGCAGCTCTTTCGCTCCTTCGCCGAAAAGGAAGTCCGTCCCCTGGCCCAGGAAGTGGACGAGAACGAACGGTTCCCGTCGGAAACCGTGGAAAAAATGGCCCTGTACGGCTTCCTGGGAATACCCTTCAGCAGGGAATGGGGCGGCCAGGGGTGCGACACCCTGACCTACGTCCTCTGCGTGGAGGAACTGAGCCGGGCATGTGCCACCACGGGGGTCATCGTCTCCGCCCACACCTCCCTGGCCTGCGACCCCATCGAAAAGTACGGCACCGCCGAACAGAAACGGAAATACCTGCCGGACCTCCTGTCAGGCAGAAAGCTTGGGGCCTTCGCCCTCACCGAACCGGGTGCCGGCACCGACGCCTCGGGGCAGCAGACCCGGGCCGTCCCGGAAGGAGACAATTACCGCCTCAACGGCAGCAAGATCTTCATCACCAACGCCGGGCAGGCTGACATCTATATCGTCTTCGCCATGACCGACAAAAGCCAGGGCACCAGGGGCATCTCCGCCTTCATCGTGGAGAAGGACTTCCCCGGCTTCTCCGTGGGAAAAAAGGAGCTCAAGATGGGAATCCGCGGATCCTCCACCTGCGAACTCATCTTCGAAGACTGCATCGTACCGAAGGAAAACCTGCTGGGCAAAGAAGGCAAGGGCTTCTCCATCGCCATGGGAACCCTCGACGGCGGCCGGATCGGCATCGCGGCCCAGGCCCTCGGCATCGCCCGGGGGGCCCTCGACGAAACGGTCACCTACGTGAAGGAGCGCAAGCAGTTCGGCAAGCCCATCGGAGCCTTCCAGAACACCCAGTTCCGGATGGCCGACCTCAAAACCAGGGTGGAAGCCGCCAGGATGCTGGTCTACAGCGCCGCCCTGGCGAAGGATTCCGGGGGCAGATTCTCCGTGGAGGCCGCCATGGCAAAGCTCTTTGCCTCCGAAACCGCCATGGAGGTCACCACGGAGTGCGTCCAGCTCTACGGCGGCTACGGCTACATGCGGGACTACCCCGTGGAGCGCATGATGCGGGACGCCAAGATCACCGAAATCTACGAAGGCACCAGCGAAGTGCAGCGCATGGTCATCGCCGGCGCGCTGCTGAAGTAGGGAGGAAGGGCCATGAAGATCATCGTATGCGTCAAGCAGGTGCCCGACACCACCGAGGTCCGCCTCGACCCGGTCACCGGCACCCTTCTCCGGGAGGGCATCCCCAGCATCATCAACCCCGACGACAAGGCCGGACTTGAAGCCGCCCTCCGGCTGAAAGACCGGTACGAAGCCCATGTCACCGTCCTCACCATGGGCCCGCCCCAGGCGGACCTCGCCCTGCGGGAAGCCCTGGCCATGGGGGCCGACGCAGCCATCCTCCTCACCGACAGGGCCTTCGGCGGTGCCGACACCTGGGCTACATCCTCCACCCTCGCCTCCGCCCTCTCCGCCCTGGAGTACGATCTCATCATCACCGGGCGGCAGGCCATCGACGGCGACACCGCCCAGGTGGGCCCCCAGATCGCGGAGCACCTCGGCATACCCAACATCAGTTATGCGGAAGAACTGCGGATCGAAGGAAATACCGTGGTGGTCAGGCGCCAGTACGAAGACCGCAGCCACATCCTCAGGGCGGAGATGCCCTGCCTTGTCACCGCCCTCTCGGAGCTGAACGAACCCCGCTACATGACCCCCCGGGGGATCTTCGAAGCCTTCCGGGACAGGACGGTGAAAATACTCACCCGGGCCGACCTGGCCATAGACGACGGCAACATCGGGCTCAAGGGCTCCCCCACCCGGGTCATGAAGTCCTTCACCAAAGCGGTCAGGGGAAAAGGAACCGTGGTCGAGCTGGACGCCAGGGACGCGGCGGGCTGGATCACCGAGCGGCTCCAGGAAAAGTTCGTCCTGTGACGGAGGTGTACGGAATGGAAAAGCACAACTGCAACGGCGTCATGATCTTCGTCCAGCAGACCGACGGGGAGATCGCTCCCGTCTCCCTGGAGCTTCTCGGCAAGGGGCGGGAACTGGCCGAAGCCCTGGGCACGGAAGTCACCGCGGCACTCCTCGGCTCTTGCATACAGCCCCTCTGCGGAACACTTGCACGGTACGGGGCCGACAGGATCGTCGTGGTGGACGACCCCGCCCTCGAAACCTACATGACCGAACCCTACACCCGGGCCATGGCGGAAGTAGTCAGGCGGTACACGCCGGACATCCTCCTCTGTGGAGCCACCGCCCTGGGAAGGGACCTCGCCCCCCGGCTCTCCGCCAGGCTCCACACCGGCCTCACCGCCGACTGCACAGGGCTCGAAATCGACCCGGAAACCCGGAACCTCATGATGACCCGCCCGGCCTTCGGAGGCAACATCATGGCCACCATCGCCTGCCCGGACCACCGGCCCCAGATGGCCACCGTGCGCCCCGGCGTGATGCGGCGGGCCGATCCAGCGGAAGGGGCCCGTCCCCCGGTGGAGATCGTCAGGGTGGAGGGCCTCGCGGAAAGCCGGAACGTGGACATCCTTGAAATAGTGAAGACCATAAGTTCCAAAAAGGACATCCAGGACGCCAGGGTCCTCGTCGCCGGAGGCCGGGGCATGGGCGGCCCGGAAAACTTCGCCGTCCTCGAGGAGCTGGCGGACGTCCTCGGGGGCACCGTGGCCTCCTCCCGGGCCGGCGTGGACGCGGGCTGGGTGGGAAAAGACCGCCAGGTCGGCCAAACCGGGAAGACCGTCCGCCCGGACCTCTACATCGCCTGCGGCATCTCCGGAGCCATACAGCACCTCGCCGGAATGGAGGACTCGGAGATCATCGTGGCCATCAACACCGACCCATCCGCCCCCATCTTCGAGGCCGCCGACTACGGCGTGGTGGGCGACGCGCTGAAGATTGTCCCCCAGCTCACCGAAAGCATCCGGAACGCCAGGGCCAAAAAGGCGGAAGTCTGAGAGAGGGGCTTTCGCAGATGAGACAGCGCCCCGGAAGCCGTGAAACGGCATCCGGGGCGCCTTTGTCCCCCCCCGCGGGGAGAATCTGGCGAGAGCGCGACTGGAGACAGTCCGGCCGAAAATCCCCTCACCTCATCCCGTCATGAAGCCGGATGTACCCTGTTTGCCCCGGGGTTCACCACGTACCGCACTTCTTCCCCCCGGGCGAGACGGAGAATATTGTCCGCGATCATGGGAATCATGGCGTCCGCCAGGTCGGAGGTCGCTCCCCCGATGTGGGGGGTGATGACAATATTGGGCTGCCGGAGCATGGGATGGTCGGGCCCCAGGGGTTCCCGCTCCGGGCAGTCCAGGCCGGCGCCCGCAATCCGTTTCTCCAGTACTGCCGCAAGAAGGGCATCGTCGTCGATCAGCCCGCCCCGGGCCGTGTTGATGACGAAGGCTCCGGGCTTGAGCATGGCCAGTTTCTCCCCGTCAAGCAGGTGGCGCGTCTCTTCCGTCAGGGGAACGTGGAGGCTCACGATGTCGCTCGTCCTCAGAAGTTCTTCAAAGGGGACGTACTTCATACCGCACTCCCTTTCGAGCTGCTCCGGAAGGCGGAACGTGTCGTAATACTGCACCGAGGCTCCGAATGCCTGCACTTTCGCCGCAACCTGCCGCCCAATATTGCCTCCGCCGATCAAGCCGACGATTTTTTTGTTGAGGGTGAAGGTCTGGTCCAGAAACATGGTCCTGCTCCAGACGCCCGAAGCTATGCTCCTTGTGTGGGCCTGCAGGTTCCTGCCCAGGGCAAGCATGAGAAGCAGTGCAAGTTCGGAGACGGCGTAGGCGTTTGCTCCCGGAGTATTGGCCACGAGCACGCCGTGTTCCGTGGCGGCCTCCAGGTCGACTGAATCGACCCCTGCCCCCCACCGGTGGATCAGCCTGAGCTTCCCGTTGTTTTCGATGGTGTTCCTGTAGGCCTTGAAGATGCGCAGCACAATGACTTCGGCATCGGAGAGCTCTTCATATTCTTTCGTGCCGGTGACCGGCACCAGTTCAAATTCCTTCCCCGGCAGTATTTCCCGGAACTTTTCCAGGGTTCCCGCGGGGTACTCCCCTGCAAACACGATTTTCACGGCCTGCCCGTCTCCTTTCGGACGCCCCGTCTACAGGGCATCTGCCGCGGCCCGGATCTCATCCTCCGACGGCGATTTCTGGTTTTTGCCGGTGACCACGGCTATCAGCCGGAGCAGGTCAACGTTTTTTTCCCGGGCTATATCGCGGAAAAGCTTCAGGAACCCCGAATGACAGCCCGAATACCCCAGGATGAGGTCGAGGGGGGTTATGGCCGTGTGATACCCGTGCCGCTCCATGGCCGGGATCAGCCGGTCCTCGAGAAAACGGAGAAGGCCGAAGAGGTTCACCTCGGGCAGTTTGCCGTCCCGCTGCAGCACCGCCGCAATAACCTCGGTGGGGGTGTTTCCAGCACTGCGGGCCATTCCCAGCAGGCCGCAGTCTATCAGCTCCGCTCCGCTCCCGACGGCGGCCAGCACATTCGCCACGGAGAGCCCCAGGTTGTTGTGCCCGTGAAAACCTACGGGAATGTCCACCGCATTGACCAGGGCTTCGGAATAGCGGGATGTCTGGTCAGGGGTCATAAAACCCGCCGAGTCCATAATGGTAATTTCATGAACTCCCGCTTCTTCGAGTTTTTTGGATTCCTCGGCAAGAGCGGCAGGGGAGACGATGTAGGCCTTCATGAGTGAGTAGCACACCTTCATGCCGTGGTGTGCCACAATCCTGACCGCATCCATGGCAATGGCCGAGTCTCCCGCATCGGCCCCCACCCGGAGGAAGGCCAGCCCCTTTTCGGCAGCGAGCACCACATTCTGCTCCCTGTAGCGCTTCGCGTTGAGGAACATTCCTATTTCAGCCTTGCCGAGATAGGGCTGGACCAGGTCAAGATACTCCAGGTCCGTGAGGGGGGCAATGGAGTTGGACACTTCATAGGCCCCGATGCCGCCCGCATTTCCGTATTCAATAGCGGTAATCCCGTTTTCGATCAGGCCCTGCAGCATCATCTCCGTCAGATCAGCGGGAAACCCTTTCCCCAAAACATTTGCACCGTCACGCAGCGTACAGTCGAAAAGCTTCACTAAATTTCACTCCCTTTTCAGTATCAGCGCCAAGAGCCTTCACTCGCCCTATTCCCCGGGTCACCCCGGAAAACTCAGGCCATACGCCGCTCCCAGTTCCTGCAGTTCCTTCACCACGTCCTCCTCGAGGGGGATGCCGTTCTCCCTCCGGTCTTTTTCCGTCATCGCCTCGATTTCGCCCGGGAGGAAGACCTTCTCGTTGCCTCCTGACGGCGGCAGGGCTTTTATCTCCGCAACCATGGCCTCCATTCTCTTCCCGAAATCGAGCCCCGGAGCAAGAACGCCGGGAGCGGCGGCAATAAAGAAATGCCCGAGATTCTGTTCCCTGTCGAAGTCGTTGTACATGCTCCCGAGGGAGGGACCGAAGGCAGCTCCCGTCAAAACCCCCGCCATGGCTTCTATGAAAAGGGCAATGGCGGACCCCTTCGGACCGCCGAAGGGAAGGACATATCCCTCCAGCGCTTTTTCGGGATCCTCCGTCGGATTGCCGTCCTTGTCTATCGCCCAGTCCGGCGGGATCTTCTCCCCCTTTTTCCATGCCCTGCGGATCTTTCCCCGGGCAACGATGCTCGTGGCCATATCCAGCACCAGGGGCTCGTATTTCCCGGCAGGAATGGCGTAGGACAGGGGGTTCGTCCCCGTGTAGGGCTTGCCGGCGCCCCAGAGAGCCATGGTGGTGGGGGCGTTGGACATGGCGAGGGCAATGCAGCCTTTCTGTGCCAGCGGCAGGGTATAAAAGCTGGCCGCGCCGAAATGGTTGGACCCCCGGACGCCCACACAGCCGATGCCGTTCTCTTCCGCCAGTTCAGCCGCCAGCTTCGATGCTTCGGAAGCGGCAAACTGCCCTATGGTATTCCCCGCGTCCATCACGGCCCCTGACCGTCCGCCCCGTTCAATTTTCAGGGCCGCGTTCGGCCGGACCATGCCTGACGTTATTCTTTTCAGGTAAATCCCCGTTCTGCTGACCCCGTGAGATTCAACTCCCCTGAGGCTCCCATGGACCATGGAGGCGGCCAGGACATCCGCTCGCTCCTTCAGAACTCCCGCCGCCTGATAGACGGCAGAACAAAACGACTCCAGCTTCTCTTTTTTGAACAGTTCCATTGATTTGTCCTCCTCGCCGGACCTTGCCGGAATCCTTCCCTCACGCCTTGGTCCCGCGGGCGGCAAGACGCGCTTTGAATACAGGGTAGAACAGGCTGAGCAGCGTCAGAAGGAACAGGAAAAACGAAAGGGGGCGCGTAAAAATTTCGATGGGAGAGTCCGCAATCATCAGTGCTCTCCTCAATTCGGTCTCCGCAAGGGGCCCCAGGATTATCCCAAGAACCGCCGGCGCGATGGGCAGCTTCATTTTCCGCATGACAAGCCCGACCACGCCGAAACACAGCATTGAATACACGTCGAACATGGAGTTGTTCAGGCTGTAGGTTCCGACGGTGCTCAAAACGCCGATGGCAGCGGCAAGAATCACCGTAGGCATCTTCAGGCATTTCGCAAAATACCGGGAGCCGAAATACCCCAGGCCGAGCATGATGAAATTCGTGAGGAGCATTCCCCACATGAGTCCGTACACGATCCTCGGTTCCTTGATGAAAAGATTGGGGCCCGGGTGAAGCCCGTGGATGAGAAGGCCTCCGACCATGATGGCCGTCACCACGTTGCCGGGAATTCCGAAGGTCAGCATGGGGATCATGGCGCTGGCAGTGACTGCGTTGTTTGCCGTTTCCGAGGCCCGGATGCCCTCCACCTCGCCTTTGCCGAAGTTATCGGGATTCTTCGATTTCCGCTTCGCCTCCTTGTAGCTGATGAAAGCGGCAATGCTCGACCCCGCGCCGGGAATCATCCCTATCACGATCCCGATGATGGAAGAACGGGTCCAGGTGGGGAGTGAAGACTTGAAATCCTGACGGAAGGTCCACCGCTTCTCCTCTTTGTACCGTGTCTGATCGAGCATGGCATTATTTGCCGCAGCGGTTTTTCCCCCAGCAACATCCTCCAGCATGGTAAAGACTTCCGGGATGGAATACAGGCCGATGAGAACCACGATTTCGGGAAACCCTTCCATAAGGTACATATTGTCGAAGGTAAAACGGAAAACGCCGCTGATCTGGTCGATACCCACGGTGCTGACAAACAGCCCCGCAAAGGCGCAGAAAAGCCCTTTGACGGTCGAACCGGAGAGAAAGCTCGCTATGGTTGACAGCCCGAGGACGGAGATCCAGAAATATTCCGCCGGTCCGAACTTCAGAGCCAGCGCCGCCAGGTAAGGGGCGATGAACATGAGGGCCAGGGCACTCGCGGCCCCCCCGACGGTGGAACAGATAACCGCCGTTTCCAGGGCGTACCGCCCTTCTCCCTTCTTTGCCATGGCGTTTCCGTCGAAGGTCGTGACCACGGCTCCGGGAGTTCCCGGTATGTTGATGAGAATCGCGGCGATCGAGCCGCCGTAAATGGCCCCGTTGTACATGCCTGCCATGCACAATAGTCCCGTCAGAGGATCCATGGTGAACGTGAAAGGAATGAGGAGCGCGACGCCCATGGAAGCCGAGAGACCCGGAAGGGCCCCTACTGTGATTCCTGCCGCGGTGCTGACAACCATGGCCACTATATTGGAAAAAACCAGGGTTCCTGAAAGAGAGGACACCAAATGTTCGAACATCATTACCCTCCTAGTTCAAAATAGAAGACCTTTCGGGAGAGGAACCGTGAAAATTTTTACGAAGGTAATATAAAGAAAAACGGTAAACAGGGCGGCAAAGAGCAGGGAAAAACGAAGGGAAACCCCTTTTCCGAATCTGCCCCACACCATGGAAACCACCATCACAAAAAAGAAGGACGATGTGAAGAACCCCGCTTTTTCTATGAAAAAAACGTACAGAAGAAGCACCGCCGCAAACATTGCGGCTGAACGCAGATTGATACCTTCGACCTTTTCGCTCCCCTCTTTGCTTTTTATGACCATTATCAGGACAGCCAGGCTGCAGATAAAAATGCCGGACGCTGAAAGAAGCGGAAAAAGGGCTGAATCCGACGGATATTGAACCGACAGCCATATGGCAGCCAACGAGGCAGCCATTCCGATTGCACCGAATAAAAAGTCCTGTTTTCTATGTGTCATACACATTCCCTCCCGGAAAAGGAAATGGGGAGATGCCTGCAAGGCTCTCCCCATATTCGTCCTGAGCTCAGAAAACGCTATTCTTTGATCCAGGGATCTTCTTCCCACAGCTTGGTCAGCCTGTTGCTCAGATCAGAAAGGTGTTTCTTATAGCCCGCAGGATTCATATACACCAGGGGCAGATAGGCATCTTCGCATTTCTTCCTGAATTCAGGATTCTCAACGACCTTCCTCATGCCTTCCGCAAACTTTTCAACGATTTCTGACGGCACTCCCGCGGGCATGGCAATTCCCCTCGAGCTTCCCATAACCACGTCGTATCCCATTTCCTTCAGCGTCTCAATTTCGGGGAACAGGGGATCCCTTTCCTCGCCCATCTGGGCCAGCATCCTGATCTGTCCGGTCTCCGTGTATTCCTTCGCCTCGCTCACGTTGAAAAGAGCGATGTCGATATGCCCGCCAAGAAGGGCCGTCCTGTTCGGGCCGGCGCCTGTGAAGGGAACAACCTTCGCCTTGAAGCCCGCTGCCTTTTCGAGGAACAGCATGGCCATGTGGTCATCCGAGCCGATGCCGCTCACGCCGTACGTCAGCTTCCCCGGGTTGTCCTTTGCGTACTGAATAACGTCGGCCATGGTCTTGAAAGGACTGTCGGGCCGGACCAGCACCGTGCCCGGATCGTCCATCAGGCAGGCCACCGGAACAAATGAATCAAGGGTAAATTTAGTCTTCTTCCGTATGGGAAGGGCGACAATGCTCGGCGTGTTCAGGAAACCCACAGTGTACCCGTCGGGCTTCGCTTCGCTGACGAGGGTATAGCCTATTTCCGCCCCTGCACCCGGCTTGTTCAGTACGACAACCTTCTGCCCGATATAGGGCTCGATATAGTTTGCCACGAGCCGTGCCATAATATCCGTCGACCCGCCCGGTGAATAGGCGACGATCATGGTTATCTGCTGGTCCGCCGGCCACTCGGCGTCAGCCGGCACCGAAGAGAAGATCAGAAAAGAAGCGCACAGGAGCATCATCAAACCGGTCATTTTTTTCATCATGCCTTACCTCCCCCAAAAAGTGTGATTCTTCAAAGGTCCTGCATTGCTTTCGAGAAAAAACGGCCTTCCGGATTTCTGTTTCATCCCCTTCAACTGCCTCCGCTTTCTATTCTGCCGATCACCCCTTTCACGACGGCTATGCCCAAAAATCAATGAACCGAAAAAAACTCGTTTAATAGCGAGTAAAGTTCACTGGTCGTGAAGATACCCCTGCACTCCCAGAGAAAACCGTGACGACCATTCCTTCATTGCGTTGCTGTGCTTTTCGAGGCGTTGTACCCCATCCCGTCCCAGGTGCTGAAGAACTCCCGACAGAAGCGCGTTGATGACCGCCTCCGCTGCGATATTGGAGTTAAAGAAGCTCGCCGATTCATACCGGCAGAAAAAAGCGATATCGGAGGCGATCGCCAGGGGGGACAATTCGCTGTCCGTGATTGAAACCACCCGGCAGCCGGTTCTCCGGATCTTCTCCGTCACTTCAAGGACAAACTTCGTGTATCTCGGAAGGGAAACAACAAACAGAACATCGTTCCGCCCGATGTCAAAAACGCTTTCCGTCAGCTGCCCGTCATCGATGGAAATATGGTGCACATTTGGCCGGATCTGGAACAGCAGCAGGTTGAAGAAAAAAGTGAGGGGATAGGAACTGCGGAGAGCCAGGGAATACACATTGGGGGCAGACGCAAACAATTCAACGGCCTTCTGGAATTTTTCCCCGGAATTCATGGACAGCAGGGCGTTGAGAGATTCCTGGTCCCTCATAATGGAACGTGTCCAGATCGGGGTGCTTTCGTCGGCCGGAGTTTCTTTAAGCCGTTCAACAGGGGTTATGCCTATTTTCAACTTTGAGCGTATCTGCTCCTGAAGATCCGGATACCCGCTGAACCCCATCTCGACGGAAGTCCTGCTTATCGTCGCCGGGCTGACACCGATACGTTCCGCAAGTTCCCCCAGGTTCAGGAAAGCGGCTTCCTCGGGAGAACTGACAAAAAAGTTGGCGACCGTTCTTTTGGCCTTGGAAGTCTTGCTTCTTCTTAAAAAAAAACGGATTTTCTCTTTAAATTCCTGCATGGCAGTTCTCCCCCAACCGGCACGAATGAAAACAGAATATCACAAACCAAATATCTTTGCAATTTCCCTTTCATTTGAACGACAAATTTAGTTTATTCCCATATTCCCTGTACTGCACCGGGTTCTCCCCTTCAAGTGCGGGGAAATAACGCGGCATGCATTAACGGAAAAAAAGGATATGCGAACAAACCCAGGCAGCTTTCCGCTTCGCAAATAAGAAGTTCCTCTGCGGACCTCTTCGAGAGAGTTAAATTACGCCTCTGCTCACGATTTTCGGAATCTCGAAATCATGAGCAGAGGGTCAGGCAGAATCTGGTCCAATCACCTGCTACCTGCAAATGTCATCAATAATTTCACAGCCCTTCGCCAGGAGGGATTTATCCACCCAATCCCTTTGGGCTGTTCCTTTCTCCGCGGCCTCCAGTTTTTTCTCATCGTTCTCTTTGAACAGGCGGACCGATTCCAGAAGTGACGGCGCATCTTCCCGGGGTATCACTATCACTCCGTCCAGGTCACCGACAATGATGTCTCCCGGGTTAATTACATTTCCTCCGCAAGATACCGGAACATTGATTTCTCCCGGCCCTTCTTTCCAGGGCCCTGCGGGGGTTGTTCCAGCAGCATAAACCGGGACGCCCAGATCATAAATGTAGCCGATATCCCGAATGGGACCATCCAGTACGAATCCGGCAACACCGCGGGACTTTGCAAAGGTGGCCATTATCGCTCCCATAAGGGATTGTGAACGGTCTCCCTCGTTGGAAAGAACAACAATGTCTCCGGGCATGACCATGTTCAGGGCTTTATGAAGGAGCAGGTTATCACCGGGCCGTGCCTTTACCGTCAGGGCAGCTCCTACCATGTTGCCCTCGGTCGGCCTGGTCATCAAACGAATTTCCGAACCCATTCCGCTCAATCGCCCCATACAATCGGAAATGTTGGAGGCAGGGATAAACCGGAAAGCTTCCACAAGCTCTTTGGGGGGGAGATTCCTCTTCAGGTACACTCGAAAACCTACAGACATGGTGAAATGTCCTCCTTTGGGAAAAAATCGGAAATCAGTTCCTTTTCATGACCCGGAAAAAAAGAGCAGAACTGTCGTCTCCCCGGGACACGCACAACCGGAAAAGCGAAAAGCCGATATTACCTGTAATTGTGCTCATCCCAGATCTCAAACACTTCCTCCAGAGATTCCGGCGGTATACCGCCGAGCTTATCGGCTGCTCCGAGCCGCGTCGTGAGTTCAAGCCGCTTCCGCACTCCCTCGCTGACAGGTGATTCCAGGCCGATCTCCTTCATCAGGGCAATGGCTTCGCCGACTTCGAAGGAACGGCGTTCGGAATGGATTACGTCGGCACAGAGTAAACGCCGGGCTGTATTCTGGAAGGAGGTTTTATTCATCGTTTCCGAAATCGAATCCAGTATTACAGATTCAATTCCGCACCGGTGAGCAAAAACAAAGGTCTCGGCCAACAAAGCCTCGAGACCTTTCATGAAGACGCTTCTTACAAGCTTGATCCGGGAGGCGTTACCAGCATTGCCTTCCACCACGGTGACCGACATGTGGAAGGGAGTCATCAAATCGTGCCATTGTGCTGCGCCGCTTCCCGAAGCAAGCATGGGAACCCTGTGGGCATACACAGGAAGAGGACCGAGCATGGCGGAATCCGCATAGAAAGCGCCCTCGGCAGAAAAGGCCTGCTCCAGCCGCTCTTTTATATCCGGAAGAGCCGTTGTCACGTCCACCACCAGCATATCCTTCCTGATGAAACAAAGAATCTGCCCGAGCGTCTCCTCGGTATACTTCGCAGGAACCGCCACCACGACCACGTCGGACTGTCCGACAAGCTCCTCAAGAGACGAGGCAAGCTCCACGCAGGCTTCCCCTGCTCTTTTCAGGAGCGTTTCTTTGTAGGGGAGATCGGCATCCAGTGCCGCATCGTAGGCGACAATGCCTGAAACCCCCTCCCCTCCAAGCCCCTTCGCCATGTGGAATGCAGCTTCTCCGAAACCGACAAAACCAAGGCGCTTCATAGATATACCTCCTGGGGAAAAATGAAAATCCGGAAAATAAATAATTGAACGGGATCGAAAGAGGTTATGCCGAAAAATGACAGCCCTTCTTTTTCCAAAAAGGCGCAGAAGAAACACTCTCTCCCCAAATACTGAAAGAGATATATCATAAACCATTTATTTCTGCAAATATTTTTTCCGTTTATTGAAGTTTCACCCGACACCTAAGAAGGCCTTGCGCCCGGATGAGATCACCCTTTTACAAACCGAATTTTTCAATTTTTCGATCGGAAGACATGATGTCGTATTGAAGACAGCCTTTCCGGTATGGAAATGGCAGAAAACCGTTCTGCAGACCTGTGTTTTTCTTTTTGAAGGACAGTGTTCATGCCCGGAAACCCCGGCGGTTTCATTTATTCCTTTTCGTATGGCCTATGAAAAAAACGTCTTTGCTGGGATAATGCAGAAAGGCTCCGTGCCCTTTCGGAAACAATGGATTCTTCACCGATATAACACCAGAACGAGGAGGATGGATCATGAACATAATGGATATACTGGGCGGCCTCATGCAGGCCAAAACGGCTCCGTCGGCTAGCCGGAGGATGAAGAACGTCTTCGGGGCCGATGAAAGCAGCAAGCCGTCATCCGGAGCGAACCAGGGATTCGGCATCGAGGACCTGCTGGGGGGCCTCCTGGGCGGAAGCGGAAGCAGTTCCGCGGGAGGCGGCGTGTTCGGCCAGATACTGAACCAGGTGGGAGGAGCCGTAGGCGGCAACAAAACCCTCGCCGTCGGCGGGCTCAGCGCCCTTCTGGGATCCCTTCTCGGCGGCGGCAAAAAAGCGGCCACCGGGGCCCTTGGGGGCGGACTCATGGCCCTGCTCGCGGCCATGGCCATGAACGCCCTGCAGAACAGCGGCAAGAGCACCGGGAAAGTTCCCGTAGGCCTTCTGGCCCCCGAGACCGAGGAAGAACAGCGTGACCTCGAAAGCGGGGCGGAAGTGGTGGTCGCCGCCATGATCAACGCCGCCAAGTCCGACGGCCGCATCGACAAGGACGAGTACCGCCTCATCACCGGCAAGCTGCAGGAAGCGGGCGTCTCCCAGGAGGACATGTACTACATCATCGAGGAACTCCAGAAGCCCATGAACACCGACTGGATCATCCGGGCCGGGAAAGGGAATCCCGAACTCGCCGCCCAGATCTTCGCCGCCACCCTCATGACCATCGAAGTGGACACCCAGGCGGAAAAATCCTACCTTCGGGAACTGTCCTCCGGCATGGGCCTCTCCCGGGACGTGGTGAACAACATCGAGCACATGGTGGGCATGCAGACGGTGTAACAGAGCCGCCCCCCCGCAAAACCAAAACCGCATTGTGACAAGGCCCGAATCGCCGCCGATTCGGGCCTTGTCTTCAAAAAGACACCGGTTCCTTGATCTTCAGTTCCTTTTTCAGTGCCTCCTGCAGGATAAGGGAAACGTTGACGTCCTCCCGCTTCCTTAGTTCCTCTTCCATCCACGCAGGGATGGTCAGCGTCTTCTTGACGGCCTTCCGGCTCCATGCGCGGCGGACCGGGGGCATCACCGCAACGACCGCCTGAACAAAGCTTCCTTCCTCCAGGGCAACGTCCTCCATTGACGTCGGCCGGGGAATCTCATCTTTCTGCTCCTCCCGGAAGTACATACAGTCCTGGAGAACAGCCTGGGCTTCAACGATGGCTTCTTCCACGGCATCGGCTGAAGTGAAGCAGTTGTCCAGGTCCGGAAACCTGACGGTCCACCCGTCACCGTCCGGAGAAAAGACCGCCGGATATTTGTAGTAGTTTGGGCGATTCATTGTGCTCACCTGCCTTTATGTGATCGGGGAAGACAGTTTCTCTTTCACTCAATCATCGATCTGGAGTATTTTTTTGAGAGAAGCGAGAAGGCCGGGCTTTATTTTTCTCGGGATCGGGAAGGGGCGTTCTCCTGCTTTCATTGCCAGAACGTGACTTCCCTTTCCTCTTGTTTCATCAATCTCCCAACCTCTTTCTTTCGCTATTTTGATAAGTTCTTTCTGGCTATATTGCCTTCCCAACCCCTCACCTCCCGTGCGGCCATATTATAGCGAATAAATCAACACGTGTCGATACGTTCTTTTTTCCCTGACGATATATTGGATAGCCCCCCGGATGTGTTTCCACCGGAAACGCCATTTCCAGCAAACGACAGCCGAAAATTGACCACTTGCCAACGTTCACTTCGGATTCACCCCAACCGGAGAGAGGAGAGATCCTTATTTTTTGACACCTTCGAGGAATGGACCTAAAATAACAACTCAACTTTCGCAGGACCTTGACAGCCTAAAAACCGTTGAAATGACTGGATAAAAATGACAGGAAGGCCCCTGTTTTGTAAAATTGTAGTCGCGAGATAACAAAACTACAAAAAGGAGGCCTTCCCGTGACTCCCATTTT